>CAVTBD010000004.1:0-193259 GCA_963732875.1 uncultured Alphaproteobacteria bacterium | reverse complement strand
TACGCTGTTGGAAAAAACCACATCGAAAGACTTGTCGGCGAAGGGTAGCGCGCAGCCATCACCGATGACTTGCTGCCGCGCGGGCACATTCAGACAGAGCAACGCAATTGAGAAACGTCACGCGCGGCCGTACTGGACAATAGCGCCAGATTATCGGGCTGCCACCCACGTCCAGCACGGTCGTGTCGGGTGTCAGGCCAAGCCGTGCTGCGAAGGCGGCCATGCGGCGCCTGCGGAACCTCTCGCCGAAGCGGTGATAGACGGTGTGGGCGTTCATACTTTACGGATGCCAGTCGGGCCGAGACCGCCAGCAACGGCTCCCAGGGACTATTAACAACCTGAAACCCAGCATTGGCGCGGATACCTCCCTCCTGGGATGCCTACGCTACCGCAAGTTAATACGCATGGGTGGAGCAACTTAAGGGATGGTTATGGCAAATCAATCCGGAGACTGCCCGACTAGCGCGCGATGGCATTCCGGATATCGGCGCGCGATTTCAGGACGGCAATGTAGTTCGGCCCCATAAAGTCCTCATCGGTGACATGGTAATCCTTGAAGGCAACGCCGTTGGGGTAGAGCTTGCCGACCGCATAGCCGCGCGCAAGGAAGAAATCGTAGAAATCTTTCAATAGGTAGCGCGTCACCACAGATTTCAGGCCGTATTCGAACTGAACGACATCGACGCGTCCCGCCCGCAGCATCTGGTCGAACCCGGCCAGGACTTTATGCTCGGCGCCTTCGACGTCGATCTTGAGCAGGTCGATGTGCTCTATCCCATTCTCGGCGCAGTAGCCGTCACCGCGCATGACCTTTCCCATCGTCATTTCCGACCTGATCGCGTGGATCTCCGCATCGGTGATGATCGACGTGGCGCCGTCGTGGTCGGGGAAATACCTGATCTCGACGGTGCCGGCCTGGTCGGAAAGTCCGAACGGGCGGAGAACGGCCCGCGGCGTTTTTGCGTGTGTTTTTGAGAGTGAAGCGAAGGTCGCGGGCATGACCTCGAAAGCATGAACGGTCGCGGTCGGCAACGCTGCAAGGGCCGTCGTCATCCACTCGCCGTGGTTGGCGCCGACATCGAAAACCGTTGCCGGCTTGAACCTGGAAAGAGTTTTGAGAAGCCATGCCTCGCCGTTGGTGGCGATCTCGTAATCGAAATTCCGGTATCCGCGAACGACGGTCAGGGCAACGCGGTAGAGCGCCGTCGACATGGGGCCAAGGCGACGGCTGGCGAAGTAGATCGTTCTTCTCAGAACGTCTTTCACTATGGAACGCAAGACTGGTTCCTCTTTTTGAGCCAGTGCCGTGGCGGCGATAGAGAGCGTGTCGCGGCCGGAAGTTAGCACGCAGAAGTGCAGCAACGAAAGGGGATGCTGATGAGCGATCAACGCCGTAAGGGACCGGACGACGGCGACGACGGCTCGGCCGCGTTCCACCTGATCCAGTCCCACCTCGGCCTCTTTGAGCAGATCGGGCGGCTCGATGCCCGCATGGACAACGTCGAGAAGCGCGTCGAGAAGATCGACGTCAACGTCGAGAGGCTGGCGGCGGCCGCGGCCATGGGGCGGGGGGCGTGGTGGGGCGCGACCAAGCTCGGCGGGCTGATCCTGCTTGCCATCGGCGCCTTCGGCTGGGCCTGGGGCCACGTCCGCGTGCTGGTCGAGCGCTGGGGGCAGGGATGATCAACCCGCGCCATTTCCGCCTGCTCGTCGTGCGGCCGGTGCTGACCTGCCTGGAGTTGTGGTCCGAGGTCGCCGAAAACCTGCTGGTCGGGACCGCGGTTCAAGAGTCCGGCCTGCGTCACCTGCGCCAGCTCGGCAACGGCCCGGCGCGGGGGCTCTACCAGATCGAGCCCGCGACCGAGAGCGACATCCGGCGCAACTTCCTGCCGGCCCGCGCGGGGCTTGCCGCACGCGTAGATACCATCCTCGCGGCCGAGCCGTCCCACACGGAGCAGCTCACCACCAACCTTGCCTATGCGACCGCGATCGCGCGCCTGATCTATTTCCGAGTACCGGAGCCGTTGCCGGGCGCGGACGACGTGCCCGGTCTCGCGCGCTACTGGAAGCGTCATTTCAACACCGAAAAGGGCGGCGGCAGCGTCTCCGCCTTCATCCTCAACTATAAGGAGTTCGTCCTATGACCGAATGGATCGCGGATCGCCTCAAGGAGCGTTCCACCTGGCTCGGCCTGATCTCGCTCACCGCCGCCATCGGCGTCACCCTGCAGCCCGACCAGGTCGACGCCGTCATTGCCGCCGGCATGGCCGTGGGTGGGCTGGTCGCAGCCTTCACCCGGGGCTGATCCGACATGACGCTCGCGCTCATTGTCTTGATCGTGGCCGCCGTCGCGCTGTGGCTCGCCCAGCGCCTCGGCCGCGCACGGGCGCAGCGGGATTTCGAGGAGAAGGCCCATGACGACGCCATGGCGCAGATCGCGCGTGCGAAAGAGATCGAGGAGAACGTGGATCGCCTTGACGATCATGGGCTCGATGACGGCCTGCGCCCCTTCCGGCGCCGGTGATTGCCTGTGGGCCCGGACCATCGTCCTGGATCCGGGCGATGTCCTCGTCCCAGCCACCAAGCGCCAGATCCTCTCCCATAACCTGAAAGTCGCCGAATTCTGCCGCCGGGAGTGATCCCGGCGGCTTTTTCAATTCCGGACCGTGGCCGCGTCCGGCAGCGTTGCATTGCCGGGGCAAAGTTTTCATTATCGCCCGTGACATCGCAGCGCGGGCGTGGTGGAACGGTAGACACGGGGGACTTAAAATCCCCTGGCTTCGGCCTTGCAGGTTCGATTCCTGCCGCCCGCACCAGCGACGAGCCCGGGCAACGGGCACCGCGCCCCACAGGCACAACGTCAAAGGATATGGAGAACCATGAGCGCCACGAAAACCAAGGACATCGTCACCGAGGAAGTCACCTGCGCGGGCGGCATGCCGGCCTTCGTGGCGCGGCCGTCACAACGCGTCTTCGCACGACAGGCACGGGAGAACGGCCCTGCATCGTGCTGATGCATGAGCGTTACGGCCTGGTACAGCACACCAAGGACCTCGCCCAGCGGTTTGCGGGAGACGGTTACGTCTGCATCGCGCCGGACGTGTTCTTCCGTCACAAGGACCAGGACGCCCTTCACCGCGGCGACGACCGCTGCGACATCAGTGATCCCGCCGCCGCCCGCGACCTGTCGGCGGCGATCGACGCGCTCTCCGGGATCGACGGCGCCGATGCGTCGAAAGTGGCGGTCAAGGGCGTATGCCAGACTGGACGGCACCCGCTGGTGCTGGCGGCGGAACGGCCGATTTCCGCGGCCCTGGTATGGTACGGCGCGGCTTCGAAGCGCGAATGGGAGGTGAATAACCTGCAGCCGCGCAAGCTCGAGGACGTGATCGCGGCGATCGACTGCCCGGTATTCGGCAGCTTCGGCGAGGCGGACCATATCATCTCGCTCGATGACGTCCGGCGCTTCCGCAATTGTCTCGAGGACAAGAAGAAGTCCTACGAGATCCACGTGTTCAAGGGCGCGCCGCACGGCTGGCTGAACGACACCATGCCCGGGCGCTACCGGCGCGAGCAGGCGGAAGCGGGCTGGGCGGCCCAGCTTCGTTTCCTGGAACGGGTGTTCGATCCGAAGCGCGACGCGAACACGATCTCGTGGAGCTACCACTGCGAGTTCGCGGCCCGATTACGACTTCTCCAAGAACGTCCGGCTGGAGTAGGCCGAAACCGGGGGGCAGGGGAGATGTGCGGGCGTTACACGACCACGCTCCCGCCCGATGCCATGGCCCGGCTGTTCGGCACGGCCGGGTCGCTCCCGAATTTCCCGGCCCGCTACAATGCCGCCCCGACCCAGGCACTGCCGATCGTGCGGAAGGGACCGCGCGGCGGGCGGGAACTGGCGCTCGCGCGCTGGGGACTGGTGCCATCGTGGTCGAAGGGGCCGGATGCGCGCTTTTCCATGATCAACGCGCGTGCCGACACGGTCGCCGTCAAGCCTGCCTATCGCGGCGCCTTCCGGCATCGCCGCTGTCTGGTGCCGGCGTCGGGTTTCTTCGAATGGCAGGTAGGGCCGAAGGGCAAGCAGCCGTGGTACTTCTCCCTCGCCGCAGGTGAGACCTTCGCCTTCGCCGGGTTGTGGGAGCATTGGATCGGCGCCGGGGGCGACGAGCTCGAGACCTTCACCATCGTCGTCACCGATGCCAACGCCCGCGTGGCGCCGGTCCACGACCGGATGCCGGTGATCCTAGATCCTGGCGAGTACGCCCGCTGGCTCGGCGAGGACGACCGACCGGCTCGCGACATTCTCGCGCTGCTCGACCCGTTTCCGGCGGACCGCATGACGTCGTGGCCGGTGAGCCGGCGCGTCAACAGCCCGGCCACCGACGAGCCGTCCCTTGTGGAACCTGTCCCGGTGGAAACGGGCGGTGCGCTTCTGTGATGCTTAGCGGCGCGCAACGTCCCCGATGACGGCACGCAGGAACGCTTCACAGCGGACCAGCTCATCGAGCGCGACGAACTCGTCCGGGCGATGGGCATCGCGGATGTCGCCCGGCCCGCAGACGACAACCTGCATATCGGTTCCCTGGTAAAGCCCGGCTTCGGTGGCGAAGCTGACGACGTCGGGCCTGTTGGCGCCGCTCAACGTCAGGGCGAGGCCGAGCAGCTCGCCGTCGGTGCGCGGCACGAGCGCAGGGATATCGGACTGGATGTCGAAACTGATTCCGGCCTCACGGGACAGGCGCCGCATTTCCGGCACCAGTTCTGAAGCAGCGAATTCTTCGATCTCCCGGAACAAGTCCTGCGCGTCGTCCCCCGGCAGGTTGCGGATTTCCACCTCAAACCGGCAATCCCGCGGGATAATATTTCGGGCAACGCCGCCGGCGACGATGCCGGTATGGATGGTCGTGAACGGCGGGTCGAACCGCTCGTCCTTGCGGCCTTCCGCGGCGATGCGCCGCTGCAGCGCGCGCAGGCGCACGATCACTTCGGCGGCGATCTCGACCGCATTGACGGCGCGGTCGTTGTGGGCGGAATGGCCCTCGGTACCGTGAACCCGGCAATCGACCGAGAGCTTGCCCTTGTGGCCCGAAATCACGCGCATGCCCGTGGGCTCGCCGACGATGCAGAAGGCGGGCTTCGCCGGCAGGCGGGAGAGTTGCGGGTGCAAGCTCGGCCGCACCGAAGCAGCCGACTTCCTCGTCGTAGGTAAAGGCGAGATAGACCGGGTGGTGCAACTCCGCGGCCGCGAGCTCCGGGACGAGGGAGAGTGCCACCGCCATGAAACCCTTCATGTCGCAGGCGCCACGTCCATAAACGCGATCTTTGCGGACCGTCGCCGCGAACGGGTCGCTCAGCCATTCCTGCCCCGCGACGGGAACCACGTCGGTATGTCCCGCCAGCATCAGCCCACCCGGCGCTTCCGGGCCGATGCGGGCGATCAGGTTGGCCTTCGTGCCGGTCGTGTCGGTGAACACGTCTGCATGGATGCCCGATCCCGCCAGCACGTCGCACACGAAATCGATCAGCGCACGGTTCGATTCCGCGCTCACGGTGTTGAAACCGATAAGGCGCGCGAGGAGATCGAGAATTTCCGGGCGTGGGCCGGGCATGGCGGTCGGCCTCGCTATCCAAGGTTGGTTCAGGGCAGGAACTGCTCGCGCACGATCCGCTCCTCGAGGTTGTGCTCCTGGTCGAACAGCAGGGTCAGGCTGTTCTCGGTATCCTCGTGCACGATGACCTGGCGGACGTCCCGGATTTCCGTGTAGTCGGCAACGGCACTGACCGGCCGCTTGTCGGGCTCGAGGATTTCGAAGGTCACGCGGGTTGCGGCCGGCAGCAGGGCACCGCGCCAGCGGCGCGGCCGGAACGCGCTGATGGGTGTCAGCGCAAGCAGGGCGGAACCGAGCGGGATGATGGGCCCGTGTGCCGACAGGTTATAGGCGGTACTTCCCGCCGGCGTCGACACCAGCACGCCGTCGCAGATCAGTTCATCGAGGCGGATCACGTCGTCCACCTTGATCCGGATCTTGGCCGCCTGACGCGACTCGCGCAGCAGGGAGACCTCGTTGATCGCGAGTGCCTCATGGGCGGTGCCATCGATCGTCAGGGCGGTCATGTGCAGGAGGCGCAGAGTCACCCGACTGGCGGCCGCAAGACGGTCCCGAAGATTTTCCTCTGCATAGTTGTTCATCAGGAAGCCCACGGAGCCGCGATGCATGCCGTATACGGGAATCCCGCGGTCGATGTAGCGGTGCAGGGTCTCCAGCATGAAGCCGTCGCCACCGAGGGGCACCACCGCGTCGGCCTCGTTCGGGTCGCAGTTCCCGTACCGGGCCGTCAACGCCGCAAGCGCGTCCTGTGCCGCCGCGACATCGGAGGCAACAAACGCGATCTTTTCAAAGGCCATTCGTGCTCGGCTCCCCAGGGGCCATCAAAGGACTGACTTACCGATCCGCGCGGGATTATAGCGAAGTGCCATCCACCCGCCACCCTTGCCCGCCCCGGGGGGTCAGCCGCGGGACGATGCCGACTTCAGGAGTTGCTGAATTTGGGTGTTGCCCGATTTCACGGCATAGTCCAGAGCGGTCAGTCCCTGCTTGTCCTTGATATTGAGCTTTGCCCCGGCATCGACCAGAACCTTAACGGCATCGAAGTGGCTGTTCCATGCCGCGCGCATCAGCGCGGTGATGCCTTCATTGTCCTGTTCGTTGATCGGCATCCCCGCGGCGAGCAGGTTGGCTATTACCTGAGCGTGGCCGTTGATCGCGGCCCACATCAGGGCGTTTTTCTTGGCATTGTCGGTGGCGCTCAGGTCGGCGCCATTGTCGATCAGGGATTTCACGATCTTCGCGTAGCCCCGCCATGACGCTTCGATCAGGGCGGTACGGCCGTCGAGGTCCGTGCCATCGGCGTCCGCTCCCTGGGCGAGGAGGACATAAACGGATTCGACGTCACCGAGCGCGGCCGCGAACTCGAAGACGCTCGCTCAGTTCTGTCTTCGAAAGCTTTTTGATGTCCCCTCCGTGAATGATGACCAGAACCTGAAGAAGCTGAGAGCTTCGCTTGCGGGCCTCGACGGTGTCCTCGGTGGACATCAGCTTTTCCAGCTTGGGGAGCACTTCTTGAGCAGCCTTGTTGCCCTGTTCCGCTGCAACCGCAAGCCAGGTATGGGCCTCGGCGAGATTGCGTTCCATCGCCTTGCCTTCGGCAGCAAGCATGCCGAGCGTCAGTTGCGCTGGCAGATAGCCGCTCATGGCTGCACGATTGAGCAGCTCGATCGCCTTTTTGTCGTTCCGTGGCAAACCGTCGCCGGTGAGATACATTTCCGCGAGCGAGAATTGCGCGTGGGAAAAACCCTCTTCAGATCGGTTCTCCATGCGTTTCGCCGATTGCGCCATCGCGGGGCTCGCGCTTTCGGGATGAGGGCTTTCCAGCTGGTCGCGCAGGTTCTTGAGGCGTGGAACCTGGTCGGCAAGTTCCGCCATCAACTCCGTGACGGCATCCTTGGGACTGGTTGCGCTACTGGCAACGCCTTGCCGGTCAACCTGCACGTCACCTTGTTCCGATGTCGGTAAGGGGGACGCTGTTCCTTGTGCGGGTAATGACGAAGACCTGGCCTGCCGTTGCGCCTTCACATCTGGCTGGGTGCGGGCGTTTGCGCGAGGTGCCAAGTTCTTAGAAGTGGAATCTCTTTGCGCCTGCTCCTTCTCGTTGATGCGAGAGGTTGCGGACGGCGTCGATCCCGAAACGCCGTTGTTTTTTTGCGGCAATGAAACAGGGTTTGCCTGGTGGGCAGCCTGCGCTGTCTTTGAGGATACAGCGCCCCCCGCCTGCGCCTTTTGGAGCGATGGCGCTTTGGCGGCATTGATGGTCGTGAGGGCCTGTGTCGTGTCGTTGCCGGTACCTTTGACCGGAACCGCTTTTTCGCGTTTTAGAACGGGATCCCGGGTCGTGGTCTTGTCGCTCTCGCTCTCTGAATAGGGGTCGGGATTCTTCACGATGGAAAACCCGCCATGGGTTTTTTCGGGGGGCTCCTGCTTGGGTGCCGTCGGAGAATCCTTTTGTTCCGGTTTGGCCTTTTCAGGGTCGGATTTCGATGCGCGCGCATCGGTTTCCTGTTTGTGCGTGTCTTGGGGCGGGTTTTTACCCTGCGGCTTGTCGGGGGGTGCTTCACTTTTTTTAGGAGCGCTTTTCTTATCTTTCTCGGCTTTGCTCTTGTCCTCTTTGGCTTTTCTTTTGTCCTTCTTTTTTGCGGGCTTGGTCGGCTTGCTCAGTTCTGCGGCGTCCTGATCCGACATGATGACGACGGGTACCGGCGTTTCATGCTTCTCCAGTTTGGGAAGAAGAAACGCGAGGCTTGGCAGGCCAAACAGAATCAGGGCAAGAATGGTCAGGTGCATGACCGCCGAATATGTGCTTCCGCGTATCATGCTTGCCGACTTTTCTTCTGGGAAGGAAAGCTCAGGTCATCTCCCCGGGAGGAAAGACCGCGACACATTTGTCGGAATTCATCAGGTAGCTTTCCAGCAGCTCGCAGAACACGGGCTTTTGGCCGAGTTCTTCCATCGCGCCGATCATTGGATACCAGTTTACAAGCTCGTGCTGCCCGGCATCTTCGAGCACCGGAATGGTGAGGCCTCGCCATGCCTGATAGTCACCTGCCTTGAGTTCGGCGAATCGCTTCCGATCGGATGGCATGTCCGGATAGAAAAAGTGATTCTTTTCCGTGAGGAAGGCGTGAGAGAAGCTGGCGGTCGCCACCAGCGCTATCCGCCATGGTGTCGGGGCGAGAATGCGGGCGAGGGTGATGCCGAGATCGAAGCAGCGATGCGGTGCCGGTGCCGGCGGATCCGGTTGCCGGTTCTCATCGGCGGCCTTGCCCTTTTCGATCAAACCGCCCTTGGCGCGGATCAAGGCCGAGCCATAGGCGTTAATTGCGAAGGGGATGATCGGATAGGCCCAGCCCTTCCGCCGGTGGTCGAGGAACATGAGCGTATTGGTGAACGCGTGCCCCAGGTAATCCTGATGTGGCAGCTTGTAGCTGTATGAAGGATCGAACCCATGCTCAAGCAGGGCTGTCAGGATGAAGCGGGCGACGTCCGGCGCGCCCTGATTTGTGATCACCGAATCGAAAGGGTCGTTCCAGATATTGGGGCAGTCGCCACCAAGTCCGCGGGCGCGCAGATAGGGCTTCGACTGGAATTGATCGGCCACGAACACGCAATAGGGAGGGACGAGATCTTCGCGAAAGCATTCGTACTGGTCGTCGCCGAAGATGATCACGGCATCCGGTGCAAAGCGGTCCAGGGCATCCCGGACGTGGTCGAGGCACTGAAAATAGTGATCCCTGTGGCGGCGGGCAAAACCGGCGCCTTCGTCGTTTGCCCATTCGTCGCGCATGCCGGCCGGCCATTTGGCCGGATCATCCAACTCTTTGGGAAGAGAGCCGTCTTCGAGACGGGCCTTGATCCGGCTCGACATGTCTTCATCGGGAAACATGAACCCGCCAAAGTGGCTCAAGCCGAGACCAAGGATTTCAGCCACGCGCATTTCCCTTCCGGTGAATTAAGAGGGCAGTCGATCACCCGCCAGTGACGCTCATATGGCGCGCCAGCGCGGGGCGTTTCTCACGCCGGTCGATGATGAAGTCGTGTCCCTTGGGCTTGCGGGAAATCGCCTCCTGGATGGCGGAGACCAGCGTTTCGTCGTTGCCTTCTCGCAGCGGCGCCCTGAGGTCGGCGGCATCTTCCTGGCCGAGGCACATGTAGAGCGTTCCGGTGCAGGTAAGGCGAACGCGATTGCAGCTTTCACAGAAGTTGTGCGTAAGCGGTGTGATGAACCCAAGATAGCGCCCGGTCTCCGCAATCTTGACGTAGCGCGCTGGACCGCCGGTCTTGTGGTCGCTGTCCGTCAGGGTCCAGCGTCGCTCAAGCCGCGAACGCACCAGAGAAAGTGGCAGGTACTGGTCGGTGCGGTCTCCCGAGATATCGCCCAGCGGCATAGTCTCGATCAGGGTCATATCGCATCCGAGTTCGCCGCACCAGCGGATGATATCGTCGTATTCGTCCTCGTTGACTCCGCGCAGCGCGACCACGTTGACCTTGATGGCGATTCCTGCGGCGCGAGCCGCCTCGATGCCCGAGAGCACCTTGTCGAGGTCGCCCCACCGTGTAATTTCGCGGAACTTGTCCCGATCGAGCGTATCCAGAGAGACATTGATGCGCTTGACGCCAATCCGTGCCAGGTCGGGGGCATAACGGGAGAGCTGGGAGCCGTTGGTCGTCAGCGTGAGTTCGTCCAGCACGCCACTGCGCAAATGCCTGCCCAGATCATCGAACAGCTGCATGACATTCTTGCGCACCAGCGGTTCACCGCCTGTGATACGCAGCTTGCGTACGCCGAGTCCGACGAAGGCGCTGCAGAGGCGGTCGAGTTCTTCAAGCGTCAGCACCTCGGCTTTCGGCAAGAACGTCATGTCCTCGGCCATGCAATAGACACAGCGGAAGTCGCACCGGTCGGTCACCGAGACGCGGAGATAGGTTATATGGCGGCCAAATGGATCGATCATGGTTTTGCTGGACTTGGGTGGTTGAAGCACACAGCCTCAATATAAGGCTTCGTAGCCCGTCAACCAAGGGGGCTGTGGAACCGCGGTCATGAAAAAACGTAGATTTCCCAATATCATACGGGATGGTGTATCGAATTGGGGCGCTATGTCAGTCTGCGAGACCGGGTGTTTCCGGGAGGTCGGTCGCCGCCGGCAGCAGGAGAGTGAAGCGCGAGCCCTGTCCGGGAATGCTGACGAGCGTCAGGTCGCCGCCCATGAGACGGGCAAGATGGCGTGAGATGCTGAGGCCGAGCCCCGTCCCTTCCTTACCACGGCTCAGTATATTGCGTTCCACCTGGTAGAATTTGTCGAATACCTTGGACTGTTCCTCAAGCGGAATGCCGACGCCGGTATCCCATACCGTAATGGCGACCATCTCTTTGGGGTTGCCGGGGCGGGTGGCGACGTCGATGCCAATGCGGCCTTTATCCGGCGTGAATTTGAGGGCATTGCTGATCAGGTTGACGATGATCTGACGCGCACGCACGTGGTCGGCGTTCACGAGCAGGTTTATCTTCGTCGACAGGGCACTCAGATCCAGGGTTTCGGAAATCGACTTCAAATCAACCAGGGAAACCGCTTCTGAAACCAGTTGTTCGACCCGTTCCGGCCGGATATTCACCGTCAGGTTCTGGCGGTCGATGTTGGCGGTATCGAGGAGATCGTTGATGATCGCCAGCAGATGCTGTCCGGCCTTATGGATATTCTCGAAGTATTCGTGGTAGGCGTTGTCGATCGGCCCGTGGATGCACTGCAGGGCGGCATCAGAAAATCCGATAATGCAATTGAGCGGCGTCTTGAGCTCATGACTCATCATGGCGAGGAAGTCCATCTTCGCCTTGTCGGCGACCTGGGAATGTTCCAACGCGATGGCAAGCTCTTCGTTGCGTTTTTGCAATTCCTCGAGCGTATCCTGCAACCGCGCCTGCGCCGCCGAGGCGAATTGTTCCGCCTCATACCGACTCGTGACATCGGTTCCGGTGCCGCGATATCCGACGAAGTGGCCACTCGTTTCATCGAACACCGGAACGCCACTCAGCAATACATGATGGCGCCTGCCATTCTTGCTGGTGATGAAGAACCGACGCCCGCGGAACGGCGTATGGCGGGCGATATCCGATCTGGTGCGCGCCGAAAGATGATCCTCCGCATCGAATTCGCCGAGGCTCAACAGATGCCGGCCGGTCATCATCTGCGCCGGCTCGTCGGTTATTTCCGAAATCCGGGGCGAAACGAAGGTAAGATTGTGATTGTGGTCGACGGCCCATACCCAATCCGACGATGACCGGATGACATCCTGCAGCCAGCTTTCCATCTCGCTGGATTTGCGGGTCGCCCGGGCGAGTGGCGTTACCTCGTCGTATATGCCGCCAAACCCGACGTGGTTGCCATGGCCGTCGTGAACGGGGAAATGCCTGGAGATGAAATACCGCGTTTCATCTCCCGCTTGGACCGTATCGGAGCGTTGGATTTCCTGCTTTTCGCCATAAAGCTGTTCAATGACTTCCATCAGGCCGGGGGGCGTTACCACCTGATCTGTAGCCTCGGGGGCGATGCCAAAGAGGGCAGCGCATAGTTCGGCAAACGACTTGCTGTGGGCGACCAGGACCCCGGCGGTATCGGTCACGTAAACGGGTTCCAGACGCTGAAACAGCGTTCGCAACAAAACCTTGTCGGCGCCATCGTCGCTTTCCGGCAGGAGCACGTTATCGGCGGTGTTCCGGGGGTGTCTGGAAAGCGCGGCGGCTTCGGCGATACTGTCGTCGTTCCGGGTGCCCTGCAGGAGGTCCCGGAGCGTGAGCTTTGTGGCACTCATTTATACCGACCCCCCACCAAAAGAGCACGCGCACGCAAGTGCGCGCCACGCCTTGCCCGTCCGCCATCCCCATCAGCCTCGTGAAGGCCCCTATCGCGAACGGTTAATAAATCGTGAACATAATGAAGGCGATGATTTAATTCGTCAAGTTCTTCAAGGAGATATGGAGAAAAAGGCAAGTCCCGTGTTAACCTTGTGACGTCGTCGGGACGAGGTCTCGAAAAACGGGAGAAATGCGCGCGTGACGGTCGGCTTGATCCTGGCTGGGGGGAGATCGCGGCGTTTCGGCGCGGTGGACAAGGCCGAAGCTAACCTATGCGGCATCTCCCTCGCGGAGTGGGCCCGCCAGCGCGCCGCTCCTCAGGTCGACCTCCTGATGGTCAGCACGAACGCTCCGGTGCCGCCCCGCGCCTTCACGGGGATGGCCGTGATCGGCGATGCCGTGCCGGGTTTCAGGGGACCGCTCGCCGGTATCCTTGCGGGCCTGGAGTGGCTCGCTGCCCGGCCCGGCCATGGCCGGTGGCTAGTGTCCTTTTCGGTCGATTTGCCGTTCTTCCCTCTTGATCTGGTGGTAACTCTCGCCGCAGAGGTCCGCAGTGACGACGGGTCGGTGCCGGTGCTGGCCGCGTCGGGTGGGCGGGTGCATCCGGTGTTCGGATTATGGCCGGTTACGCTGGCGCCTGTGCTGAATGGCTACCTGTTGGACCAGGAGCAGAGCGCAGTTATGCCGTTCGCGAGGCGTGTCGGGGCACTGGAGGTCGCCTTCCCCGACCGGCCTTATGATCCTTTTTTCAACATCAATCGACCGGACGACCTTGATAGGGCAGCCGATCTATGCCGGCGTTTCGGTCTTGCGGCGGTGGCCCAGCGTTCGTGACTCAGCGTTCGTGAGTGGGATCGGTTCGTTCGAGCATGATGACGGCCGTATTGATCAGTTGTTTGCCGGCGTTCTCGAAATTGACCGTGACGCGATGGCCGTCGACAGATTGCACCTGTCCAATACCCCATTCCGGACATTGGGGATGAACGACAAAATCGCCGGGCACGAGCCGTCCACCACTGCTATTTTTACGGGCATCCAATGGCTTCGGTGCCTTTCGATATTCATGTACTCGTGTATGGTAGGGACAAAGGGGCGCTACGAAAAGCTCCGCCATTCAGTCGGAGGCGCGTGGGCACGGGACCTGGGGGTATAAGTAATATTGGACATCAGGATATTTGAACTTCTCAGCGCACGTATGTGCCATGACCTGATCAGCCCGGTTTCGGCCATTGGTAACGGGGTTGAATTGGTCACGGAATTCGATGACCAAATGCAGGGAGAGGCACTCTCGTTGATCGGAGAGAGCGCTCGGGCCGCATCGCGTCTTTTACAGTTCTACCGCGCTACCATGGGGTCGGCGCGTGCTTCGGACGGAAGCCCGCTGGGACTGAAGGAGGCGCGACTGCGGACACTGGAGGCTTTGGGTAATGGCCGCATTCACATCAACTGGCCAGAGCCTGGTGCTGTGTCCGACAGGGAAGTCTCCCGCCTTGGCATAAAGCTACTGATGAGCCTCGTGCTGCTCGCGAGCGATCTCCTGCCCGGTACGGGGGAGATTATCGTTGGGATCAGCCAGGAGGGGGAAGAGATTGCCGTCGAAGTATCGGCGGTAAAGGACGGATTCACACTTTCCAATGAAGACCGCGCGGCCATCACCAAGGCCACGCCCAGCGAGGACCTTACTCCTCGTACGGTGGTCGCTTACTACTGCGGCGCTCTGGCTGAAATCCTGGGTCGTCCCCTTGCCCTGGCGGAGCGGGCGGATGGCGTAACGATCGGAGCGCTCCTGCCGTTTGGCGAAATAGCCTGAATTTCCTTCAATTTTACCGCTTTTTAACGCGTTTCATGGACCTTTGCCACAGGTGGAGGCCGGAGAAGCGGCGTGCTGGGGACGTGCCGCGACCGATTTCGGCATGTCCGCATCGGCAGAAACGAAGGTTCAAGGTTACGGCGATGGACGATCTTCTTCGCGAGTTTCTCACGGAAAGCAACGAGAGCCTTTCGAAACTCGACGTCGAACTGGTGCAGTTCGAGCAGAATCCCCATGACGAGGCTCTTCTCGGCAACATTTTCCGGTTGGTGCACACGATCAAGGGTACATGCGGGTTCCTGGGCCTGCCACGGCTTGAAGCCGTGGCGCATGCGTCGGAGAACGTGCTCGGTAAGGTGCGTGACGGGGAACTGAAGGTTACGCCTGCGGCGATTTCGGCCGTGCTCGAATCGATCGATGTCATCAAGTATCTGCTTGGTGCGCTCGAGGAAACCGAGGCGGAGCCGGATGGCGACGATGGCGACGTTATCGCGCGACTGAACGCGATCGCAGAAGGCAAGGAGTTGGAAGCCGGCATTCCGGTCGCTGAATCCAACGGTCCGGTTGTTGCAGAGACGAGCGCCCATGGTGCCACGCTTCTGGATCAACTTGGCGGCGCGACGGTCCTGGAGACTGCGGTCGACATCTTCTACGGCAAAGTGATCGCGGACGACAAACTGCGGCCTTTTTTCGAGGGTGCGGACCTCGATCACCTGCGTGACATGCTTCGCTCGTTCCTGACCAGCATGATGGGAGGCGATGCGGCTTATGGGGGGCGTGACCTTCAGTCAGCCCACGCGGGCCTGGCGAAACGCGGCCTGAACGACGTTCATTTCGACCGCTTCATGACCTGTCTTCGCCAGAGCCTGCAGGAAATCGGCGCCAACGAAGATATCATGATTGAAATACTGACGATCGTCGAAAGTACCAGGGCGGATGTGCTGGGACTTGGGCAATCTGTCGAGGGTGAAGTAGCCAAGCCGAGGGCCGCGCCCAAGGCCCAGCCCCAGCCGAAACCTGCAGCTTCCAGCGATATCGCCGCACAGGAAGGTAATTCGAAGGAATCGGCCATCGCCAACCAGTCCATTCGGGTCAACGTGGGACTGCTCGAGAACCTGATGAACCTGGTAAGCGAGCTGGTGCTGACCCGTAACGCGCTCCTGCAGATGATGCGCGGACAGTCGGACAGTGAAATGCACGTGCCGCTGCAGCGGCTCAGCCAGACCACGACCGAGCTGCAGGAGGGGGTCATGAAGACCCGCATGCAGCCGATCGGCAACGCCTGGAACAAGCTTCCCCGCATCGTGCGTGACCTTGCTCTTGATCTCAGCAAGAAGATCGACCTGCAGATGCATGGCGCCGATACCGAGCTCGATCGTCAGGTTCTCGAGCTGATCAAGGACCCGCTGACCCATATGGTGCGTAACTCGGCCGATCATGGCATCGAAACCCCGAGCGAACGCGCCACGGCCGGAAAGAGCGAGCAGGGAACCATCACCCTCAACGCCTATCACGAGGGCGGTCATATCATCATCGAGATTTGCGATGATGGCCGCGGTATTGCGATCGATAAGGTCAAGGCCAAGGCGATCAAGAACGGTCTTGCCAGCGAGGGCGAGCTGGACGGTATGACCGACCAGCAGATCCAGCAGTTCATCTTCAAGGCCGGCTTCTCGACCGCGGAGAAGGTTACCAATGTTTCTGGGCGCGGTGTCGGCATGGACGTCGTCCGCACCAATATCGAAAAGATCGGCGGGACGATCGAGCTCAAGTCCGTTGAAGGCAAGGGATCGACTTTCATCATCAAGAATTCCTCTCACGCTGGCCATCGTTTCGGCCCTGATCGTGAGTTGTGCAGGCGAGCGTTTTGCCGTACCCCAGATCAGCGTGGTCGAACTTGTCCGCGTGTCGGGGAACACTGAGCACACCATCGAGCGGATCAACGGCGCGCCGGTGCTTCGGCTTCGCGACCGACTTCTGCCCTTGGTGAGCCTGCGCGAGCTTCTGAGACTGGAGGCCGCTGCCGTCGGTTCCGAATCCCAGACGGATTCCGGAACTCACCAGAAGGAGGAAAGCCTCATACTGGTGACCAACGTCGGTGCAAGCTCATTCGGAATCGTGGTCGACAAGGTCTACGACACCGAAGAAATCGTCGTAAAGCCGGTGGCGCCGATTCTGCGCGACATCGCGCTCTATTCAGGCAACACCATTCTGGGCGACGGCCGCGTGGTCATGATCCTCGATCCCAACGGCATCGCCGCGAAAGTCGGCGAAGCCAACGTGCACGAAGGCGACAATGCCGACCTCGGCGCCCACCATGCGGGCCGGCGTGACGAACGTATGGCGCTGCTGGTGTTCCGCGCGCATTCCGTCGAGCCGAAGGCCGTTCCGCTCTCGCTGGTGGCACGTCTGGAGGAAGTCGACGTTACGACGATCGAGCATTCCAACGGCATGTCCGTGGTCCAGTACCGCGGTCAGCTTATGCCCCTGATCACCGTGTCTCCCGAGGCGCACATCCGCGAGGAGGGGCGTCAGCCGGTGGTGGTCTTTACCGATCAAGAGCGCTCCATGGGGCTGGTGGTGGACGAGATCGTCGACATTGTCGAGGATCGCCTGAATGTCGAGATCGCGGGCGAACGCGCCGGCGTTCTCGGCTCGGCGGTGATCGACGGCAAAGCGACGGAAATCATCGATGCTGGCTACTATGTCAGCGTCGCCCTCAAGGACAAGTATTCCGGCGCGGGCGAGCCGCTCGGCTTTGGCAGTGGCCAGAAGACCGTGCTTCTGGTCGATGACAGCCCATTCTTCCGTAATCTCCTGACGCCGCTGCTTTCGGTCGCGGGCTACAAGGTTACGACGGTCGACAGTGCGGACGAAGCGCTGGGACAGCTTCAGGAGGGCGAGAAATTCGATGTCATCGTAAGCGACATCGAAATGCCCGGCATGAACGGCTACGACTTCGCCAAGACCGTCCGTGCGGACGAACGATGGAGCAAAACCCCGATGGTTGCTCTGTCGTCGCATGCCACGCCGGCGGATATGGATCGAGGGCGTCAGGCCGGCTTCGACGACTATGTCGCCAAGTTCGACCGTGACGCGATCTTGAATTCACTCAACGAGACCCTGCTGATGGTCCGAGGTGCGGCATGAGCGGCAAGATTTCCAAGGCAGACCAGCACGTGCAGACGTTGCAGAACGACGATTCTGTCAAAGAATTCGTCACGATGACCATTAATGGCCAGTTGTTCGGGATTCCCGTTATTCAGGTCCGGGACGTGCTTGGTCCGCTGCACATAAACCGTATTCCGCTTGCGCCTCCCGAGGTTGCGGGGTCGCTCAACCTGCGTGGTCGCATCGTGACTGCTATCGACGTGCGGCGCCGCCTCGGTCTGCCGCCTCGTGCGGAAGGCGACAAGGGCATGAGCGTTGTAGTCGACCATGGCAACGAGCTCTACAGCCTGATTATAGACGCCGTGGGGGAGGTCCTGAGCCTGTCCAGTGCCGACTACGAACGGAATCCCTCGAACCTCGACCCCCTCTGGAGGGATGTCACGGCCGGTATTTACCAGCTCGATAACAAGCTGATGCTGAAACTAGATATCAATCGCCTGCTCACTTTTGGGCATGCAGAGGCCGCCTGAGCAGCCGATTCGGAAGATTTTCGGAGGAAGGGATGAAGTCTTGCCTCATCGTCGATGACTCCAAGGTCATCCGTATGGTAGCGCGGAAGATTCTCGAGGACCTGAATTTCTCCATTCAGGAAGCCGAGAATGGCAAGGAGGCGCTCGACAGCTGCCTTGCGAAGATGCCCGATGCCATCCTCCTCGATTGGAACATGCCGGTCATGAACGGCATCGAGTTTCTCCGCGCGCTTCGCAGCGCATCCGGAGGCGACGGCCCGGTCGTCGTGTTCTGCACCACCGAGAATGATCTCAGTCACATTCAGGAAGCGATCGGAGCTGGGGCTAATGAGTACATCATGAAGCCCTTCGATAGCGACATTATCCAGGCCAAATTCGGGCAGGCGGGGCTGCTTTAGCCGGGCCGTTTGGGGGCGGCCCATAAGGAGCTATTTGCCCGTCTGTCATTTTTCCTTCACAGAAATCAGGTCTCCCCGTGTCGCTTGCTCACGAAAATTCCGCCCCGGCAAATCGGAATGGCCCCTATCGGGTGATGGTAGTTGATGATTCTGCCGTCATCCGTGGCCTGATTGCGCGAATCCTCGAAGCCGACGCGTCGGTCGAAGTTCTGGCGACAGCCTCCAATGGCGAGCAGGCAATCAAGCTGCTCTCGCAAAATGACATCGAGGTGATCGTTCTCGATATCGAAATGCCGGTGATGGATGGTCTGACAGCCCTGCCCAAGCTTCTTGCGATAAGCCCCAGGGTCAAGATCATAATGGCATCGACCCTGACGCAGCGGAACGCCCAGATCAGCTTCAAGGCACTTTCCGCCGGGGCCACCGACTATATTCCCAAGCCGACGGCATCGCGTGAGATCACCCAGGGCGAGGCCTTTCATCGCGAATTGCGCGAGAAGGTGAAGGCACTCGGACAGGCCTACCGTGGGTCTACCGCTCCGGTGACGCCAAGCCGTGCCGATACAAAGCCACGTCAGCCCGCTTCCACCGCCATCATCCGAACGGTCACTCCGACTCACAGCCACGTCTCCTTGTCGCTGCGCAAAGCCGTTACCAAGCCCGCTTCGGTTCTCGCGATCGGCAGTTCTACCGGTGGTCCCCAGGCGCTTCTCGCACTGTTGCGCAATCTCGACCGCAGCATCCAGGTTCCGGTGCTCATCACACAGCACATGCCGCCGACATTCACCACGATTCTCGCCGAACACGTTGCTCGTGCAAGTGGGAGAGCATGCGCCGAAGCGCAGGACGGTGAGCCGATCAAATCAGGGTGTATTTATATCGCGCCGGGTGATTGGCATATGGTGGTCGAGCAGGGAGTGGACGGTGTCGTCATTCGCCTGAACCAGCAGCCGGCGGTCAACTTTTGCCGTCCCGCGGTGGACCCCATGTTCAGCAGTGTCGCGCGGGTCTACGACGGTCGCGTATTGGCCGTGGTATTGACCGGTATGGGGCAGGATGGCCTTAACGGTGGCAAAGCAATCATCGAGGCCGGTGGCACCGTCATCGCCCAGGACGAGGCCACCAGCGTGGTCTGGGGCATGCCTGGTGCGGTGGCGACGGCGGGGGTCTGCTCGGCGGTGCTGCCGCTCGATCAGATGTCCGGTTTTATCAGGGACTTTCCCAAAAGGGCCGCCCCATGAACGCCGCCGACTTTCAGACTCTCGCGACGGTCCTGAAAAATCGCTCCGGGCTCGCCTTGAGTGAGGACAAGTCGTATCTGCTCGAGAGCCGTCTTATGCCGGTGGTCCGTCGCCGCAGGCTCAGCGGGCTCGAGGAGTTGACGGCCGAAGTACGTCGCGGCACCGACGAGTCACTGTTGGTGGAGGTCACCGAGGTGATGACCACAAACGAATCGTTCTTTTTCCGCGATACCAAGCCATTCGATCAGTTTCGCGACGTCGTTCTGCCGCGCCTCAAGGAGGCCCGTGCCACGCGGAAGACCATTCGGATATGGTCGGCGGCGTGCTCCAGCGGTCAGGAAGCCTATTCCCTGGCCATGATTCTCAAGGAGATGCAGGCGTCGTTCGCCGGTTGGCGCTTCGAGATCGTCGCGACGGACATCTCCAACGACATTCTCAAGAAGGCCAAGGATGGCATCTACTCCCAGTTCGAGGTTCAGCGCGGTCTGCCGATTCAGCTCCTGGTAAAGTATTTCAAACAGATCGAAAACGGCTGGCAGATCGATCCGGCGATCCGGTCGGCGGTGCAGTACAAGTATTTCAATCTTCTTGAGCCCATGACAGCGTTCGGGACTTTTGACGTCATATTTTGCCGCAACGTTCTGATCTATTTCGATCAGGTGACCAAGTCGGATGTCCTGGGGCGCATCTGCAAGCAGATGACGTCTGACGGTTTCCTCTATCTCGGAGGGGCGGAGACCGTGCTCGGCATCTCCGATCAGTTCCGCCCCGTGCAGGGGCAGCGCGGCCTCTACGAGGTGGCTTCCAAGGAGCCTCAACGCGCCGTCGGATAGGTTGTAGAGTTTGGAAAAGAAAAGGCGGGGGCGTATATGGCGCCCCCGCCTTTTCTGGGTTCTGATGTCCCGAGGCGAAAGGTCAGGCTACGGCGACGGTGGATTGCTTCTTGGACTTGCCGTTGTCGGCTGCCACGGCTTCGTTGGGATCGCGCAGCACGTAGCCGCGTCCCCATACCGTCTCGATGTAGTTTTCTCCGCCGGTGCCGGTCGCGAGCTTCTTGCGGAGCTTGCAGATGAACACGTCGATGATCTTGAGTTCGGGCTCGTCCATGCCACCGTAGAGATGATTGAGGAACATCTCCTTCGTCAGGGTCGTGCCCTTGCGCAGGGAAAGAAGCTCGAGGATGCCGTATTCCTTGCCGGTCAGGTGGAGGGGCTGGCCGTCGACTTCCACGGTGCGGGTATCCAGGTTGACCACCAGCTTGCCGGTTCGAATGATCGATTCCGAGTGGCCCTTGGAACGGCGGATGATGGCATGAATCCGGGCAATGAGCTCGGACTTGTCGAACGGCTTGGTCAGGTAATCGTCCGCGCCGAAACCGAGCCCCTTGACCTTGTTGTCGGGCTCGTTCAGGCCCGAAAGAATCAGGACGGGGGTCGTCACCCTTGCCGAGCGGAGCCGCCGCAGAACCTCATAGCCGTCGATGTCGGGAAGCATGAGGTCGAGAATGATAAGGTCGTAATCGTAAAGCTTGCCGATCTCCAGGCCGTCTTCGCCGAGATCCGTGCAGTCCACCACGAAGCTCTCGGACTTGAGCATGAGCTCTATGCTCTTCGCGATCGAGGAATCGTCTTCGACGAGAAGAATGCGCATGAAGGTTCTCCACATTCTCGGGCGGGTCGTTGAGTTGGCCGCCTTAACCAAATTCCAGGCCCCGTGGGACCGCTTCAAACTTGATTAACCATAGGTGCCATTATGGTTGCCATCAAGTTAACAAAAGCTTTAACGGCCGGTCTGAATCGCCCCTTTTTTAATAAAGGTGAATGCCCCGGAAACCCTAGGACGTCGGGGGTCATCGGGTGCGGCGGGGCTGTCACCGAGGGTTGCTGCGGTCCCGTGCAGCGCTCGGGTGGTGTCGCCTCCCGGAGCCGTGAAGTAACAGGGTTAAAGACGGAAACCGGTAAGTGCTCCATACCTTTACCCAAACTTAAGCAAGCCGGGTCATGATGGGGACCGCAGCGGATTACCGCTGGATTTTCAGAGAGGAACCCCCTTGGTTCAGCTTTTCGCCGCCGTTCGCTCGAATCTCAGCCAGATCCCCGAACATCACCTCTATGGTCGCGTCACCGCCGTGCAGGGCATGCTGCTTGAGGTCGGTGGCGTCCAGCGCCGCCTGATGGTGGGCGACCGCTGTCTGGTGCAGCGCCGGCGGGGAAACCCGTTGCGGTGCGAAGTGGTGGGCTTCCGCGAAGGCCGTGCCCTTCTGCTGCCGTTCGGGTCCCTGGAGGGGGTGGGACTCGGCTGCAAGGCCGAGGTCGAGAGCCAGGAGCCGGCCATACGTCCCACGAACGCCTGGCTCGGGCGCGCCGTCAATGCCCTGGGCGAGCCCGTGGACGGCAAGGGGCCGCTGGCCGACGGCGACGCGCCATATCCGCTTCGCGCCGCGCCGCCTCCGGCCCATGCCCGTCAGCGGCTCCAGGGCAAGGTCGACCTCGGGGTGCGTGCCTTGAACACGTTTCTGACCTGCTGCCGGGGCCAGAGGATGGGCGTTTTCGCCGGCTCCGGCGTCGGCAAGTCGGTCCTGCTCGGTATGATCTCGCGCTACACCGCCGCCAACGTCAACGTGATCGGTCTGGTGGGCGAACGCGGCCGCGAGGTCCAGGACTTCATCGCCGACAACCTGGGCGAGGAAGGCCTCGCCAAGAGCGTCGTCGTGGTCTCGACCTCGGACGAGCCGCCGCTGATGCGCCGTCAGGCCGCCTATCTGACCATGGCCCTGGCCGAATACTTCCGCGACCAGGACAAGGACGTGCTGTGCATCATCGACAGCGTCACGCGCTTTGCCATGGCCCAGCGGGAGATCGGCCTGTCAGCCGGCGAGCCGCCGACCAGCAAGGGCTACACGCCGACCGTGTTCGCCGAGCTGCCCAAGCTGATGGAGCGCGCGGGACCGGGATGCGGCGAGGGAACCATCACCGGCCTGTTCTCAGTACTGGTGGAGGGGGACGACCACAACGAGCCTGTCGCCGATGCCCTGCGCGGCATCCTTGACGGCCACATCGTGCTCGACCGCGCCATCGCGGAGCGTGGCCGCTATCCCGCCATCAACATCACGCGAAGCCTGTCGCGCTCGATGCCGGACTGCAATGCACCGGCGGAGAACGCGATCGTCAACCGGGCCCGCAAGGTCATCGCCACCTACGAGGACATGGCAGAAATGATCCGCCTTGGTGCTTATCGTGCCGGCAGCGACGAGGGCGTCGATCACGCCATCAGCCTGTATCCCGCGATCGAGGACTTCCTTGCTCAGGACCGGCATGAGCGCAGCGACCTTGCGTCGGGCTACGCCAAGCTCGCGCAAATACTGGCGGAGAGTGACCGGTGAAGGGGCTCGACAGCCTGATCCGGATTCATGAATGGAAGCTGGACGAAAAGCGGCGCAAGGTCGCGGACCTTGAACGCTTCGCGCAGCGTCTCCATGAGCAGCTCGCGAACCTCGAAAAGGAACTGCGCGCCGAGCAGCAGGTCGCGACCAGGGATCCTGTCGTTGCCGGCAGCTATGCCAACTATGCCCATGGGGTCGTCGCGCGCCGGGAACGTCTGTTGCGGTCCCTCAAGGACGTCGAGGTTGAAATGAGTCACGCCCTTGACGAAGTGGCGGCGGCATTTCGCGAGTTCAAGAAATTCGACCTGATCCGTTCCCGCAATCAGGAACGCGCGGCAATACGGGAGGCCCGCATACAGCAGGCGGAGCTCGACGAAGCGGGCCTCGGCGTCTTTCGCCGCAGCCAGACGCGCTGAAAAGAAATCACGATCGCACGGATCTCAAACGATTACCGCGGCGCCATGGCTTGCGGGCGGATAGTTTGTGCCGACGGGGCTGAAGGGTGTGTCGGTGCCGCCGTCAAACCGGATGGTTCCGGCAAAATCGCCCGTCGTGAGGGCTTCCTGGAAGATGCCGCGGATTGCGCCCTGCATGTCGCTGGACAGCAGTTTCGCACTGCGGACAACGAGATCGAACTGACGCGGGCGCACCAGTCCCTCGAGTTGGAACAGGCCGATGCGACTGAGGTCGGCCTCAACCACGAAGTGCGTCGCAGTATCCTCCTGATCGGCGTCACGCCGCCCATGCTGATGGCGATAGTAGAGACGGAACTGCTCGACGTGGACGCCGGTATGAACCGGAACGGCAAGGGCGTGCCAGCCCGTTCCCAGCGCGTTGCCGGCATGGTGGGCCATGGCGGTGAAATCGTCGCGCAGCATGTTCAGTATCTGGCCCTGGGAAGCCTGGGCGAGGTGACTGCTGTGCTCGGCGCCGATCCAGGCGTTTAGATCGCCTGATTTGAGGGCGGAGACGAAGGACAGAATGGCCGATGTCATCTGCGGGCCGGGCCGCGGCACGATACCGTCGGTATCCTGTGCCGGCAGGGTGTCCGAAGCTGCGAGAATCGTTGCCGCCTCGCGCATCGATTTCCAGTCGGTGCCAAGACGCAGAAAGTCGCGGTGAACGTCTGCCGGCGATGCATTCCGCTGCGCGGAATCCGGCTCGTATGCATCCAGGATCTCGAACAGCATTTCGCTGCCGACGGGACCGGGGGGAAGCGCCGCGAGCGCGACTCGTCCGCCGCCGACCGCAAGTATGGTGGACGGGCTGCGCGGGGCGTCGGCCCTGACCGGCGCAACCTGCGTTTCGGATGGAGCCTGAGCGACGATGACGCCGCGTTGGATGGCGGTGCCGGCAGACGGAATATCGGCGGCCGGCGCGGCCGTTCCGGCGGCACCGAACCCGAGTACCCGGATGGTCAGGATCTCGCCGGATGTTACGGCCTTGCTCGTGGGGGTCGACGCCTGCACCGGCGCCTTCGCGGCGACCGTGAGCGCGCCCGCTGCCAGCACGCGTGCCGGTAGTATCAGCCCCGGTGTCACCGGCCCTTTGTGGACGGCGATCGAAATCATTCCGTGACGTGGTGACGAGAGGCCCTTTCACGGCCGGGGGCATGACGCGCTGGCCGGGTCCAGGTGTTACCAGGCTGGAAACCACCGTGCCGTGCGGGACCGCCTTTTCGGGCGAAGCCCCACCGGAAGAAACGCCGGTTGTCGGAGCACTTGCGCCCGGGCGCGGCGTTCCTTTGGCCTTCACAACCTGGGCGACCTTGTCTTCCGCCATGGGATGGCCGTCGACCGAGAGAATGGCGATGCGCGTCTGGGCGCCGACCGACTGCACCTGGAGCACAAGCTCGCTTCCGACCTTGAGCGGCACGTTGGTCTGAAGCATCAGTGTGCCTTTGTCCGTTTCGAGGGTGGTAAGCCCGCGAAGCGTTTGCGCGGCAACCAGTGCCTTGAGCAGTGTTCCCACCGAGGCATTCGAAAGCGATGCGGGCAGGCTGGCGACGGTTGCGGTGGCGGAGGCCGTCGCGCCGGCCGACTGGGGGCGTGCTACGGCGCTGTCGCCGACCTTGCGCGTGAAAACGATCTCGCTCATGGCGTACTCCCGATCCGTTCGGCGATGGCAGTGACATCGACCGCTGCATTGCAGTTGGGGTGACGCGTGAACAGGGACGTCTGATGGCGGATGGCTTCGGACACGTGGGGATCACGCCGTACGATGCCGGCCAGGGTGGGAGTGATTTTCAGGAAATGCTCGCACGCCCGCAGCAACGTCTGGTAGGTGTGTTCTCCGTGACGATGATCGTTTGCCATGTTGACCACGATGCGGACGCGATCCCCCATGCCGGCGAGCGCCATCACCTTTATGAAGGCGTAGGCATCGGTCAATGCCGTCGGTTCGTCGGTGGTGACGACAATGTTCGTTCCCACGCCCTGGACCAGGGTCTGTACCGTACGGTCGATGCCGGCGCCGATGTCCATCACTACGTGGTCGTAGCGGCCGGCCATGCCGAAGATGGCGCGTCGCAGGTCGGCAAGCTTTTGCGGCGCAAGCGCGGCAAGCGATCCCGCTCCCGACTGCCCGGCGATGAGATCGAAGCCGGCCGGGTCCACGGTCGTCACGGTGCTTTCCAGGGACCTGCGGCCCGAAAAGACGCTCGAAAGGTCGTAGCGCGGCATGAGACCGAGCTGGACGTCGACGTTGGCAAGCCCGAGATCCCCATCGAACAGGAGTACCTTGCGTTTCATGTTCGCAAGGGCGTGACACAGGGAGACCGAGAACCAGGTCTTGCCGACCCCGCCTTTGCCGGAACTGACGGAAATGACGTTCCGCGCATAGGGCTGCGGGATGTGGGCGGAGCCATCCCCGGACTGCAATGTCGAAACGGGATCGATCGTCGTCATGAGGCCAACTCTCGGCTGGGATTGGCAGTCCTGCTGCCGTCGGTGCGCGTTGCGAGGAGACGCGCCAGCGACATGGGATTGAGAGGGCTGAGGCCTTCGCCGATCTGGGGGCAGATTCCGGACGCGGCAAAGGGCAGCTTGGCGGCATGGGCGGCGGCCAGAAGCCCGCCATACCGTTGCGCGGCATCGAGTCTCGTGGCTATCAGGGCTTGTGCGCCCAGGGCGGTGAAAGCGGTCGCCTGGTCGGCGGCATCGAGCGCATCGGTGCCCGCGGCGAGGACAAGAACGCGGAGGGCCCCAACACCGGCGAGAAGACGGCGCAGTTCGTCGAATTCGCCTTGGTCGAGGGGATTCATGCCCGGGGTGTCCACCACGACCACCTCGCTTGCGGCATGACGCAGCCGGTCTGCAAGAGCGTCCCGGTCGGGCGCTTCCTCGAGCGGCAACTGGATGCGCTCGGCAAGCGCCTTGAGGCGTGCCTCGCCGCCGGCGCGCCCGGTATCGGCGTTTACGAGACGGACGGGTCGTCCGGCCAGCAGGGCATTGGCTGCAATCTTGGCGGCTGCGACGGTCTTGCCGCTTCCCGGGGGGCCCATCAGGACGACGGCAGTGCCCGGTGAAGGTGCAATCGGGCGGAAGGAGAAGTGGTAGTCGAGTGCGCCCGCCAGCAGTGCGACGGGATTGTCGGCGTCAAGGCTTGCCGTAGTGGCGCGCAGTGGATCGGCCACGGCCGGCGGTACCCGGTGAAAATCGAGGATAGTATCGACAGCGTCATGGGGATCGTTCCACCACGGGTCTGGGTGGGCACTTCCCCCATCATTGCCGTTCGCTGCCGCGGCCAATGGAAGGCCGTCGACGGCGGCCGTTACGGTGACGCCATTCTCGGTGCCGCCGTTCCGGGTCGAGACGATGATGGCATCATTCCCCAGCTCGGCACGGACCTGTGCCATGGCGAGGGCCATCGTGGGTGCCGAGAACGCCTTGAGCCGCATGGCGATTCCGTTGCCTCGCTGCGATCAGATCTGGCCGAGCGTCTTGATCTTGGCCTTGGGGTGAACTTCGTTCTGGCTCATGACCATGGTCATCGGCCGGAACCGTTCGATGATGGAGCGCACGAACGGTCGAATGATCGGGCTCGTCAGGAGGACCGGATTCTCGCCCATCATGGCCTGGCGTTCGAAGGTCTTGCGGACCAGACCGATGAATTCCTGCAGCCGGCTCGGCGCGAGCGACAACTGGCGTTCGTCGCCGTCGCCAATGAGGGCTTCGGCGAACGATTGCTCCCAATCGGGCGACATGGCGATCAACGGTATGTATCCGGCACCGCCGGTCGCCGCATCGCTGATCTGCCGCGCCAGACGCATACGGACATGCTCCGTAATGGCGTTGGCGTTCCGGGTAAAGGCGCAGGCTTCCGAAATGCCTTCCAGAATGGTCGGCAGATCGCGGATCGATATGCCTTCGGACAACAGGTTCTGGAGCACGCGCTGTACGCCGGTGACCGAAATCTGGTTGGGGATCATGTCGGCGATCAGCTTCTGCTGCTCGGGTTCGAGCTCGTCGAGGAGCTTCTGCGTCTCCGCATAGGACAGAAGCTCGGCCATATTGTCCTTGACGATCTCGGTCAGGTGGGTGGTGATCACCGTCGCGGGATCGACGACCGTGTAACCCCGGAAGGACGCCTCCTCGCGTAGGGCTTCCTCGATCCACATGGCCGGGAGGCCGAACGTGGGTTCCACGGTTTCCTCGCCCGGCAGTTGCAGCCGCTCGCCCTTGGGGTCCATGACGAGAAGCATGTTGGGTCGAATATCACCTCGTCCCGCCTCGATTTCCTTGATGCGTAGCACGTAGGTATTGGCGGGGAGCTGCATGTTGTCCTGAATGCGCACGGAAGGCAGGACGAAACCCATTTCACTGGCGAGCTGCCTGCGTAGCGCCTTGATCTGGTCGGTTAGCCGCTTGCCGCCCTCATTGTTGATGAGGGTCAGCAGGCCGTAGCCGAGCTCGAGCCGGACGTAATCGATCTGGAGCGCCGTCGCGATGGGTTCCTCGGCGACGGGAACGGCGCTGGCCGCGGCCTCCTTCTCGGCTTCGACGGCTACTTCCTGTTCGCGCTTGCGACGGGTCGTGGCGTAGGCGCCGCCGCCGGCGACGCCGGCGAGCAACATGAAGGGGAGCATCGGTATGCCGGGCAGCAGCGACAGCGACAGCATCAGGAACCCGCTCAGGCCGAGCGCTGCCGGATAGCCCCCGAGCTGTCGGAACAGGGCCTTGTCCGTCGAACCGCTGACGCCGGCCTTCGACACCAGCATGCCGGCCGCGGTGGAAACGACCAGCGCCGGAATCTGGCTGACCAGGCCGTCGCCCACGGTCAGGAGCGTGTAGTTCTGGGACGCCTGTGCAAAGGTGAGATGCTGCTGGGCAACACCGATGATCATGCCGCCGATCACGTTGATGAAGGTGATCAGAAGGCCTGCGATCGCATCGCCACGCACGAACTTCGCGGCACCGTCCATGGCACCGAAGAAGGTGCTTTCATCTTCGAGATCCTTGCGCCGCCTGCGTGCTTCGGCTTCGTCGACGAGACCCGCCGAAAGGTCGGCATCGATCGCCATCTGTTTGCCGGGCATCGCATCGAGGCTGAAGCGGGCGGCAACCTCGGCAATTCGCCCGGAACCCTTTGTAATAACAACGAAATTTACGATGACCAGGATGCCGAACACGATCAGCCCGATCAGGAAGTTGCCGCCCATCACGAAGTTGCCGAAGGCCTGGATGACGTGGCCTGCGGCGGCGGTCCCCTCGTGGCCGTGCCCCAGGATCAGTCGGGTCGACGCGAGATTGAGCGCAAGGCGCAACATCGTTGCGATCAGCAGCACGGTCGGAAACGAACTGAACTCGAGCGGCCGTGCGATGAACAGCACGGTCATCAGGATCAGGAACGAGAACGCGAATGACAGCGCGAGACTGATGTCGAGCAGCCAGCTCGGCATCGGCAGAATCAGGACGACCAGAATGCAGACCAGGCCCAGTGCCAGCGCGATGTCGCCGCGCTTGGCAAGGCCGGTCAGGAAATCCGGGAGCCCGCTGGCACCGCCGGCGGTTTCGGGACTGATGTCGGTCATCTACTGGCTACTCGCCTTGGCGATGGCTGTGATCGGCTAGAGCGCAGCCCGATCGAGCTCGCCCCGCATGGGAACGGAAACGCCCTCTTCGGAATACTGCTTCAGCTTGTTCCTGAGCGTCCGGATCGAGATACCCAGAATATTCGCCGCGTGGGTGCGGTTGCCGAAACAATGCTGCAGGGTCTCGATGATCAGATCGCGTTCCACCTCCGCAACCGTCCGGCCGACGTTGGACGCGGTGCCGCGCGTGGCCAGCTCGGCGACATTGGAGTTTTCCTGCGCTTGCCGTCCGCCGGAATGTCCCTCCTCGTTGAAGGACAGAATCACGGCCTCGGTTTCGATCTCTTCCCCCGTGGCAAGCAGGACTGCCCGGTGCATGGTGTTTTCCAGCTCGCGAACGTTGCCACGCCAGGAATGGGCCAGGAGCTTGGCCAGCGCCGCGTCGGAAAGGGGGCGGGCCAGCACGCCGTTCACCTCGGCATATTTTTCGATGAAATGGTGCGCCAGGTATTCGATGTCGAGCGGTCGATCCCGCAGTGCGGGCACCTCGAGGTTGAATACGTTCAGTCGGAAAAACAGGTCCTCCCGGAACGTGCCGGCCTTGACCGCTTCCTCCAGATTGCGGTTCGACGTGGCAATCAGGCGGATGTCGATCTTGGTCGGGCTCGTGCCACCGACGCGATCGATCTCGCGTTCCTGGATGGCGCGCAGTAGCTTGGCCTGAAGGCGAAGGTCCATCTCGCTGACTTCATCGAGCAGCAGCGTGCCTCTGTTGGCTTCCTCGAATTTCCCGATGCGCCGGGCAACCGCGCCGGTGAAGGCGCCCTTTTCGTGGCCGAACAGTTCGGACTCAAGGAGGTTCTCGGGTATGGCGGCGCAATTGACCGAGATGAACTTGTTCTTGGCGCGACGCGACTTGCTATGGATATGGCGCGCCATCAGCTCCTTGCCCGTGCCCGATTCGCCGGTGATCATCACGGTGGCATCGCTTGCGGCGACCTGGTCCGCGAGACGGATCACGGCCCGCATGGCGGGATCCCTGAAGATTATGGCGTGCGATTCCTCGGTCACGGCCTCGAGGACGGCGGCAATGAGCTCCGCGTCGGGGGGAAGAGGAATATATTCCTGGGCTCCCGCCTTGATGGCGGCGACGGCGGTTTTGGTGTCGTTGCCGAGCCCGCAGGCGACCACGGGAATGCTGATGTGTTCTGCGGCGAGGCTACCGATAAGGCGCGGAATGTCGAGCTTGTCGTCGATCATCACCAGGTCGGCGCCCTGGCCCGACCGCAATGCGTGGAGAGCCGCATCGATGTCGTCGGCATGGGCGACCTTGGCGCCGCGGCCGATGGCGATCTTGCTTGCCGCGCCGATCTGTCCATTCAAGGATCCAACAATCAGAAGTCGCATTCCGGGTTACTCCTACTCGTCGGCGATGACGTGCCGCACGGTTTTATCTGCCTCGTTACGCGCGCTCAGTAAGTCTGGTCGGCTTTGACGATTTCGGTCATGGTGACACCAAGCCGATCGTCGACGACGACGACCTCGCCGCGTGCGACGAGGCGATTGTTGACGTATATGTCGATCGCCTCGCCGACCTTGCGATCGAGTTCCACGACAGCGCCTCGGCCGAGCTTGAGTAGCTGGCTTACCTGCATGTTGGCCTTGCCCAGCACGGCAGAGACCTGCACGGGAATGTCGTAGACAGCCGTCAGATCGGCGCCGGTGCGAACTTCGTCTCCGGCACCGGAGGTGGAAGCGGTATCCTGTTCTTTGGCATCCGCTTCCTGGGCGGCAATCTCGGCCATGGCTGCTGCCATGTCGTCCGCGCTCATATCCTCTTCGCTGCCGGAATTCGGGGTTTCGTTTTCAGCCATCGTTCTCTCCTGACAAATTGCCGGCTGTGGTCGTCCGAGACGGTGATGAGGCCGTTCCGGTCTGGGAGTCCCGATCGAGGAACCGGGAGATGCTTTGTTCGACGTCTTGCCACAGACGCGCAACGTCGCGTTCGGCGCCGCCGTCTGCCCATTCCACGCGGCAATCACTCTCGGCGAGTGATTTGTCGGTAAACAGAACGACTTTGCCGCCGAAACCGGTCGAAGTGATCAGGTCATCGAGACGCGACTTGACGTGATCGAGGACGGCTTCATGAGCGCGAATCACGACGCGCGGTTCGTCATAGACCGCTGTCAGGCATTCGCGGATCATGCCTTCCATTTCATCGAGGCCGTGAATCTTGGCGTAATGAGGCACCAGCTTTCGGGTGATGCCGAGAACGGCCTCGAGCGCCTCGTTCTCGATGGCGGTCTTGAGCGTTGCCAGTTCGCCGGAGAGGGCGGCCAGGCGCTTCGCGATGGTCCCCAGGGCGGTCGCGCCTGCTTGCTCGATCGTCGCGCGCTCCTGCGTCCTGCCCGCAGCCATGCCTTTTTCGTACGCTTCCGCGCGCGCCTTTTCCATATCGGCGAGCGTGAAGTCGCGCGCCGCGACCATGCCACGGTCGCCGGCGTCGAACGAATTGTTGAAATCAAACTTCTTGGCCACGGACATCCTGATATGCCTGTCGTTAAGCTCTTTACTAGTAGATGAGCTCGTCTTCTTCCTTGTTGTCGGAGATGATGATTTCCTCGCGCTCGGCAAGATCCTTCGCGATGTTCACCATGTACATCTGCGCCTCGTCGACGTCGCGCAGTCTGACGGGACCCATATCTTCCATGTCCTCTCGCAGAATCTTGCCGGCGCGTTCGGACATGTTGGTGAAGAACAGGTTGCGCAGGGTTTCGGATGCACCCTTGAGCGCCAGGGCCAGCTTGCTCTTGTCGACTTCACGCAGGAGCGTCTGTACGCCGCTGGGATCGAGCTTCACCAGATCTTCGAAAGTGAACATCAACGCCTTGATCTTTTCGGCCGAGTTGCGGTTGCGCTCTTCCAGCGCCGTGATGAAACGGTTTTCGGTGTTGCGATCGAAGTTATTGAATATCTCCGCCATCATCTCGTGCGGATCACGGCGGTTGGTACGCGCGAGGTTGCTCATGAACTCCGTGCGCAGGGTCTTCTCGACGCCATCCAGGATCTCTTTCTGCACGGTTTCCATGCGCAGCATGCGCATGATCACTTCCATTGCAAACGGCTCCGGCAGGGACGACAGGACGCGCGCAGCGTGCTCGGGGCGGATCTTCGACAGGACCACGGCGACGGTCTGCGGATACTCGTTCTTGAGGTAGTTCGCGAGAACGGCCTCGTTCACGTTGCCGAGCTTGTCCCACATGGTGCGGCCCGCCGGGCCGCGTATCTCGTCCATGATGCCTTCGACGCGCTCTGACGGCATCGCCTTCAAAAGAAGGCGCTCCGTGCTTTCGTAGGTACCCAGCAGGGATCCCGTCGCGGAAATCTGTTCGACGAAATCGGTGAACAGCTTGTCGATCGTGGGCGAGGGGATGGTGCCGAGCTGGCTCATCACCTGAGACAACTCCTTGATTTCCTCATCGTCCATCAGCGAGAACAGCTTGGCGGCCTGCTCCTCGGTGAGGGACAGCATCATGACGCCGGCTTTTTGGGGGCCGGTCAGGTTACGGAATTCTTCTTTGACCGCTGGGGGCATAGGATGCGCTCTCTGCCTCTAAAACCTACGATTCCTGATACATCCAGTTGCGGATGATGCTCACGGCCTCTTCCGGGTGCTTGTCGACGATGTCGCCGATCTTCTTGACGGTCGAATCGCGGACCCGGCCCTCGATGCTTGCCATGTCGATGTTGTCGGCCGAGCCGCCGCCGATGCCGACCGGAAGTGCCGGCACGCCGTGCGCGGGGGGCAGGGCGGGGCCGTGGGCCGAGGCCGCGGCGACCGATTCGTTGATCAGATTCTTGGACGATGCGATCGCGTCCGGCAACGCATCGAGGATGCGCTTGACGAGCGGCCGCACGACAAGCAAAAGCACGAGGATAGAGACGATGCCGAGGATCAGCAGTTCGGCAATCCGGATATAGTCGTTCTTGCCGAGCCCGAACAGCGGACGGGGCTCCTCCTCGACGACCTCTTCACCCTTGGCAAATCGGAGATTCACGACGTCAACATTGTCGCCGCGTTGTGCGTTGTAGCCGATCGCAGTTTTCACGAGCTTTGTATACTCCGCGATCTCCTGGGGCGTACGCGCCTTGTAGACACGCTTTCCCGCACCGTCGTCGACATAAGCGCCGTCCACGAGGACCGCGACTGAAATGCGCTTCAACTGGCCGGTTTCCCGGACGTGGGTTTGGGTCGTCTTGGAAATCTCGTAGTTGACCGTTTCTTCCGTGCGGTTGGAATTGGTGGAGTTGCGGGGCTCCGGCGGCGCCGCCTTCTGCTGGTTCTGCGTCTGGCCGGTCGCGGGCAGGCTGGTAGTAACGGATACTGCCGCAGTCTGCTGTTGACCATCCTTGGTCGCCGCCTTCTCTTCCACCGTCTGGGTAGAGCGGACCACCTGGCCATTGGGATCGTAGGATTCCGTCGTGGTGGAAATGCGATCAAAGTCCATGTCGGCGGTGACCTCGGCACGTACGCGTCCGGCTCCGACAGACCGTTCGAGAATGCTTTCGATGGTCCGGGCCATGTCGCTTTCGTAGGACTTCTGAATGGCTTCCTTGCGGCTGACGTCACCAACGGAGCCGTCGGCCGCGCTCCCCTCACGCCCCTTGGCAAGCAGCGTGCCCTGTCCGTCGACGATGGAAATATGATTGGGTTGAAGGTTGGGGACCGCGGCGGCCACCAACTGCTGTACGGCATAGACCTCCGATTGGCTCAGGCGCCGCCCGCCCTGCATCTGAAGGACCACCGAAGCGCTCGCCTCCGGGGCCGTCCTGCTGAACAGCTGACGGGTGGGCAGGACGAGGTGGACCCGCGCATGCCGAACATGCGCGAGGGAGTTGATGGTGCGCGAGAGCTCTCCCTCCAGCGCCCGCAGGTGCTGGATGTTGAGCACGAAGTTGCTGGTGCCGAGTGAATCCGACTTGTCGAAGATCTCGTAGCCCATGGAGCCGCCGGTGGGCAGGCCCTCTTGGGCGACGGTCATGCGCAGTTTGGTGACCTGGTCGCTGGGCACCATGACTTGGGTACCGCCACCCTGGATTTCATAGGGCACGCCCATGTTGTCGAGCTTGGCGACGATCTTCGCGCTGTCGTTAGGATCAAGCCCGGAATAGAGCAGGGCGAAGGTCGGGGAGCTGAGCCGCGAGGCGAGGTAGATGAAGAAGCCTATGAAGCCGGCCGTCATCAGTCCTATGACCATAAGCCTGCCGGCGCCGAGATTACGCAGCGTTTCGAACACGGATCGACACCCCTCGGATGGTTGCGCTTTTCCGGCCCCGCGACGGACCAGTATCTTTGTCGTTCCGGTTTTAGAATCGGGGCGGTGAAGAACGCGTTAACACGGGGCAAAATTTGCCGGGTGATGGGAATAATTTTCCCTAGGGGTTGGACCCGGAACGGCGGGTGGCACAAGCACAAGCCAGCCCGCAGCGTTCACTGCGGGCTGGCTGAAAGAAATGGTATTCGTGGGGCGGTTAGTCGGCGGACCGCGAGTGCAGTCGGTAGTCCTGAATCCTGGTGGCCCGTAGGCCTCTTACACCGTGACTGTCTATCAGGCGCTGCCAGGAGAGGAATTCCTCGATGGACAGCGTGTAGCGCTCGCAGGCTTCCTCCAGGCTGATCAGGCCCGAACGCACGCCAGCTACGACTTCCGCCTTGCGTCTGATGACCCAGCGCTTGGTGTTCGGCGGCGGAAGCTCGTCGATGCTTGTGGGGGCACCATTATGGTTGGCAACCTGCCCCGTATCTCGGTCTTGCGAACGCGACATATACGCAAACTCCGTGTAGTGCGGCATTCCCGCCATGCCCGGCCAGACCCATGGGTGCCTGGGCGAATCCTCCATGTCGGCCCGAACGGGGGCTTGATGAAAACTAGCCTGGGGCGATTTAAAAAAACGCTAAGGGAAAGGGTTAATTTTCAAAGGGAAAGCCCGGTTTCCGGGGGCCGGAAACCGGGCTTCGCCATCCGCCGGCGGCGGCGGGAAAGTTAACGCTTGATCTGCACCAGGTCGTCGAGCATCTGGTCGGCGGTGGTGATCACCTTGCTGGTCGCCGAATAGGCCCGCTGGGCGATGATCATGTTGGTGAACTCGGTGCCGAGGTCGGTGGTCGAGTTCTCCAGCGCGCCCGCGGCGATGCCGCCGGCCCCGCCCGACTTGGCTGAGCGCAGCACCGGTGAGCCGGATTCGTCGGATGAGATGTAGACGTTGCCCGACTTGGCGGTGAGGCCGTCGGCGTTGGCGAAGGTCGCCAGCGGCACCTTGTAGATCGGCAGGGTCTGGCCGTTGTCGAACAGCGCGGTCACGATCCCCTGGTCGGAGATCGAGACGCCCGAGAAGGTGCCGAACTTGACGCCGTTCTGGTTGATGAAGGTGACGTTGTAGTCGCCTGAGAACTGGGTGATGCCGTCGGACAGGTCCGTGGTGCCCAGATCCAGCGAAATCGGGCTGTCCGACGCGCCGGTATTCCAGTCGAACAGGTTCACGTTGGCGACGTTGAAGGCGCTCGGCGTGCCGTCGCCGTTGAAGGCGACCGCGGGGTTGCCGGCCGTGAGCGCCGGGATGGTGAAGGCACCGGTCGAGGACTGGGTGATCGCGGACGTGTTCGAGGGATCGACCGCGAGGGCTGTGCCCGCCCCGTTCTGGACGATGCTGATGTCGGTCGTCCCGGAAACGCTCACCCGGCCGTCGCCCACCGCCGCGACCAGGTTGGCGACGCTGGTCGCCGTGTCCGCGCCGATGGTTACCGCGGTATTGCCGGCCGTCACCGAGGCGTCGCTGTCGAATTCGTAGGTCGTGCCGCCGATGTCGATGGTATCGCCGTCGGCCGGCTGGCCGGTGAACTCGAGCAGGCCCTGGGACGCGTAGGGCTGGCCCGAGGAATCGGTCAGGGTGACGTAGGCCGAGCCGGTCGGCGGCGCCGCCGACAGGTTCCAGCTGTTGAGGCCCGACTTGGTCCAGGTCAGCTCGACGTCGTGGGCGACGCCCAGCGAATCGAATATCTGGACGTTGGTGGTGTCGGTATCGCCGATGGCGGCGGTCGCCGGTAGGTTGGCGCCGAGCTCGATCGCGTCGGTGGCCGTGGCGCTGCCCGACACCCCCGCCACGTTGACGGTCTCGAGGCTGCTCAGCACCGACAGGTTGCTGGAGGTGGGCACGCCGTTGGCGTCCGTCGCCCAGCCCTGGAGGTAGAAGCCGGCCGCGTTGCGCAGGTCGCCGTTCTGGTCCGGTGTGAACGAGCCGGCCCGCGTGTAGAGGTACGGGTCGGAGGACGAGGGGGTTGCCACGCTGTTGACCACGAACATGCCCTGGCCGGAGATGGCGAGGTCGGTCGCCGAGGCGGATCCCTGAAGCAGGCCCTGGGAGGCGATGTTCGATTGACGGTTGAAGATGACGCCGCCCGGGGCGTACGAATTCCGCGTCGACTGCTGCGTCACGAGGGTCGAGAACCGGGCCGAGGTATCCTTGTACCCGACCGTGTTCACGTTCGAGATATTGTCGGCAATCGTGGACAACGCCTGGCTTTCGGCGTTGAGGCCCGACACGCCCGAGAACATGGCTCCGTAAAAACTCATTTCCTGTCTCCTGTCGACATCCTGTCAGTATGGAAAGTCAAAAATCTATGCGCTGGGCGCGGTGTTCTTCACGGTCACCACGTCGGAAAGCGGTACCACGACGCCGTTGATCGAGATATTGACCGTCCCGTCCGAGTTATCGACGCCGTCGACGGTCCCGACGGTGTAGGTCTGCAGGTCGATGGGCTGGCCGTTCTTGTCGACCGCCGTCGCCGTGATCTTGTAGTTGCCGTCCGGAAGCTGCATGCCCTGGCCGTCCCTGCCGTCCCAGGTGATGCTGTGATTGCCCGCGCTCGGGTCGCCGGACACGGTCGCGACGGGGACGCCGGCATCGTTCTGGATCACGAACACGACGCCGCTGGCGGCCGAGGGCAGGTTGTACGAGAAGTTCGCCGCGCCGCTCTTGAGCGCCATGGTGTCGCCCTTGGCCTCGACGTACTTGCCCATGTAGCTGACCGCGGTCAGCGACTGGTTGCCGTTGGACGCCGCGATCAGCTTCTCCAGGTTCGAGTTGGTCTGGATACCCTGTTCGACCGAGGCGAACTGGGCCAGCTGGGACGTGAATTCGGTCGACTTCACCGGATCGAGCGGGTCCTGGTTCTTGAGCTGCGTCGTCAGGAGGCTCAGGAAGCTGTTCAGATCGGACGACAGCGAGGCCTGCGATTTCTGCGACGCGGTTTGCGTCGTCGTGGTCGTGCTCGCTGCGGTGGGGGAAACGGTCATGTCTCGGCTCCTTAAACCCTAAACCCTGATATCGAGGCCGCCGCTGGCGGACCGCAGGTTGGCGTAGCCGGCGATGGCGCCGTTGAGCGCCTGCGGGGGAACCGTTGCCGGCGGGTCGTTGCGGACGGCGGTGCCCTGGAAGGTGTCGTCGCGGCCGGCGAAGAACGGATTCTGTCCCTGGTTCTGGCCGCGCAGGTTGAACTGCAGGCTGCCGGAATCGGTCTGCAGGCCGGCATCGGCGAGCGCATGCTCGAGGCTCTGGGCGTCGCGCTTCAGCATGGCGAGCGTGTCGGAGCGGTCGGCGCTGATCACCGCCGCGACCCGGCCGTCGTGGGTCAGGTGCAGCTTGACGTCGATGCTGCCGAGCTCGGCCGGCTTGAGCTTGATGGTGATGCGGTCGGTGCCGTCGGCCGCGGCCTTCGCGATATGCACCGAAACCTCGTCGAGAGGTATCGAGGGCGGCACCTGGGTGCGCGCCGCCGTCTGTGTGGCGGCCGCGGTCTGGCCGGTCGTGCCGGCGGTGGCGGGCGCGGCCAGGCCGTTGACCGGGGCGGTCGCCATCGCGGCATTCGGGCGCGGCGCGCTGCCGGTGGCGCCTTCCACCTCAGCGGCCGGAGCCGGGGCCGGCGCGGCGGCCGGTGGCGGCACATTCGACTGTGGCAGGGCCGGCATGCCGTTGGCGCCGGCGCCATTGACGTGCGCCGGTCCGGCCGCGCCGGCCGCGCCGGCGGCGGGATGGGCGGCCGCCAGTTGCGGATCTTTCGGGCCGGTGTCCTGGCCGCTGGAGATATCGTTGCCCGATCTCCTGCGCGGTGAGCACTCCGTGGGTCATGGCGCTGTGCAACGCGGATGCGCTGTTGCCGGTGCCGGTGCCGATCGAGACGTTCGGGTCCCGTGAGGCCGCGGCCTGGGCGGTTGCCGGCTTGCCGTCGTCTGTCGGGTTCGCCGCCGCGGCGTCTGGCGTGATCGAGGTACCCGTCGTCGCGGAGGTCCTGGCACCGGTGTTCTTCGCCGTGGCGGTGTTGCCGTTGGCGATCGACGCGGCGACGCCCGCGAGATCGGGGCTCGACGGCGACTGGGACGGAGCGTTTTGCGGCTGGGCGATTGCCGACAAATCGGCGAACGTCGGCGGCGACTTCGCCGCCGCCTGAGGCGCGTTTCCGGTCGTGGCTTTCGCGGCGGGCCCATTCTTCGGGGCCGGCGTGCCGGTGACGCTCGCGGTTTCGCTCTGTCCCGGCTTGGGCGCGGTGGGATCGACGGTCGCGGCGTTCTTGATCGGGGCCGCTGCATCGGCGGCCGAAGCCTCGGCGTTGGCCTGGGCCGGCGTCGTCACGGTGATCGTCGGCGCGGCGTTAGCCACTGCCGTTGCGTTGTTCGGATCCGCTTTACCGTTCGGCGCCGCCGCGACGGTTGCGTGCTTCGGCTTGTGCTTGACGGACGCTTCTTCGCTGTCGGAGTCCTCGTCCGAGGCGGCCTTGTCGTCGGGCTTGCTGCGACGGTTCGCCGCTTCGGCCGCGCGGGACGTGTCCTGGTCGCGGACGGTGCCGTCGCTGCGCGATGTGCGATCGTCCGGGGCCGTGCGCTCGGCGGGGGCGGCTTTTTCCGGTGCCGGGTCGGCATCGGCGGCGCTGACGTTCTGGAGCAGGTCGTTGAACGCACCGATGGACGCCGAAGACGCGGCGCCGCGCGCGGACTGGGAGGCGAGGCCCCGCAGCCCGCTGCCGGGGCGCTCCGTCTGTACGATCAGATCCTTGATCGAAATGTCCATGATGCGGTGTTCCATACTGCTCGCAAATTTCTGCACCGGAATAAGAGCAAGCGCCGGGCCAACCGGTGGGATGACGGCAACGCCTTGTTTTTCAAGGATTGTTTCCGTCGGCGGCGGGGGTGGCGCGGGCGCCGCGGCAGGAATCGCCGCCTTGGCCGGGAAATTTCTGCCGCGGGCGGGAAACTCGTGCCGAGAGCAGGGGCTCAATCCGAGCTGATCAGGCGCCAGGGGCCGGCGCGCCGCACCCGGGCCGCGGCGCGGCTTCACTTCATCCGCCGGAACGCGCCGTTTCGGCCCACGCGTTCGAGCCGAGTAGACGATAGTTTTACTTTACAAATTTAGAAAGTATGGTAAGTTATACTATCTGTAAAAGCGCTGCGGGCCGTTGTCTGCCGGTCCGCGGCAGCCTCAGGAGGTTGCATGGAAAATCCGAGATACGACCCCTGGCGCGGCGGCTGGCGCGCCGGGGCGGATGAGACGGGGAAGGAGAAGGAAAAGGCCGCGAACAAGCGGACCGGCACCAAATGGGCGGTCAACAGGGCCATCGCCCAGAAGCTCAGAAAGCTCGACTGCGATCCGGTCACGCTCTTGGCGCGAATCGCCACCGACGAGGAGGCGCCCATCGCCCTGCGCTACCGGGCGACCGCCCGCCTCGCGCTCCTCCTTCATGACCCCAAGGCCGAGGCGCCGCCCGCGCCTGAGCCCGAGCCGCCGCCCATCGACATCGGCGAGATGATCGCCGCGATGTGGCGCGAGCCGGATGACGATAAGGACAAGACGGAATAGGGCGGCGGGTGAGTGCTTTGCTACACAGGCATCGACGTCCTTGGCCAGCCTTCGGTTGCGGTTGATCCAGGCGAAGGAGCGCTCGACCACCCAGCGTTTTGGCAGGACGTGGAAGCCAACCTGATTGGCGATCTTCTTGACGACCTCGATGGCGATGCAGGTGGCGTCCTTGACTCTCTGGGCGCCATAGGCGCTGTCGGCAAAGGCGAGTTCGACGAAGGGGAACGAGCGTCGCGATGCCTGTAGCAGCGGGATGGCGCCGTCGCGGTCCTGAACGTCGGCCGGATGAGCCTGGATTACCAGGATGCGCCCGTCGGTGTCGACCATGGCATGGCGCTTGCGGCCCTTGATCTTCTTGCCCGCGTCATACCCCCTGGGGCCGCCGGCTTCGACGGTCCTGACGCTCTGGCTGTCGATCACGGCCGCCGACGGGCTGGCCTGGCGTCCGGTCCGCTCGCGATCGATCATGACGAGATGGTGGTTGATGGTCTCGAACAGGCCCTCGCGGCGGAAGCGCAGGAACCAGCCGTAGACCGTCGTCATCGGCGGAAAGTCCGTGGGTAGCAGCCGCCAGGCGATGCCGCCCCGCAGCACGTAGAAGACGGCATTCATGATCTCGCGCATCGGCCATTGGCGGGGTCGACCGGTTCGGGCCGGTGGCGGCAGGAACGGCGCGATGATCGCCCATTCCGCATCGGTGAGGTCGCTTCCGTAACGCAGATGTTCGCGGCTATGCTGCCGCCGGGGGGGATGTCCCGAGCTCGTGTTGAAATTGGCTCGGCGGGCGTTGCTGGTTGAGGAGGCTATGCAGCGATAGCGCTCTCGTCAAGTCGTGGTTGACGGCGTGTTTGGCCTGGAGCGCGGCCAGGGCGGCTCGCAGCGCCGGCAGTTGTTTGTGGGCCTTGAGCCTGCGGAAGCCCTTGGCGGCTTCGCACATGGCGGCGCCGGTCCAGCGCAACGCCATCGAGGCGTCCTGCCAATGTTTGACGTTTCGGCAAACCCGCCGGATCGTGCCGTTCATGTTTTCGATGATGTTCGTGCAGGCCAGCGACCGGCGCAGTTCGAGCGGCAGGCCGAGGCGGGTGACGGTGAGGATTTCGTCGAGGCCCTCCAGGATGCTGGCCGACACGCCCGGAGCGTCGCGCTCCAGGCGGCGCGCGAGATTGACGATCAGCCGCTCCGCCTTGTCGGCGTCAGCAAGCTCCCAGGCCTGGCGCAGCGTCTTGCGCACGCTGGCGTGCAGGGGTTTGGGCAGCCGCTCGACGATGTTGCGCGCCTTGTGGACCTGGCAGCGCTGGATCGGCGCATGGCGGCCGAACGTGGCGCGAATCGCCTTCGACAGCGCCTTCGAGCCGTCGATGACGAACAGGCGATAGATCTGCGGATCGAGCCCGCGCTCCGTCAGGTTGTCGAGCAGAGCCTGGCAGACGGCGGCGTTCTCCGTCGCCCCCTCCATCACCGCAAGCGGATGCTTTTCTCCCTCGCCGTCGACGCCGACCGCCGCCAGCAGCACAGGTCCTCACGGATGTGGATGCCGTCGATCTGGATGACCAGCAGGTCGAGCTTGGACAGGTCCGCCGCCATCCATTCTTTCATGCGCTCCGCCGACAGCGCCACGAAGCGGCGCGAGGCCGCCGACTTCGACACGCCCGCGCCCTTGGGCGCCGGAATGTCGCCTTCCGGCAGCCGGACCGAGCGGGCGAACTTGCGCGTCGAGACGTTGATCAGCATCTGCGATCAGAGCCCACTTGCCCAGCCAGTCCTCGCCGTTGGCGCGCCTCCCAACTTGGCAGCGGCACCTCGCCGCCGTCGCGGCCGCGCACGCGCGGGCGCTCCATCTCGATCTTGCCGCCGTGAAAGCCGACCTTGCCTTTCGTCTTGCCCCAGCGGCGCCCGGCCCTTCTCGCCGCCGCGGCCGTAGCGCGGGCCGCATAGCTCGCGCGCCTCCGCCTCCATCATGCCGGCCAAGGTCGCCAGGCCGGCGTTCAGACAGAACCGCTCGAAACTCGCCCCGACTTCGTCCCAAGCCTGCTCGACGCTTGCCGCCGCGACAACGGCGGCCGATGTGATAGATTTCCTCATGGCGTTGCTTTCCTTTCGCGGATTCGACACCCCGAGCCTACGGCTCAAGGTGAGCAACGCCTACCTCCCTTTTTCAACAGCGGTCGGGACATCCCCCCGCCGGGTGGTCGGGGTCCACATGAGGCTCTCCAAACTGGCTTCGACAACCGTTTGGAATCACATCCGAACCCGGCCATCCACCCCAAAACCGCGTTTCAAGACAGCCTCTTAGCGGCGTAAATACAAAGCCCGCCATCTCAGGAAATGCACTGTGAAAGGCCCCGCCCCAGCCGAAGCCGAAACCGGACCTCTCGCCGGTCGTCGAGATCATCGAAGCGGCGTGGCGGAAGGACGACGAGGAAAAAGCGGCGCTGCAGGCCACGAGCAAGCCCGGGCCGGAGCCCCCCTGCGACCATCACCGAGGCCTGGCGGCACGATGACGCGAAGGAATAGGGCGGTGGGGGCGCGACGCACCAGGGACCGTCATTCCGGAAGCCTGGGCGAGCCCGGAAAAGCATGCTTTTCCGGGACGCGAGCCTTGCTATCCGGAATCCATGGCCACGCGCGAATGGATTCCGGGTCGCGCGATGTCCTTGCGACACAAGGACATCGCTTGCCCGGAATGACGAGGAGAGATTTTCGCATTGCCGCTTCTAGAAGCCAGCGTGCGCGCCGGTCGCCATCAGGCGGAGATGGCGATCCGGGCGGGCTTGGGCTTGGACGTCATCCTGCGCGGCGGATGCGGCCGGTTTCGGAGCAGCCGGCTTCGGCGCCGGACCGGCCGGCTTCGCGCCGTTGCGGGCAGCCGCGGCCTGCGCGGCCTGGCGGGTGGCTTCTTCGCCCATGTCCGCAAGCGCGCGCCACGAGTCGCGCAGCGGCTCGAGCAGATGAATGGCCTTCCGCGCGGGCCCGGGGTCGTTGTTCAGGTCGACCTTGGGCAGCTCGCGCAGGAGAGCGCCGTAGAGCTGATCCAGGTTCTGGGAGATCTCTCCGCCGGCGTCCATGTTGAGCGTGGCGCGCAGGTGCTCGACGATCTCCATGGCGCGGCCGTTGGCCTTCCAGCGCGTCTCGATCTCGCCCGCTTCGATGGCGCGCACGGCTTCCTTCAGGCAGTTGATCGCCTTGTCGTAGAGCATGAACACCAGCATCGCCGGCGACGCGGTCATGATCTGCTGGGTCTGGTACTGCTGGGACGGATGCGAAGCCATCTAAAGCTCAACCATTTTTCTGGGCGTTGGTAAGGGAGGTGAAGGTCTGCGTAATCTGGTCGGAGAGGGAATTCAGCGACGTCACGGCCGTTTCCATGCGGATGAATTGGTCGAGCAGGGATTGGCGCTGCTGGTCGATGCGGGCCAGCATGTCGGTGATCCGCTGCTGCGTGAAGGTATTCTGGTCGTCGAGGGTCTTGACCTCGTTCTGCACCGTGCCCGTGGTGTCATCGAGCATGTTGTTGACGGCGAAATACATCTGGCTGCCGACGCCGACCGTGTAGTTGAGGCTGATGCCGCTGGCATCGGTCTTGCCGGTATATAGAACCTTCAGACCGTTCGCCCCGGTCGCGTCGGTCGCCGTCAGGGTGGTGCCGCTGACCGTGACGGAGCCGTCGTCGGACCCGTCGGCAGGACCGTTGATATTGGCCGATGTGATGACGCTGCCGGTATTGGTGATGCCGAGCTGGGCGAGCAGGCCGCCGGAATCCGCCGTGAAGGTGAGCGGCGAGGACGTGTCGCTGGTCACGCGCAGGTCGAAGGTGCTGCCCGACGTGACCACGGACGCGCTCAGGCCCGAGATCGCGTTGATGTCGCTGGCGAGGGTGGTCATGCTCTCGCCGGCGGTGTAGCTGACGGTCCCGAGCAGGGTATTGGAGCTGTCGCGGATCTCGAACGAGCCGTTCGAATAGGTCAGGTAGTTGTCCATCGGCGCGGTGGCGCTGGTGGCCGTGTTGGCGGCGCCGAACAGGCCGGTGCCGAGGTCGACGGTCAGGTTGCCGGTGCCCGCCGCGGTCGAGGCGATGGACGCCATGCTGACGGTTGCCACCTTCACGTCGGAAGTCCCGTCGTTGACGTAGAGATCGACGGTGTGGGCGGCAGCATCATCCAGGTTGGTCGCCGAAATGTCGGACGACACCGCGCCGCCGTCGACGGCGAACTTGATGCCGCTCGCGGTGTCGAAATGGACCTCGCCGCTGGCGTTGCTGGTGACGCCCAGCGTCAGGAGGCCGGTCGCGGGATCGTAGGCCCCGGCGGCGATCAGCGCGTCGACGGTGGCCTTGTCGAGTCCGGTCGACGGCGTGGTGACGGCGCCCCCGGTCATGGTGGTATTGACGTCGAGGGCCGAGGTGTCGAGCGTGCCGTCGGCGATGTTGGTGCCGCGCGCAAACCCGTCGTCGCCGGAAAGCGTGATCGTGCCGAGGGTGGCGAAACTGACGTCGATCGACTGCCCGGCGCCGAGGTCGAGGCCGGTCCCGGCGGCGGCGTCGAGCTGCGACGTGATGTCCACGGACTTCGGACGTGCCGGTCGTGAGATCGGTGAGCGTCAGCGTCTCGGTCGAGGAATCGTAGCTGTACTTGAACGCGTGGTCGGTCGGGATCGCGTCCGAGACCGCGATGTTGCTGATGCCGTCCGCCGCGGGGCCTGCGGTCTGGGCCTGGGTCAGCGCAACCGAGCCGGCATCGGTCTGGGTACCGGAATCATATTGCTCGGCGAAGGCGACGTTGAGGGTGTAGCCGGATGGGTCGTAGCTGGTGTTGCCGTTGAAATCGAGCAGGGTGACGCGCGGGTCCGACGACGAGAAATCGAACGTGAACAGCCGTTTGACGTCCTCGGGATTGTTCAGGAGCGCGGTGTCGAGCTTGTTCGAGTCGACCGTGAGCGTATCGGCGAGGGTCGGGTCCGAAAGCGACCCATTGTCCACGAAGCCGATGCCGATCTGGGCGAGGACCGAAAAGTCGCTGCTGACGCCCTGGGTGCCGATGCCGATGACCTGGCTCAGCTGCTCCTGGATGCCGGCGAGGGCGGCGTTGCCGTAAAGCGTGGCATCCGCCGACACCTGACCGGTGGTCGAATCGATCTGCGTCTGCGTGTTGATGAACTGCTTCACCGCGTTGTAGGCATCGACGAAGCTCGAGATCTGCGTCTTGACCGACGACAGGTCCTGCTCGACGTCGATGTGGATGTTGGTGCCGACCTCACCCTGGAACAGCGACAGCGTCACGCCGGGCAGCAGGTCGCTGACGGTATTGCTGGAACGCTCGATCAGCTTGCGGGCATTGTTGACGCCGAGATCCGTCAGCGCGGTTCCGCCGCCGGTCTCCGTCATGGTGAAGGCGCTGCCGGTCGTGTCGATCTTGAGGCGAAACTGGCCGCCTTCCTGGGCGACCGAGGCGGAGATGCCCATGGACTGCAGCGTCGCATCGCCGTTGATGTTGGACGCGAGATCCGAAATGGACTGTCCGCTGGTGTAGGCGAGATCGAGGGTCGTAGTGCCGTCGTCGAAATGGATCGTTCCCGACGATCCCAGGGTGGCGGACGCGCTCGACTGCAGTCCGCTCTCGTACGTCGTGTTGGTCTGGTCGAGCAGGCCGTCGGCGTGGAGCTGCGCCATCTGGGCGGCCTGAAGCTCATGATTGGGCGCCCCGCCGGCGGTCAGGATGCCGGCGGTCTGGAGCGGCGAGCCGCTGGTGTCGGAAATGTTGATGTCCGATCCGGCCGCCGTCTTGCTCAGCACCAGGTAAAACTCGCTCGAGGAGACCGTCACGATGCTGGCGGTGACGCCGGTGGCGTTGCTGCCGGAATTGGCCGCGTTGATGCGGTCGCGCAGCGTCGTCAGCGTGTCCTGGGCCGACGCCGTTATCGTGGTGCCTTCGATCTGGAAGGTGCTGCCGTCGGCAAGCCCCAGGGCGGTGGACGTGGACGAGAACGAATCGGAGGCGATCTTCTGGGACCGGGCGACCTGGAGCACCTCGATGTCGTGGCTTTCCGCCTGGGCCGCGTTGGTCACGGTGACGCCGATCAGGCTCGATGCGCTGGAGGGGGTGAGGCCGTCGGTCCGGCTCACCGAGGCGAAAGCCTGTTTCTTGTTGAAGTCGCTGGCAGTGCCGTCGAAGCTGGTCGCGCCACGCAGGGTGGAGATGCTGTCCTGGAGCGTGCCGAGCAGGCCCTTCAGGTCGTTGAACGCGCTGATCTGCTTGGTGTTGGTGTCGATGTTTGTCTGCAGCCGGTCGGTCGTTACCTTCTTGGCGGCGATGATGTTGTCGACGGTGGTCTGCCAGTCGATGCCGGTGCCCGCGCCCGAGAGAGTCACGTGCCCGGAACTGTCGACCTTGAAGGTGTTGCTGTTGATCTGAGTGACCAAAGTGGACTCCGGCTGGGACGGCCTGCGAAATCTCTAAAATTCGAATAAAACTGTCTCTAATCGGTCATGAAAAAGTCGGTGGAGAGGGGAATTCCCCTCTCCACCGGGTAAGCGCTACTGGAACAGCTTCAGCAGGTTGTGCGGAAGCTGGTTGGCCTGCGACAGCATGGAAACGCCAACCTGCACCAGGATCTGCTTCGAGGTGAAGTTGCTCATTTCCGCCGCGACGTCGAGGTCCATCAGGTTGGACCGCGCCGCCTCGGAGTTCTCGATCGTGGACGACAGGTTGTCGGACGCGAACTGGAGACGGTTCTGGGCCGCACCCACGCCGGCACGCGCGCTGTTGAGCGTGTTGATGGCGGTGGAGACGGCGGTCGACGCGGTGTTGGCATTGGCGGCACTGGTGATGTCGCCACCGCTGAGGCCCAGTGAGCTCGTGTTGATCGAGTTCACGGAGATCGTCACGTCGTCGACGTTGGTGACGTTGCCCGTGCCCAGCTTGTAGGTGAAGCTGGTGGTGTTGGCGGTCGAAGTGTTGCCGAACACCAGGGCGCCGAGGTCACCCACCGAGATGGTGCTGGTCGTCGCGCTGTCGGCGAACGCCGTGCCTAACATCGAAGGTGAGGGTGAAGTCGGCGGACGAACCGTTCGACAGGGTCACCGACTTGGTGCCAGTCGAAGTGCAGGTCCACCGTGCCGGAGAAGCCGCCGATGGAGAAGACGGCCGCGGCGGCGCTGGTAGCATCGATCGACGCCGGAGATCGGCGGACAGGGACTGAACCGCGGTGCGACGAATCCGCCCCGCGACAGCTGCACGTTCGTTGATCGTACCGGTACCGGCACCACCGACCGTGAAGGCATTGGTCGGCGCGATGTCTGGAGCCCTTGGCGAACGCGGAGTTCAGGGTCACGACCGCGCCCAGATTGTCGAAGTTGACGGTCTGGGTGTCGTTGGTCGCGATGGCCGTGCCGTCGATGTCGATACCCTGGCTCTCACCGGTGGTGAGGTTGGTCAGGGTCAGCACGTTGGTGGTGCCGGATCGTAACCCGACCTTGAACGAAGCGTCGCCGACGCCGTTGCTCAGGGCGATGCTGGCGAAACCGTCAGACGCCGCGACAACGCTGTTGGTGCCTCTCACCGTTGAGAGCCGTGGTCGTGGTGCTCGAGCCGTTCACGAGAGTGGTACCGTTGAACTCGGTGCTCTGCGCGATACGATCGACTTCCGACAGCAGGGACTGGTACTCGGTGTCGAGGAATGACCGCTCGGTCGAACCCAGCTGGCCGGACCCGGCCTGCACGGAGAGGGTCTTCATGCGGACGAGGATGTCCGACACCTTCGACATGGCGCCGTCGGCGATCTGCAGCATCGAGGTCGCCTGGATGGCGTTGACCTGGGCCTGCTTCTGCGCCTGCACTTCGGCGTTCAGTCGAGAGCCGATGGCCATGGACGCGGCATCGTCTTTCGCCGACACGACGCGGCTGCCCGAAGACAGCTTGGCGAGAGAGTCGGTGGTCATGCGGTCGTTGACCATCAGGTTGCGATGGGCGACGTCGGCCGCATAGTTGGAAACGATATTGAGAGCCATGATGTTTCTCCTACATGGATAAGTTTCTCCGGCCTCCTGCCGGAATCCGATGATCACGTTGTGAAGTCCTAAAAAAGGGTTGTCGGCTCCCTTTTCCGGACGCCCGCCTTCGTTGCCATGCATTTTCGCGTGGCGCGGAGAGGACGTTGCAGTGAGGGTCACGTTTCGCATCCTCCTGCCACGTCCCGTCGCGCCACGGGCCGGCCTGCAGGTGCGACGTCCCGGCCGGCAATGACGTGCGGCAAAATTTTCCGCCGTCCGGGCAGGTTCTGCCGATCGCCGGAGGAATTGCCCGGCGCCGGTCCCGCGTGCCGCCGGCCGGCGCTCAAGACCTTCACGTTAACGATTAATTCTGCATAATCTCCCAATGAGTTGCCGAAACTGCCGAGAACGCGACTTCCCGTCATCGCGCACGGGTTCCGGGCGGCGGCGACAGGTCGTTCGAGTCGATGCCGACAGCGTGGCAGGGAAAACTCATGCCGACTGATGCTGAAAACGGGCGCGGTATCGCGGCCGCGCAATCGGCGGCTGCATTTCCCGCACCGCCGGCGGTCATCGGCGATCCGGCCACGGATCTCGCCCGGCCGTCAAGCTGCATGAAATCCGGCGACCTCGACCAGGCGGAGGCGATCTACACGCGGGTTCTGGCGGTGCAACCGAAGAATGCCGACGCCCTCCAGTTCCTCGGCGTGGTGACGTCACCAGCGCGGCGACTACAAGAAGGCCATCGCGTTGTTGAAGAAGGCCCTGAAGATCGAGCCGAACAACGTCAGCTGCCACAACAACCTGGGCACCGTATACACTACCGTCAAGGACTACAGGAAGGCGGCCTTTCATTTCCGGAAAGCCGCGTCTGGGCCTGCTCCATCGGTCGATGCCCTGACCAACCTCGGCATCCTGTGCCGGCGCGTGGAAAACAGGGGTGATGCCGTCCGCTACCTGACCCGGGCGCACGAGCTCGCGCCGCAGGCGGCGCTTCCGCTCAACGAGCTGGCCGGCCTCTATATCGAGGGCCGATCCTATCCGGAGGCCGAGGAGGCGCTGAGGGCCTACCTGGCGCTGCGGCCGGACGACGTCATGGCGCTCAACAATCTTGCCTACGTGGTGCAGCAGCAGGGCCGCTACGGGGAAGCGGAGACGCTGTTCGAGCAGGCGCTCGAGAAGGCCGGCAAAGCCCCCGAGATCGGCTACAACCTTCGCATCAGCAAGGTGCTTCAGGGCCGGAGCGCCGAGGCGGAAGCGCTGCTGCGCGCGGAGCTCGAGAAGGACCCGACACTCTGGACGGCCGAAGTCGGTCTCGCGATGAACCTGGCCGTGCGCGGACACTTGGACAAGGCGCTCGAGATCCTGCAGCAGGTTCTGACGCTGCTGCCCGACAAGGCAGACGTATGGTGCGACGTCGCCTTGGTGTACCTGAACCTGGGCAAGATCGAGGATTCGATCCGGACCGCCCAGCGGGCGGTCGAGCTCGATCCCGACCTGGCGCCCGCGCACAACACGCTCGGGTCGGCCTACGTGTTGGGGCACCGCGCGCCTCTGGCGGTGCCAGAATACAAGAAGGCTATAAGCCTGAAGCCCGACTTCATCCAGCCCTACGTCAATCTCTGCCGTACGTTCCGCACCACCGGCGACTTCGACCAGGCGAACATCTATGGCCAGGTCGTTCTCCATCACCGCAACTACGAGGACCGGTTCTTTCCCAACCTGGCGCAGCTCTTCCGCGGCACCTGCGATTTCAAGGGGCTCGCGGGACTTGGCGACATGTGGGACAACTGCGACAAGGTTTCCAACCAGGATCTCCCGGCCCTGCTTCTCGACCTGCTGGTGTCTGCAGACAGGCCACAGGACGTGGACAAGCTGTTCGCGCTGGTGAAGCGCTGGGGCGCCTACAAGGAGAAGATCGCCGCTCTCGCGCCGAAGCTGGAACTGAACGCGGTGCCGCGCGAGGGAAAGCTGCGCATCGGCTTCCTGTCGTCGGACCTGCGCAGCCACTCCGTTTCCCGCTTTCTCATCCCCCTCATGCGCGGTTACGACCGCTCGCGCTTCGAGTTCCACTGTTACATGTCGGTGCGGGCGCCAGATGATCCGGTGCAGAAGCTCCTGATGAGCCTGGTCGACAGCTTCAACTTCGTCGAGAACATGAATCATTGGGAGATTGCCCGCACCATCCGCGACGACGGCGTGGAAATCTTGTTCGATCTCAACGGCTTCACCGAGAGCACGATGGTCGAGGCCATGGCCTTCCGCCCGGCGCCGGTGCAGATTTCCTGGCTCGGCTATCCCTTCAGCTGCGGCCTTTCGACCATCGACCACGTGATCATGGACCGCTACGTGGTGCCCGACCGGGACAAGTATCTGGTGGAGGAGCCCATCGTCATGCCGGAATCCTGGGTCTGCTTCGGCGAATTCGCCGACGTTCCCATCGAGGAGCTGCCGGTGGACCGCAGCGGGACCTTCACCTTCGGAACGCTCAACAACATCTACAAATACACGCCCCGCATGATCGCGAACTGGGCGAAGGTGCTCAAGCGCGTGCCGGGCTCGCGTTTCCTGATCGTCCGGCCGGAAGTGAAGTCGGTCATCGTCTGCAGGAACATCGCCGAGCAGTTCGAGAAGAACGGCGTCGGTGCCGACCGTCTGTTCCTGATCAACAACAAGGCGACCGACAGGAACCATCTGTCCTATTACAACGAGATCGATCTCAGCCTCGATACCTTCCCCCTCACCGGCGGTACGACCACCTGTGAAGCGATCTGGATGGGGGTGCCCATCGTTTCCCTGATCGGCGAGGCCTTTCATCAACGCCTCAGCAACTCGGTCCTCATGCAGTGCGGGCTCGATGACTTCTGCGCTTCCGACGACGAAACCTTCGTCGACCGCGCGGTAGCCGCGGCCGAGAACCGCGAGCGGCTGCGTTTCCTGCGCAAGAACCTCCGTGAAACCGCGAAGGCTACGGCCCTCTGCAACCAGGACCGCTTCGTCTACCAGTTCCAGGAAATGCTGGAAGCCGTGGCCGCCCATCACAAGCTCCGTTGATACCCGGGCGGTCCGTTCGCCCGAATGCATCGCCGTTATCGAAAGGAAGTCCCATGGACGACAGGATCGAATTCGAAACCTCCAAGCGCAGCAAGGCACTGGCCATGGGCGGGGATGCCGCGCTCAAGGCCAAGGCGATCGACCTCTTCAAGGTGTCCGACCAGTACGACTGGTCGTACCAGTGGAACTGGCTCGGCGTTCCCATCATCCAGATCCCGCCCGACATCGTCGCGACCCAGGAAATCATCTGGGAGACCCGGCCCCAGTTCATCATCGAGACCGGCGTCGCGCGCGGCGGCTCGCTGATCTTCTATGCTTCGATCCTGCAGCTGATCGGCGACGGGCGCGTGATCGGTATCGACATCGATATCCGCGACCACAACCGCCATGCCGTCGAGGCGCATCCCATGTCGACGCGGATCGACCTGATCCAGGGCTCTTCGATCGATCCGGAGCTGGTCGGCGGCGTCGCCGAGCGGGTCAGGGGCGCGGAGCGGGTGATGGTGATTCTCGATTCCAACCACACGCACCAGCACGTGCTTGACGAGTTGCGGCTCTACGCGCCCCTGGTGTCCAAGGGGCAATTCCTGATCGTCGCCGATACCGTGGTCGAGGACATTCCCGCGCAGGCGCATCGCCGCCGCCCCTGGGGCCCGGGCAACAATCCGGGCACGGCGGTCAAGGCTTTCCTGAAAGAGAGCGACGACTTCGAGGTCGATCCATTCTTTAATGCCAAGCTTCTCGTGACCAGTTCGCACGGGGGCTACCTCCGGCGCGTCAAGGCCTAGGACAGGCTGGCGGCATTCGACCCGAACGGCCGCCGGATATCCTGCAGGCTCCCACCGTGCGAACCAGGGCGTGAGAAGGCGATGGATTTTATTGCGACCAGGTTGCCCGATGCCAGGCTCGTCCGACTCGACCCTCGCGGGGACGAGAGGGGCGCCTTCGCGCGGCTCTACTGCGCCCGTGACTTCGAGGCGGCGGGCCTACCGGCGGCGGTGGTTCAAACAAACCTGACCCGGAACGCCCGTCGCGGCACCCTGCGCGGGCTGCATTTCCAGGAAGCGCCGCACGCCGAGGCCAAGCTGGTCCAGTGCGTGCGCGGGCGCATGTACGATGTCGCCGTGGACCTGCGTCCGCACTCGCCCACGTTCCGGCAATGGGCGGCCTTCGAGCTTTCCGCGGACGGATGCGATACCTTCTTCATCCCGGAGGGATTCGCGCACGGCTACCAGACCCTCGCCGACGACACCTGGGTTCTCTACCACATGTTCGCCTATTTTGTGCCCGAGGCGGCCGCCGGCGTGCGCTGGGACGACTCCACGCTGGCGGTGGACTGGCCGATCGAGGAGGCCATCATTTCTCCGAAGGATCATAGCCTGCCAACGGTCGATCAATGGATCGGCCGATTCCGGGAGCGGGCATGAAGGTACTGCTGATCGGCGGCAGCGGCCAGCTCGGCACGGAAATCGCGAGGTTGCCGCGTGACTGGGAGTTGTTCGTGCCGACGCATCGCGAGCTTGCCATCGAGGACGAGCCGGCCGCGCGCCGGATATTGCGGGATTTCGCGCCGCGGCTGGTGATCAACGCCTGTGGCGGCTACGACAACGTCCTCGGCTGCGAAACGGACCCGTCGCGGGCATTCCGGCAAAACGTGGTGGCGATGGGCGGGCTGTGCCGCGCGATCCGGGACGCAGGCGCCCGGCTCCTGACCTTCGGCACGGATTACGTTTTCCCGGGAGACAAGGCCGAGGCCTACACCGAGGACGATCTGCCGCGTCCGATCATGCTCTACGGGATCGTGCGTCTCGCCGAGGAGCATATCGCCCGCTCGATACTGGAAGACGACGTCATGATCGTGCGCGCCAGCGGCGTCTTCGGGATCGCGGGCCGCGCCAGTCGCGGCGGCAATTTCCTGGACAAGCGGATCGCGGAAGCGGCCAGGGGCGCGGTCATCGAGATCGCCTGCGAGCAGACCGCCTCTCCCACCTATGCCGTCGATCTCGCCGCCGCGGCCTGCCGCCTCGCGGTCGACCTGCCGTGGGAAGGGGGCGTCTATCACCTCGCCAATCAGGGCCGGGTTTCATGGTACGAGTTCACGCGCATGGCGTTCGCTCATCTGGATTGGGAATCGCGGGTAAAGCCGATCGATCGCGGTGGCCTCGACGGCACCATGCGCCGCCCACGCAATTCCGCCCTGGCATGCGCGCGGGCCAACCGGCGCGGCGTCTCTCTGCCGCCGGTGGACGATGCCGTGCAACGTTACCTGAAAGCGGCCTATCCCGGCCTCCTCGTCAAGCCGGGCCCGTCGGCGGCGGCTGCCCTATCGTCGGGCCGCAAGTTGGCAGGTTAAAGCGGGATTGCCGGAATGGTCGTGATTGGTTGGAGCCATCCACCCAAGCCGTCATTGCTGCGTTTGTCCGGCAGCTGTCCGGTCAAACGCGTTCACTGAGTCCGTCATGCTCGCGCTTGGCGCGAGCATCCATGAGTTTTTTGCTTGTTCGGCAGCAAAAAGAACGTGGATGCCCCGCTCCCAGCCTGCACGGGGACAGACTTCGCCGGGACATGACGAGTTCTGGTTGATCACAGCTAACCGCAAACGGCTCCAGCAGGCTGTTGAAAAAGCCTTACTGTCGTCATTGCGAGCGCCCGGAAGGGCGTCGCGCGCTTCGCGCGCGCTTCAGGTGATGGCGGCTCTGCCGCCGCGCGATCCGGAGAATCATCGGAAACCCGCGGGTTTCTGGATTGCTTCGTCGACGTTCCGCCTCCTCGCAATGACGCACCGAACATTTTTCAACAACCTGCTAGGCGAGGTGGCACGCCGAGGCGTCGCCGAAGCCGAGTGAGGGGAGCGATTCGACCTCGTCGCAACTCGCGTCAGTCCAGCACCTCGACCTCGGGGATCGGGACCACGAACTTGCCGCCCCATTCGCGAACGGCAGCCATCTGCGCCATGATTTCCTCGGTCAGATTCCACGGCAGGATCAGAAGGAAATCGGGCTTGGTCTCGAAGATCGCCTCCGGCGCGTAGATCGGCAGGCGCGAGCCCGGCAGGAACATGCCCTGCTTGTGGGGGCTGAGGTCCACGGTGTAGTCGAGGAAATCGTTCCGGATGCCGCAGTAATTCAGCAGCGTGTTGCCCTTGGCCGGGGCGCCGTAGCCGACGATGCTCTTGCCGGCCTCGCGCGCCCGGATCAGGAAGCTCAGGAGCTCGCGCTTGGTGTGCTTCACGCGCTCGGCATAGCCCTCGTAGGCGGCGATATCGTCGAGCCCGGCGTCCTTTTCCTTCCCGCGCATGGCCGCGACGTTCTCGGACGGCTTCTCCACGCCGGTGTGGCGGCCGTAAATGCGGAGCGAGCCGCCGTGGGTCGGGAGCTCCTCGACGTCCACCAGCGTGATCCCGTGATGGGCGAAGACGCGCTCGACCGTCAGGAAGGAAAGATAGGAATAATGCTCGTGATAGATGGTGTCGAACTGGTTGAGCTTCATCAGGCGCAGCAGGTGCGGAAACTCGATGGTCAGCGTGCCTTCCGGCTTGAGCATGACCTTGAGGCCGCCGACGAAATCGTTGATGTCGGGCACGTGGGCGAGCACGTTGTTGCCGATCAGAAGATCGGCCTGCTTGCCCGCCGCCGCCAGCTCCTCGGCGAGCTCGACGCCGAAGAACTTCACCAGGGTGGGGATGCCGCGCGCCTTGGCCGCGCGCGCGACGTTGGCCGCGGGCTCGATGCCGAGCACGGGAATGCGCTTCTTCTTGAAGAATTGCAGCAGGTAGCCGTCGTTGCTGGCAATCTCCACGACCGACGAGGCGCCGTCGAGACCGCAGCGTGAAATCATGTTCTCGGCATAGAGCTTGGAATGCTCGAGCCAGCTCTTGGAGAACGACGAGAAGTAGGCGTAGTCCGTGAACAGCTGCTCGGGGGTCTGGATCTCCTCGAGCTGGACCAGCTTGCACTCCTCGCAGACGTAGGCGTGGAGCGGATAATAGGGCTCCGCGCGCAACAGGTCGGCGGTGCGCAGATAGTAGTTCGCGGGCGGCATGGCGCCGAGATCCACGAACGTCCGCTTGAGCGGCGCCGCGCAGAACCTGCAGGCTCCCGGCACAGGAGCTTCAGGCAACGGCACGCTTGTGCTTTTGATCTGCTTTGCGCTGGAATTTGCCACGGGAATCACCTTCGACATAATCGTTGATCTGTTGACGGGTCAGGTCCGCCATGTCGGCGCCCTGGTAGAATGAACGGTACCACTCGGTTGCGCGGGTCACGGCCGCGCCGGCGTCCCACCGGCATGTCCAGCCGAGCCCGGTGCGGGCCTTGGCACTGGCAAGGGTCAGCAGGTTTGCCTCGTAAGGACCCGCGTCGGGCTCGATGCGCCACGACGCACCGGTGCCCCAGGTCGAAGTCAGCCGGTCGGCCAGCCAGGCGACGGGCTTGGCGTCGTCCTCGCCGGGGCCGAAATTCCAGGCCCCTGCCAGGTCGCGGCGGCCTTCGGCGAGGCCTCCGGCCAGCATCAGCATGCCGGAAACGGGCTCCAGCACGTGCTGCCACGGCCGCACGGCTTCGGGGTGGCGGACGGTGAGCGGCATGCGGCCGGAGAAGGCGCGGATGGCGTCGGGGACCAGCCGGTCCTCGGCCCAGTCGCCGCCGCCGATGATGTTGCCGGCGCGGACGGTCGCGACGCCCGGTCCCGACGCACCGAAATAAGACCGGACGTAGGCTTCGACCGCAAGCTCGGCGCAGGCCTTGCTCACGCCATAGGGTTCGTGTCCGCCGAGCGCGTCGCTCTCGCGGTAGCCCCACGGCCATTCGCGGTTCTCGTAGACCTTGTCGGTGGTGACGACCACGACCGCGGCGACGGTCCCGCTGCGCCGCACGGCGTCGAGCAGGTTGACCGTGCCCATGACGTTGGTCGAGAACGTCTCGAGCGGGTCGCGGTGCGCCCGCCTGACGAGAGGCTGGGCCGCGAGATGAAACACGATCTCGGCGCGTGCGCCGCGGAGCACGTTGGCGAGCGCCTCGGCGTCGCGAACATCGCCGGTGACGTGGTTGACGCGCGATTCCAGGCCGATCGTCTCGAACAGGCAGGGATCGGTCGGCGGCGCCAGCGCGTAGCCGGTCACGTCGGCGCCGAGCCCGACCAGGCGTTCGGCCAGCCAGCCGCCCATGAAGCCGGTATGTCCGGTGACGAACACCCGGCGGCCGTGCCAGAGATCGCGGTTCATGCGGGCACCTTGTCCTTGAAGGGGTAATGGGAGGCATCGTCCCAGGTCTTCCAGGGGGCGTGGCCCTTTTCCCACATCTCGTTGAGAAGCTGCATCTCGCGGTAGGTATCCATGCATTGCCAGAAGCCGGGATGCTGGTAGACCGCCAGCTCTCCGTCCTGTGCCAGGTGCTCGAGCACGCCCTGCTCCAGGCTGGGGTTCTCGGCCTCGTTCACGTCGTCGAAGGCGGTGCGGTCGAACACGAAGAAGCCGCCGTTGATCCAGCCGTCGTTGACCTGGGGTTTCTCGCGGAAGGTGTGGACGACGCCGTTCTGGATCGCCAGCTCGCCGTAGCGCGAGGACGGGTGCACGGCGGTCACGGTCGCCAGACGTCCGGCGCCCTCGTGATGGCGCACGAGCGCCGACAGATCCACGTCGCACACGCCGTCGCCGTAGGTCGCCATGAAGCGGTCGCCGCGCACGTATTGCAGCGCCTTGCGGATGCGCGTGGCGGTCAGGGAATCATGCCCGGTCTCGGCGAGGACGACGCGCCAGTCCTCGTCGAACCCGTTGGAGAGCTCCTCTACCGTCCCCTTGCCGAAGTCGACGGCGAGGTCGGAGTTGCGTCGGCGGTAGTTGAGGAAATAGTCGCGGATCGCGTCGCCCTTGTAGCCGAGGCACAGGATGAAGTTGCGCACGCCGTAGCCGTGGTAGTGCTTCATGATGTGCCATAGAATCGGCTTGCCGCCGATCTCCACCATCGGCTTGGGCTTGAATTCGGTCTCCTCGCGCAGGCGCGTGCCGAGGCCGCCGCACAGGATCATGACGTCGAGGCCGGCGGCGGGGTTTGTGCTGTGGGTACGGACTGCGTCAGTCATGGTAGGCCTCGTGGCGGGGTTGCTTGCCGCGTTCACGGTGATTTCCCTGCTTCGTGCGACGGCCATCGGGCCGCTGCCGGGCCCAGGGCACCAGCCCTGCAAGGATGTGGTCCGTCTGCCTCGGCGCGACGGCTCCGGCATCGTCCTGTCCGTGCGCGGCATGAGGCATGCCTTGTGCCGCCGCAGGCTGTTTGACCCGAAGGAGGGAAAGGGCCGAATCGAGCTCCAGGGCGAAGACACGCATCGCCGCCGGCGAAGGCAGGCTGCCTCCGGAGGCGGGCGCCGCGGTGACGGAGCGTATGCCGATCGCGATCATGGTACCGGTCCGGACTACAGCGTGTGGCGGATCGAGTACTTGTTGTTCGGCATCACGTACTGGCGCGCGATGTTGCGGGCGCCATCCACGAACAGCGGTGCGCGCATGTTGACGGACACGTGCGCGCCTTCATCGTCGCGGCGCACCGTGACGATCAGCAGCACGATGAGGTTCTGGCGGGAGATGCCGAGCGTGGTGCAGGCCTCCATGAGGTCCTCCTCGTCGATGGCCCGGCTCTCCAGGTTGAGCGGCGCGACCAGGAAAGCCAGGTCCTGCGACGTCATGCACTGAAGCACGCGGAACTGGGGGTGCCGGCCGTCGGGCAGGGCGGCGAGGCCGAAATCGTGGAATTCGGCGAAGCCGAGCAGCCCGTTGGGAAGCTGGATCATGTTTTCGGACACGACCTCGATAGCGCCGAAACGGGACTCGACGCGCCTGGCGCCGCTTTTTTCCGTCCCGGGCGTGGCAGGCGTCCCCGGGGTGCCGGTCGCGGGTTCGGTTTTCCGCGCTGTGGTGTGGGCAAACATACTGTCCTCCTTCGTCGTAATGCGGCCGAGAAGCCGCGACAATTAATGCAGGAAACTCGCAAGGTTGAGCTGCGACAGGCGCGAGACCGTCGAATAGCTCGCTTCGAGAAGCGTTTGTTCGCTGCTGAGCTGGGTCATCGCGCTCGGGATGTCGACCGCCTTGATGTCGCTGATGGACTGGTTGAGGTACGTGGTCACATCGGTGTGCTGGGTATTGGCGTCGTCGATGGACTTCTGCGCCGAGCCGATGCGCGAACGGATGTCCGGCAGGTCGCTGATCGCCTGATTGACCACGGAAAGCGCGTCCTGCAGCCGGTTCGTGTCGGTCGGCGAGGTCGATGCGGTGGCGGTCAGATGGAGGGCGCGGGACAGCTCCTCGAAGCCGGGCTCGTTCGCGGTCACGCCCCAGGTCAGGTCGTAGTTGTCGGCGATCCGCGACGAGAGCTTCGTGCTGTCGCCCTGGTAATAGCTGGTGTCCGCGCTCGACGGGTACACGCCGGGGGGCGCCGTGAAGCTGGGATCGCTGAAGTCGACGGGCGGCGTGTCGGTGGCGGTGCCGGAGAACAGGTAGCGGTCGCCGATCTTGGCGTTCAGCGTCTGCTGGAGCTGGTCCATCATATTCTGGGCGGTCTGGTTCAGCGCAAGATCGCCGGCGTTGGTGCCGTTGAGGGCGTTCACCAGCAGCGTCTTCAGGCTGGATGCCGTGTCGAACGCCGAGGACACCGAGGTCTCCATGGTCTGAAGGCGCAGATTGACGGTGTTGTTGCCGCTCGTGTACTGGTCGGTGCGCTGAAGCGTGCTCTCCAGGTTGATCAGCTGGCTGGCGTCCGGCGAAAGCCCGCTGTAGCGCTGCGCCTTCATGCCCGAGGAGAGCTGGACCTGGAGATCCTGCAGGCGCTGCTGCGTCTGGGCCATCTGCGACTGCGTCAGCTGGTATTGCGCGAAACTCGAGATGCGAGTGGTCATGGCGGCTTTCCCTTACACCATCTCCGTCAGCGTCTTCATGACGTCGGAGAGGGTGGTGATCATGCGGGCATTGGCGGCATAGGCGTTCTGGTAGAGGATCAGGTTGCCCATCTCCTCGTCCAGGTTGACGCCCGACTGCGAATCGGACCGGGACTTGACGTCGCTGTAGAGGGTCTGTCGGAACGACAGGTCGTTGCTGGCCGCCGACGCACCGTTGGCATTGGTCGAGACGATGCTGGCGCCGTAACCCGAAAATGACGAATTCGTGGCCGGCAGGGTTCCCGCCTGGGCGAACGCCACGGTGTCCTGGAACTTGTTGGCGATTTCCGTGGCGATGGTGTTGTCGCCGATCGAGACGGCGGTGTCCCCGTTCGCGAGTGTCCCGTCGGAGAGCTGGCCGCGTGCGACGAGCTGCGGGTCCGCGACGATGTCGGAACGCACGGCGATGTTGCTGGCAAGCCCGCCGGTCGAGTTGCCGGAGAAGAAGTTGTTGAGCCCGAAATAATGGGAGAAGCCGAAGCCGGTGGTGGATTCCTGGCTTGTCCCTTCGTTGATGGCGATGCCGTTGGACGAGCTGGTGGCGGCGATCTCGAACTCGCCCGAGGCATTCACGCTGGCGGTCGCGCCGGAAAGCCCCGGGATCGCGGGGGTCGAGGCGGCGTAGACGCCGTTGATGGCGTCGACGACGTCGTTGACCGTGGGCGTGCCGCCGACCACGGTGGCCAGGTCGTCGAGGCTGAGGTCGATGGGCGCGCCCACGCTCTTGCCGTCGGAATCGACGACCCCGATCCGGACCGTGCCCGTGATGTCGGCGGTGTCGGTCGCGGGGTTCGAGAAAGCACGGGTGCCGGTCAGCGTGCTGGGCGGCGGAACGGCCGCGCCGTCGTTGTGGATGGCGTCGACCTGGTCGCGCATGACGCCGGCGAGCTCGTCGAGCTGGTCCCCGAGGCCCGGCAGGATGGTGTCACGAAGGTCGATCAGCGCCTTGAGCTTGCCCGAGGTGATCGAGGTGGTGATGTCGTTGCCGTTGACCGTGATCGGGCTGATCCCGTTGCCGGGATAAGTCACGTCGGCGCTCATGTTGGAGGCCGGCGAATAGGCCATCGTCGCGGGAATGGTATCCACCAGCGTCCGCCCGTCGCCGCCGAACACCACTATCTGGCCATCGTCGCGGGTAAAGAAGCTGATGTTCATGGTGCTGGAGAGCTCGGCAACGTTGCGGTCGCGCTCGTCCTGCAGGTCGCCGATCGGCTTCTTCAGTGCGCTGTTGCGGGAAATCTGGGCGTTGAGCTCTGTGATGTTACCGATGAGCGTGTTCGCCCGGGTTACCAGGGTATCGATCTCCTTGTTCGCTTCCATGCGCAGGTCCTGCACGTTCGAGGACATGGTGTTGAACTGGCGGGTCAGCGCCTGCGCGGAGTTCACGACATCCTGTTGTGCGGAGGGCGATTCGGGGGTGATGGAAAGCGCCTGGAGCGTGTTGCCCAGATCCGTGATGGTGGAGGCGATCGACGAGCTCGCGTCCGGCGTGCCGAACATGTCCTGCATGTTGGAGTAGTACTTGTCGAGAGTCTGCGAGGTGCCGAGCTGGGACGACTGGTTCCACAGGTCGCGAGTCAGGAAATCGCTGACGTTGCGGCTGACGTCGGCGACTTGGACACCGCCGCCCTGGCCGTCGATGAGAAGGGTCTGGAGGTCGGCGATCTTCCGCGAATAGCCGTCGGTATTGGAGTTGGAGATGTTGTTGGACGTAATGCCGAGCGCGGTCTGGTTGACCTGCAGACCGCTGAGCGCCGACCTCATGGCTATGCTGATGGCGGTAGTCACGTCCTATGGTCCTTTTTCGTGTGGTCTCGCCCGACCAATTGCTTCTACAGGCGCTCGTTGACCGAGAGCGACACGCCCCGGCCGCTGTTCGCCAGTGCCGTGGCGCCCAGCGCGCCGGTCGACGAGTAGGCGGCACCACCCTGCTTTTCCGCGACGGCATTGATGATCACGTTGAGAATCCGTTCGCTCACCGACTTGACGGCGCGCAGCGCACGCTCGTTTTCGACGAGGACCGACTGGAACTTTTGGGTCAGCTCCTTGAGCTGCCGCTTGAGGTTCTTGTCCGCGTCGGCCAGCAGCTGGGGCTGGGCCTTGAGGCGGGCCATGCAGCCTTCGTAGGCACGGGCGAGATCCGCCTTGTCCTGCTGCAGGTCGCGAATCTCGCGCGGCTGCATGTTCTTCAGGAACTCGATCTCGCGCGTCATGACGTCGATCAGTCGCGCGGTCACGAAGATGAGATTTTCGATCAGGCTCTTGCCGGCGGTATCCATGGCTAAGCGACCTCCTGGGTCTGGATGATTTCGCGGTAGACGGCGTCGGCGAGGCCGATGCCGCCCGAATTGGCGAGCACCTTGCCGTACTCGGTCGACAGCATGTTCCGGTAGATGTCCTCCGCCGGGCCGCCGCCGAACGGGCCGTCGCCCTTGATCCCCGAGAACATGATCGAGGTGAACTGTCCGAGCAGGACGGATTCGAACTCCTTGGCCTTGCGCATCGCGAGCGCCTTCTGGGCGTCCGTAAGATGACGGGCGGGCCTGCCGGTCGCCGGGGTGCCGGTCGCCACGGCGGCGGTCGCCGGGGTGCCGGTCGCTGCGGTCACGGCCGTGGTCGTGATGTCGCTCATCACATCACCTCGATCTCGGCCTGGAGCGCGCCCGCGGCCTTGATGGTCTGGAGGATCGTGATCATGTCGCGCGGGCCGATCCCCAGCGCGTTGAGGCCGTTGACCAGCTCCTGCAGGCTGACGCCCGAGGACAGGACGGCAAGCTTCTTGTCCTTGCCTTCGTCGATCTGGACGTCGGTGCGCTGCACGGTGGTGGTGGTGCCGGTGGACGAGAACGCCTGCGGCTGGGACACCTGGGGGCTCTCGGTGATACGGACCGTGAGGTTGCCCTGGGCGATGGCGACCGTGGAGATGCGCACGTTTTCGCCCATCACGATCACGCCCGAGTGCTCGTCCATGACGACGCGGGCGACCTGGTCGGGGACTACGGTCAGCTGCTCGAGGGACGTCATCAGGCCGACGATGTCGTTCTTGCGGCTCTCGGGGACGGCCAGCACCACCGTCCCGGGGTCGATCGCGCGGGCGCTGCTGCCGCCGAGATGGCTGTTGATGGACTGGGCGACGCGGGTCGCGGTGGTGAAGTCGGGGTTGCGGAGCGCAAGGCGCAGATTCTTGATCGAGGCGAGCTCGAAGCCGACCTCGCGCTCGACGATCGCGCCGTTGGGAATGCGGCCCGCGGTCGGCACGCCCTTGGTGATGGAGGCGCCCTGGCCCTTGGCCTGGAATCCGGAAACGGCGACGTTGCCCTGGCCGACCGCGTAGACCTCGCCGTCGGCGCCGATCAGCGGCGTGACCAGGAGGGTACCGCCGAGCAGACTCGAGGCGTCGCCCAGCGCGCTGACGACCACGTCGACGCGCGAGCCGGTCCGGGCGAACGCCGGCAGGGTCGCAGTCACCATCACCGCGGCGACGTTCTGGGTCTTGACGGTGTCGTCGCGGACGTTGATGCCGAGCCGCTCAAGCATGCCGACCAGGCTCTGCTTGGTGAACGGCGAGTTGGTGAGGGTGTCGCCGGTGGCGTTGAGACCGACCACGAGGCCGTAGCCCACCAGCATGTTCTCGCGGATGCCCTCGAAATCGGCGATGTCCTTGATGCGCGAGGCGGCCTGGGCCGTGCCCTCGAGCGCCAGCACCAGGCCGAGGGCGAGGGCGGCGGCACGGAACCAGCGGCGCGGCGTGCGGAACGGGGAAAAGGTCATGATGCGATCCGAATCTCTCTGGTCGACGGAAGTCGTCTCGGCTCCTGACAAGCGAGGAGCGTGCCAACCACCGGTCCGGACCAACTGGTTGTTTTGCATGGAAAAATTTCGTGACGTCATGGCGTCCGGGGGTGATTTGGGGGGACGACCGGCAAGCCGTGCCGGATACGGGCGGCAAAATCTGCCGTCTCCCCGGGCGGGCCGAGGGCGGCCGGGGGTGGATCCGTTCGCGCCCATGGTGCAGGGACTTAACGCGATGTTAACCACGGCCGCGCACCATGGCGACGATCGCACCCGCACCCCGATGAGGGCGGATCACGCCCAAGGCGAGCAACGTTACGATGAAGATTTCCCGTACGGGGTCTCTGAACTCATCTCCGGTCCGCAAGGCAGGCCGTGCCGCTGGCCCGGCATCGGCGGATTTCGCCTCGCATCTCGACGGTCCGGAGGAGTCGGAGACCACCGGCAGCGCCTCGGTCGCGGGCAGCCGCGCCGTGGGCGGCGTCGATGCGCTCCTGTCGGTGCAGGAGATGGGTGATGTCCTCGAGCGGGAATCGCGGGCGCGGCAGCGGGCGGGCGATATCCTCGACCGCCTCGACGAGCTGCGTCACGGCCTCCTGATGGGCGTGCTGTCGCGGCGCCAGATCGAGAACCTCGCCCGTCTCGTCCGTCTCAAGCGCGAGTCGGTCCAGGACCCGCGACTGATCGACATCCTCGATCAGATCGAACTGCGCGCCGAGATCGAGCTGGCCAAGTACTCGACGCTCGACTGACGCGCCCCCGATTTTCTGATAACTAACTGAAATAAATAGATGATTTAGGAAAACCCATGGGGTTGCTATCCCCCTTGGCCGCCCATATACTTGCGCGCCTTTTAACACCCCCCAAGCCGAGGGTTTAGGAAATGCCAGTGAAGCTTCCGCGCAATTACCGGCCTTCCGAAAAAGAGCCGTTCATGAACGAAAAGCAGAAGGAGTACTTCCGCCAGAAGCTGATGGCCTGGCGGGGCGAGCTCCTCAGCGAAACCTCCGAAACGCTCCAGCATCTCCAGGAAGGCGGCCTGCGCGAGCCCGATATCGCCGACCGGGCGTCGCTGGAGACCGACCGCTCGCTCGAGCTGCGCACCCGCGACCGCGCGCGTAAGCTGATCGGCAAGATCGACGAGGCACTCAAGCGGATCGAGGACGGCACCTACGGGTACTGCGAGGAGACCGACGAGCCGATCGGGATCAAGCGGCTCGAGGCGCGCCCCATCGCGACGCTTTCGATCGAGGCGCAAGAGCGCCACGAGCGGATGGAGCGGACCCGGCGCGACGATTAGCCATTCGCACGCACATCAGGCAACGGAAAAGGCCGGCGCAGTGCGCCGGCCTTTTCCGTTCCGGGACCGCTTCCGGCGATCAGAACGGGTAGATGATGTCCATGATCTGCGAGCCGTAGCGCGGCTGCTGCACGTCGGTGATCTGGCCGCGGCCGCCGTAGGCGACGCGCGCCTCGGCGATCTTCTCGTAGGAAATCGTATTGTCCGCACCGATGTCCTCGCGGCGCACGATTCCGGTAATCTGCAGGTCGCGCACCTCGAAGTTCACCCGCACTTCCTGGTTGCCGCGCAACACCAGGTTGCCGTTGGGCAGGACCTGGGTGACGACCGCGGCGATCTTGAGCGCGATCTTCTCGTTGCGGTCGATGGTGCCGCTTCCCTCGTTCTTTGTCTGGCCGGTGACGTCGACCGCCTGGGACGGATCGAAGCCCTTCGGCAGGATTTTCTTCACGGTGTTTTCGAAGCCGAGCACGTTCGGCATGGTATCGTTCTCGGTCGTGTCCCGGGAGCGATCGGTTTTATTCGACAGGCTGGCATTGTCGTCGATGTTGATGGTGACGGTCAGGATGTCGCCGACCTGGGCGGCGCGCTGATCCTTGAAGAAGGCGCGCGCACCCGGCCGCCACAGGGAGTTCGGGCGGGGCACGACGACCTCCGCCCGGGGCATGGGGAGGCTGACAGGTCGGTAACCAGGAGATTGGGTTGGATTTTGGATCTCCGTGAGCGGTGGCTCTTCACCGACCTGTGACAGCCTCTTTATCGTGTCGGCGCACCCGCCGAGTCCGGCCACGAGAAGGCCGGCCATGGCGCAACGCACCAGCATTTCGGAATTTCGTCTGGACATCTGCTATCTCCTCGCCGGACTGCGCGCATCAGCCTGCTGGGCCGGTATGCCGGTCGGCATGAAAGCTGTCGCGGTCACGAGCACCATTCCCGACGAGGTGACCTCGCCCTCGATGATGGTCTTGCTCTGGGTGTTCATGACCCTGACGACGTCGCCCTTGGCGCCGTCCTCGAGGGCGCGGCCCTTGGACGTCAGAACCATATGGGGGGTCTGCAGGATCATCGTTACGAGCGTGCCCTTGGTCACGATGCGCGGTGCGCGCACCTCGCCGTTGACCAGCATCTTGCCCGCGACCGCCGTGCGGGTGGGCGTGGCGCCGATCAGGCGCGCGGCATCGGTGATGACGTTGCGCGAGACCTGGTCCGCCCGCAGGTTGATCCAGTTGATGTCGTTGCGGCCGATGATGTCGCCGGGCGCGATGCGCCGGTTGAGGGTCGGCACTTCGATCAGGCGATAGATGCGGCCGGCGACATTGATGCGGACCGCGTGCGGGTCCCCGGCCGGAGCCGCGAGGACCGCCGAGAACTGGCCGGACTTGGGATCGGTGTGCAGGCTTTCCAGGGCGACGGTGGCGGGCCGGTCGGCGGGCACGGTGAGGCTGAGATCGCGGTTGGTCATCTCGATCTCGAACGATCCCTCCTGCGCGGTCCGCTCCTTCTCGATCGCCTCGCGCAGCGTTGCCACGATCTGGTCGGCGCCGATGGTCTGGCTGGCGCGTTCGATCACCACATGCTCGGACCAGCTTCGCGCCTGCCAGGTGAGGCCGTTGGCGCGGGCGATTTCGGCGAGCCGGTAAACGTCGTAGATCGCCTGGGCGCCCGGTGCCGGCGCGGCGTCGACGGCGGCGCCGGCCTTGCTGCCGGTGTTGGTGAACAGGTCGCTGAGGCGCACGGTGTCGCCGGTGACGGTGACGTGGTCGCGCGAGGCCGAGACCAGGGCCGCCGCGCCGGGCTGGGGCGCCGTGTTTGGCTGTGCCGCCGCCGGGCTGGTCGCGGCCGACGCGCCGCCGCCCGCGAGGGCAAGGCACGCGGCGATCGCGAATATTGCGAGACGGGTTGTCATGGTCGTTCCCCTGGCGCCCGGCTAGCCGGCGGTCTGCACGAGCGAGTTGAGCATCTGATCCGAGGTCTGCACGACCTTGGAGGCGAGCTCGTAGGCGCGCTGGGCGGCGATCAGGTCGGTGATCTCCTGCACCATGTTGACGTTCGATGTCTCGAGGAAGCCTTGCAGGACGGTGCCGAATCCGCTCGACCCGGGCGTGCCGGTGACGGCGTTGCCCGATGCCGGAGTCTCGGCCATGAGGTTGTCGCCGAGGGACTTGAGGCCGGCCTCGTTGGGGAAGGTGGCGAGTTGAATCTGGCCGACATTGGACGGCGTGGTCTGCCCGTCGAGCTTCACCAGGACCTCGCCCGACTGGTTGATGGTCACATCGACCGCGTCGCCGGGCACCGTGATGCCGGGCTGGACCGTGTAGCCCTGGGGGGTCACGATCTGGCCCGAAGGATCGAGCTGGAGCGAGCCGGACCGGGTATAGGCCGTGGTGCCGTTGGGCATGGTGATCTGAAGGTAGCCCTTGCCCTGGATGGCGATGTCGAAGTTGTTGCCGGTCGACTTCACGTTGCCCTGCTCGTTGATGCGGTAGACCGAGCCGATCTTGACGCCGGTGCCGAAATCCGCGCCCGTGGCGGTGATGGTGCCGGTATCCGAGGTGGTTGCGCCCACCAGCGACTGGGTCTGGTACAGCAGGTCGGCGAATTCCGCGCGCTGGCGCTTGAATGCCGTCGTATTGACGTTGGCGATGTTGTTCGAAATCACGTCGACGTTGAGCTGCTGTGCCAGCATCGCCGTGGCGGCGGTTTCAAGAGAACTCATGGCTAGGCTCCATAACCTCTATCGGTTTCGCGTCCTGCGGTTCCCGTAGTCGGTGAGGCGCGCCGTGCCTGGCGCACCGTCAATGCGTTACTGCGGCAGCGCGCCGAGCGTCTCGATGGCCTTGCGCTGCCGGGTGTCTTCACTGTCGGCGACGTTCTTGGCCGCCTGGAAGTAGCTGCTTGCCCGCATGAAACGGGTGATCTCCAGCACCGGCACCACGTTCGAGCCCTCGAGATGGCCCTGGTACAGCTCGTAGCCCTTGGCCGGCTGGGGGGCCTCGTCGGTGTTGAACAGGCTTCCACCCTGGCGCTTGAGGGCCTGGGGATTGCTGAACTTGACGAGGGCGATCTTGCCGAGCCTGTTGTCGTCGGCGGAAACCGTGCCGTCCTTGGCGATGGTGATCTGCTTGACCGAAGGATCGAACACGAACGGGCGCTTGGTGGTATCCATCACCTGGTAGCCCTCGTCCGTCACCAGCTGTCCCTGGTTGTCGAGCGAGAAATGGCCGTTGCGTGTATAACGGGTGCCGTTCGGCGTCTGGATGGTGAAGTAGCCTTCACCCTTGATCGCGACGTCGAGCGGATTCGACGTTTTCTGGATCGTCCCCTCTCTATCGATGCGATTCAGGCCTGCGATCTGCGGAAACGTCACCGGCCGTCCAGAGCCCGTGCGGGCGAGGTAATCCTTGAACATGAGATGCTCGCCCTTATAGGCGGTCGTCGACATGTTGGCGATGTTGTTGGCGATCACGTCGATCTCGTTCTGGACGGACATCTGACGTGCCAGCGTGACGATAAGCGGTGTCTCCATGGTTCATACCCACCATTGCCGAAAATCCAAAATCCGCAGCCTTCCGTGCAGGGGGCGTGCCAATTTATGTTTTTCTTGAATTTCAATTGGTTAGGTAAAATCCGGCTGGGCGAGGGAGGGGCCGTTCATGGGGCCTCCGGCAGGGATTGCCCGGTACATCCTGCCGTCGTCGCGCGCGGCCCGGCCCGGGTGGTGCGGGCAAACGAAATCTTAACCAAGTCGGACTAGTTTCAGGACGTTCCGGGCTGGCCCCGGAGCGCGTGGTTCAGCAATTCTCATCGGGCTTGTCATATGACCGACCAGGCAATCGATTCGGCCGACGACGTCGAGGGACAAGGCGCCGAGGGCGCCGAAACCGAAGGCGGCCGGAAACGTCTCAGCGGCAAGAAGATCGTCCTGCTCTTCGTGCTGCCCTTGCTCCTCGTGCTGGGAACCGCGGTGGGCGTCTATTTCTCGGGCGCCGCCGACGGGTTGCTCGGCAAGAAGCAGGACAAGGCGGCTGCCGAGAAGGCGAAGCTCGAAGCGCAGCGCGCCAAGGCGGTGTTCTTCGATCTGCCCGAGCTGCTCGTGAACCTGAACTCCTCGGGACGGCGCACCAATTTCCTCAAGATTTCGATCAGCCTCGAGCTGCCCGGCGAGGCCGACGTCAAGCAGCTGCAGATGATGCTGCCCCGCATCATCGACAGCTTCCAGGTGTATCTGCGCGAGCTGCGCGTGAGCGACCTGCAGGGCTCCGCCGGCATGTACCGGTTGCGCGAAGATCTCCTGCGGCGCGTCAACGAAGCGGCGGCGCCGGTCAAGATCAATGACGTGCTGTTCAAGGAAATGCTGATCCAGTGACGGCGCGGCGACGCGTCGCGGCGCCATGGGCCCTCCGGGCCGATTGCAGGGAATAGAGCGTAAATGGCTGATACGACAGAAGAAACCGCCGAAAACCAGGACGAGGCGGCGGAACAGTGGGACGAGGCCGAGGGCGAAGGCCGCGAGGGCAATCGCGTTCTCGATCAGGATGAGATCGACAGCCTGCTCGGCTTCGAGGAAGGCGCGAGCGAGGACAAGTCCGGTATCAAGGCCATCATCAACTCGGCGCTCGTCTCCTACGAGCGCCTGCCGATGCTCGAGGTGGTGTTTGACCGCCTCGTGCGCATGATGACGACCTCACTGCGCAACTTCACCTCGGACAACGTCGAGGTCACGCTCGACAACATCACCTCGGTCCGCTTCGGAGACTACCTCAATTCCATTCCGCTGCCGGCCATGATCAGCGTCATCAACGCGGAGGAGTGGGAAAACTACTGCCTGATGACCGTGGACAGCGCGCTGATCTACTCCATCGTGGACGTGCTGCTGGGCGGGCGCCGTGGCACCGCCGCGCTGCGTATCGAGGGACGGCCCTATACCACCATCGAGCGCAACCTGGTCGAGCGCATGATCCACGTGGTGCTGGCCGACCTGTCGGCGGCCTTCGACCCGGTCAGCCCGGTCAACTTCCGCTTCGACCGGCTCGAGACCAATCCCCGCTTCGCCACCGTCGCGCGGCCGGCCAACGCCGCGATCATGGCACGCTTCCGGATCGACATGGAGGATCGCGGCGGCAAGATCGAGCTGGTGATCCCCTATGCCACGCTGGAGCCCGTGCGCGAGCTTCTGCTGCAGATGTTCATGGGTGAGAAGTTCGGCCGCGACGCCATCTGGGAAAGCCATCTCGCCACCACCTTGTGGCATACCGAGATCAGCGTCGATGCGATCCTCGACGAGCAGGTGATGAACCTGACCGACATCATGAATCTCAAGGTGGGTTCCCAGATCGTGTTCGGCTGCAGCCATGACCCCGAGGTCGAGCTGCGGTGCGGCAATCTCAGGCTGGTGCAGGGTCGCATGGGCCACAAGGGACAGAATATCGCCATTCGCGTCGAGAGAACGCGCAACGATCTCAAGGGCAGGAGGAAGACGCGATGACCGTCACCATGATGCTCGATCTCATGCTCGCGGCGCTGCTGGTAGCGACCATCGTCTACGCCGTGATTCTCAACCGACGGCTCGGCGCCCTGCGCGACGGACGGGAAGAGATGCGCGCCCTGATCGCCGACTTCACGGCCGCGACCGAGAAGGCGCGCGCCGGCATGGACGAGTTGCGCGCGGCGAGCGATGTCTCGGGCCGCGGCCTCAAGGAGATGATCGAGGAATCCCGCGCCCTGCGCGAGGACCTTGGCTTCCTGATCGAGCGCGGTGGTGTCGTCGCCGACCGTCTCGAGGGCGGCGTGCGCGGTGCCCGGCGCGCAGGCGAGGCCGCTCACGACGCCGCCCGCGCGCCATCCAACAGCAACCCCGCGCCATCCAACAGCAACGACGATCCCGTGCAGAAGCTGCGCCGGATCCTCGAAGCCACCCGCTGACGGACCAACCCGTGGCCAAACGAAACCGCTTCCAGCTCCGCCTGCTGCCGGTCGCCATCTTCACCCTGGTGCTGATGCTCGGCCTGCGCCTGGGCAACATCTGGGCCGGGGTGAACGGCGCCGGCGTGACGCCGTCGCTCGCCCAGCAGGCGACGGCGCCGGCCAAGGCACCGCCCCTCGCCGCGCCGGCCAAGGCCGCGGAAAAGGCGCCGGAAAAGGGCGACGCAAAGGACGCCCCGGCGAAGGCGGCTGCCACTACGGCGCGAACCGACGGCCTGCCCGACGATCCGGCCCTGTTCAGCCAGGCGGAGATCGATCTCTTGCAGAAGCTGGCCGATCGCCGCGTCAAGCTCGATAAATGGGCCCAGGAGCTCGATATGCGCGAGGGGCTGCTCAAGGCGGCCGAGCAGCGCATCGATCGCAAGGTCGGCGAGCTGCGCCAGATCCAGACCAAGATCCAAGGCATGCTGCGCCTGTACGACGAGGAGCAGGAAAACAAGCTCAAGAGCCTGGTCAAGATCTACGAGACCATGAAGCCGAAGGACGCCGCCCGCATCTTCATGCAGCTCGACATGCCGGTCCTGCTCGACGTGATCGAACGCATGCGCGAGGCCAAGGCGGCCGCGATCCTCGCCAACATGTCCCCGGAGAAAGCCAAGAACGTCACCGACGAGCTGGCCGCGCGCCGCAAGATCGGGGCGGAGGCCCGCCGCAAGCTGCCGCCTGCCAGTGCCGATACCAATGCCAACAGAGGGCCGCTACCGTCCTCGGGGAATCCGCCCGGCAAGGGGTGAGGAATGGGCAAACCGGGCACAGCTTTACGCGAATTTAACGAGATTTCCCTAGCTTACCCTTCCGATATCACGTCCGGCCTTCAGGGGTCAGGTCGGCACTCAAATGGAGCAGTAGATGGCAGTCGATAGCAACCTCCCGATCCTTATCGTAGATGACTACAAGACGATGCTGCGCATCATTCGCAATCTGTTGAAGCAGTTGAACTTCAACAATGTCGACGAGGCCACCGACGGCAGCGAGGCCCTCAAGAAGCTGCGCGAGAAGAAGTTCAGCCTTGTCATCTCCGACTGGAACATGGAGCCCATGACCGGGCTCCAGCTGCTGCGCGAGGTCCGCTCCGACATCAAGCTCAAGGAGCTGCCGTTCATCATGGTCACGGCCGAGAGCAAGACGGAGAACGTCATCGCCGCCAAGGCCGCAGGCGTGTCCAACTACATCGTCAAGCCGTTTAACGCCGAAACGTTGAAGCAGAAGCTGGTAACCGTTCTCGGGGATTTCTGAGGAAACGACGCTGGGGACGAGCATGGCCGGAGAAACGAAGAACATGCGCCAGGAGATCAGGCAGCGTATCGAGGGGCTTCGTACCGAGCGCGGCAACACCGTGCCGATCGAAGAGATCGGCACGATCGTCGACGGCATTCTGAGCAGTCTCAACGGGGACCTCACCGGCGGCGACTTGCTGCTCTACCACGAGGTCCAGGAGCTCGCCGCCTACATCGAGACCGCGAAGTCGGAGATCGCCTCGATCCGTCCCCAGGACATCAGCGAAGATCACATCCAGATCGCCACCGACGAGCTCGACGCGATCGTCCAGCATACCGAGGAGGCGACCGGTACCATCCTCGACGCCGCAGAAAAGCTGGAAAGCGTGGCGGGGAGCCTCGAAGGCGAAAACGCCGAGGTCATCCGCGACGCCGTCACCAACATCTACGAGGCCTGCAACTTCCAGGACATCACCGGCCAGCGCATCACCCGCGTCGTCCGGGCGCTCAAGGACATCGAATTGAAGGTCTCGGTCATCGTTGAGACCTTCTCGGACAAGCCGGGCGTGACAGGAAGCAAGAAGGCCGCCAAGGCGGCAAACGGCAGGAAGCCGGGCGACGCGGAACTTCTGAACGGGCCCCAGTTGCCCGACGCGGCGCAGAGTCAGGAGGAGATCGACGCCCTGCTTGCCAGCCTCAAGTGAGGTAGCAATGGATCGGGAATTCGGCGATGCGCGCGCCCCGGGCGCGCGGAATGCGGGCCGGTCGAAGGCAAGGGGCTTCCTTGTTCTTCTCCGGTCCTTTGCCGTTCTTGCGGTCCTTGCTGTGCAGGGCATCGCGGGACCCGTTCTCGCCGCCGATACGCCGGCGGCCGCGGCCAAGGCAACGGTGCTGAAGAGTGACACCGTGGGCGTGCGCGTGTGGCCGCACAAGGACTACGGGCGCATCGTGTTCGACTGGCCGCGCGCGGTGCCGTTCAAGGCCAAACAGACCAACCGCGCGCTGTCCATCGGCTTCGATCGCCCGTTCACCGCCAAGCTCGACGAAATTCCGGCGCGCCTCGGGACCTATGCGGTCGCCGCGCGGCCGGGAGAAGACGGGCGGTCGGTGCTCGTCACCCTGAAGCCCGGTGTACGCTTCAAGACCTTCACGTCCGGAAATTCGCTGGTGGTCGACCTCGTTCCGGCGAAGGCGCCGCCGGCGCAAAACGGGGACATCGTTACCGTGCCGGTCCGGATCGGCACGCACGCCACCTTCAACCGCTTCGTGTTCGACTGGCACAAGGCGGTGGATTACGACGTCGTGACCAAAGGCGGCGAGACGCTGGTGCGCTTCAACCGTGCCGCCCGGTTCGATCTCGCGGCGGTGCAGCGTGACCTGCCGCCGTTCGTTCGTGCCGTCAGCCAGCGTCCGGGCGCCGCGGCGACACTGGCGTTCCGCCTCGTGAGCGGCGCCACGGTGCGCCATTTCCGTTCCGGGACGAGTGTCGTCGTCGACGTGCTGATACCGGCCGGGGCAACCAAGGCCGAGAACAAGGCGGCGGCGCGCAAGCCGCGGGCCAAGGCCGGTATGCCGCCCGTCAAGCCCGCCCGGCGCGAGCCGGTTGCGGTCCTCGACATGAACGGGGCGGCGGGCGCCAGGACCGGGTCGCACACGGCGCCGGTTTCCGAGGCCGCGCCCACGTCGCTGCTGCCGGGTGCGAGCGCCGCCGCCGCGCGCAGCGCCATTCCGGTGATCCTGACCGTCGATCCCACCATGGCGACGATCAAGTTCCATTGGCCCGAAGCGGTCGGTGCCGCCGTGTTCACGCGCGCGGGCTATCTCTGGGCCGTGTTCGACCGCGAGGCCCGGTTCACCTTCGAGGGCTGGGACGAGGCGCTCAAGAAGCCGTCACCCAACTCGAAGCGCATTCCGGACGTGAAGCCCGCGACCGCGTTCATCGCGCGGCCCAAGTTCTCCTCGATGCCGGGTACCAGCGTGTTCCGCATGAAGGTGCCGGACGGGGTCAACCCGCACGTCGCGCGCGACGGCGCCGCCTGGGTGGTGACGCTCGAGCGCGAATACCTCAAGCCGGCGATCGGCGTGACGGTGGAATCGCACCTCGCCGCCGCGGCCGGCGCGCGCCTGTTCCTGTCCACGGAAGATGCCGGCCAGGCGGTCGCCATCAACGATCCCGAGGTGGGCGACCGCGTCTGGGTGGTGCCGCTCACCCAGGCGGGCAAGGGGATTGGCCTGGCCCGGACCTATGCCGACGTCCAGCTGTTCGCGACCGCCCAGGGCGTCGCCGGGCGCAGTGTGAGCGACCACATCACCTTCCGCACCCTGCCCAAGGGCGTTGAGATCAACTCGCGCACCGGCCTCACCCTGTCGGGCGTCAGCCTCGTCGCCGGTCGCGCCGACGGTCCCGAAACGGACAAGAAGGCGACGCCGGGGCAGACCCGGCCGGGCTGGCTGTTCGACATCCAGAGCTGGCGCCGGCCCGGCACCGGCGGCTTCATCGAGAACAAGCACATCCTGCAGCGTGCTGCGGCCATGGCGCCGCCGACCACGCGCAACAGCGCGCGGCTCCAGCTCGCCCAGCTCGATTTCGCCTACGATAACTTCACCGACGTGCTCGGTATCCTTCAGGTGATCGAGCAGGACGAGCCGGAGCTTGCCCAGGATCCGAACTTCCGCGCGCTCCGGGGCGGCGCCTATTACCGCCTCGAGGACTACGACCGCGCGGCGCTCGACCTGAACGACCCGAGCCTCGACAGCTACAAGGAAGTCGCCTTGTGGCGCGCGGGCCTCGCGGCGGCCAAGGGCGACTGGGCGGCGGCCTCGCGCTATTTCACCCGCTCCGAGACCGTGCTGAAGGTCTATCCGATGGAGTTGCGCCTCCACTTCGGCCTGCTTGCCGCGGAAACGGCGCTCAACATCGGCGACGTGGGGCTCACCAAGTACCACCTCGACAGCCTCGAGGCGCTGAACCCCGACCGCATGGCCCAGGCCCATATCGACTACCTGCGCGGGCGGCTGCTCGCGAAGGTGCTCGATCCGGATGGCGCGGCGGCGGTCTGGAAGCGCGCCATCGAGGGACCGGACCGCCGCATCCGGGTGCTGGCGACGCTGGCGCGCACGGACCTGCTGCTGGAGAAAGGCAAGATCACCAAGAAGGGCGCCATCGACGCGCTCGAGAAGCTGCGCTTCGCCTGGCGCGGCGACGATCTCGAGTTCCGGGTCCTCAAGCGCCTGGGCCAGGCCTATATCGATGCCGACGACTACAAGAACGGCCTGCTGACCCTGCGCGAGCTCGCCACCAATTTCCCCAAGCATCCGGGCGTCGACAGCGTGATCGACACCATGCGCGCGGCGTTCGTGAAGCTCTACGTCGACGGGGCCGCCGACAAGCTGGCGCCGCTCGCGGCGCTCGCCATCTACGACCAGTTCCGCGAGCTGACCCCGGAAGGGCCCGTGGGCGACACTCTGATCTCGCGGCTGGTGGAGCGTCTCGTCGCGGTGGACCTGCTCGACCGGGCGGCGACCCTGCTCCGGCACCTGGTCGATCACCGTCTCCACGGCACCGACCGGTTCGACGCCGCCAACCGGCTCGCGCTGGTCTATCTGCTCGACCGCAAGCCCCAGGAGGCGTTCGATGCCCTGGCCGGGCAGGTGCCGGCCGACATCATTCCCGAGGCCGCCACCACGCGCCGCCATCTCAAGGCCCGGGCGCTCGCCGATCTCGCCCGCTACCAGGACGGGCTCGCCCTGATCAAGGACGACACCAGCGTGCAGGCCGAGACGCTGCGGGCGGAGATTTACTGGAAGCTGCGCGACTGGACCAACGCGGCGCTGGCCTATGCCAAGGTCGTCGACGACACGGTCAAGGACGTGCCGGCCGGCAAGAACGGCGGCTCGGGTCACGAAGCCGCGCTCGACGAGAACGCCCAGGACAACCTCATGTCGCTGGCGATCGCCGATGCGCTCGGCCGCAATCAGCCCGCTCTCAAGCTGCTGCGCACCCGCTTCCTCGGCCGCATGGCCAAGACGCCCTTCAAGGAATTGTTCGAGGTGGTGACCGCGCCGTCCGGCAACGTGCCCGACGACTACCGCGCGATCGCGAGCAAGGTGGCGGAGGTCGACCAGTTCCAGGCGTTCATCAAGAGCTACCGCGACAAGCTGCTCAACCGCGGCGGCCACCCGGCACCCGCCAAGGCGCCCGCGCCGCCGCCCTCCGCGTCCGCCCAAGGCACGCCGACCCAGGGCTGAGGCGCCTCCCCGCAAACGTTCTCAAGCGCGATCGCAGAGCGCTTGCCCTGGCCCCGCCAACGGCGGGGCCTCTTTCTTTACCCCGCCGATGGCGGGGCCTTTTTCTTGCTAGCCGATCTCGCCCGCCGTCATCACCCGGATGGTGTAATCAATCGCCCCCATGGCTTGCCATGGCAGCCGGGGCGGCAGCACGAGGGCAGGGTTTTTGTGGCGTGCCGGGGGTTACGTGCCGAAGCTCTGGACCAGCGAGCCGGCGACCAGGTACCAGCCGTCCACGAGGACGAAGAAGATGATCTTGAAGGGCAGGGAGATCATCACCGGCGGCAGCATCATCATGCCCATCGACATCAGCACCGACGCCACCACCATGTCGATCACCAGGAACGGCAGGAAGATCAGGAAGCCGATCTCGAACGCGCGCCTGAGCTCGGAGATCATGAACGCCGGGATCAGCACCTTGAGCGGCGTCTGCTGCGCGGTCGCCGGGATCGGCGTCTTGGACAGGTCGTAGAACAGCTTCAGGTCCTGCTCGCGCACCTGGCGCAGCATGAAATCGGCGAGCGGCGCGGTCGACCGCTTGAACGCCTCGGCCCCGTCGATCTGGTTGGCGATCAGGGGCGCGATCCCGTCGTCGTAGGACTTCTGGGCGACCGGCGCCATGATGAACGCGGTCAGGAACAGTGCCAGGCTCACCATCACCATGTTGGGCGGGGTCTGCTGGGTGCCGAGCGCCGAGCGCAGGAACGACAGCACCACGACGATGCGCGTGAACGAGGTCACCATGATGAGGATGCCCGGCGCGATCGAGAGCACCGTGATCAGGGCGATCAGTTCGAGGATGTGGCCGGTTTCCTGGCCGCTTATCTTGCCGAGGTCGATGTTGAGGCTCTGGGCCGCGGCGGGCACGGCGAACAGCAGCGCGCCGCCGAGGGCGGCCGCCGCTACGGCGGCGAGGCGCCGGGTCATTGGTTGTCTCCCGGCGCGCCGCCGGCGGGCGGGACGATGCCCGTCTCGACCACGGTCTCCGAGGTCGCGCCCAGCACCAGCAGGTGCTCGACGGCGTCGCGGCGCACCAGCACGAGGCGGCGGCGCGCATCGAGCGGCCGGACCTCGACCACGTCGAGGCGGCGCGACTTGCCGCCGAACCGTTCGGCGATGCCGCGGCCCATGAAGAAGCGACGGTAGCCCCACGCCGTCAGCCCGATCAGGCCGATGACGAACACGAGGGCGAGAATGAAATTGAAATAGGTGCCTATGGACATGATGCTCGGACTTGGCCCGGATGGGCGGGTTTACTTGGTCTTGCGGCCGGGACGGGGGGTGGTATGGTAGGCGCGCGAGGCGCGTGCCGCGTTCTCGTGGGTGGTGAGCTCGCGCAGCTCGGTCTCGTACTCGGCCTGGCGCGCGCGCATTTCTCCCGCGAGCCGGTCGAGCTCGTCCATCAGCGACAGCAGCACCGGCTTGACGGTCTCGGCTTCCGGCCCGGACAGGGACGTGAGCCCCTGGCAGATGCGGTTGATCTCGCCTTCCAGCGGCGCGAGGTTGATCAGCTGGCCGTCGGCGACCAGGTCGCGGGCGGCGACGATGATGTCGCCGATGCGGCTGAGCTCGTCGTTGAAGGTTTCGGCCCTGTTCATGGCGCGTCTCCGGCTGGTTCGGGCGGGTGGGAGGGGGGCGCATGAGGCGCGGCCTGCGACGCGCTCTGGGCCCGGTAGACGTAACTCAGGATTTCCGCCACGGCGGCGAAGGCGGCCAGCGGAATCTCGCTGTCGACGTCCACCGCGGCGAGCACCTCGGCGAGGTCGGCGTCCTCGCGCACCTTGATGCCGCGGGCGAAGGCCACCTCGAGGATCTGGCGTGCGACCGCGCCCGTGCCGGCGGCGATCACGCGCGGCAACTCGCCGCCGTCGGCGTTGTGGCTGAGCGCGACCGCGATGTCACGCCTGCCGGGCGTGCCGTCGTCGGCCTTGCCGCCGGCGGCGGCCGAAGCCGGGGCGATGTCGTCGTGGGGCTGGTTCACGCAGCGCGGTACCGTTCGGGGCGCGCGTCCTGCACGCGGTGGGGCGCGCTGCCTGCGTGCCGTGCCTGCGCGAATCAAACCGAATCATGCTTAAGAAAGGCTTAAATGGGCCCGCGGGCGGAGCGGAAAAAAGCGCCGTGGCGCGGCCTCAGTCGGCCTTCGGCGCGGCTGGCGGCAACCCGTCGGGGCCGGTCTGGGCGGCGGCCCGGTTTTCCTCCTGGATCCGCTCGAAAATCTCGCGCCGGAGCACGGTCACGTCGGGCGGGAAGGTGAAGCCGAGCTTGATCGACTTGCCGCGCACCTCGACCACGGTAACCTCGACATTGTCGTTGATGATGACGGATTCACCGATCTTGCGGGTGAGATAGAGCATCAGCCGTCCTTACCTGGATCCTTGCCTCGGCCGGCGGCCGGGCTCCGTTGTTATTGACGGGATTTGCCTCAAATCCCGGGGAATTTACGGAATGTTAATAGCACGGATAGGACAATCGTGCATCAGGCTCGGACCAAGAGGGTCCGGCCTCCCCTCATCAGGCCAGGACGGCAACCCGGAGCCCCGCGCGCGCGATGGACCTCGGCAAGATGCCCCTGTTCGAGATGATGTCCCGGCGCCTGGCCTGGCTCGGCAAGCGCCAGGAGGTGCTGGCCCAGAACATCGCCAACGCCGACACCCCGGGCTTCCGCGCCCGCGACCTCAAGCAGCCGACCTTCCGCCAACTCCTCGGCGCGTCCGCCACGGACAGCGTCCCGATGGAGCGCACCAACGCCGCGCATATCGTGCCGGCGGGGAGCAGCGCCCGCAACGACTTCAAGTCCGAGGAGGAGCGCAACGCCGAGCTCTCGATCTCCAAGAATTCGGTCGACCTCGACGAGCAGATGATGAAGGTCACCAAGACCGCCATGGATCATCAGCTCACGGTCAACCTCTATCGCAAGCACATCGCCATGATCAAGGCGGCGCTCGGCCGGCCCGGTTCCTGACGGCCGATAGACAATCCGGAGGCAGGACATGGATCTTCTCAAGGCAATGCAGCTCTCGGCCGCCGGTCTCAAGGTCGAGGAGAAGCGCATGCGCGTCGTCGCCGAGAACCTGGCCAACGCCGACAACATGGCGAGCGAGCCCGGCGGCGATCCCTACCGGCGCCAGATCATCACCTTCAAGAACGTGCTCGACCGCTCGCTCGGCATCAAGAAGGTCGAGGTCGACAAGATTCTCACCGACAACAGCAAGTTCGAGGAGCGCTACGATCCCGGCAACCCGGCCGCCGACGCCAAGGGCTACGTGCGCATGCCCAACGTCAAGTCGATGGTCGAGCTGATGGACATGAAGCAGGCCCAGCGCACCTACGAGGCCAACCTCAACGTGATCCAGGCCGCCAAGAGCATGCTTCAGAAGACCATCGACCTGTTGCGCGCATGACGTGCCGGGTTTCGCAATTTCCTAGGGAGTAGCCGATATGCCCATCACCGCCCTCAATGCGATCTCCGCCTATCGCAACGCCGCCGCGGCGGCGGCCCAGCCCGGCATGGAGGCGCGCGCCGCCGTGCCCGGCAAGAGCTTCAAGGAGCTCATCACGGACGTCGGCGAATCCATGCTCAAGACCGGCGCGCAGGCCGAGAAGATGACCGCCGAGGCCATGACCGGCAAGGCCGACCTCAACCAGGTGGTGATGGCGGTCACCAATGCCGACGTCGCGCTCCAGACCGTGGTCGCGGTGCGCGACAAGGTGATCCAGGCCTACCAGGACATCCTGCGGATGCCGATCTAGAGCAGGCGGTACCGCGTTCATGTCCCCTCCCGACGTCCTCGAGATCGTCCGCGAAGCGATCATCGTCACCCTCAAGATGGCGGGCCCCGTGATGGTAGTCGGCCTCGCCGTCGGCCTGATTATCTCGCTGTTCCAGGCGCTGACGCAGATCCAGGAGATGACGCTGGCCTTCGTGCCCAAGATCCTGGTGATCTTCGTCTCGCTGCTGGTGCTGGGGCCGTTCATGCTCAGCACCATCACGATATTCACCCGCGAGATGTTCTCCCGCATCGCCACCGGCGGCTAAGGCGCCGCCCGTGCAATCCCTCAATCTCCTGCCGGCGGACCTGTTCGCCTTCTTCGTGGTGTTCGCGCGCGCCGGCACCGCGCTCATGTTCATGCCCGGTTTCGGCGAGGTCTACGTGCCCGCGCGCCTGCGCCTCGTGGTGGCGCTCGCGCTGGCGCTGCTGCTGACCCCGGTGGTCGCGTCCACGCTGCCGGGCCTGCCCGCATCCACGCTCCGGCTCGCCGCGATCCTGTTCGGCGAGATCACGGTGGGCGCGTTCCTCGGTCTGGTCGGGCGCATCATCTCCTCGGCGGTCCACACCACCGGCACCGTGCTCGCGTTCCAGACCGGCCTCGCCAACGCTCTCGGCTACGACCCGGTGGCTGCAGAGCAGTCCGCCGTAACCGCCATGTTCCTCTCGACCGCGGGCGTGCTGGTGGTGTTCCTCGGCGACCTGCACCACCTCATGCTGCGCGCGCTCGCCGACAGCTACAACGTGTTCATCCCGGGTGTGATGCCGCCCATGGGCGACTTTGCCAAGGTGATCACCCGGCTGGTCGGCGATACCTTCGTGCTGGGCGTGCAGCTCGCGTCGCCCTTCATCGCCGTCGGCCTGGTGTTCTATCTCGGCGTCGGCGTGCTCGCGCGCCTGATGCCGCAGGTGCAGATATTCTTCATCGCCATGCCGGTGCAGATCTTCCTCGGGTTCACGGTGCTCGCCGCGACCATCGCGGCGATCCTCGGCTGGTTCGCCAACCGCTTCCCCGACCTCTACACCAGCGCGCTGGGCGGCTGAGGGAGCCGGAAACATGGCCGAGGAAAGCCAGGACGAAAGCCAAAAAACAGAAGAACCGACACAGAAGCGTCTCGACGACAGCCGCGCCAAGGGCCAGCTCGCGTCCTCGCGCGAAATCAACAACTGGTTCATGCTGCTGGGCGGCACTATCGTGCTGGTCTCCGTCGCGCCGGACATGTTTGCCCGGCTCAAGATGCTGCTCGCCGACCTGCTCGCCTTTTCCTACGACCGCGCCGCGACCGCGGGCGGCATCGGCGACCTGATCGCGGGCGTGCTGCTGCGCGTCGCCGGCATCCTCGCCGTGCCGCTCGGCATCCTGCTGGCGCTGGCGGTGCTCTCGTCCCTGATCCAGAACGGCCCCGTGTTCTCCTTCGAGAGCATCATGCCCAAGCTCGAGAAGATATCGGTCGGCAAGGGCTTCAAGCGGATGGTCTCGGTGCGCGCCCTGGTGGAGTTCACCAAGGGGCTGCTCAAGCTCGGCATCGTCGGCGCCGTCGGCATCATGGTGGCGCTGCCCCTGTTCGATCGCGTGAGCCAGCTTCCCGTCATGTCGATCGAGGACGCCACCGGTTTCATCTGGACCGTGGCCGACCGGCTCCTGATCGCCATGCTGGCGGTCATGACGGTGATCGCCGGGCTCGACTTCCTCTACCAGAAGCTCGCCCACCTCAAGCAGCTGCGCATGAGCCGCCAGGAGATCAAGGACGAGATGAAGCAGTCCGACGGCGATCCCATGGTCAAGGCCCGGCTGCGCCAGATCCGCACCGAGCGTGCCCGCCAGCGCATGATGCAGGCGGTGCCCGACGCCACCGTGGTGGTGACCAACCCGACCCACTTCGCGGTCGCGCTCAGGTACGTCCACGAGGAGATGGAGGCCCCCGAGGTGGTTGCCAAGGGCGCCGACCTGATCGCCAAGCGCATCCGCGAGGTGGCCGAGGAGAACGGCGTGCCCCTGGTCGAGAACCCGCCGCTCGCGCGCGCCCTGTTCGCGTCCAGCGAGATCGGCCAGACCATCCCGCCCGAGCACTACCGCGCCGTTGCCGAGGTCATCGGCTACGTCATGCAGCTCAAGAAACGCGTCACCGGGCGATGAGCGCGGCGGCGCGCGCTGCCGCTTTCGAGTTGGCGCGGGCGCCCGGCTTTGGCATTCTGGCGCCCCGGCCAATTTGGGATTGGCCATCACGGAAGCTGCTATGAGCGTGGAACCGGCCGTCGAGGCCCCATCCTACTCTTTGAACCGCCTGCCGCAGGGTGCGCCCTGGCGCAACCCGGTGCTGTGGATCCTCGTGATCACGGCGCTGGTCGCGGGCGCGTTCGCCTACCTGTTCCTGAGCGGTCCCGACGGTTTCCTGCCACGCCCGCGCGTGCTCGATGCGCTCCCCTTTACGCACCGCTTCGACCATTCCGACGCGATCACGGCGGGCTTGATAAGTGCCGTCGTGTTCGCGCTGATGACATTCGCGGCGTGGCTGCGCCACCACCGCCTGATGCAGAACTTCTTCCTGCTGCGCTCGTTCGAGGCCGACCCCAACGGCCGCGTCATCACCAGCCGGCGCGGCAGGCTGCTCTACTGGAACACCGCCTTCGGCCGCATGATGGGCGAGGACCCCCAGGCACGCTTCGCCGAGCTCGAATCCCTGGCCCGCCAGGGCGACGGCGTGCGCCAGTTCGTTCTCCTGCGCGAGATCGCGCGCGCCGGCGGCAGCGGCCACGCCGAGATCTGCATCCCGACCGACCTCGGCGACCGCCAGTGGTTCAAGGTCTCGGCCTTCGATCTCGGCTACCGGCGCGGCTACGTGCTGTGGTGCCTGGAAGAGGTCACCACGCGGCGCCAGATGGAGCAGGTGCTGACCGAGGAGCGCGCCAAGCTGGTGGACTTCCTCGAAAACGCCTCGATCGGCTTCTACTCGGCCGATGCCGGCGGCTCGTTCGACTACGTCAACCAGACCCTCGCCGGCTGGCTCGGCGTCTCGGCCGACGAGCTTCTGCACGGCCATTACCATCTGGCCCAGTTCATCGCCGGCGCCGGCACCGACCCGCAGAAGCCGTGGAGCCCGTTCCGCCCCGGCTTCACCGGCACCCACGGCGAGGTCACGTTCCGCCGCGCCGACGGCCGCGAGTTCGCGGCCGACATCATCCAGACCGTGGCCGGCGAGGCCGCGGACGGCACGCTCCGCACCCGCTCGATCGTGCGCGACCTCACCGCCGAGCGCGAGCTGCGCCAGACCCTGGACGCCTCCGAGCAGCGTTTCCGCAAGCTGTTCGAGGAAGGCCCGACCGGCATCGCCATCCTCGATCTCGACGGCGCGGTCACCGACTGCAACCGCGCCTTCGGCGAGCTCGTCGGGACCGGGCGCGAGTGCCTCGGCGGCGGAATCGCGACCCTGCTCGCGCCCGAATGCCGCGACGGCCTGACCGCCCTGCTCGCCGAGGCCACCGCGGGCAACGTTCCCCATGTGCCGTTCGACGTGCGCTTCGCCGCCAACCCCGAGGTTTCGGCGTCGCTCTACCTCACGCGGCTGGAGGACGCGGGCGGCAACCTCTCGGGCCTGATCCTGCATCTGTTCGACACCACCCAGCATCGCCGGCTGGAGGTCCAGTTCGCCCAGTCCCAGAAGATGCAGGCCGTGGGCCAGCTCGCGGGCGGCATCGCTCACGACTTCAACAACCTGCTGACCGTCATGATCGGCTTCTGCGACCTGATCCTGCAGCGCCACCGGCCCGGCGAGCAGACCTTCGCCGACATCATGCAGATCAAGCAGAACGCCAACCGCGCCGCCAACCTGGTGCGCCAGCTGCTCGCGTTTTCGCGTCAGCAGACCATGCAGCCCAAGGTGCTCAACCTGACCGACGTGCTGGCGGAGCTCTCGAACCTGCTGCGCCGCCTGATCGGCGTCAACATCGCCCTCAAGGTGATCCACAGCCGCGACCTCGGCCTCGTCAAGGTGGACCAGGTCCAGCTCGAGCAGGTCATCATCAACCTCGCGGTCAACGCACGCGACGCCATGCGCGACAACGGCGGCGCGCTCACCATCCGCACGTCGAACGTCACGCTGGAGCGTCCGGTGCGCCGCGGCGCCGACGTCATGCCGCCGGGCCGCTACGTCAAGATCGAGATGTCGGACACCGGCACCGGCATCGCGCCCGAGAACCTGGAGCGCATCTTCGAGCCGTTCTTCTCCACCAAGGAGGTCGGCGCCGGCACCGGGCTCGGGCTGTCCACGGTCTACGGCATCGTTAGCCAGACCGGCGGCTTCGTGCACGTCGATTCCGAGATCGGCCACGGCGCCAGCTTCTCGATCTTCCTGCCGCGCTACGAGGCCACCGCCCAGGAGGTCGAATCCCGGGACGCCGACGCCGCCCGCCCGCCGCGCCCGACCCGCGATCTCTCCGGCGTCGGCACCGTGCTGCTGGTGGAGGACGAGGACCCGGTGCGCCTGTTCGGCGCGCGCGCGCTGCGCAACAAGGGCTACAAGGTGCTCGAGGCCAAGAACGGCGATGCCGCGCTCGAGGTGATGCAGTCGGCCGGCGAGCCCATCGACCTGATCATCTCCGACGTGGTCATGCCGCACCGCGACGGCCCGACCCTGATCCGCGAGGTGCGCGAACGCTACCCCGGCATGAAGGTGATCTTCATTTCGGGCTACGCCGAGGACGACTTCCGCGAATCGCTCGAGCGCGAACAGGGCATCCACTTCCTGCCCAAGCCGTTCTCCCTCGACCAGCTCGCCGGCAAGGTCAAGGAAGTGATCTCGGAGTAGGGGCGGTGGCCCGGTCCGGCACCCCTCCGGAAAAAAGAACAAAAAAGTACTATTATACTTTACGTACCCACCCCCAAGGGCTAGTATCTCTCCATAAGAACGGAGAGAGCCATGTCCTACCTCAATGCCCCCCACCTTCACGACGAGGAAGCCGCCTACCGCTGGGTAGAGGAGCGCGTCTGGCCGGATGGCCGTGTCTGCCCCCATTGCGGCGTGGTGGACCAGTCCGGCGCCCTCAAGGGCAAGTCCACCCGGATCGGGGTCTACAAGTGCTACGCCTGCCGCAAGCCCTTCACCGTCAAGGTCGGGACCATCTTCGAGGGCAGCCACGTCAAGATGCACATCTGGCTGCAAGCCATCTTCCTTGTGGTGTCGAGCAAGAAAGGCATTTCGGCCAACCAGCTTCACCGCACCTTGGGCGTTACCCTCAAGACCGCGTGGTTCATGGGTCATCGTATCCGCGAGGCCATGAAAGACGGCAACCCGTCCCCGCTGGGTGGCGAGGGCAAGGTGGTGGAGGCCGACGAGACTTTCATCGGCAAGCCCGATAGCGTGTTCATCAACGGGCGCGGCTGGGTGGAAATGCGCGGCGTTGCGACCAAGCGCAAGGTTATCTCCCTCGTGGAGCGCGGCGGGCGCGTGCGTTCGATCAAGGTTGACGATCTGACCGCCGCGACCATCCGCAACGTGCTCGCCGAGAACGTCGCCCCGGAAAGCCGCCTTCATACCGACGAGGCCCAGCACTACAAGCGGCCCGGCCGGACCTTCGCCAAGCATGAGCGCGTCAATCACTCCGCAAACGAGTACGGGCGCGGCGACGTGACCACCAACACCGTTGAAGGCTTCTTCGGTATCTTCAAGCGGGGGATGCGCGGCATCTACCAGCATTGCGGCGAACAGCATTTGCAGCGTTACCTGTACGAGTTCGATTTCCGGTATAACAACCGGATCGCCCTTGGTGTTGACGACGCGACCCGCGCGAACAATGTCTTGAAGGGCGTCACCGGCAAGCGCCTCACCTACCAAACGACTCGTTGACGATGGCAAAGCCCAAAAAGCCAAAGACGAAGAAAAGCGACGGAAAAAGCCAAGCCGAAAGGTTCGTCGGCATGGCAAAGGAACTTGGCGCAGACGAAAGCGGCGAGGCGTTTGAGCGCGCATTCACGAAGATTGTTCCGAAGAAGGAGACTCAGAAAGTTCGCGGGAAAGAACGCTCATAAATGAGCGAACGTGCGCTAAGAGGCTGTCTTGAAACGCGGTTTTGGGGTGGATGGCCGGGTTCGGATGTGATTCCAAACGGTTGTCGAAGCCAGTTTGGAGAGCCTCATGTGGACCCCGACCACCCGGCGGCAGCATAGCCGCGAACATCTGCGTTACGGAAGCGACCTCACCGATGCGGAATGGGCGATCATCGCGCCGTTCCTGCCGCCACCGGCCCGAACCGGTCGACCCCGCCAATGGCCGATGCGCGAGATCATGAATGCCGTCTTCTACGTGCTGCGGGGCGGCATCGCCTGGCGGCTGCTACCCACGGACTTTCCGCCGATGACGACGGTCTACGGCTGGTTCCTGCGCTTCCGCCGCGAGGGCCTGTTCGAGACCATCAACCACCATCTCGTCATGATCGATCGCGAGCGGACCGGACGCCAGGCCAGCCCGTCGGCGGCCGTGATCGACAGCCAGAGCGTCAGGACCGTCGAAGCCGGCGGCCCCAGGGGGTATGACGCGGGCAAGAAGATCAAGGGCCGCAAGCGCCATGCCATGGTCGACACCGACGGGCGCATCCTGGTAATCCAGGCTCATCCGGCCGACGTTCAGGACCGCGACGGCGCCATCCCGCTGCTACAGGCATCGCGACGCTCGTTCCCCTTCGTCGAACTCGCCTTTGCCGACAGCGCCTATGGCGCCCAGAGAGTCAAGGACGCCACCTGCATCGCCATCGAGGTCGTCAAGAAGATCGCCAATCAGGTTGGCTTCCACGTCCTGCCAAAACGCTGGGTGGTCGAGCGCTCCTTCGCCTGGATCAACCGCAACCGAAGGCTGGCCAAGGACGTCGAAGCAACCATCGCCTCCGCTGAAGCCTTCCTCTACGCCGCCTCGGTCATGCTGCTCACACGCCGCCTCGCTCGACAGAAATGAGTTTCGAGTCAAACTCTAAGGCGGCAAGTCCATATTCTAATATTCTCATGCAATGAAAGACGGATGCCGTGCCGTGGCCTAGGGCCCAACAATCTACGGCCGCACGAATATCAGGGAATGTGGAAGGGAAACTACCAATCACCTGTTTCCATTTGATTGTCCAGGTATCGAGAAACGCGGATTGCACATTGTCGTATCGATATATTAGCTGGCCTTTTAAACCGGATTCGATCGCCTCCCTTAGCACGCGGCTTTGAACGCTTAGTTCTCGCCATGTGATGTTTTTCTTTAGACACTTTTTGAAAATGTCTATCCGATGCTCGGCGGCCTGTATCTGGAAATCGTTTGCCACGGCTTCCGCAATCTTCAACCAGCCTAACACCTGCTCAATTGTTGGTTCCCCAAGGGGCAGGTCGCTTTCGCCGTCCCTGGGATCGTCCAGCAATTGGTAAAGCGATAACTGATAAATCAGAGGGGCAAGCCCCGTGAGGCTCCCGCGTATCACGTCCCACAGGCTCCATAGCCGATAGGGGCTCAATAGGGTGGGGCCGTGGCCCCCGTTCACGGCGGGGGTCATCCTACACCCCCACCGATGGTAGTGGGTACGGGAAGTATGATATGCGCACAAAAAAAGAACTTGCGTGCCAGAACAAAGCATGCACAGATAGCCGCCTCAACGGTTTCTCGCAGGGGGCGGTCGGCCGCGTTGCAAGCACCAACTCCCTGTGAAATAAGGAAGGAGGCCGCCATGGCGACCGCGCTGCATCTCGTAGACAAGGACACCAACGTGGACAAGCAAAAGGCACTGGAAGCCGCTCTCGGCCAGATCGAGCGCGCCTTCGGCAAGGGCTCCATCATGAAGCTCGGCCAGGGCCAGAGCGTCGAGGGCATCGAGGCGATCTCCTCGGGCTCGCTCGGCCTCGACATCGCGCTCGGCATCGGCGGCTTCCCGCGCGGGCGCATCATCGAGATCTACGGGCCGGAATCCTCCGGCAAGACCACGCTGGCGCTCCACGTCGTCGCCGAGGCCCAGAAGCAGGGCGGCGCCTGCGCCTTCGTCGACGCCGAGCACGCCCTCGACCCGAGCTACGCCAGGAAGCTCGGGGTCGATATCGAGAACCTCCTGATTTCCCAGCCCGATGCCGGCGAACAGGCGCTCGAGATCGCCGACACGCTGGTCCGTTCGGGCGCCATCGACGTCCTCGTGATCGACTCGGTCGCGGCGCTGGTGCCGCGCGCCGAGCTCGAGGGCGAGATGGGCGATACCCACGTCGGCCTGCAGGCCCGGCTCATGAGCCAGGCCCTGCGCAAGCTGACCTCCTCGATCGCGCGCTCGCGCTGCATGGTGATCTTCATCAACCAGATCCGCATGAAGATCGGCGTCATGTTCGGCAACCCCGAAACCACCAGCGGCGGCAACGCGCTCAAGTTCTACGCCTCGGTGCGCCTCGACATCCGCCGCATCGGCGCCATCAAGGACCGCGACGAGGTGGTCGGCAACCAGACCCGCGTCAAGGTGGTCAAGAACAAGGTCGCGCCGCCGTTCAAGACCGTCGAGTTCGACATCATGTACGGCGTCGGCATCTCCAAGACCGGCGAGCTGATCGACCTCGGCGTCAAGGCCGGCATCGTCGAGAAGTCGGGTACCTGGTTCTCCTATGGCGATACCCGCATCGGCCAGGGCCGCGAGAACGCCAAGAACTTCCTCAAGGACAACCCCGAGATCGCCGCCACCATCGAGAAGGCGATCCGCGCCAACGCCGGGCTGGTCTCCGAGGCCATGCTGACCGACGGCGACGATTCCGCTCCGGCCGACGCCGCGGACGACAACGACTGAACACGGTTCTGCCACCCTCGGGTGGCGGTGCACCGAGGGACCCCCGCCCGGGCGACCGGGCGGGGGTTTGTCGTTACCGGGCCCGCTTAACAGGGTGCGGCAAGGGCCGTCCCCCATTCTGGACAGGGGGGCCGTCGCCCTGTAAAAGCATGGGCCTTGGCCGGAACGGCGGCCCGAACCACGATTTTCCAGCGATGACCGGCACCAACGACATCAGGACGGCCTTCCTCGACTATTTCCGGGCGAACGACCACGAGGTCGTGCCGTCGAGCCCGCTCGTCCCCCATAACGACCCGACGCTGCTGTTCACCAACGCCGGCATGGTGCAGTTCAAGAACGTGTTCACCGGGGCCGAGAAGCGCGGCTACGCGCGCGCCGCCTCGTCCCAGAAATGCGTGCGCGCCGGCGGCAAGCACAACGACCTCGAGAACGTCGGCTATACCGCGCGCCACCACACCTTCTTCGAGATGCTGGGCAACTTCTCGTTCGGCGACTACTTCAAGGAGCGCGCCATCGCGCTCGCCTGGAACCTGCTGACCGGGGAATACGGCCTGCCGAGCGACCGGCTCATGGTCACGGTCTACCACACCGACGACGAGGCGCATCGCTTCTGGAAGAAGATCGCCGGGCTTCCGGACGAGCGCATCGTCCGCATCCCGACCTCGGACAATTTCTGGTCCATGGGCGAGACCGGGCCGTGCGGGCCGTGCTCGGAGATCTTCTACGACCACGGGCCCGGGGTGCCGGGCGGCCCGCCGGGCTCGCCCGGGGCCGACGGCGACCGCTTCATCGAGATCTGGAACCTGGTGTTCATGCAGTACGAGCAGGTGGACGCGGATACCCGCCGCGACCTGCCCCGGCCCTCCATCGACACCGGCATGGGCCTCGAGCGCCTCGCCGCGGTGCTGCAGGGCAAGCACGACAACTACGACATCGACCTGATGCGCCGCCTGATCGAGGCCTCGGCCGAGGCCGCCGGCGTCGCGCCCGACGGTCCCCACGCGGTGTCGCACCGCGTCATCGCCGACCACCTGCGCGCGGTCTCGTTCCTGATCGCCGACGGCGTGATGCCGTCGAACGAGGGCCGCGGCTACGTGCTGCGCCGCATCCTGCGCCGCGCCGTGCGCCACGCCCACATCATGGGCTGCGAGCAGCCGCTGTTGTACCGCCTCGTGCCCGCGCTCACCGGCGAGATGGGCCAGGCCTATCCCGAGCTTATCCGCGCGCGCGCGCTCATCACCGAGACCCTGCGCATGGAGGAGACCCGCTTCCGCGCCACGCTGGCGCGCGGCCTGCGCCTGCTCGCGGAGGAAACCGCGAAGCTCGGAAGCGGCCGGGCGCTGCCCGGCGAGGTGGCGTTCCGGCTCTACGACACCTTCGGCTTCCCCCTCGACCTGACCCAGGACGCGCTGCGCGCCGAGGGCCGCACCGTGGACGTCGCCGGCTTCGATGCCGCCATGGCGCGCCAGCGCGCCGACGCCCGCAAGGCCTGGTCCGGCTCGGGCGAGGCCGCCACCGAGAGCGTGTGGTTCGAGGTGCGCGAGCGCGCCGGCGCCACCGAGTTCCTGGGCTACGAGACCGAGGGCGCCGAGGGCCGTATCGCCGCCATCGTCGTGGACGGCAAGGAAGTGCCGGCGCTCGCCGCCGGGCAGGACGCGGCCATCGTCACCAACCAGACTCCGTTCTACGGCGAATCGGGCGGCCAGATGGGCGACACCGGCGCGCTGTTCACCAAGGATGGCGCCGAGTTCGCCGTCACCGACACGGCCAAGCGTCTGGGCGACGTGCACGTGCACCTGGGCACGCTCGCGCGCGGGAGCCTCAAGGTCGGCGACGTGGTCGAGATGCGCGTCGACAAGGCGCGCCGCGTCGCGCCTGCGCGCCAACCATTCCGCCACCCACCTGCTGCACGCGGCGCTGCGCCGCCGCTTGGGCGAGCACGTCACCCAGAAGGGCTCGCTGGTGGCGCCCGACCGGCTGCGCTTCGACATCTCCCATCCCAAGGCCCTGACCCCCGACGAGATCCGCACGGTCGAGGCCGACGTCAACGTCCAGGTGCGCGCCAATACCGATGTGTCGACGCGCCTGATGACCCCCGACGAGGCGGTCGCCGCCGGCGCCATGGCGCTGTTCGGCGAGAAGTACGGCGACGAGGTGCGTGTCGTTGCCATGGGCGATGAGGATGCGAGCGCTTATTCGACGGAACTCTGCGGCGGCGTCCACGTGCGCCGCACCGGCGACATCGGCGCGTTCCGCATCGTCTCGGAAGGCGCGCTCGCCGCCGGCGTGCGCCGCATCGAGGCGGTCACCGGCGCCGGGGCCGATTCGTACGATTCCGCCAATACCGAAATCCTGTCGGCGGTCGCCGCCACGGTGCGCGCGGCGCCAGCCGAGCTGCCCGAGCGCATCCAGCGGCTGCTCGACGAGCGCAAGGCGCTCGAGCGCGAGCTCGGCGAGCTGCGCCGCAAGGTCGCGCTCGGCGGCGGCGGGCAGGGGGCGGCGCCGGCGGGCGAGGGCCGCGAGGTCGCGGGCGCGCGCCTGGTGACGCGCACCCTCGATGGGGTGCCGGCCAAGGACCTCAAGTCCATGGTGGACGAATTCAAGAAGCAGGGCCCGGGCGTCTATGCCGTGGTCGGCGCCGACGGCGGCAAGGCCTCGATCGTGGTGGGCGTCACCGACGACCTCACCGGAAAGTTCAACGCGGTCGACCTGGTGCGCGCCGGCGCCGCCGCGCTCGGCGGCAAGGGCGGCGGCGGGCGTCCCGACATGGCCCAGGCGGGCGGGCCCGATCCGTCCAAGGCCGACGCGGCCTTCGCTGCCATCGCCGAGGCCATGGGCGCCGCCGGCTGAGTTTCTCGTCCGCCGCTATGAAAAAGGCCCGCGCAGCGCGCGGGCCTTTTCATTTCTAGGAGAACACAGCCTTGCTGGCTTGGAGGTCGATCATCCCCTCGCCGCTTCCGCTCTCCCGCCTTCTATGGGGAGCGGGTTGAGTAGGGTTGCGCGAGAGGCACGCGAGCCTTCCCCGTCACGCGAATGCGTGCTGCGCCGACGCTGGGTGAGGGGGACGCTTCGATGTGACTGCACGCCTAGGCCATCGCCTTCTTCAGGTTCCCGTCGATCTTGTCGAGGAACTCCTCGGTGTTGAGCCACTTCTGCTCGGGGCCGATCAGGAGCGCCAGGTCCTTGGTCATGTGGCCCGCCTCGACGGTCTCGATGCACACACGCTCCAGCGTGTCGGCGAACTGCTCGACGTCGGGCGTATTGTCCATCTTGCCGCGGAAGCTGAGGCCGCGGGTCCAGGCGAAGATCGAGGCGATCGGATTGGTCGATGTCGGGTTGCCCTTCTGGTGCTCGCGGTAGTGGCGCGTCACCGTGCCGTGGGCGGCCTCGGCCTCGACGGTCTTGCCGTCGGCGGTCATCAGCACGCTGGTCATGAGGCCGAGCGAGCCGAAGCCCTGGGCCGCGGTGTCGGACTGCACGTCGCCGTCGTAGTTCTTGCACGCCCAGACGTAGCCGCCCGACCACTTGAGGGCGGAGGCCACCATGTCGTCGATCAGGCGGTGCTCGTAGCCGATCTTCTTCTTGTCGAAAGCGGCCTTGAACTCCTCGTCGAACACCTTCTGGAACAGGTCCTTGAAGCGGCCGTCGTAGACCTTGAGGATCGTGTTCTTGGTGGAGAGGTACACCGGCCAGCCGCGCGTGAGGCCGTAGTTGAAGCAGGCGCGGGCGAAGTCGACGATCGAATTGTCGAGGTTGTACATCGACATGGTGACGCCCGACGACGGGAATTTGAACACCTCGCGCTCGATCACCTTGCCGTCCTCGCCCTCGAACCTGAGGGTCAGTTTGCCCTTGCCGGGAACGAGGAAGTCGGTGGCGCGGTACTGGTCGCCGTAGGCGTGGCGGCCGATCACGAACGGCTTGGTCCAGCCCGGCACCAGGCGCGGCACGTTATTGATGACGATCGGCTCGCGGAAGATGGTACCGCCGAGGATGTTGCGGATCGTGCCGTTGGGCGAACGGTACATCTCCTTGAGGTTGAACTCCTTCACGCGCCCTTCGTCGGGCGTGATGGTGGCGCATTTCACGCCGACGCCGTATTTCTTGATGGCGTTGGCGGAATCGACGGTGACCTGGTCGTTGGTCGCGTCGCGGTGTTCCATGCCGAGGTCGTAGTATTTCAGCTCGACGTCGAGATAGGGCAGGATCAGCTTGTCCTTGATGAACTTCCAGATGATGCGGGTCATCTCGTCGCCGTCGAGTTCGACGATCGGTGTCTTGACCTTGATCTTGGCCATTCGGTCCTCTCTCTAGTGTCGTGGTTCAGAAGTTCGCTTCATATTCGGGGCGTCCTCGTGGCGAACTTCTGAACCGAAACGACACTAGCAACTGTTTGATTCTTGGCGCGGTTAAGGATTTGAAGTTCCTTTCGATGCTGCCCCAAACACCGTAAGGAACTTCAACTCCACCACGCCAGGGGCGGATTTACGTGAAGATTCATGCGGGGCGGGCCCGTCCGCCGGGGGCGGGCGGGGACGCGGAAAAACTGGCGCGCACCATATCAGACCTGCCGCCGAGCGCAAGCTTGCGGGCGGTGCTCACGGGCCCCTGAAACGGGCCGAATACCGTCTTTTCAGGTGCGCTCGGGCCGGGCCGGGCCGCGCGCGGCGGGCATCGCCGCGATCGTGGGCAGCACGTCGTCGACGACTTCGACCACGGCGAACAGGGCGCGCACGTCGGCGCCCGAGAAGCCGTGCCCGATCACGTGGTCGACGAGGTCGAGGAACGGCTGCCAGTAGCCGTCCTGGTTGACCACGACGATCGGCTTGTCGTGAAGGCCGAGCTGCTTCCAGGTGATGATCTCGAAGGCCTCGTCCAGCGTGCCGACGCCGCCCGCGAGCGCGCAGAACGCGTCGGCCCGCTCGAACATGCGGCGCTTGCGGTCGTGCATCGAGCCGACCACCACGAGGTCGTCGAGCCCCTTGTGGGCAAGCTCGATCCGCTCGAGCTCGGTGGGGATCACGCCGGTCACCTTGCCGCCCGCCTCCAGCGCCGCGTCGGCGAGCACACCCATGAGGCCGATGTTGCCGCCGCCGTAGACCAGCTCCAGGCAAGCCTCGCCGATCAGCCGGCCGAGCCGCCGGGCGGCCTCGCGGTGGTGGGAATCATGGCCCATGGCGGAGCCGCAGTAGACGCAGATCGAGCCGATGTCCGGCATGCCGACGTTGCCTTTCCATATTCCGTTGGCGCGGGTGGTCGCGCGGGGACGGCCAGAGTACACGATTTCGTGAAGGGGGCGCCTTTTCGGCGCTGCAATATTGAGGACAGACTGCGCTTGCGGCACACTTCGTCGGTCGTCGTGCGGTGACCGCACGGGTGCGCGCCGTATTTTCCCGACACGGGGCGCGCCACGACGGCACAACAACTGGAGGCATCTCTATGAAGCGCTGGTTCGTCATTCCCTCGCTCCTCGTCGCCGCCGCGCTCACGCTCGGCACCGCGGCGCTCGCCCAGGACGCGGCCAAGGCGGTCAAGGAACGCCAGGCCCTGATGAAGTCCAACGGCAAGGACGCCAAGGCCCTCGCCGCCGCCGTGAAAAAGGGCAAGGTCGGTGCCAAGGAGGCCGCGATCGCGGCCCAGCTCGTCGCCAACGCCAAGAAGATCCCGACCCTGTTCCCCGCGGGCAGCGGCTCGGACAAGTTCAAGAAATCGCGCGCCAAGCCCGGGATCTGGGCCAGCTGGTCCAAGTTCGAGGGCGACGCCGCGGCGCTCGGCAAGGCGGCCGAGACCTACGAATCGGCGGCCAAGGCGGGCGATGCCGCCGCGGCCGGCAAGGCGGTCAAGATGGTATCCGCCGCCTGCGGCGCCTGCCACAAGGCGTTCCGCGGCCCCAAGCCGAAGTGAGTAACAGGTAATGCAGGCGGCGGGGCCCCCGGGCAGGGCTCCGCCGTCGGCCTCTCCAAGGCGCGTGTTTCCCCACCCGATAACCGGCTTCCGGTCCCCGCGGCGGGCACTTCTGGTGCTCGCGGTGCTGGCGAGCGCTGCCGTCATGGCCGCTGTCTGGTGGCCGTCCCATGCCCAGGACGCCGCAGGGGGTGTCCCGCAAGGTGCCCCCGACAACGCCGTTCCGGGGCGCGGCGCCGTGCTGTTCGCCGCCGGCGGCTGCGCCAATTGCCACACCGATACCAAGGCGAAAGGCCCGCTTCTGGGTGGCGGCGCGGCCATCAAGACGCCGTTCGGCACGTTCTATCCGCCCAACATCTCGTCGGACCCGCAATACGGCATCGGCAAATGGTCCGATTCCGACTTCATCCGCGCGCTGCGCGACGGCGTTTCGCCCGAGCGCGACCGCTATTACCCGGCCTTTCCGTTCACGTCCTTCACCAACCTGACGGATGCCGACATGCTGGCGATCAAGCGCTACATCATGTCGCTCCCGCCCGCGAAGGTGAAAAGCCGGCCCCACGACCTGCATTTTCCGTTCAACATCCGCCTCGGCATGATCGCCTGGGACTGGCTCTACCTGCACAAGGGGCCGCTCGCACCCGACCCGAAGCAGTCGGCGGAGTGGAACCGCGGCCGCTACCTTGCCGTCGGCTTGGTCCATTGCGCCGAATGCCACACCCCCCGCACCATGCTCGGCGGCCTCGACCGCAGCCGCTGGATGGCCGGCAACGCCAAGGGCGAGGGCCCGGATGGCCTCGCCATCCCCAACATCACGCCCGATCCCAAGGACGGCATCGGCAAATGGAGCGTCGGCGATATCGCCGAATCGCTCGGCTCGGGCATGATGCCGGACGGCGATTCGTTCGGCTCGCTGATGGCCGACGTGGTCGAGAACGGCACCGCCAAGCTGAGCGACAGCGATCGCCGCGCGATCGCGGTCTATATCAAGTCGCTCAAGCCGCTGCCTGGTCCCGGCCGGAAGAAATAGCGCGCCGCGCCCCTGCGCCGAACCCCGGGCGTCGCCGCCCCCTTCCCGCGAGCGGACGTTGCGCTGCGCCGGGCGACCGACTACCCTAGCGCCAGCCCGGGCCGGCCGGGGAATTTGCCGTGAAAGGAGAGGCACGGGTGAACCGCGCGCTCGTCATCGCCATCCTTGGCGCCGTCGTTCTGGCGGCGGCGCTGCTGCTCAATTTCTACCTCGGGCGCGAGACCGAAACCGAGACCGCCGGGCCGGCCAAGCCGTCGCCGACGGTTACCGTGCCGCCAGGCGGATCGAGCCTCACGGCGCCCGAGATCACGGCGCGCGGCAACCAGCCCAGCTTCGATATCGTGCGCGTCAATCCCGAGGGCAACGCCGTGATCGCCGGCCGCGCCGCGCCGGGCGCCGAGGTGACGGTGCTCGACGGCGACCGGGTGGTCGGCAAGGTGACCGCCGACGCCCGCGGCGAATGGGTGCTGGTGCCCGACAAGCCGCTCGCTCCCGGCTCGCGCCGGCTCGGCCTGTCGGCGCGCTTCAAGGACGGCACCACGGTCAATTCCGGCGCCGAGGTGGTGCTGGTGGTGCCCGAGCGCGGCAAGAACGTCGCTGGCGGTCCCGCGGAGGGGGCGTCGGGTGCGCTCGCTCTCAAGGTGCCGTCGCAGGAAGGCAAGAACGGCAAGCTCGCGCCGAGCGTGGTGCTGCAGTCCCCAAGCGGTGCCAAGAGCGGTTCGACCGCGCTCGCCATCGAGGTGATCGATTACGACGGCGAGGGTCATGTCCGCCTGAGCGGCAATGCCCATCCCGGCGCGCATCTGCGCATCTACGTGGACAACCGCCCGGTCGGCGAGACCACCGCCGACAGCCATGGCCGCTGGTCGTTCCAGCCCAAGGATACGCTGGCGCCGGGGGACTATTCGCTGCGCGTCGACGAATTGGCCTCAGGTGGGAGGGTGGCGCGCCGCATCGAGGTGCCGTTCAATCGCGCGCCCGCCGTGGGGGATCTCGGCGAGCGCCAGATCGTGGTGGTTCAGCCCGGCAACAGCCTGTGGCGCATCGCGCGGCGCACCTATGGCACGGGCGTGCAGTACACCCTGATCCTCGAGGCCAACAAGGCCCAGATCCGCGATCCCAATCTGATCTATCCGGGGCAGGTGTTCACCGTGCCGCGTCAGCCGCAGGCGAACTGAAGCGTCAGGCGGCGTCGGCGACGGGCAGGGCGCCGCGCAGTTCCGGCAGATACTCGCCCAGCGCCTCGAACACCGGGCGGATCTCGACCATCAGGGCGACCAGGCCGGCGAGCACGGATACCGCCGTCAGCGGCACCGCCGCATCGCGCGCCGCGCTGATCACGATGGCCTGGTGCGGGTCGATGGCGACATGATCGCCGAACGTCCGCGCGATGTGGTGGACGGCGGCAAGCAGCACGCCGCGGGCGTCGCAATCTTCAGCCGAATAGGGAACGATGCCCGCCGTCACGGTGATCGACAGCAGGTAGCGCGCATCGCCCGCGGGCGTGATCGTGCCCGTCACCGGCACCTCACCATAGGCGAAGCGGAAGGTCAGGCGGCCGGGTGGTGTGGCGAGGGAGATCGCGCCGCGCACAGCGGTAGCCATGTCGGGCGCGGGGACCGTGCCGTCCGGGAAAAGCGCCGTGCCGGAGCCGGCGAGGGGGGTGAGCGAAGCGAATGCCATACCTTATCCTTAACCCCGCGAGGGTTGAGAATCGGTAAACCGGAGCCGTCCGGAATCCCCGGATTCCTTCGCTTCGGCGGGGGAATTCGGCTAAACTCCGCCAGCTTCCGGCGGAGTAACCGGGGGATAAGACGGAGTGAATATCCAGATATGCGCATGCCCGTTCACCGCGAAGGCCTGCCGATCATCGCCGCGTTCGTCGCCGCGACTGCGCTCCTGTGGTGGCTGTGGGCGCCGCTCGGCTGGCTCGGCGTCGTGCTCTCGGCCTGGTGCGTGTGGTTCTTCCGCGACCCCGAGCGCATCGCGCCGACGCGGCCGGGCGTCCTGGTATCGCCCGCCGACGGCCGCGTGCTGCCGATCGTCAAGGTGCCGCCGCCGGACGAGCTGGGCATGGGCGCCGCGCCGCGCACCCGCGTCAGCATCTTCATGAACGTGTTCAACGTTCATGTGAACCGCATCCCCGCCGACGGGCGCATCACGGCGGTGCATTACCGGCCGGGCAAGTTCTTCAATGCCTCCTTCGACAAGGCCAGCATTTACAACGAGCGCCTGTCGGCGCGCATGACCACGTCCACCGGCCTCGACATCGCCTTCGTCCAGATCGCAGGGCTGGTGGCGCGACGCATCCGCTCGACGCTCAAAGTCGGCGACACCGTGACCGTCGGTGCGCGCTACGGCCTGATCCGGTTCGGCAGCCGCGTCGACGTCTACCTGCCTGACGGCGTCGAACCGCTGGTCACGCCGGGCGAGGTGATCGTGGCGGGCGAGACCGTGATCGCGGATCCCGGCACCAACGCCGCCGGGGATGAGGAGCACGCGTCATGACCCGCCCGCGCGACCGGCTGAGGGCGCTGCCGTTCAACCGGCTGATCCCCAACATGATGACCGTGACCGCCCTGTGCGCGGGGCTGACGGCGATCCTCTACGGCATCCAGGGCAAATGGCAGCTCGCGGTGGCGGCGGTGCTGGTGGCGGCGCTGCTCGACGCGCTCGACGGACGCATCGCTCGCCTGCTCGGGGGCTCGAGCAAGTTCGGCGCCGAGCTCGATTCGCTGTCCGATTTCGTGTGCTTCGGCGTCGCCCCGGCGATCCTGATGTTCCTGTGGACCCTGCAATACGCCAAGGGCCCGGGTTGGGTGGTGGCGCTCGTGTTCGCGGTGTGCGCGGCGCTCAGGCTGGCGCGCTTCAACACGCGCCTTGGCGATTCCGACATGCCGGCCTGGGCCGGCAACTTCTTCACCGGGGTTCCCGCGCCCGCGGGCGGCGGCCTGGTGCTGCTGCCGATGATGCTGAGCTTCGAGTTCGCCCCCGACGTGCTGTCGCACCCGGCGATCAACGCGCCGCTGATGATCCTGGTGTCCTACCTGATGATCAGCCGGCTGCCGACGTATTCGTTCAAGCAGGTGCGCGTGCCGCACCGGCTGGTGGTGCCGCTCCTGCTGCTGGTCGGCCTGATCGCGGCGATGCTGGCGACCGCCACCTGGCTCACCGTCTCGGGGGTGCTGATGCTATACCTGTGCTCGCTGCCGTTCTCGGTCCGCGCCTATCGCCGCCTCGCGAGCGCCGACGAGAGCGCCGCCGACAGCCTCGGCGTCATCGACAGCGCGCCCGTGGAGGGCGACGACCAGGGCTTCGACGACGATCCCGACCGTGCCTTCGATGCCGCGGATGGCGATTCCGGGCCAGGCCGCGGTGATCATGGGCCGCGCTGATCGCAGCCCACGCTGATCACAGGCCGCGCACGTTCTCCGGGTAAAGCTCGTCGACCGACACCTGGCGGTGGGTGACGCCCTGCTCATTGCAGAACCGGACGAAAGCCTCGAGCGTCGCCCGGTTGGCTTCCACGCCGTAGGGCCAGAAGTCGTCGCCGAACATGTCGCGCGCCTTCTCCGCGTAGGTGAAGCACCACGGGATCGGGAAACGGCAGATGTTGCCGTCGAGTGCGCGGGCGAGGCTGCGGTTCTTGGCCTCGCTCAAGGCGCCGAACAGGGCCGGCCCGATCCACGGATTGGCGTCGTAGGTGGTGCGCGGGATCGCGACCGTATGCATCATCGGGAAGATGCGGTGCCGCCGCCAGTAGTCCATCTCGACCGTGTAGTAGTCCTCGATCAGGCGACGGATGCGCGGGTCGCGCGCTTCGAACAGGTCGGGCGGATGGGCGCAGATCACCGCGTCGAGCTCGCCCGCGAGCAGCATGTCCATGAGCGAGGTATCGTAGACCTCGCGATAGGGGATGCCGGCGGGCAGCTTGGCCTTGACCTGGCTTTCACGGCCCGGCGCGTTGATGCCGGCGCGCACCCACGAGACCTCGTCGAGGCCGATGCCGAGATCGTGCATCATCCAGGCGCGCACCCACACGATCGCGGTCTGCACCCATTCCGGGATGCCGACCGTCTTGCCGCGCAGCTCGGCGGGATCGCGCAGCGGACTGTCGCTGCGCACGTAGATCGCATGCTGGCGGAAGAAGCGCGACGGGAACACCGGGATGCCGGTGATGTTGGGGTCGCCCTGGGAGATCAGCGAGACGAACCGGGCCATGGACATCTCGGAGACGTCCCAGCAGCGCTCGTCGGTGAAGCGTGCGAAGAACTCCTCCACCGGCAGGTCGACATGGTTGATCGAAATTCCCGGCGCCGTGACCTTCCCGGACACGAAATCGCGCACGTGATCGTAGTCGCTGATGGCGACGCTGAGCTGCAGCTCGGCCATGCCTTAGCCTTCCTTGACGATATGGACCGTCCGCTGCGGGAACGGAATGGTGATGCCGCCGGCATCGAGCGCTTCCTTGATGCGGCGGTTGAGATCGAACTTGAGCGGCCAGTAGTCGGACGCGGCGCACCAGACCCGCAAGGTCAGCTCGACCGCGTTGTCGCCGAGGTTGGTGACCATCATGGCCGGGGCGGGGTCCGCGTTGATGCGGGTGTCGCCCTCTATCACGCCTTTGATGATGTCGAACGCCTTGCCGATGTCGTCGCCGTAGTCGATGCCGACCGCGAAGTCGGCGCGGCGGGTGGCGTTGTGGCTATAGTTCTTGACCGCCGCGCCCCACAGCTGGCCGTTGGGCACCACGATGTGGACGTTGTCGGGGGAGTTGAGCTCGGTCGTGAACAGGGACACCACCTCGACCGTGCCGGCGACGCCGCCGGCCTCGATGAACTGGCCGACCTTGAAGGGGCGGAAGATCAGCAGCATCACGCCCGCCGCGATGTTGCTCAGCGTGCCCTGGAAGGCGAGGCCGATGGCCAGGCCGGCGGCGCCGAGGACGGCGATGAAGCTGGTGGTCTGGACCCCGAACCGCTCCAGCGTCGCGACCACGGTGAAGACGATGACGGCATAGCGGACGACGCTGGTCAGGAACGGCCGCAGGGTGTCGTCGACGCGCTTGCTGCGCCGGAGTGCTGCGTTGGTGGCCCGGGCCGCCCAGTTCGCGGCGATCGTGCCGATGACGAGGATGGCGATCGCGCCGAGGACGTTGAGGCCGTAGGTACTCAGTACCTCGATGACCTGGTCGATCGCGTTCTTGACGGTGGCGTCCATGCCCTGTGCCCCTGTGTGTGCGTGGGTGCGTGTGCGGATGATGGGGCGTCCGGTGGAAGGCACGCCCTTCTGGATAGCGGCACTCTAGCCGAACTCGGTACGGCCCTTCCACCGGCGACTTCGCCAGCCCGCGCTCACCGGCGGGCGAGCGCCGTCACCTCGACCTCGACGCGCTTACCCGGCGCCGAATAGCCCTCGACCGGGTGACAGGCGAACATGGACGGCAGCGCCGGCGCGATCCGCAGGAACAGCTCGCGCATATGTTCGGGGCTCTCGTCCTTGTGCAGGTAGCAGTTGACCTCGGCGACCTGCTCCCAGTTACAGCCTTCCTCATCGAGATACGCGGTCAGGCGCGGCAGGATGTCGGTGGTCGCCTGTATTTCGAGGTCGGGCAGCACCGCGGTCTGGCCCGAGAACACGATCAGCGGACCGCAGGTGAGCCAGCGGCACGGCGTGCGCGGCGGGTCGTTCTCGCGGATGCGCTTGGCACAGCCGGGCCGCGGGCGCACGGCGATCAGGTCCATGGCCACCGCGGCGGGGGAGTCGAACCGCGCCGGCGCGATGTAGCTCGACGTGGCGGCGCGGGCGGGACCCGACAGCGTTTGCATGCGCACCTCGCTGGCGGCGTCGCGCGCGGCGCGGTCGCGCGCGAACAGGCGGCTGCGCACGGTGGCCGACAGGTCGAGGCCGTGCCGGTCGAGCGCCGCCGCGAAACGCGCGAACAGGTGCTCGCATTGCCGGGCGGCATCGCCCTCGTCGGCGGCTTCGCCGGACAGGGCCACGAAGTCGAACCCGAGCCAGTGGAACGTGCTTTCCCGCATGATGTCTTGCTTCCTCCCTTTGGTCCCCGGACCGGCCGCCCGGGCATTTCCGCCATTATGACGGAGGCTGGGCGGTACGCGAAGCGTTGGAAACGAATGTCTGTAGGCAATCGCCTCGGCCCGCGTAAACTGGTGGCCCCGTTTTTCGTCTGGATCGCCATCTCCGAGATGTCCCGACTTCTTCCCGCCGTCGCCAGCTTTACCGTCGCAGCTATACTGTGCGTGGTCTACTGGCACTGGCTGGGCCAGCCGGTGGCGCTGCCCGATCTGCCGGGGGGCCGGTTCCAGTGCCTGTCCTACTCCCCCTATGACGGTAACTCGTCGCCGCTGGACGCGGATTTCGATGTGCCGCGACCGCGCATCGCCGCCGATATCGCGCTCATCAAGGGCGTGACCGGGTGTATCCGCACCTATTCGGCGGTCGGTGTCCAGGGCGACGTCACCCGCATCGCCCATGACCACGGCATGCAGGTCCTGCAGGGCATCTGGATCTCGGGTGATCCGGAAGCCAACGAGGAGGAGATCGCCGCCGCGGTCGATCTGGTTCACCGCTATCCCGGTACCATCCGCGGCATCTTCGTCGGCAACGAGGTGCTGTTGCGCCGCGAGATGGACGGCGCCGCGCTGGTGCGCATCATCGAGCGGGTCAGGCGCGAGACCGGCAAGCCCGTGCTCTACGCCGACGTGCCGCATTTCTGGAAGAAATATCCCGAGGTGGCGAAGGCGGTCGACATCATCGCCATCCATATCCTGCCCTATTGGGACGATCCGGCGCCGACCTCCATCGCCCAGGTCCAGCAGCACGTTGCTGAGGTGATCGCCGATACCCGTGCCACGTTCCCCGGCAAGCAGGTGATGATCGGCGAGATCGGCTGGCCGAGCGCCGGGCGCACCCGCGGCGGCGCGGTGCCGGGCCGCGTCAACCAGGCGCGCTTCATCCGCGAGTTCGTCAACCGCGCCGACGCGCTCGGCGTGCCCTACAACCTGATCGAGGCGATCGACCAGCCGTGGAAGCGGGTGCCGGAAGGTACGGTTGGCGGCTACTGGGGAATCTTCGACCAGGCGCGCACGCTCAAGTTCCCGCTGACCGGCCCGGTCCGGGAATGGCCGCACTGGCGCCGGGCGACGGGCCTCTCGCTTGTGGCGATGGCGCTGTTCCTCGCCTGGGGGTTCCTGTCGCGCCGCATGGCCGGGATTGTGCGCTGGAGCGCACTCGCGGTGTTGGCGTTGGTCACTGGCGTGAGCCTGGTGCGGCTCGCGGAAATGGTGGCGGTGACCAGCTTGACGGCGTTCGGCTGGATCTCGGGCGGCGCCATGGCTGCGGCGACGGCGCTGGCGGCGGGGCTGATCGTGGCGCGGATCGAGGGCCGCGTCGCACCGGGCGCGGCGGCATTGGCCGAGGTGATCGGGACGCGCGGCTGGCGTGGCCCATGGCCGGTCGCGCGCCGGATCGCGGCGTTCTACTGGGTGCTCGCGGTGCCGGTGGCGATGCTGGCGCTCACCATCGGCTTCGATGGCCGCCACCGCGATCTGCCGAGCTGGGGGCTGTGGCTGCCGGGCCTCGCGCTCGCTGTGATGGCGCGGGGCGGGGACCGGCATACGGAGCGGGAAAAGGCCTGGCTCACCCTGGTGCTCGCGGTCTCGGCGCTGCTCGCCTTCGACGGCTGGCGCGACGTCGAGGCGATGCTGTGGGGGGCGGCCGTGCTGCTGTTCGCCGTTCCAGGATGGCGCGACCTCGCGGCGGAGGCAAAGCTGCTCGCGTCAGCGGTGAAGGGTGGCCGCGCGCAGCAGCCCCAGTACCACGGCGACCGAGGCTAGCGAAGTCGAATAGAGGTAGAGCCCGGCGCCGCCCAGCAGCAGTGCCGTGAACAACGCGAGGCGCGCACCGCGGCCGCGCAGCGCCAGCGCCGCCAGGGCGGTGGCCACGGCGAGCCCGGCGATCACGTAGTTCTGGGCGGCGATGCGCACGCCGTCGCGCACCATGCACCACCACGGTACCGGTATTGCGGCGCAGGCGGTGGCGCGTTCCACCGGCTCGACCAGGTCGTGGCGGAGTGTGTCGCCGAGCCAGGCGCCCAGCGCCACCACGGCGAGCCCGAGCACGGGCATCAGCACGGCGGCGCGGGTGCGGGAGGCTGAACTGGCGGTGAGTGGCAACGGGATACTCGTTTTCGCGATGAACGGAAATCCAGTGTGCGCGGCTTCGCGGGCGGCGGCAAGGCCGTGTCCGGCTGGCGCCGCGATGGCGACATCCTTTAAGATGGGTCAAGGCCCGGGGCGAGGGATTGAGACCCGGAAGGAACGATCATTGTCCATGAGCGGCGGCGTCAAGGCTGGCGGCGGCGGGGAACGCGACCTTCGGCTCGACTTCTTCCGCGGCCTTGCCCTCATCTGCATCTTCATCGACCACGTGCCCGGCGTGTGGCTGGCGCCGTTCACGATCCAGTTCAGCGGGCTGTTCGACGCGGCCGAGGTGTTCATCCTGATCTCGGGCTACACCGCCGGGCTGGTCTACGGCCGCGTGCTCGAGGACCAGGGCGCCGTGGTGGCGAGCCTCAGGATCTACCATCGCGTCTGGCAGCTTTACGTCGCCCACGTGTTCCTGTTCATGATCTTCGTGGCGCTGGTCGGCAACATGGCGGACGCCTTCACCAACCCGCTCTACGTCGAGGAATTCCGCGCCGCCGATTTCCTCAGGGAGCCGGGGCGCACGGTTATCATGGCGCTGACGCTCAGGTTCCAGCCGGCGTTCATGGATATCCTGCCGCTCTACATTGTGCTGCTGTCGGCGTTGCCGCTGTTCATGGTGGCGGTGCGCCGGCTGGCCTGGCCGGTGCTGGCGCTGTCGTTCGCGCTGTGGCTCGCGGTCCAGTTCGACAGGAACGTCGCGCTCACGACCTATCCCGGGCCTGGCCCGTGGTTCTTCAACCCGTTCGCCTGGCAGTTCCTGTTCCTGTCGGCGGCTTGGCTGGGCTGGTCGAGGGCAAAGGGCAACGCCGGCTGGCTGAGCTACCGCCCGCTCCTGATGGTTGCCTGCGTGGTCGCCGCCGTCGGGTTCCTGCTCCGCTTCGACTGGACGCTGCACTACTTTTACGATCCGATTCCGGCCTGGTTCGGGCGCACCCTGTGGCCGCTGCTGGGCAAGAGCGACCTTTCGCCGCTCAGGCTGATCAACGTTGCCGCCGTGGTGCTGGTGGTGGCGCGGCTGGTGCCGCACCAGGCGAAGTTCCTGCGCGGCCGCGCCGCCTGGCCGCTGCTGGCCTGCGGCCGGCACTCGCTCCACATCTTCTGCCTCGGCATCCTCCTGTCGGTAACCGGCCACTACGTGCTGACCGAGCTTTACGGCGCGGCCATCCTGCAGACTGTGGTGGTGGTGGCCGGGGTGGCGATCATGGTCGGCGTCGCCGCGTTCATGGATTGGTACCAGGCCGCGAGCGTGGCAAGATGGCGGAAATCGTCGCGCAAGCCGGCGACCGGGGGAGGGACGTCTTCATGATGCGGGGTATGCGTGGCGCTATCCGCGCCGTGGCAGCGGCACTGGCCGTTCTTGCCGCCATCCATCTCCATGCCGGAACCGCCGCACGCGCAGCTGCGCCCGACGCCTGCACCGTATCCGGCGAGGCCTATGCGTTCGAGCCGGCGTTGCCGCGCACCGTGGCCGCGCTCATAAAGGGCGACGCGGTGAGCATCGTTGCCGTGGGCGGCGCGTCCACGCTCGGCCGCGCCGCCGGGTCCGCCGACAAGACCTGGCCCGCCCGGCTCGCCCAGGCGCTCGCCTCGCGCTTTCCCAAGGCGCGGATTTCCGTGTTCAACGTCGGCGTTTTGCGCGACACCGCGGCGATGATGGTGGCGCGGTTCGGGCGCGACGTGCTTGCGCACAAGCCGACCCTTGTGATCTGGGAGACCGGCACCACGGACGCCGTGCGCTCGACCGACATCGATGCGTTCCGGGAAACCGTGCAGAAAGGGATCGCCGATCTGCGTGCCGCGGTGCCCGAGGTAATCCTGATGGACATGCAGTATTCCCAGCGCAGCGAGCTGATCGTCAACCTCAACCGCTACGTCACCCTGCTGCGCGGCGTCGCCGACATGGAGAACGTGCCGCTGTTCCCGCGCCACGACATCATGCGCGGCTGGTCGGAATCGGGCGTGTTCGACTACGGTATCATCGGGCGTGAGGCACGGCGCGACCTCGCCCAGCGGGTCTACGGCTGCATCGGCCAGGCGATGGCGGACTTCATCACGCGCGGCGCGGGCGCCGCGGCGCCGAAATGACGCGCCTCGCTTCGGGCCTCGTTCTCGCCGTTCTGGTTGCCGCCGGCGGCGCCGTTCCGGCCCGCGCGGCCCCCAAGGCGTTCGCCTGCACCGCGCCCAGGGACGTGATCCGGCTGAACGCGCGGCTCGCCAATACCGCGCGCGCGATCCGGCGCGGCGACGGACTGGTGATCGTCGCGGTCGGCTCGTCCTCGACCGAGGGCGTGGGCGCGTCGGACCGCGCCCATGCCTATCCCGCCCGGCTCGCGCGCGAGCTGCGGCTGCGCTGGCCGCGCCTCCGGCTGCGCGTCGTCAACAGCGGCGTCGGCGGCGAGACCGCGGACCAGATGCTGGCGAGATTCGAGGACGACGTCATGGCCTACGCGCCCCAGCTCGTGATCTGGCAGGTCGGCAGCAACAGCGTGGTGCGGAGCGTCGCCATGGACCGCTACGTCGCCACGGTGCGCGAGGGGATTGCACGGCTCAAGGCAGCTGGCGCCGACGTCGTGCTGATGGACCCGCAGTACGCGCCGGTGGTGGTGGCGAAGCCGCTGCACCAGCGCATGGTCAACGCCATGCATGCGCTCGCCAATGACCTCAAGGTCGGGCTGTTCCAGCGCTACGCGGTAATGCGCCACTGGGTGGCGCGCGACGGCGTGCAAATGGAGCAGATCGTCTCGCGCGACCGGCTCCACATGAACGACGCAAGCTACGGCTGCATCGCGCGGTTGCTGGCCGACGCGGTCACCTCGGCCGCACGCGAACCGCCGGCCACGCTCACGGTGCAGGCGCCATAACAGAAGTCACGTGAAAGCGTAGTGGAGGACGCCGAGCACGGCCACCAGCGCCACGCCCGGATTGAGCTCGCGCCACCGCCCGGTCGCCAGCTTGGCCACCGCGTAGACGATGAATGAGACGGCGATGCCGTTGGCGATCGAGTAGGTGAGCGGCATCAGGAGCGCGCCCAGCACGGCGGGCGCGTATTCGGTGGCGTCGTCCCAATCGATCTGGGCGAGGTTGCGGGTGAAGTAGGTCGCGACGAACACCAGCGCGGCGGCCGCCGCGAACGACGGCACGCTGCGCGCGAGCGGCGCGAAGCCGAGGCACAGCAGGAACAGGACGGCGACCGTCACCGCGGTGAGGCCGGTGCGCCCGCCTTCCTTTATCCCCGCGCCGCTCTCGATATAGGAGGTGGTGTTGGACGTGCCGAGCAGCGCGCCCACCACGGTCGCGGCGGCGTCGCTGATCACCGCCCGGCCGACCCCTTCGATGCGTCCGTCCGGCCCGACCTTGCCGGCGACGTTGGCGACGCTCGTCAGCGTGCCGGCGGTATCGAAGAAGTCCACGAACAGGAGCGCGAACACCGCGCCGATCATGCCCGCATTGAGCACGCCAGCGAGGTCGAGCCGGAACAGGGTCGGCGCGAGATCGGGCACGGGGCCCATCACGCCCGCGAATTTCGATATGCCGGTGAGCCAGCCGATCACGCTCACGCCGAGAATCCCGATCACCACCGCGCCCGGCACCTTGAGCCGGTCGAGGGCGACCATGGTCACGAAGCCGAGCCCGGCGAGCAGGGCAGGCGGGCTCGACAGGTCGCCGAGCGTCACCAGGGTGGCCGGGCTGTCCACCACGATGCCGGCGTCGCGCAGGCCGATGATCGCGAGGAACAGGCCGATGCCGGCGCCGATCCCGAGCTTGAGCGAGCGCGGGATGGAGTTGATCACCCATTCGCGCAAGCCCGTGAGGCTGAGCGCGAGGAACAGGAGGCCGCTCACGAACACCGCGCCCAACGCCACCTGCCATGACTGCTTCATGCCCAGCACGATGGTGTAGGTGAAATAGGCGTTGATGCCCATGCCGGGCGCGAGCGCGACCGGCCAGTTGGCCCAGATTCCCATGATCGCGCTCGCGATCGCCGCCGCCAGCACCGTCGCCACGAACACCGCGCCGAAGTCCATGCCGGACTGCGCCAGGATCGCCGGATTGACGACCACGATGTAGGCCATGGTCAGGAACGTGGCGAGGCCGGCGAGAAGCTCGGTCGCGACCGTGCTGCCGCGCGCGCTGATGCCGAAATAGCCGTCGAGACGGTTCATCTGGTGTCCCCCCTTTGTCCCGCGCACGATTATTACCGTGACCGGCCGGCACCGCAATCGGACCCGGCGGTATCGCACGCAATTCGCCTGTTCCCGCGAACCGCGGCCTGTGCCAAGATCGCGCCAATCCCCGACAGAACAAGAACAACAAGTCGGCCACAGGCCGCCGGTTCGCCCGATCCGCTCGCCTATTAGCGACCCGACTGGGAACGTTCAGTTGCGGCGTTCCGGAAGAGCCCGCCTCCAAAGGCGGGCTCTTTTTTCTTTTGGTTTTACTCAGATAGGCAGGCTGGCGGGCGGGCGGCCGAGCCGTTCCTGCCGGCCACGGCCTGGTCGGCGCAGCTGGAAGGCACGTCGGTGTGAGAGTGGCCGGGGACTGGTACCTTATGGAGGAAGGCTCATCCTCGCCGACACCTTGTCGGCCACTTCCTTGAGGGTCGCTATAAGGCGATTGATCTGGGAAACCGTCGCGGTCATCTCCACGTCATAGCGGGCTACAATGTACTCCCTGTTTCCATCCATCTGAGCAAGATGGGATGCGGTACGCTTCCTTAGCGGGAGCCCACCATCAACTGCGAGCTCCGTACGCGCCGCAAGATTGTGCTGCATCCCACGAACGTCAGCCGGCTTGTGCCCAAGATGGAGAAGCAGCGCGGTCAGATAAAGTTCGATCGCGTGGATAGCCGTCAAACGACAGGGAGCCCGAGACAAAGGTTTCCCACGGCGGGCCTGCTGACCCAATAGTCGAGCGGCCTCCCGGTATTCCTCCGCAAGCCGGAAGGTTTGATGTGCTGTTGCCAGTTCGCCTGGGTATTGATTCTGGAGCACCCGCAACACGCCCCCTTTTATGAGAACCGTCGTCAATCAGCCACAGGTTTCCCTGACGGATCCTTAAAGAGCGCATTTAAGGGATATTCGAAGCGATAGGGCCAGTCACGACGCTAGATAAGGGCGGGCATACGAAGGAAGTGCGGACTCGGTAGACCGGCCTGCATCGCGGGGCGCCGCGCCTTGACGGGAGACAGGCGACGCCTCAGGATCAAGCAAATCGCCTGGTGCAGCCTGCATGGCGCACCGCTGTTGCCCGGGTCGGCAGAGGCGGCTATTCCATAGCTAAATCCAGATCAGATACGAGGAAACGGTCCCATGGATGATGCAAGAATTCTACAAAGAATGCCGAACGTCGCGACGGACAAGGAAGTGCTGTTCTCGTTGCGCGATACACCGCTCCTGGAGCAGGGCACCACGTACGATCCCCTGGCGACCGCGGAGAACCTCTGGGTGAACCTCAAGGTCTATGCCAGCGGCGGAGAAAATGCGCTTCATTCTCACGCCGGCGAGGATCACGCCTTCATCATCCTGCAGGGCAAGGCGACCTTTACCTTCGGCGATGGCCGGACCCAGGTCGTCGGCAAGTACGAAGGCGTGATGCTGCCGAAGAACGCGAAGTACAAGTTCGAGGCGGACGAGGCGGAAAACCTCGTGATGCTGCGCGTCGGCGGCGGCGTGCGCACCGAAACCGGCCTCGACAACCTGACGTCGTTCGGCACGCCCAAGGACGTCGTCGCCAAGACGTCTTTCGCCGATGGGCAGGTCAAGGTCGGCAACGCCCTGAAGAACGGCGAGTCCTCCAAGAGGCGCGTTTATGCCGAGGGGAAGTTCTTCGCAGCGGACTGAGACCGGCAACAAGCGTCAGCAGCGCGGTACTCGTCCGCAATCGCGCTGCCCGGTCCGGCCGCGCAGCAATACCGGTCGACCGCAACATGATTTTCCAGGGGAGTGAAAAATGGCCGTATTACCCGTAGACGCGTCCAAGTTCGCCGGCATGTCGGAAGAGCAGGCCCGGACCTTTCCGCGCCGCACCCTCGTTGGCGAGGAACTGACCGAAGCCCAGCTGGCCAACATGCCGAAGATGATCTCCACCGACTCCCACGTCATGGAGCCCGACGAGCTCTGGCTGGAATTGCCCAAGCGCCTGCAGGCGCATCTGCCGAACGTGCCGTTCCGCAACTCGCCGCCGGGCGCGCTGAAGGCGGATCTCCGCCTGCAGGATCAGACCAATGACGGCATTGCCGCGGAGGTCCTGTTCCCCAACTACGGCATGGCTCTCTACTCGGTCGACGACATCGAGACCCAGCAGGAGTTGTTCAAGCTCTACAATGACTGGCTGCACGACTGGTGCAGCCCCGACCCCAGGCGCCTGATCGGCGTGCCTCTGATCTCCGTCTACGACCAGAAGGGCGCCGTGAAGGAAATGCACCGGTGCCTGGACAAGGGCATGCGGGGCGCGCTGATCTGGCAGGTGCCCGATCCCCAGCTCCCGTTCAGCAACATCGAGCACTACGACCCGATCTTCGCAGCCTGCGCCGAAGCGGACCAGCCGGTGATCTGTCACATCCTGACCGGTCATGGCTACATGAAGACGGGGCACAAGCGGAACGTCGAGGGAATCAAGGACGCCACCAACACCAAGACGAACGATACGGCCAACACGCTGTTCGACTTCATCTTCTACGGCTACTTCGAGCGCCATCCGAAGCTCAAGCTGCTGCTCGCCGAGAGCGAGATCGGCTGGATCCCGTTCCTGCTCCAGCAGTGGGACTACTATTTCGAGCGCCACCGCAATTCCTACCCGGTGCCGATCACCCGCAAGCCGAGCGAGATCTTCGCGGAGCACGTCTACGGCACGTTCCTCGAGGACTACGTCGGGACGCGATTCCTGTCATGGTGGGGCGAGAAGAACTGCATGTGGTCGAACGACTACCCGCATTTCAACATGACGTTCCCGCATTCCCGCCAGGTCATGGCCTACCACCTGAAGGGGCTGTCCGAGCAGGAGCTTCGCCGCTACACCTGGGACAATGCGATGGATCTGTTCAAGCTGGACCTGACGGAAGAAAACCGCCTGCACTAGTCCTGGTCGTCGCGACTACGGCCAAAGCAAGCCCCCGCTGCCGCGCAGCGGGGGTTTTCGCGTGGCGCAGCGCAGCGGTGGCTACTGGCCTCTAACCGCTTGAAATATCGCTCTGGTGAGTGGCTGGGGGACTAGGATTTGAACCTAGATAACAGGAGTCAGAGTCCTGGGTCTTACCGTTAGACGATCCCCCACCGGGATCAGGGCGGCGCTCGGCCGTCCCTCGGAGGGCGCCTTTTAACATACCAGTCAGGGCCTGAACAAGGCGCAACAAAATGGCGTGGTCACAACGGGTTAGGCGCGGACCGGCGGACGCTTTCCCCCTTCATGGCGCGCCCCGCAACGGCTAACATTCCTTCCATGAAGGTCGGACAGATCAAGCTGCGCCGCGGCCCCGGTGTCCGCATCGGGGGCCAGAGGCGCCGGCGACAGGGCGGCAATGGAACGGGGGACGGTGAGGGCGAGGCCTTCGCCGCGCTCGACCTCGGCACCAACAACTGCCGCCTGCTGGTCGCCGCGCCCGCCGAGGGCGGCTTTCGCGTGCTCGACGCGTTCTCGCGCATCGTGCGCCTGGGCGAGGGGCTCGAGCGCCACGGCCGCCTGACCGAGCCCGCCATCGAGCGCACCCTCGGCGCGCTCAGGGTGTGCGCGGCCAAGATGGCGCGCAAGCGCGTGCTGCGCGCGCGCAACGTCGCCACCGAAGCGTGCCGCCGCGCCGCCAACTGCCGCGACTTCCTCGACCGCGTGCGCACCGAGACCGGCCTCGAGTTCGAGATCATCTCGCCCGCCGAGGAAGCGAGCCTCGCGCTCGCGGGCTGCGCGCCGCTGCTGGTGGAGGGCTATCGCTACGGCCTCGTGTTCGACATCGGCGGCGGCTCGACCGAGATCATGTGGGTCGAGCGCGGCGACGGAAACGGCCAAGGGAACGGCCACGGCGGGATGCGCCTGCTCGCCAGCCTGTCGATCCCGCTCGGCGTGGTGTCGCTGTCCGAGCATCATGGCGGCGACCGCGTCAGCGCCGACGTTTATGAAGACATGGTCGAACGCATCGCCGCATTGATCGCGGCGTTCGAGGCGGCCAACGGCATCCGCGCCCGCGTCGACCGGGGCGAGGTGCAGATGCTCGGCACGTCCGGCACCGTCACCACGCTCGCGGGCATTCATCTCAAGCTGCCCGCCTATGATCGCAACAGCGTGGACGGCTGCTTCCTCGGCTTCGACGACATCGACCGCGTCACGCGCTACCTGATGTCGCTCGATTGCGCCGGGCGCGCGACCGAACCCTGCATCGGCGAATCGCGCGCCGATCTCGTGCTCGCGGGCTGCGCCATCCTCGACGCGATCTGCCGCGCCTGGCCGGTCGGCCGCCTGCGCGTCGCCGACCGCGGCGTGCGCGAGGGCATCCTGTTCAACCTGATGGGACTCGGCGGCATTGCCGCCGGCGTGGTCTGAGGCGTGGCGCGCAAGGGCGGCGGCGGGCGCGGCAAGGGCACCACGCCCGAGGCGCGGGCGGCGCGCGGCGGCGGGCTTGCGCAAAGGGTGCGCACTGCGCGCGGGCGCAGCGTGTCGTCGTCGCGCTGGCTGCAACGCCAGCTCAACGACCCCTACGTCGTCGCGGCCCAGAGCGAGGGATTGCGCTCGCGCGCGGCCTACAAGCTGATCGAGCTCGACGACCGCTTCCACGTGCTGCGCCCGGGCGCCCGCGTGGTGGACCTCGGCGCGGCGCCGGGGGGCTGGTCGCTGGTGGCGGCCGACCGGGTCGGGGCGGCTGCGGGCGGGCCCAACGCGGGCCGGGTCGTGGCCATCGACATCCAGGAGATGGAGCCGATCGCGGGCGTCACCATCCTGCATCTCGACTTCATGGCGCCGGAGGCGCCCGACCGGCTGCGCGCGGCGCTCATTGGGCCCGCCGACGTGGTGCTGTCCGACATGGCCGCGGCTGCGACCGGCCACACCCGGACCGATCATATCCGCATCATGGGACTGATGGAGGTCGCCTATGCCTTCGCGCGCGAGGTGCTGGCGCCGGGCGGCGCCTTCATCGGCAAGGTGCTGCGGGGCGGCACCGAGCGCGACCTGCTGGATGCGCTCAAGCGCGACTTCGCCACCGTGCGGCACGTCAAGCCGCCGGCCAGCCGCAAGGATTCTGCTGAAATCTACGTGGTGGCGACCGGCTTCCGCGGGTGCGGCGCGGAACCGGGCTAGACCGAAATCGACGTTCACTACAAAGCCGTCATTCCGGGCAAGCGACGCCCTTGTATCGCAAGGGCGTCGCGCGACCCGGAATCCATTCCATGGCCGGGTCATGGATTCCGGATAGCAAGGCTCGCTTCCCGGAAAAGCAGGCTTTTCCGGGCTCGCCTGAGCTTCCGGAATGACGCCCAAAAAATGTCGATTAAATCTAGGCTGCGACCCAGTCGGCCAGGTGGGCGGCGAGGGCGTCGCCGTCGAGGCGGGTGAGATCCTTGTGCAGCTCGCCCGCGAGCAAGGCGTCGCTTTTCTTGTGGAGCGCCTTGCGCAGGTCGCCCAGCACGTGGGGCGGTGCGACCACCACCAGCCGGTCGAACTGTTCGGCCGCGGCGGCCTTGTCGATCACCGCCGCCATCTCGCGCGCGAATTTCGTCTTCTCGAACTTGTGCCAGTCGAGCGGCGGCTCCATCGCGTGGCGCCCGCCCAGTCCCGACGGAATCGAAGCTGCGGCCGGGACGGTCGGTGCCGAGATCGCGGGTATGGCCGAGGCTTTCGGGATGCTCCGCGGCGGTCACCACGGTCAGCCCGGTGCCGCGCCCGTAATTGGCGAAGATGCGCCCGCGGGCGCCGTCGCAGACGAGTATCCAGGTGGTTTCGGTGTGTTTCGGCATGTTTCGAGTATGGGTACTTCCGGGGCCTTCGTCCAGCCTCATCGGGGCGCCGCCAAGGGCGCCCGCGCCGCCGCGCCAATCCGCTTGGCAAGGCAACTTTGATGTGTATGATAGCGCGCCAACCCCAAGACTGAGGTGGGCATGAACATCCGGGAAGCTCTGACCTTCGACGACGTGCTGCTGGTTCCGGCCGCGTCGAGGGTGCTGCCCGCCCAGGCCGATACCCGCACCCGCCTGACCCGCACCATCGAGCTCGGCATTCCGCTGATCTCGGCCGCCATGGACACGGTGACCGAAAGCCGCATGGCCATCGCCATGGCCCAGGCCGGCGGCATGGGCGTGATCCACAAGAACCTCGACATCGAGGCCCAGGCCGACGAGGTCCGCACGGTCAAGAAGTTCGAATCCGGCATGGTGGTCAACCCGGTCACCATCGCGCCCGAGGCGACGCTGGCCGACGCGCTCGGCCTGATGGCCCGTTACCACATCTCCGGCATTCCGGTGGTCGAGGCGGCGACGGCGATGCCCGCGGCCCGGCAGCTGGTCGGCATCCTGACCAACCGCGACGTCCGCTTCGCCGACCGACACGCGCCAGCCGGTCGCCGAGCTGATGACCCGGGAAAACCTGATCACGGTGCGCGAGGGCGTCGGACATGGAGGAGGCCAAGCGCCTGCTGCACCAGCACCGCATCGAGAAGCTGCTGGTGGTCGACGCCGAATACCGCTGCATCGGCCTGATCACGGTCAAGGACATCGAGAAGGCCCAGCTCCATCCCCGACGCCAGCAAGGACGACAAGGGCCGGCTGCGCGTCGCCGCGGCGACCGGGGTGGGCGACGCCGGCATCGCGCGCGCCGAGGCGCTGCTCGACGCCGAGGTGGACGTGGTGGTGGTCGACACCGCCCACGGCCATTCCGAAGGCGTGCTCGAGGCGGTCGGGCGCATCAAGCGGCTGTCCAACTAGGCCCAGGTGATCGCCGGCAACGTCGCCACCGCCGAGGCGGCCAAGGCCCTGATCGACGCCGGCGCCGACGCGGTCAAGGTCGGCATCGGCCCGGGCTCGATCTGCACCACCCGCGTCGTCGCCGGCGTCGGCGTGCCGCAGCTCACCGCGATCCTGGACGTGGTCGGGCCAGTGCCGCGACGCACGACGTGCCGGTGATCGCCGACGGCGGCATCAAGTTCTCGGGCGATCTCGCCAAGGCGATCGCCGCCGGCGCCGACTGCGCCATGGTCGGCTCGCTGCTCGCCGGCACCGACGAAAGCCCGGGCGAGGTCTATCTCTACCAGGGCCGCTCCTACAAGGCGTACCGCGGCATGGGCTCGGTCGGCGCCATGGCGCGCGGCTCGGCCGACCGCTACTTCCAGGAAGAGGTCACGGACGCGCTCAAGCTGGTGCCCGAAGGCATCGAGGGCCGCGTGCCCTACAAGGGACCGGCGGGCACCGTGATCCACCAGCTCGTCGGCGGGCTGCAGGCGGCCATGGGCTACACCGGCAACCGCACCATCGGCGAGATGCAGCGCAACTGCGCGTTCGTCAAGATCACCGGCGCGGGCCTGCGCGAGAGCCACGTCCACGACGTCGACATCACCCGGGAAACTCCGAACTACCGGGTCGAGGGCTAGCCCGGCCCATGGCTGACGTTCAGCAAGCCGTCCTGATCCTCGATTTCGGCTCCCAGGTCACCCAGCTCATCGCGCGCCGCGTGCGCGAGGACGGCGTCTATTGCGAGATCGTGCCGTTCAACAAGGGGCTGGAGGCCATCGCCCGCCTGCGCCCGCGCGCGATCATCCTGTCGGGCGGCCCGGCCTCGGTGACCGACGGCGCGGCGCCCCGGCACCCGCCGAGGCGTTCACCCAGGGCGTGCCGGTGCTCGGCATCTGCTACGGCGAGCAGACCATGTGGCCCAGCTCGGCGGCAGGGTGGAGAACGCCGACCATCGCGAGTTCGGCCGCGCCTTCATCGAGGTGGCGGCGCCGTCGGCCCTGTTCGACGGGCTGTGGCAGGCGGGTCGCGCGAGCAGGTGTGGATGAGCCACGGCGACCGCGTGATCGCGCTGCCCGACGGCTTCCATCGCCTCGCGCGGACCGCCGGACGCGCCGTTCGCCGCCATCGCCGACGAGGACAAGCGCTTCTACGGCGTGCAGTTCCACCCCGAGGTGGTGCACACGCCCGACGGCGCCAAGCTGATCCGCAACTTCCTGTTCCGCGTCGCCGGGCTGCTCCGGCGACTGGACCATGGCGCCTTCCGCGCGCGCGCGGTCGCGCGCGATCCGCGCCCAGGTCGGCGACGGCCGGGTGATCTGCGGCCTCTCGGGCGGCGTCGATTCGTCGGTCGCGGCGGTGCTGATCCACGAGGCGATCGGCGACCAGCTGACCTGCGTCTTCGTCGACACGGGCCTGCTGCGCGCGGGCGAGGCCGAGGAGGTCGTCTCGGTGTTCCGGGGCCACTACAACATCCCGCTGGTGCACAACGACGCGACCGAGCTGTTCCTCGGCAAGCTCGCGGGCGTGACCGATCCCGAGCAGAAGCGCAAGATCATCGGCGCGCACCTTCATCGACGTGTTCGAGACGGAGGCCAAGAAGGTCGGCGGCGCCGACTTCCTCGCCCAGGGCACGCTCTATCCGGACGTGATCGAATCGGTCTCCGTGCTGGGCGGGCCGAGCGCCACCATCAAGTCGCACCACAACGTCGGCGGCCTGCCCGAGCGCATGAACATGAAGCTGGTCGAGCCGCTGCGCGAGCTGTTCAAGGACGAGGTGCGGGAGCTCGGGCGCGAGCTCGGCCTGCCCGAGACCATGGTCGGCCGCCACCCGTTCCCGGGCCCGGGCCTCGCGGTCCGCGTGCCCGGCGAGGTCACCCGCGACCGGCTCGACATCCTGCGCAAGGCCGACGTGATCTACCTGGAGGAGATCCGCCGCGCCGGGCTCTACGACGCGATCTGGCAGGCGTTCGCGGTGCTGCTGCCGGTGCGCACCGTGGGCGTGATGGGCGACGAGCGCACCTACGACTACGTGCTGGCGCTGCGCGCGGTCACCTCGACCGACGGCATGACCGCGGACTACTATCCGTTCGACCACGACTTCCTGGGCCGCACCGCCAACCGCATCGTCAACGAGGTGCGCGGCGTCAACCGCGTCGTCTACGACGTGACCTCGAAGCCGCCCGGCACGATCGAGTGGGAGTAGGGATTAAAAAATTCACGCAGCCAATAAATTTAGATCCAGCACTAAACGTCTCTGGCCTTGTCAGGCGAGCCCCGTCGAAAGAGGACCTCGAAGTATGGTGTGGCGTGCTTGCTGGAAACCTTTGCGCGCTCCATCAAGTGCCAATCGAAGGCCATCATTTTTGTCAATCGTTCAGAGTCCTCGACGATCATTTCTGCTGCCTGGACGATCCTAAGCAATTCAGCGGGATCGAGAATGTGAAGATACCCGCCCGTCGCCTTCATAAATCGATGGATGAACTCAACACCAAATTCGGTCGAAGTCTTGAAGCAGAGCTAGGTCTGGCACCAAGATAATTGCCTGAATGGGGCTTTCGCGCTCGATATTCAACACCCCTCCGGCCTGATCCTTTACGACCGTACCGTTCCTCAAGTTGCGTACCCCACCGATCAGTTGCTTCGCCGCTTTAGTGATATGCTTAGATAGGTCGTTGGTGAGCTTCTTCCGGTTCGGAAGATTGTCTCGCGTGAGTACGCTTAGCGATTTCGACTCTATAAGGAAGGCGCCAAACTCGTAGCTGAGCAGGATATCGGAAAGCTCGCGGGGAATTTTCTCTTGGACCTGTGGGCTCTTCACGCATCCTTCTGGGTGCAGACTGTCCGTCAGCCAGACAGCGATCTCTTCTTGCTGACCGCCTTCGTCTTTATGGAAGAGCGACAAGCTGCTGCTACCGGCTTGGTTTGTGATGTAGGTGGCGTGAAGTTCATGCCATTCGATGGAATCGAATCTTCAGGAATTGCGTTTCCGAGAGATCGACCCCCAGCCGAATTTTGTCGAGCCGGCGACCGACCAAGTCCGCATCATCTTCGGTCGGCGTCGTATGAAGTTCGACGAAGTCTAGCGCCTCTACGAGCGATGGGTCTATTCGGACATCCAGCTCAGTCCACGCGACGCTGATGGCGAGTTCATTGAAGAGAAAAACCACACACCTAGGGACAGTGACTAGCGTCTTCAACGCTACCGCCTCATTTGGCAGTTGCATCAGTGACCATGCCGTGGCTGGCCTCTCCGGATCGTCAGGAATTTCAACCGCATACGCTATCTTGTCGCCAATTCGCGTTACCATAAAGCGAAGCGACTTCTGTCGTAACAGATACTTGAGCGAGAGGGAGTTCGCTTTGACAAGCAGTGTGGGCTCTGGCCCGTTCTGGCCGTGAGCCATGTCGAAGCGGACAAGTTGGGGGACTGCGAGAAATTCGGAGCGCAGATGACTTGCCAGTATGTGGACCATGATCGAACACGCCTTTCTTGCGGTTCTCCGTCTTGTTCGGGAGAGCATACGACGATCCTAGGCCGCCTCTTTACAGGAAATCGGCTTCGCTGCGGGTAGTCTTCGGAGGTGCGCCGAAAATTTTGTGCTGCCAGGTGAAAGCGTTATCATGGACCGAAATAAAAGAGTGGAAATAGCCTAAGCCTTCACGCCGTAATCGCCTTCAGCGCGCGACGGGGGACCGATGGAAAAGAACCGGCTCGAGGCGTTCAGCGACGGCGTTCTCGCCATCGTCATCACCATCATGGTGCTGGAGCTGAAGGTCCCGCACGGCGATACGCCCGGGGCGCTGCTGCCGCTGGTGCCGGTGTACCTGAGCTACGTGCTCAGCTTCGTCTACATCGGCATCTACTGGAACAACCACCACCACATGATGCGGACCGTGACCAGCGTCAACGGCGCCATCCTGTGGGCCAACCTGCATCTTCTGTTCTGGCTCTCGCTGCTGCCGTTCACCACCGGCTGGATGGGCGAGAACCACTTCGCGCGGGTGCCGACCGCGCTCTACGGCGTGAACCTTCTGGTCTGCGCGGTGGCCTATTTCATCCTGCAAGGCTGCCTGGTCCGGCTTCAGGGGCGGGACGGGCTGCTGGCCGAGGCGCTGGGCCGCGACGTCAAGGGCAAGGTGTCGCCGGTCCTCTACGTGATCGGCATCGCCGCCGCGTGGTTCGCCGCGTCCTGGCTCGGCCTGATGCTATTCGTGGCGGTGGCCCTGATGTGGCTGGTGCCGGATCGGCGCATGGAGCGGGTGCTGCGCAAGCACGGCCCGGGCGCGCCGTAGGTCCGGCGCTGGGGCCGCCGTCGCCGTTTCCGCGCACGGCCGAGGTTGAGGTTGCAAACCGGGCGCCGGATCGGCATGTTTCCGGGCTGGAAGCGTTCAGCGCGGCGCGGCTGGGGAGAAGCGGGCGCGGAACATCGGAACATGGCAACCGGACGGTCTGGCGCCGGCCGGTCGGCGACGGGAGGAAAAGACATCATGGCTGACCAGGTTCGCGCATCCCACATCCTGCTCATGTACGACGGCTCGGCGCGCTCGTCGGCCACCCGCAGCAAGGACGAGGCCGAGGCCGAGATCCAGGCGCTCGCCGAACGCATCGAGGGCGGCGAGGACTTCGCCGCGGTGGCGGAGGAGATGTCGGACTGCCCCTCGGGCAAGCGCGGCGGCGACCTCGGCAGCTTCGGCCGCGGCCAGATGGTCAAGGCGTTCGAGGATGCCGCCTTCGGCCTCGACGTTGGCGAGACCTCGGGCGTGGTCGAGACCGACTTCGGCTATCACCTGATCCGGCGCACCGCCTAGCGGCACCTGCCGCTTCCAGGCATCGTTACCGGCAGGGGAGGCGGGGCACGCACTCCCCGTCGTCATTCCCGCGCAACCCTCACCCGGCTCGCCCCCGTTTTTCTTTGGCCGCGCATGCACGGCGCGGCCGGGGGCTCGCCACCCTCTCCCGTAAACGGGAGAGGGGCTATCCGGGGTGTCGCCCCTCTCCCGCGTGCGGGAGAGGGAGGGGCCCGGCCCGCAGGGCCGGGAGGGTGAGGGAGGTGCCGGACCGCAACTTTTTTTGCCGCGCCCGCAAATTCCGCTTGTTCTTGTTACGTTCATATGTTAGTGTGGCTATCGTCAAATTCGTTCGCCGACCGTCCTAGGGAGTCGGCCAAGGGTCCGGCAGGCTTTCCGCCCGGTTGGGCGGGAGGTCCGTATCGGAGAGTGCGCGGGCGCTTCCTAGTCGGGCTGCGACGCATTTCCTCCCCGGTCGACCTCGGGGACACCGTCGTGTTCCCACGCGTACCCCGCGTCGCGGCAAGGCGGGGGGAAGGCAGAAAGAGCCCGGACGACATGCTGCATGTACGAAGCAGCCCTCCTCCGATCGCCCCTTCTCCCCAGGGATTCCAGGCGTCAGGCTTGAATGCCGGCCGAGGCCCGCGCATGTCCGAAACAGGACGTGCGAATACTCCCCCATGATTGGAGAGACGGCCTGTCGAGGCTACGAAGAGACGACCTTGAGCTCGCGCCCGAAGTAGGCGAGGGCCTGGGCCAGCATGTCCAATTCGGCGACCTTGTTCGCGCCCTTCAGCACCACGTATTTGCGCGCGCGCCGGCTGGGGGCGGCGAACTTGACGACCGTGAACAGCGGCTGGGCATGGGCGTTGGCGAAGATCGAGAACCGGGCCATGCCGTGCTCGTGGTCGATGGCATAGGCCTTCCATACGCCCGATATGACGCGGCGCGAATAGACCGAAAGCAGAAGATTGAGTTCCTGGCGCGTAAACGAGACGACGTCGCGGCGACGTCGGAAATCGGTGAGGCGGTAAACGGTTGCCATCTTTGCTGTGGTCGTCTCCAGGTAGCGCACCGGCGCCGTGCGGCCAACCCGCCGCCCTTAACTGTGGAGCATTTCGGGGTGAAATTCCAGTCCCGGCGCGGGCCCCGGCCGGCCGGTTTCGCCCGGTTCCGGCGGTCCTGCGGACGGGCGGAAAGGCCCGGGCGGCGGGGCGAGAGGCGATTTGCCAGCCCTCCCCGGTGCCGCTATTGTAGCGGCCCGATCACATGGACACTGCGGGGCCCCGGGGCCCCGCACAGCGTATTGCGGACGGCGATGGACAACTTTATCGACGAAATCGACGAGGAACTGAAGCGCGAGCGCCATCTCGAGCTGTGGCGCAAGTACGGCCGCTACGCCATGGCGGGCGCCCTGCTCGTGGTCATCGCCGTGGCCGCTGTCGTCGGCTGGCGCCACTACCAGGCCAACCGTCGCGCCGAATCGGGCCTGGCCTATGCCGAAGCCCTCGACGCGGTTGCCGCCGGCCGCACCGACGATGCCCTCAAGTCGCTCAAGTCGCTCGGCCGGAAGGCGCCGGCCGGCTACGCCGAGCTCGCCCGCCTGCAGGAGGCGGCGACGCTGGCGCGCCAGGGCAACGAGGCGGCGGCCGCCACCCTGCTCGACGGCATGTCGAAGGACAGCGGCGTCGCCGAGCCGTTCCGCAACCTCGCCCTGCTGCTCTACGGCTATGCCGCCATCGACAAGGCCGATCCGCAGGCGCTGGCCGCGCGCATCAAGCCGCTGACGGAAGCCGGCAGTCCGTGGCACTACTCCGCGCTCGAGCTGACCGCGTTGCTCGCGCGCAAGCGCGGCGACGACAAGACCGCGAGCGACATCTTCCGCCGCCTGTCCGACGACGCCTCCACGCCGCCCTCCACGCGCGCTCGCGCGGCCGAGTTCCTGGCCCTAAGTGGAAAGTAGCCTGTCGATGATGTCGTCCTCGCGTCGTTCCGCCATCGCCGTTGCAGCGCTCGCGGCCCTGGCCGTCGCTTCCTGCTCTTTCGTCGAGCACAAGCCGCCGCCGCTCGAGGGCAAGCGCATTCCCGTGATGATCTATGACAGCGGCCTCAAGGCCGATCCCGACTTGGCCTCGGTCCAGGTCGTCACGGCGCCACCGGTCGAGAACGCGACCTGGACGACCGCCAGCGGCAACGCCCACCATACGCTCTATCATCTTGCCCTTGGTCCCGCGCCCCGCAAGGTGTGGAGCGCCGATGCCGGCGAGGAGGCCGACCGCGAGGAACGCCTGCTGGCCCAGCCGGTGGTGGACAAGGACGGGCGCGTGTTCACCCTCGACGTGGAGGCTCATCTCAGCGCCTTCGATGTCAAGTCCGGCGACAAGCTGTGGGATCGCGACCTGCGCGGCGACGAGGACAGCGACGGCACGCTCGGCGGCGGGCTCGCGGTCGACGGCGGCACGGTCTACGTCACCACGGGCTTCGCCCAGGTCCTGGCGGTCGACGCCAAGACCGGCAAGGTGCTGTGGCGCCAGAACGTCTCCGCGCCGATCCGGTCCGCGCCGACGGTGGCGGAAGGCCGCGTGTTCGTCGTGTCCAACGACAACCAGACCCAGGCGCTCGACGCCAAGACCGGCAGCATCGTCTGGACCCATCGCGGCGCGACCGAGCTTGCCTCGCTGCTGGGCGGCGCGTCCCCGGCCTATGACGCCGGCGTTCTAGTGGTCGCTTATTCGACCGGCGAGCTGTTCGGCCTGCGCGCCTCCAACGGCACCGAGCTGTGGTCCGACTACCTGTCGCGTGCGGCGCGCTCGAGCGCCGTCGGGCAGATCGCCGACATCCGCGCCTCGCCCGTGATCGACCGTGGCCGCGTGATCGCGATCAGCAATTCCGGCCGCATGGTGGCGATCAACCTCGCCAACGGGCAGCGCATCTGGGAGCAGCAGATCGCCGGTATCCAGACGCCGTGGGTCGCGGGCGACTACATCTACGTGCTCACCACCGACAGCACGCTGGTATGCCTGACCCGTGCCGACGGCCGCATCCGTTGGGTGCGCTCGATGCCGCGCTACAAGGACCCCAAGGACCGCGAGGAGCTGATCACTTGGAGCGGCCCGGTGCTGGCGGGCGACCGTCTGTTGATCGCGGGCACCAACCAGGACGTCCTGTCGATCTCGCCCTATTCCGGCGATCTGCTGGGCGAGGTGCATATGTCCGATCCCGTGTCGATTGCACCCGTCGTCGCCCGCGATACACTGTTCATCTTCACCGACGGCGCCGATCTGATCGCCTACCGCTAGGTCCCATATGGTCGCCACCGTCGCCATCCTGGGGCGCCCGAACGTCGGCAAGTCCACCCTGTTCAACCGCCTGGTCGGCAAGCGGCTCGCCATCGTCGAGCCGGAGCCCGGCGTCACCCGAGACTGGAAGGAAGGCGAGGCCAGCCTCGCCGGCGTGCGCTTCCGGCTGCTCGACACGCCCGGCCTCGAGGATGCCCGTCCCGGCACCGTCGAGGCGGCGATGCGGGTGCAGGCGGAGCGCGCCCTGGCGCAGGCCGACGTGGCGCTGCTGCTGTTCGATGCCCGCGAGGGCGTGACCCCGCTCGATTCCCATTTCGGCCAATGGCTGCGTACCACCGGCAAGACCGTGATCCTGGTCGCCAACAAGTGCGAGGCGCGGGTCGCCACGGCGGGCGCCATGGAGGGGTTCGCGCTCGGCCTCGGCGATCCGGTGCCGATCTCCGCCGAGCACGGCGAAGGCCTGGCCGGCCTCTACGAGGCGCTGGCCCCCTATATCGAGACCGGGGACGCAGTCGCGCCACCGGCCGCGGCCTGGCCCGACGACATGGGCGAGGACGAAGCGGAGGAGGACGGCCCGCGCGGGCCGTTGCGTCTCGCCGTGGTGGGGCGGCCCAACGTCGGCAAATCGACCCTGATCAATCGCCTGGTGGGTGAGGAGCGGCTGCTCACAGGGCCGCAGCCGGGCATCACCCGGGACGCGATTCCGGTGGACTGGAGCTGGCGCGGCCGCCCGGTGCGGCTGGTCGATACCGCCGGGCTCAGGCGCCGCGCGCAAGTGGTAGAGCGCATCGAGCGCATGTCGGTCGAGGCCACGGCCCGTGCCATCCGCCTCGCCGAGGTGGCGGTGCTGGTGCTCGACGCCACCGTGATGCTGGAGCGCCAGGACCTCGCCATCGCCCGCAACGTGGTCGAGGAAGGCCGCGCCATCGTGATCGCCGCCAACAAGTGGGACCTGGTGGACGACCCGCGCGCCGCGCTGGCTTTGCTGAATGACCGCATCGAGCGCTCGCTGCCGCAGATCAAGGGCATCCGCACGGTCACGCTGTCGGCCATGACGGGCGAGAATACCGACCGCCTCATGCAGGCGGTGTTCGACGCCTACGAGGTATGGAACCGGCGCGTGCCGACCGGCGCGCTCAACCGCTGGCTCGATGCCCTGGTACAGGCGCACCCGCCGCCGGCGGCCAAGGGGCGCCCGCTCAGGCTGCGCTACATGACCCAGACCAAGGCGCGGCCGCCGACCTTCGTGCTGTTCGCGAGCCGTCCGGGCGAACTGCCGGCGAGCTACGTGCGCTACCTGGAAAACGGCCTGCGTTCGGATTTCAAGCTGGGCGGCGTGCCGATCCGCGTCTCGCTGCGCGGCGGCAAGAATCCCTACGCGCCGGACGAAGACTGAGCGGTCCCGGCTCTGGATTCAAAGTGTAGAGCCTGATTCACGGCTCAGGATCGTTCCGATCCGGGCCGATCAGGCTCTAGCCGGCGTCCGCCATGTCGCGGGCGCGAACCACGGCACCGTTCAGGGTGCACGATGCTTCGGCCAGCGGAATGAAGGCTTCGGCCACCTGTTCCGGCATCGGCAGCGTCGCCGGGTCTTCGCCCGGGAACGCCTGGGCGCGCATGCGCGTCCGGGTGCCGCCGGGATTGATGAGATTGGCGCGCACGGCCGTGTTGTCGAGCTCGGTCGCCCAGGTCCTGACCATCACTTCGAGGGCGCCCTTGGCGACCGCATAGGCGGCCCAGTAGGCGTGGGTGCCGTCGGCCGCGCCCGAGGTCACGAAGATCGCCCGTCCGGCGGGCGAGAGCCGGAGCAGGGGCTCGGTCGAGCGGATCAGCCGGTAGCACGACGTCAGGTTGACGGCCAGCACCCGGTCCCAGTCCTTGGGCTCGAGGTGCGACATCGGCGTCAGCGGCCCGAGAATACCGTGATTGCCCACCAGCACGTCGAGCCGTCCGAAGCGCTGGTAGATGGCGGCGCCCATCTGGTCGATCGTGTCGAAGTCTGTCAGGTCGGCGGGAAACAGGGTGGCGCTGCCGCCGCCCTCGCGGATCGCGTCGTCGACCTCCTCGAGCCCGCCCTGGGTGCGTGCCACCAGGATCACGTGCGCGCCTTCGCGCGCGAAGGCCTTGGCGACCGCAGCGCCGATGCCGCGCGAGGCGCCGGTGACGAGCGCGAGCCGGCCGGCGAGGCGGCCCCGCGGCGCGCCGGGGCCGTCGCTCATCGCTTGCCGCCGATGATTTCGGTGAGGAAGGAGAGCTGGGCCGTGCCGGCGCCGCCCTCCTGGTCGGTGAGCCGGATCGGATATTCGCCCGAGAAGCAGGCGTCGCAGTACTGGGGGCGGGTGTCGTTGCGCGCCGATTCGCCCATCGCCCGGTAGAGCCCGTCCATGGACACGAACGCGAGACTGTCGACGCCGATTACCTTGCGCATTTCCTCGAGCGACATCTTCGCCGCCATCAGCTCGGACTTCTCCGGCGTATCGACGCCGTAGTAGCAGGGGTTGGTGGTCGGCGGCGAGGCGATGCGCATGTGCACCTGGCGGGCGCCGGCGTTGCGCAGCATCTCGACGATTTTCACCGAGGTCGTGCCGCGCACGATGCTGTCGTCCACCAGGATGACGCGCTTGCCTTCCACGTTGGCGCGGTTGGCGTTGTGCTTGAGCTTGACGCCCAAGTGCCGGATCTGGTCGGTCGGCTCGATGAAGGTACGCCCGACGTAGTGGTTGCGGATGATGCCGAGCTCGAACGGGACGCCGGCCTCGGCCGCGTAGCCGATGGCCGCCGGCACGCCGGAATCGGGAACCGGGATCACGACGTCGGCCTGGACGTGGCTTTCGCGCGCGAGCTCCGCGCCGATGTGCTTGCGGGTTTCGTATATGCTGCGGCCTTCCATGACGCTGTCGGGCCGGGCGAAGTAGACGTATTCGAAGATGCAGTGCCGGGCATGCTGCGCCGGGAACGGCTTCAGGCTTTCGATGCCGTCCTCGGTGATGACCACCATCTCGCCGGCGTCGAGATCGCGCACGAAGCGCGCGCCGATGATGTCGAGCGCGCAGGTCTCGGACGCCAGGATCCAGGCGCCGTCGAGCACGCCCAGCACCAGCGGCCTGACGCCCATGGGGTCGCGCACGCCGATCATGCAGTCGCGCGTGAGCGCGGCCAGCGAATAGGCTCCCTCGACCTGCTTGAGGGCATCGATCATCCGGTCGACCACGTTGACATAGGTCGAGGTCGCGATCAGGTGGACGATGACCTCGGTGTCGGTGGTGGACTGGAACAGGCTGCCGCGCTTGACGAGATCGCGCCGCAGCGACACCGCATTGGTCAGGTTGCCGTTGTGGCTGAGGGCGAAACCGCCGAACTCGAAGTCGGCGAACAGCGGCTGGATGTTCCGCTCGACCGTGTCGCCGGTGGTGGAATAGCGGTTGTGGCCGACGGCGATGCGGCCGGGCAGGCGCGCGATGGCCTCCTTGGAGGAGAAGTTGTCGGCCACGTGGCCGAGACCGCGCAGGGAATGAAAATGGTGCCCGTCGTAGGTGACCATGCCGGCCGCTTCCTGGCCGCGGTGCTGGAGGGCGTGCAGGCCGAGGGCCGTCAGCGCGGCCGCGTCGCTATGCCCGAACACGCCGAAAACGCCGCATTCCTCGTGGAAAGCGTCGTCGAAGGGGTTGGTCGTCGGAAATTCGAAAGCCACGGTCACTCCGGTTCGGCGGTCTTTATATGGATCATTGGGTGCCCTCGATCAAGCGCTGCATGTCGCGCCGTTCGGCGGGCCGGTATCCCTCGCGTCCCGGCCCCTGGGTGGGGGTGGTCGCGGGCGCTGGGGCGGGCGTGGTGATGTGCGGGAACATGCCGCGCATGTCCTTGGGCACGATGGCGAGCAGGAACTTCGCCCCGGTCGCGAGAATGGGCGTGGCGCGGGCGTTGCGGAACCAGCCGGGCTGGTCGTTGGGGCCGATCGCCCAACTCAGGGCCAGGAACAGCACGACCACGATGAGGACGCCGCGCACCAGCCCGAACACGAAGCCGAGCGTGCGGTCGAGCGCGCCCATCCCCGCGCCCTGGACCAGCTTGGCGATCATGTGGGAGATGAAGGAGAATATGAACAGCGAGCCCAGGAACAGGACGGCGCCGGTAGTGATATCGGCCGCTACCGGCCAGGAAATGACGCCCCGGGCGACGCCGCGAAGCGGCATGAACAGGAACAGGGTGACGAGCACGGCGCCGACCCAGCTCGCGATCGACAGCAACTCCTTGACCAGCCCGCGTGCCAGCGCGAACAGGCCGGAAAGGACGATGATACCGACCACGACGAGGTCGGTAATGTGCTCGCCCGCCATCAGCCTTCGGTCTCCTCGCGGTGGCGCCCGCGTGCGGCGGGGCCTCCCGGTCCATGCCGGCGCCGGCGGGCGTCGAGCCCGAACAGCGGCAGTAGCTCGGCGAGCGTCCGGAGCTCCACGACCTTGATGCCGGCGATCGCGCGTCCCTTGCCGCGACGGACCTCGGGCGGGACGATGGCCGAGCCGAAGCCGAGCTTGGCGGCCTCGCGCAGGCGGGATTCGCGCGCGCCCACCGGCCGGACCTCGCCGGAAAGACCGACCTCTCCGAAGAACAGGGTGGCCTCCGGCGCGGCCTGATCGGCAAGGGAGGAGACCAGCGCCGCCGCGACGGCGAGGTCGGCGGCGGGCTCCGATACCCGCAAGCCCCCCGCGACGCTGAGATAGACGTCGTAGCCCGAGAGCGCGAGGCCGCAGCGTGCGTCCAGCACGGCGATCACCATGGCGAGGCGGGCGGTATCCCAGCCCACCACGGCGCGGCGCGGCGCGGCGAGGGTGGACGGCGCCACCAGCGCCTGGATCTCGACCAGGACGGGACGAGTGCCCTCGATCCCTGCGAATACGGCCGCGCCCGGTACCGGCCCCGCCGCCGTGCCGTCGCCGCCGCGGCCCAGGAACATGGCCGACGGGTTCGCCACCTCGGCGAGGCCGCCGTCGGACATCTCGAACACGCCGATCTCGTCGGTCGGGCCGAAGCGGTTCTTGACCGCGCGCAGGATGCGGAACTGGTGGCCGCGCTCGCCCTCGAAATAGAGCACCGTATCCACCATGTGCTCGAGCACGCGCGGCCCGGCGATCTGGCCCTCCTTGGTGACGTGGCCGACCATCACGATCGCGATACCGCGGCGCTTGGCGAGCGCGATCAGCACCTGGGCCGCGCCGCGCACCTGGGACACGGTGCCGGGCGCCGATTCGAGGCCACCCACGTGCATGGTCTGGATCGAATCGATCACCACCAGGGCGGGCATCTCGTTGGCGGGAAAGCCTTCGATGGTGGCGACGATGTCGTCGACCGAGGTGGCCGCGGTCAGCACCACGCCGCTGTCGGAGAGGCCGGTACGCGATGCGCGCATGCGCAGCTGGTCGGTCGCTTCCTCACCCGAGACATAGAACGCACCGAGGCCCTTGCGTGCGACGGCGGCGCAGGCCTGGAGCAGGAGCGTGGACTTGCCGATGCCGGGATCGCCCGCCACCAGCACCGCCGAGGCCGGCACCAGCCCGCCGCCCAGCACGCGGTCGAGCTCGGCGATGCCGGTGAGCCGGCGCTCGGGCGCCGCGGCCTTGCCCTTGAGACCCTCGAGGACGAGCGCGCGGCCCTTGCCGGCGGCCTTGCCGCCGATACCCGGGGCCGGCGTCGGCGCCAGCTCCTCCATGACGGAATTCCACGCACCGCAGGCATCGCAGCGTCCCATCCACTTGCGGTGCTCGGCACCGCATTCCTGGCAGATGTATCGGGACTGTGCCCGGGCCACGCTATCGGGCTCGCCGGCGGCGGCAGGCGGTCATTGCGACACCTGCATCTTGATCGGTCCTTCGGCGCGGCCGTGGATGAACTGGTCGACGTACTCGTTGCCCGAGCGGTCGATGGATTCGACCGGTCCGGACCAGATGATCTTGCCGCCATGCAGCATGGCGATCCGGTGCGCGATCTTGCGCGCGCTGACGATGTCGTGGGTGATGGAGAGCGCCGTCGCGCCCAGATCCTTCACGCATTTCACGATCAGGTCGTTGATGACGTCGGCCATGATCGGATCGAGGCCGGTGGTCGGTTCGTCGAAGAAGATGATCTCGGGCTCGGCGGCGATGGCGCGGGCAAGCGCGACGCGCTTCTGCATGCCGCCGGAGAGCTCGGCCGGGAACAGATCGCCGACCTCGGACGCGAGGCCGACCTGGGCCAGCTTGTCGAGGGCGATCCCCCGAGCCCGGTCGCGGTCGACGTCGCGTGCCGAGATCAGGCCGAAGGCGACGTTCTCCCAGACCGGCAGGCTGTCGAACAGTGCCGCGCCCTGGAACAGCATGCCGAACTTGCGCATCAGCTCGTCGCGCTCGCGGCCGGAGAGCCGGGTGGTCTCCTCGCCGTCGATCTGGACCGAGCCGGAATCGGGCCGGATGAGTCCGAGGATGCATTTCAGCAGCACCGACTTGCCGGTGCCGGAGCCGCCGATCACGACCACGGATTCGCCACGCGCCACGTCGAGATCGAGGCCGTTCAGCACCACCTTCCGGCCGAACGACTTGTGCAGGTCATGGACCCGGATCTTGACGTGCGACGGCGTGGTCATCGCGAGAAGAACAGCTCCGTGATCATGTAGTTGAACACCAGGATCAGGATCAGGCCGAGACCACGGCGTTGGTCGTTGCCGTGCCGACGCCCTGGGCGCCGCCGCGCGAGTTGTAGCCGTGATAGCAGCCCATCAGGGAGATGATGAAGCCGAAGCATCGCCGCCTTGACCAGTCCGGAGACGACGTCCTTGGCCTCCAGGTACTCGAAGGTGCTGGTGAGATAGCCGGCAGGGTTGAAGCCGAGCTTGTAGACGCCGATCAGGTAGCCGCCGAAGACGCCGATGATGTCGGCGACCAGGACGAGGAGCGGCATCATGGTGAGGCCCGCGATCAGGCGCGGCACCACCAGGTACTTGTAGGGATTGGTCGAGAGCGTGGTCAGCGCGTCGATCTGCTCGGTCACCTGCATGGTGCCGATCTCGGCCGCCATGGAGGCGCCGATGCGGCCCGCCACCATCAGGCCCGCCAGCACCGGGCCGAGCTCGCGGGTCATGGACAGCACCACCACGGTCGCCACCGCGCCTTCCGCCGAGAAGCGCGAGAAGCCGGTGTAGCTCTGCAGCGCCAGCACCATGCCGGTGAAGATCGCGGTCAGGCCGACCACCGGCAGGGAGTAGTAGCCGATCGAGATCATCTGGCGGATCAGGTGGCGCCGATAGAACGGCGGCGTGACGCAATGGCGCAGGGCCTGGAAAGTGAAGATGGTGATCGCGCCCATCGAGCCGAGGAAGTTCAGGAACACCCGGCCCACGGGGGCGAGGAGGCGGACCGGAAGCGGCTCCTCGGAATGCTGGGCGAGGCTCATCGGGCGCCCCCGGTGTAGCGGCGCTGGAAGCGGGCGCCGAGCGCGGTCAGTATCTCGTAGCCGATGGTGCCGGCCTGGTGCGCCAGGGCGTCGACCGTGTGACGGGGGCCGATCAGCTCGACCAGCGCGCCGGGCCGGGTCTCCGGCTCGGGAACGTCGGTCACGTCGAGAGTGATGAGGTCCATGGACACGCGCCCTACCACTGGCACCGGAATGTCGCCCACGTGGGCGCTGGCGACGCCGGACAGGGCGCGGAGGTAACCGTCGGCATAGCCGACTGCCGACGGTGGCGAGGCGCCGTCCGGCTGCCGTTCGGTGCGTCGCACCATAGCCAACGGTCACAGGGGTGTCAATTATGCGGGTCTGCAGGATTTTCCCTTGCAGTAGAACCACTTGAGCCATGGGATTGGGCGCGCTCGCGGTTGGGCGTGACGCCATAGAGCGCGGCTCCGGGGCGGACGAGATCGAAGTGATAGTCGGGCCCGAGGAAGATGCCGGATGAATTGGCGAGGCTGGTCCGTCGCACGCCGAGCGGTGCCAGCGTGGCGAGCGCCGCGCCGAAGCGGTCGCGCTGCTCGGCGTTGAGCGGATGCTCGGGCTGTCGGCGCAGGCGAGGTGGCTCATTACCGCGGTCAGTTCGATACCGCGCGAGGCGTGCGGGGTCCGCGGCGAAATCCGTCACTTCCGCCGCCGTCAGGCCGAGACGGCTCATGCCGGTATCGACGTGCAGCATGGCGGGCAGGCGCCTGTCGGCCCGCGCCGCCGCCTTGGTCCAGGCGGCAATCTGGCCGGAATGGTTGAGCACCGGCGTGAGCCGGGCATCGGTGAGCGCCGGCGCGCAGCCGTCGTCGCAGCCGTTGAACACGGCGATCTCGGCGTCGGGCAGCAGGGCGCGCAGCGCCACGCCCTCGCCGGGCAGCGCCACGAAGAAGGTGCGGCAGCCCGCCGCCCACAAGGCGGGCGGCCACCTCGGCCATGCCGAGGCCGTAGGCGTCGGCCTTGACCACGGCGCCGCAAACGGCGCCTGCGGCGAGCCGGCCTGCCAGCAGCTTCCAGTTGGCGGCGATCGCGTCGAGGTCGATGGTCAGCACGCCGCCCGCCAGCGCGGGATCGGCGGTGTCAGAACGGGACATTCTGGTCGGGCAGATGGTCGTCTGGGACAAAATCCGAGAAGCGCGTGAGCTCGCCTTGGAACACCAGCTTGACGGCGCCGGTCGGCCCGTGGCGCTGCTTGCCGATGATGACCTCGGCGAGGTTGTGGACCTCCTCCATCTTCGCCTGCCACTTCTCGTGGTCCTCCGTGCCCATCTCGGGCTCGGCGCGCGACAGATAGTATTCCTGGCGGAACACGAACATGACCACGTCGGCGTCCTGCTCGATCGAGCCCGATTCGCGCAGGTCGGCGAGCTGCGGGCGCTTGTCGTCGCGCTGCTCGACCGCGCGCGAGAGCTGGGACAGCGCCAGTACCGGCACGTTGAGCTCCTTGGCCAGCGCCTTGAGGCCGCGGGTGATCTCGCTGATCTCCTGCACGCGGTTGTCGGACGCCTTGGTCGTGGACGGGCGCAGCAGCTGCAGGTAGTCGACCACGATCATGGAGAGCGCCTGCTGGCGCTTGAGCCGGCGCGCCCGGGTGCGGAGCTGGCCGACCGACAGCGCCGGCGTATCGTCGATGAAGAACGGAATTTGCGCCAGCTTCTGGTTGGCCTCGACCACGCGCTGGAACTCGTCGTTGGAGAGCTCGCCCTTGCGGATACGGTCCGAGCTCACGCCCGAGGCCTCGGCGAGAATGCGGGTGGCGAGCTGCTCGGCCGACATTTCGAGGGAGAAGAACCCGACCACCGCGCCGTCGCCGACCTTCTTCTGGCCCTGGGCGTCCACATCGAAACGAATTCTGGACGCGGCGTTGTAGGCCATGTTGGTAGCGAGCGCGGTTTTCCCCATGGAGGGCCGGCCGGCCAGGATGATGAGGTCGGAAGGCTGGAATCCGCCCAGCATCTTGTCGAGATCGCTCAAGCCGATGCCCGTGCCGGAAAGCTGCCCGTCCTTCTTGTAGGCGGCTTCCGCCATCTCGATGGCGGCCGTCAACACGTCGCTGAAGGAGCGGAAACCGCCCTCGTATTCGCCGGTGGTGGCGAGGTCGAACAGGTGCTGTTCGGCCACCTCGATCTGCTGGTTGGCGCTGGAATCGAGGCCCGTGCTCTCGGCCTCGGCACGCATGGTCTCGGCCAGCTCGATCAGCTTGCGTCGCAGATGCAGGTCGAAGATGGTGCGCCCGTAGTCGCCGGCGTTCACGATGGTGACTGCGGCCGCGGCGAGGCGCGCGAGATACTTGGCGCCACCGGCATCGGCCAGTCCCGGGTCGCCCTCGAAGGTGTTCTTGAGGGTAACCGGGTTTGCGACCTGGTGGCGTTCGATCAGCTTGGCGCTGGCCTCGAAGACGCGTCCGTTGACCGGATCGAAGAAATGTTCCGGCCTGAGGAAGTCCGAGACGCGCGAATAGGCGTCGTTGTTGATCAGGATGGCGCCCAGCAGCGCCTGTTCCGCTTCGAAGTTGTGGGGCAGCTCGCGCACGCGCGGCGCCTCGGCAGCGTCGCGCAGCGAGGTGATATTGGACGTGGTTTGCGTATCGGACATTCGTGCAAGTTCGCACTACGGTCAAACCGCCGCAAGGCCAATAGTGGCCTTGCGCCGACTGCGAACAGGAATGTTTTCCCGCCTCTGTGAGAAGCGGGGGAAACTTTACGCCGCGCTCTCCGACCGGCCGTGCTCGGAGCCTTCGTGACGATTGTGCTCCCAGTCGTAGATGTAGTCACGCGTCAGCGGCGTCGCGTCCTGCTGGCGCGTGAGCTGGATCTGGAACACCATCTGGTTCTGGTTGCGGAATGCGAGCTCGGCGCCGATCAGGTAGAATTCCCACATGCGACAGAAGCGCTCGTCATAAAGCGCCTTCACCTTCTCGCGGTTGAGCATGAAGCGCGCGCGCCAGGCCTTGAGGGTCTCGGCGTAGTGGAGGCGCAGGATCTCGATGTCGGTGGCAACCAGGCCGCTCTTCTCGACCGGCAGCATGACCTCGGACAGCGCCGGAGTATAGCCGCCCGGGAAGATGTACTTCTGGATCCAGGGATTGGTGAAGCCGGGCCCGTCGGAGCGCCCGATCGCGTGCAGGAGCGCCACGCCCTTCGGGGCCAGCAGGTCGCGCACCTTATTGAAGAAGGTCGGGTAATGGGGCAGGCCCACGTGCTCGAACATGCCGACCGAGACGATCCGGTCGTATTCGCCGTCTTCGAAGCGGTAGTCGCGCAGCTCGAACTTGACCCGGTCGGCGAGGCCGGCCCGCTGAGCGCGCTCGCGCGCCACCTTGATCTGCTCCTCGGACAGCGTGATCCCGGTCACCTGGGCGCCGCTCTGGGCGGCGAGGTGGAGCGCGAGGCCGCCCCAGCCACAGCCGATATCGAGCACGCGCAGGCCGGGACGGTCCAGTATCAGCTTGGCGGCGATATGGCGCTTTTTGTTGACCTGGGCGTCCTCCAGCCGCTCGCCGGGATAGGCGAAATAGGCGCAGGAGTACTGCCGGTCGGTGTCGAGGAACAGGTCGTAGAGCTTGCCCGACAGGTCGTAGTGATGGGCGACGTTGCGCTGCGACCGGCCGGCCGGATTGATCTGCCTGAGCAGCCGCCCGATCTGCCCGAGGCCGTTGACCAGCTTGTAGTAGGGCAGGCCGAAGAGATTGGGCAGGTTGGCCGTGCAGATGTTGAGGAAGTCGTAGAGCGTGCCGTCCTCGACGGTCAGCGTGCCGTCCATATAGGCCTCGCCCGCGGCGAGGGACGGATTGAGCACGAGGCGTCGCTGTGTGGCATGGTCGTGGATCCGGACGGTCGCCTTGGGACCCGGCGCCCCGGAAAACACGTGACGCCGGCCGTCGGCGTCGATCAGCGTAATCGAGCCCGTCCGAACGAGAGCCTTGAAAACACGCGCTAGCAACATGGCAACTTCTCCCGTCGTTGCCGGGGTGCCGCGCGGCCGGCTGAACTCCTACCTGTTGTCTTCCGGCGCCCCGGCTTGTTCCTCTTCGGCCGCCGCTTCTGCTACGGCCTCCGCTATTGCGGCGCGGGCTTCCTCGTCGGCCTCGCGTTCGGCCTCTCGGGCCTCCGCGATGACTGACTTGCCCTGTGCCTGCAATTCGGCTTCCTCGAGGGAACGGGCCACGTTGACCGTGACCTCCACGACCACCTCGGGATGAAGCGCGACCCGCACCTTGTGCAGGCCGATGACCTTGATGGGGGTGTTCAGCCAGACCTGGCTGCGGTCGATGGCGGCGCCCTTTTCGACCAGGCCGTCGGCGATGTCGCGCGGCCGGACCGAACCGTAGAGCTGGCCCGAATCGCTCGCCTGGCGCACCAGGATGATCGACACCCCGTCCACGTCCTTGGCGTGGCCTTCGGCCTCGCCGCGGAGCCGGGCGTTGGTGGCTTCCAGGTCGTCGCGCTTCGATTCGAAGTATTCGCGGTTTTCCTTGGTCGCGCGCAGCGCCTTTTTCTGCGGCAGAAGATAGTTGCGCGCGAAGCCGGGCTTGACCTTGACCACGTCGCCCATATTGCCGAGCTTCTCGACCCGCTCCATCAGAATGACGTCCATCACTCTTTCCTTTCGTTACCATGGCCCGGACCGCCCAGCCTTTGGCGCAGGCCTGCCCAGTGCTCCACCATACCCAGTCCGGTGACCACCAGCAGCGGCCATCCGAACAGCAAAAGAAGCAGGTACACTGCGATCAGGATCGCCGTCCTGCCATTCCACCGCGCCGAGATCGCGTGCAACACCGCGAGCCCGGTCAGGAAGTACGGGACGCAAAGGATCAGGGCGATGTTGGTCGCCATGAACCCGAGCCATCCCGATCCTACCAGCGCCACCGCCGCCGCGGCAACCACGGCGGGAAACATCCAGCCGGGCAGCGCCGTGGCGGTCAGGTCCGGGGAGGGCCGCATCGCGTGCCCGGTCCGGACCAGGAATTTCTGCGCCGCGACCCCGTTTGCCACGACGATGACGATCCACCACGTCACCACCAGGAACGGAAACACCCGCTCGAGGGTCGCGAACATGCGCTCCACTGCGGGGTTGGCCGCGGTACCGTCGCCGGTCCCCGCCATCAGCGCCTGGCGGAAACCGTCTACGTAATTCGATATGCCCGTCTGCAGGCCGCCCGGTCCCGAGCCCATCACCACGGCGAGCACGGCGAACGCCGCGGCGCAGTAGAGCGAGAGCCAGGCCAGCAGCAGCCCCGGCGGGTACCACTCGGTGCCGCCCTCCGGCCCCCCGTCAACGTGCAGGGGCCGGTTGAGCAGCGCGAACCGCACCAGCAGCAGCACCGGCAGCGCATCGCTGGCGGCGAACAGGCCCGCCCCTGGCAGTCCCGCGACCGCCGCGATCAGCGCGGTCGCGACGCCCGCCGCCACTAACCCGGCGTTCAGCCCGCGCCCGAGCCCGGCGGCGAACAGCGGCATGGGGGCCGCCAGCGCGAACACCAGGGCACCGAGAAGGCTCCACTCCGTGGACAGATGCAGCAGCGCGCTGGCAAGGCCCGCGGCGATGGCGATCAGCGCTTCCCTCGGCATGCGGCTCGTTCCCCGTGACGCCGGGCCGACGGCCCGGCGGGGGTTACGGGCCTACTGCACCACGAAGGGCAGCAGGGCCAGGTGACGGGCGCGCTTGATCGCCTGGGCGAGCTCGCGCTGCTTCTTGGCCGAGACCGCGGTGATGCGGCTCGGCACGATCTTGCCGCGCTCCGACACGAAGCGCTGCAGCAGGCGGATGTCCTTGTAGTCGATCTTGGGCGCGTTGGGCGCCGAGAACGGACAGGTCTTGCGCCGGCGGAAGAACGGGCGGCGGGGTCCGGGTGCGCTCATTTGCCATCTCCTTCATCCGAGGAATCGCTGCCGCCGCTCTGGCCGCGGTCGGCGAAGTCGGGACGGCCGCGACGCGGGCGGTCGTCGTCCCGGCGGCCACGGCCGCCGCGCCCGCCGCGCTCTTCGCGCGAGCGCAGGATGGCCGACGGCGCTTCCTCGAGCTCCTCGACGCGGATCGTCATGAACCGCAGCACGTCGTCGTGGATGCGCATGTTGCGCTCCATCTCGGAGATGGCGGCGGGCGGTGCGTCGATGTTGAGCAGGGTGTAATGCCCCTTCCGGTTCTTCTTGATCCGGTAGGCGAGGTTGCGGAGACCCCAGTATTCTTTTTTGGCGACGGTGCCGCCGGAGCTGGTGATGATCCCGGCAAAGGTATCGGCCAGGCCTTCCGCCTGCGCCGACGAGATATCCTGGCGTGCGATGAACACGCTCTCGTATAGAGCCATTTGACAACACTCCTTATGGCTGTTCCCGGTCCGGTGCCGAGACAGAGCGAAGGTCCGTCCTGCGGCAATCCGGCCCTAGCCGGTCCATGGGGGCCGGCAAGGAATGTCAAGGCGGCGGAATATACAGGAAAACGTCTACCGGGCAAGGGAAACCGCGAAACGCGGTCAGGGGCCCGGATAGGCGCAGTCAGCCAGGGTCGAGCGGTCGAGTTCACGGAGAAAGGCGGCCTCGGCGGCGCCGAGCTTGCCTTTCAGGCGGCAGGCCGGTGTGAGGGTGCAATTGCCGCCGTCGTCGCGGAAGCATTCTACCATGGCGTGGCGCCGTTCCAGCCGCCGCACCACCTCACCGAGGCGAATGGTTTCCGCCGGCTGCTTTAGCTTCAGCCCGCCGCCGGTACCCCGTTGGGTCTCCACATAGCCGGCCTCCGCCAAGTCTCGGATGACCTTGGTCAGGTGGTGGCGCGAAATCCCGAATTCTTCGGCCAGCGCGCCAGTGGTAAAGACGCGGCCGGGAGCCCCGGCCATACGCATGAGCACACGTAATCCGTAATCGGTGAAAAGTGTGAGCCGCATGGCTTCTCCACATTTTCGGAGGCATCCGTAGCAATACGTATTGAGGATGCCGATTGATGGCTATAAGTCTTGCTGTGCAAGTTGCATTATAAATACGAATTGAGTCGAAGTCGAGGTTGAGCCATGGAGAGTCCCCTTCGCGCCGCTGCCGTCGCCCGGATCGTTGAAGAAACCGGGATCGACGAGGCGACCATCTACCGTCTCGTCCACGCCTTTTATGATCGTGTTCGCCAGGATTTCGTGCTGGGGCCTATCTTCGCGCGCCGCATCGCGGATTGGGAACCGCATCTTGCGCGCATGTGCGACTTCTGGTCGTCGGTTGTCCTTATGACCGGACGCTATCATGGCCAGCCCATGCCGGCCCACATGCCGCTGCCGATCGAGGCACGTCACTTCGACCGATGGCTCGAACTGTTCGAGGAAACGGCGCGCGAGGTTTGTGCCCGGCCTTCCGCTGCGGCCTTCTTCATCGACCGCGCGCAACGGATCGCCAGCAGTCTCGAACTCGGTGTCGCTGCGGCCCATGGCACGTTCCTCGCCCCCGGCCAACGCTACGGAAATACGGAGACTGCTTCCGAAAATTGAATTCCTGCGCCATGCCCGTCGCGCAACCGTCGTGTTTTTTGTCCCGTCAGCGTCCCGTGCCCCGTCGGCACTTGTAAGTAAGGAGCCAAGTCCATGGTCGATCTCGCCCCCCTTGATCTCTCCGTTCATTACCGCCCGCGCGGCCTGTCCGACCGTGTCGCCTTTGCCTTTGTGAAGATGCTCCGGTTCTTCGCCGATACCTTCTTCGCCAAGCGTTATGGCCACCGCGTCATCGTTCTGGAGACCGTTGCTGCCGTGCCCGGCATGGTTGGTGCCACGCTCAACCACCTGCGCTGCCTACGGCGTATGTGTGATGATCGCGGCTGGATCCGTGCGTTGCTGGAGGAGGCCGAGAACGAGCGCATGCATCTCATGACCTTCATTCATATCGCGAAGCCGAACCTAGCTGAGCGCGCGTTGGTCCTGTTCGTACAGGGCGTGTTCTACAACCTGTTCTTCATCCTCTATGTCATCTCGCCAAAGACGGCGCATCGCATCGTCGGTTACTTCGAGGAGGAGGCGGTTGTCAGCTACACCGAGTATCTCGCGGAGATCGATGCGGGGCGTCACGCCAACGTGCCGGCACCCGAGATCGCGAAGACTTATTGGGAATTACCGGAGAACGCGACGCTCCGCGATGTGGTGCTGGTGGTACGAGACGACGAGGCCGGCCACCGTGACGTCAATCACCGCTTCGCCGACGAACTGGCGGGCAGGGCGAGCCCGGCGCGGCAAGTGTCTAGGATTAGCCAGGCCGCCTGATCGGAACACGCCTCTCTTCGACAGCCCCGCGCGGCAGGTAGCCGCGCGGGGCTTGCGGCGCCCGGTGCTCAATGGTGTCTTGAACCTCTTCCTGCGTCCCGCTATCACTCGGGCACCTGATCAAGAAGAGAGGTGCAACTGGTGCAGCAGGCATTCGTGTTTCCGGGGCAGGGCTCCCAGGCGGTGGGCATGGGCAAGGCGCTGGCCGAGGCTTTCGTGCCGGCCCGCGAGGTGTTCGGGGAGGTCGACGAGGCGCTCAGGCAGAACCTCACCCGCCTGATGTTCGAGGGGCCCGAGGATCAGCTCACCCTGACGGAGAACGCCCAGCCCGCCCTGATGGCCGTGTCCATGGCGGTGATGCGGGTGCTGGAGCACGAGGCCGGCCTCGACCTCGCCAGGTCGGCGCGCTTCGTCGCCGGCCATTCGCTCGGCGAGTATTCGGCCCTGGCGGCGGCGGGCGCGTTCTCGCTCGCCGATACCGCCAGGCTTCTGCGCACGCGCGGGCGCGCCATGCAGGAGGCGACGCCGGTCGGCGTCGGCGCCATGGCGGCGGTGCTCGGCCTCGACTACGACGAGGTCGCCGAGATCGCCCGGGAAGCCGCGCGCGACGAGGTCTGCGCCGCGGCCAACGACAACGCGCCGGGCCAGGTGGTGGTGTCCGGCCATCGTGCCGCGGTCGAGCGCGCCATCGCGCTCGCCACCGAGAAGGGCGCGCGCCGGGCGATCATGCTGCCGGTCTCGGCGCCGTTTCATTGCTCCCTCATGGCGCCCGCCGCCAATGTCATGGCGGAAGCCCTCGCCGCGGCGAAGATCGCCTATCCGTGCGTGCCGGTGGTCGCCAACGTCAAGGCGGAAGCGGTTTCCGAGCCGTCCGAGATCCGCGATCTTCTCGTCAGGCAGGTCACCGGCACGGTGCGCTGGCGCGAGAGCGTCCTCTGGATGAAGGCCCAGGGCGTGGAACGCCTGGTGGAGGTCGGCGCCGGTAAGGTCCTCGCCGGGCTCGCCAAGCGCATCGATCCCGAACTCTCCGCCGTTTCCCTCAACGCGCCCGCCGATATCGAATCCTTTGCGAAGGGATGAGGTCCGTTCAGCCGATATCCCACCGACCGTCATGGTCGGACTTGATCCGACCATCCACGTTCTTTTGTTTTTAAAAACTCGTGGATGCTCGCAACAAGTGCGAGCATGACGAGAAAAGAGGGAAAGGACCCGACCATGTTCGATCTCGAAAGCAGGAAGGCGCTGGTCACCGGCGCGAGCGGCGGCATCGGCGGCGCGATCGCGCGGGCGCTGCACGGGCAGGGTGCGACCGTCGCACTTTCGGGCACGCGCAAGGATGCGCTCGATGCGCTCGCGGGTGAGCTCGGTGCACGTGCCCATGTCGTGGTCGCCGACCTGTCCACCGCGGAAGGCACCGACAGCCTGGTACGCGAGGCCGAGGCGGCCATGGGCGGCATCGACGTGCTGGTCAACAATGCGGGTCTTACCCGCGACCAGCTTCTCATGCGCATGAAGGACGAGGACTGGCAGAAGGTGCTCGACGTCAACCTCACCGCGGCGTTCCGTCTGTCGCGCGCGGTCCTGCGCGGCATGATGAAGGCGCGCTTCGGGCGCATCGTTTCGATCACCTCGGTGGTGGGCGCGACCGGCAATCCGGGCCAGGCCAACTACGCGGCCTCCAAGGCGGGGCTGGTCGGCTTCACCAAATCGCTGGCGCAGGAAGTGGCGAGCCGCGGCATCACGGCCAATTGCGTCGCGCCCGGCTTCATCGTCACGGCGATGACCGACGCGCTTTCCGAGGAGCAGCGCAACCGCGTGCTCGGCGCGATTCCGGTGGGACGATTCGGCGAGTCCGCCGACATCGCGGCGGCGGTGGTCTATCTCGCCAGCAACGAGGCGTCCTACGTCACCGGACAGACCCTTCACGTCAACGGCGGCATGGCCATGCTGTGACCGCGATTCCCCTTTATTCCCGTTCGTTTACAGAGGCTTGACCCATGACGGAGGGACGCTGGCCAAGCCCGGAAAAGTGTGTTACCAACGGGCACTTTCGCTCGCCGGAAGAGGGGGACGCGGAAGCTGTTTGACCTTTGTTGGACAACAAATCCGTTGGACAACAAATCTGATCTGGCCAACAGTGTCCCGGACGGGAAACATTAATCCGAGGAATGAGAAAAAATGAGCGATGTTGCTGAACGCGTGACCAAGATCGTTGTCGAGCACCTCGGTGTCGACGAAGGTAAGGTCACCGAGAACGCGAGCTTCATTGACGATCTGGGTGCCGACAGCCTCGACACCGTCGAACTCGTCATGGCCTTCGAGGAGGAGTTCGGCTGCGAAATCCCCGACGATGCGGCGGAGAAGATCCTCACCGTCAAGGACGCCATCGCCTATATCGAAGCCAACACCTGATTTCCCGGGACGGCCAGCCGGCCGTCCCTCATCACTACGGTCACAGCCCAAGCCGCCATGAGACGAGTTGTCGTTACAGGCCTTGGCCTCGTTACTCCGCTGGGATGCGGCGTGGACGCCACTTGGTCGCGCCTGATCAATGGCGAGTCGGGGCTCGGCGCGATCCAGTCGTTCGACGTTTCCGACCTGTCCTGCAAGGTGGCGGGGCAGGTGCCCCTGGGCGAAACCTCGGAGGGAAAGTTCAATCCCGACGATTGGGTCGAGCCCAAGGAGCAGCGCAAGATGGACACGTTCATCGTCTACGCGCTGTCGGCCGCGATCCAGGCGGTCGAGGATTTCGGGCTGGAAGCCGACCGACGCGCCCGACCAGGAACGCACCGGCGTGATGATCGGCTCGGGCATCGGCGGCCTGCCGGCGATCGCGGAGGCAGCGGTCACGCTGCTGGAACGGGGCGCGCGGCGCATCAGCCCGTTCTTCATCCCGTCGGCGCTGATCAACCTCGCCTCGGGCCACGTTTCCATCAAGTACGGCTTCCGCGGCCCCAACCATGCGGTCGTCACCGCCTGTGCCACCGGTGCGCACGCCATCGGCGACGCGGCCCGCCTGATCCAGATGGAGGACGCCGACGTGATGGTGGCGGGCGGTACCGAGGCCGCCGTGTGCCGCCTCGGACTCGCCGGCTTCGCCGCGGCGCGGGCGCTCTCGACCGGCTTCAACGACACGCCGACGCGTGCTTCGCGCCCGTGGGACAAGGACCGCGACGGCTTCGTGATGGGCGAAGGCGCGGGCGTGGTGGTGCTCGAGGAATACGAGCACGCCAGGAAGCGCGGCGCCAAGATCTACGCCGAGGTTTCGGGCTACGGCCTGTCGGGTGACGCCTATCACGTGACGGCGCCGGCCTCCAACGGCGACGGCGGGTTCCGTGCCATGACCGCGGCGCTCAAGCGGGCGCAGCTCGGCACGGGAGACATCGACTACATCAATGCCCACGGCACCTCGACGCCGCTCGGCGACGAGATCGAGTTGGGCGCCGTCAAGCGACTGTTCGGCGACGACGTCTACAAGCTGTCGATGTCCTCGACCAAATCGGCCATCGGCCACCTGCTCGGCGCCGCCGGCAGCGTCGAGGCGATCTTCTCGGTGCTGTCGATCCGCGACAGCATCCTGCCGCCGACGCTGAACCTCGAGAATCCGTCGGAAGGCTGCGACATCGACCTGGTGCCGCTCAAGGCCAAGGAGCGGAAGGTGAAGGCCGCGCTCAGCAACTCCTTCGGGTTCGGCGGCACCAACGCATCCCTGGTGTTCACGGCCGTCAACTGAGGCATCCGTGACGGCGTGGCTCCGACGGCTCGGCATCGCGGCGGGCACACTGGTTGCCGCTGCCGTGCTTGCCCTCGGTATCCTGTTCCATCTGTTCGATCAGCCCGGCCCGCTCGGCGGGCCGGCCATCGTGGTGGTGCCTAAGGGGGCCGGGGTGTCGACCATCGGATACCTCCTCGAGCACCATGGCCTGCTGCGCTCGGCCTTCGTGTTCCAGGCAGGCGTGCGCCTGACGGGCGCCACGCAGCGGCTGCAGGCCGGCGAATACGAGTTTCCGGGGCGGGCGTCGGCGCGCGACGTCATGGAAATCCTGAAGTCGGGAAAGACCCTGGTGCGCCGCCTCACGGTGCCCGAGGGCTTGACCGTGCCCCAGGTGATCGATCTCGTGATCGCCGCCTACGGGCTCGATGGATCGGTCGGGCGCATGCCCGAGGAAGGCACGCTCCTGCCCGATACCTACAATTACGCCTACGGCGATGCCCGCCGGGCCATGCTCGGGCGCATGGACAACGCGATGAGCGACACCGTTGCCCGGCTGTGGCGCGAGCGCGATCCGGACCTGCCCATCGCCTCGCCCCATGACGCCGTGATCCTCGCTTCGATTGTCGAGAAGGAAACCGGCAAGCCGGGAGAGCGCCCCCTGATCGCCGGCGTGTTCTACAATCGCCTGCGCCGCGGCATGCCGCTCCAGTCGGACCCCACGGTGGCTTACGGCGTGGCGTTCGCCGACGGTGATCCGGACCATATCCTCGGCCGTGCCCTGACCCGCAAGGACCTGGAACAGCCCGGCCCCTACAACACCTACCTCAACAAGGGCCTGCCGCCCGAGCCGATCGCCAATCCCGGGCGTGCGGCGCTGGCGGCGGTGATGCATCCCGCCCGGACCGATGCCCTCTATTTCGTTGCCGACGGCAACGGTGGCCACGTGTTCGCAAAGACCCTCGATGAGCACAACCGCAACGTTCGGCGCTGGCGCAAGTTGCGCGCCGAGCATGAAAAGGCGATGGAGCCGGCGGGCAACGGCGGCGGGACGGCGGTGCCGAAGCCTTAGAGCCTGATCGGCTCAGATCGAAACGATCTTGAGCCGTGAATCAGGCTCTACACTTTAAAATTAGAGCAGGATTCACGGTTCAGATTGAATCAATCTGAACCGACCCTGCACTAGCGTTCCGCCGCCGGCTTCTCGGGCAGGCGCGCCACCAGCGGATCGAGAAGCCCGACCGGTAGCGCGCTCATCAGCCAGACGATTGCCCACAGGCGCCACGGGAAGGCGATGCGGGCGCGGTCGCGGGCGAGGCCGCGGCGGATGATGAGCGCGGCGCGTTCCGACGACATCAGGAACGGCATGGGATAGGGGTTCACGTTCGTCATCGGCGTGCGGATAAAGCCCGGGCAGATCACCGACACCCGGATGCCGTGGCGACCGCACAACCCACGCAGCCCCTCGCCGAGCGAGCGCACCGCCGCCTTGCTTGCGCCGTAGGCGGGCGCGCCGGGCAGGCCACGGAAGCCCGCGAGTGAGCTCATGATGGCGATCTGGCCGCGCGGGCCGTTGCCCGCGCGCGGCACCTTGCGCATTTCCGCGATCGCCGGATAGACGGTGTTCACCACTCCGGACACGTTGACGTCGAGGATGCGCTCGACCTGGACCTGGGACTCGCTCGGAGCCGCGGCGGCGCCGTCGCCCTGTGCCATGCCGGTGCCGCCCGAGATGCCGGCGTTGGAGATCACCAGATCGACCGGGCCGTGGCCGAAGCAGTCCTCGATCCAGGCGGCCATGGCGCCACGCTCGGTCACGTCCTGGCGGCGCGCGTCGACCTCGGCGCCGGCGGCGCGGCACTTGTTGGCGATGTCTTCGAGACGCTGGCGGTCGCGCCCGCCGAGATGCAGGCGCACGCCCGGTGCCGCGTAGAGGCGGGCAAGGGCCGCGCCGATGCCCGACGAGGCGCCGGTGATCACGATACTGGTGGGGCGCTTCAAATCCATGGCGGGAAGCTATCGCGGCGGCGGCGGGAAAGCCAGCAGCGGCGGACCGGCACTGATGGAGTTGGGCACAGGGCCCGTTTGTGCCACAATGGCAACAACCGGCCGACCAAGGACCGGAGTGCCATAATCGACAGGGAGGGAATCATGCGCACCATGACGCATTTCATGCTGCCGGTGCTTTGCGCCGTTTTCCTGACGGCACCGGTAGGGGCGGCCCGGGCCGACGCGCTATCCGACTTCTACCACGGCAAGACCATGAAGCTGATCATCGGCGCCGGTGCCGGCGGCGGCAATGACGCCTATTCGCGGCTGCTCGCCCGGCATATGGGCGGCCATGTCCCGGGCCATCCCGCCATCGTCGCGCAGAACCTGCCTGGCGCCGGCGGCCAGATCGCCGCCAGTTTCCTCTATGCCAAGGCGCCCAAGGACGGCACCGTGTTCGGCATGGTCACGCGCGTGGTGCCGATGGACCCGCTGATCAGCAAGGTTCGCGCGCCGTTCGAAGCGCTCAAGCTCAACTGGCTCGGCAGCCTCGACAAGGCGACCAATATCGTCATCGCCTGGTACAAGACGCCGATCCGGACCTTCGAGGACACCTTCAAGCAGGAGATGGTCGTGGCCGCGGCCGGCGCCAGCACCGACGGCGTGGTCTATCCGCGCCTGATGAACCGGCTGTTGGGGACAAAGTTCAAGATCGTCGCCGGCTATCCCGGCAGCGCCCAGATGATGCTGGCGATGGAGCGCGGCGAGGTCCAGGGCCGTGGCGGACTTCCCTATAGCACCCTGCTTGGTCAGCATGTCCAGTGGCTTAAGGAAAAGAAGGTGCGCATCCTGGTCCAACTCGCCCTGAAGAAGGACCGGGCCCTGCCCAACGTGCCGCTCCTGTTCGAGTACATCAAGGATCCCGAAACAAAGCGGATATTCAGCCTCCTGTTCTCGCGCCAGGAGATGGGGCGGCCGTTCGTCGCGCCCCCGGACCTGCCGGCCGATCGTCTGAAGGCGCTGCGGGCGGCGTTCATGGAGACCGCGACCGGAGATTCCGGATTTCTTGCCGATGCTAAGCGGAGCCGTCTCACGCTGGACGTGATCGACGGCGACGAGGTGACGGCACTGATCCGGGAGGCATATGCCACGCCGAAGCCGACGCTGGAGAAGATCAAGGCGCTTCTGAGCGAGAAGGGCGGTCTCGCCAAATGCAGTGACGTGACCGACCCGAAGCTGTGCGTGAAGAAAAAGAAAAAGAAGAAGAAAAAGAAGGGCTAGACGCGCCCACGGGCGCGTCGTGGCGGCTTCCGTGTCGGGTGTCATCCTGTAGGCAAGCATCGCTTGTTCCCGCGCGTATCCACAGGATATAGTGGCTCCGCTTTTTGGGACCTACCACACCAAGGCGACAGGAGAGACCGTGACCATAGCCAGCATGACCGGATTCGCGCGCGAGGAGGGCGATTTCGACGACTTCGCGTGGCGCTGGGAAGTGCGCTCGGTCAACAACCGCGGTCTCGACATGCGGGTGCGCATGCCGCCCGGCATGGAATTGTTCGAGATCACCGTACGCGACATGCTCGCCAAGCGCTTCAAGCGCGGCAGCTTCAACGTCTCGCTCAACCTCACCCGCACGCCGGGACTGACCGGCTACCGCCTCAACGAAGCACTGCTCGAACGCGTGCTGGAACTGGCCGAGATGGTGCGCGGACGCACCGGCGCGCCGCCGCCGACGGCGGAGGGCCTGCTGCGGCTGCGCGGCGTGCTCGAGCCCGAAGAGGTCCAGGACGGCGACGAGGGGCGTGCCGCGCGCGAGAAGGCGATGGCGGCGAGCCTCGGTCGGGCGCTCGACCAGGTCGAGACGGCGCGGGCCGAGGAGGGCGCGCGTCTGGAAGAGATACTGAAAGGGATCGTCGGTGAGGTCGCGGCGCTCGCCGCCCAGGCGCGCGCGCTCGCCGCCGCCCAGCCCGAGGCGATCCGGACGCGCATCACCGGGCAGATCGGCGAGCTTCTTGCGGGCACAACGCCGCTACCCGAGGAGCGTCTCGCCCAGGAGATCGCGGTGATGGTCGGCAAGGCCGACGTGCGCGAGGAGATCGACCGGCTCGACGCCCACGTCGCCCAGGCCCTCGACCTGATCAAGGGTGGCGGCGCGGTGGGGCGGCGCCTCGACTTCCTGTCCCAGGAATTCAACCGCGAGGCCAATACCCTGTGCTCCAAGGCGCAGGACCTTGAGCTGACCCGCACCGGGCTCGCGCTCAAGGCCGCCATCGAGCAGTTCCGCGAGCAGGTCCAGAACATCGAGTAGCCCATGGCGAAGGCGCAGCGGGGAAACGTGATCGAAGGGGTGGGCATCCGCCGGCGCGGGCTGATGCTGATCCTGTCCTCGCCGTCGGGGGCCGGCAAGACCACCCTCTCGCGTCTCCTGCTGGAGCGCGACGGCAACCTCGAGATGTCGGTGTCCTACACCACGCGCCAGAAGCGCCCGGGGGAGGTCGAGGGCGTCGACTACCATTTCGTCGATCCAACCGATTTCAACCTGATGGTCAACCGCCGCGAGTTCCTCGAGCACGCCAAGGTGTTCGGCAATTACTACGGCACGCCCGGGAAGCCGGTCGAGGCGGCGCTCGCGGACGGGCGCGACGTGCTGTTCGACATCGACTGGCAGGGCACCCAGCAGGTGACCGAGAACGCGCGCTCGGACGCTGTCACCGTGTTCATCCTGCCGCCCTCGACGCGCGAGCTGGAGCGGCGCCTCAACACCCGCGCCCAGGATCCCGCCGAGGTGGTGGCGAGCCGCATGGCCAAGGCCGCCGACGAGATGAGCCACTACAAGGAATACGACTACATCATCGTCAACCAGGACATCGAGCAGAGCGTCGCCGAGGTGCAGGCGATCCTGACAGCCGAGCGGCTCCGGCTCGAGCGCTTGGTGGGTATCGGCGACTTCGTGAAGACCCTGCGCGAGGGCCAGTAACCCGCCGCTAGCCGGTTGTGCCGGCCGCGGCCCGCCAGGCGCGGGCGAGCGCCGCGAACTCCGCCACCGAAAGCTCCTCGGCGCGCGCCTCGGCGCGGATGCCGACCTCTGCCAGCAGCGCCTCCGCCTGTGCTCCGGCGAGGCTCTTGAGGCTCGCGCGCAGCATCTTGCGGCGCTGGCCGAAGGCCGCGCGCACGGTGGCCTCCATGGCGTCCCAGTCGGCCGGGGCGCGGGGCTCCCGGAGGGGCGTCAGCCGGACCACCGTGGAGGCGACCTTGGGCGGCGGCGTGAAGGCGCGGGCGCCGATGTCGAAGCACGGCGCCACCTCGCACAGCCACTGGCACATTACCGACAGGCGCCCGTAGGCCTTGGTGCGCGGGGCGGCGAGCAGTCGGTCGGCAACCTCCTTCTGCAGCAGAAGGACGATGCCATCGTACATCTCGGGGGTTGCCGCGATCTGCCTGAGCCATTTCACCAGCAGCACGGTGGACACGTTGTAGGGCAGGTTGGCGATGATCCGGGCGCCTTTCGCGGTTACCTCGCCGGTACCTAACAGGGTTCTTTCGTCGATCTTGACGGCATCTCCGGGGACGATCGAAAGATGTCCCTGCGCGGCCAGGGCGAGTGGCGCCAGGGCGTCGAGACAGCGCGGGTCCTTTTCGATTGCGATCACGGGCCGGGCGCCGGCCGCCAGCAGCGCACGGGTAAGACCACCCGGACCCGGGCCGACCTCGATCACGGTCCTACCGGAGATATCGCCGGCGGCCCGGGCGATGCGCGCGGTCAGGTTGAGGTCGAGCAGGAAGTGCTGGCCGAGTCCCTTGCGGGCATCGAGCCCGTGCGCGGCGATCACTTCGCGCAGCGGCGGCAGCGCGGCGACGGCCGCGGCGATCTCGGCCATGGGCGAAGCGGGCTCAGGCAACGCCGGCGCGCGCACCGGCACGGGCGCGATTGGCGGCGATCTCGTGCGCCATGGCAAGGGCCGCGATCAGGCTCGATTCGCGCGCGACGCCCTTGCCCGCGATTTCGAACGCGGTGCCGTGATCGGGCGAGGTGCGCACGATCGGCAGGCCGAGGGTCACGTCCACGCCCGAATCGAAATCGACCGTCTTGAGCGGGATCAGCGCCTGGTCGTGGTACATGCAGATCACGGCATCGTAGGTCTCGCGCGCCCGGGCATGGAACAGGCTGTCGGCGGGCGCCGGGCCGAACGTGGCGATGCCGGCGGCCTTGAGGCGGGCCACCGCGGGCGCGATCACCGCGCCCTCCTCGCTGCCGAGCATGCCGTCTTCGCCCGCATGGGGGTTGAGCCCGGCTATGGCGAGGCGCGGATCGTGGATCGCGAAGTCCGTGGTGAGTGCGCGCGCGGTGATCTCGCCCGCCGCCACGATCATCTCGGTCGAAAGCGCGCCGATGGCGTCCCTGAGCGGCAGGTGCACCGTCACCGGCACCACGCGCAGACCGGGGCAGGCCAGCATCATCACCGGCCGTGCCGTGCCCGTGATCTCGCCCAGGTACTCGGTATGGCCGGGATGAGGGAAACCCGACGCCGCCAACACCTTCTTGTTGATCGGGTTGGTGACCACGCCGGCGGCCCGTCCTGCCTGGGCGATCTCGACGGCGCGCCGGATCGCCGCGACCACCGCCGGGCCGTTGGCCGGGTCGGGATGTCCCGGCGCGACCGGCCGGGCGAGGGGCTCGGTCAGCACCGGCAAGGCCTGGTGAAACGCGGCCGCGGCCTCCTCGGGCGCCGCGATCGTGGCGATCGGCACGACGAGGCCCAGCGCCTCGGCCTCGCGCGCGAGCGCCTCGGGATCGGCGATGACGAAGAAAGCGCCCGCCGCGCGCGGCTTCGCGGCCCAGGCCTTGAGCGTGATCTCGCCGCCGATGCCGGCGGGCTCGCCCATGGTCAGCGCAAGCGGCAGGGATTCAGGCTTTGTCACGGTCACGGTCCCATTGCGACGCGGGGGAGGCGGAAGGAACGGCCGGTGGCGCGCCGTTATGCCCGGATGTCGAGGAAAGCCGCATCGCGCAGGTCGCGCAGGTAGCGCCGGGCGCGCACCTCGAGCCGCTGGATGAACAGGCGTCGACGGACTTCCTCGCGATCGGGAAGCTTGAGTTCCGGGGTCTGGCGGTCGCATACCATGAGCACGCGCACGCTGTTGGCGTCGACCACCGGCTGCGACGGCACCCCGACGCCGAGCGTGCTTACCACCGCGCGCAGGTTCTCGGGCAGCTCGCCCAGCTTGACCTTGCCGAGGTCGCCCGAGGGGCCCGTGCCGAGTTCCCTGGCAACGCTCAGGAAGTCGCTGCAACCCTTTACCGTGCCGCGGATCGTCTCGGCCAACTGGCGTTGTGACTGGATCGCGGCGGGACTTGCGTTCGCGGGCAGCGGCAGCACCGCCTGGCGCAGCGACAGCACGGTATCACCCTTGCTGTGGGACGGCGCCTCACGCCGGTCCCTGAGCGCCATGATGTAGTAGCCGGAGGCCGTGCGGATGGGCTCGGTCACGGTATTCTTCGGCATCTTGAGCAGCGCCTTCTCGACCTCGGGCTCGAGTTCGCCCGGCAGTACCCAGCCGAGGTCGCCACCCCGCTCGGCCGAGCTCGACTGCGAGAACTGGCGAGCCAGCAGCGGGAAGCTGGCGCCACGCTTCAGTTCCCCGAAGATGCGCTGGGCATTGGTGCGGGCGGTCGCCGCGTCCCGGGGCGTGTCCACGGCGATGAAGATTTCCGCAACCAGCAGGCGGGGCTTGTCGGCATTCTCCTTGAGGCGGTTATAGGCCTTGTCGACCTCCTCGTCGGTCACGGTGACGGTACGGGCGAACTTCTGGCGTATCACGTCGGTCCAGGCGAGGTTCGCTCTCACCTGATGCAGGAGTGTTTCCTTGTCGATGTCGCGCGCCTTGAGGAAGGCATCGAGCCCGCCCTTGGGCAGGTTGTTCTGCTTGGCGAGCAGTGCAAGCGCCGAATCGATGTTCTTCTGGGCGACATGGATGCTGAGGCGCTTTGCTTCCTGGAGCTGCAGGGTCTCGTCGATCAGGACGTTGAGGACGCGCGGCGACAGTTCGTGGCGTACCGTCTCGGTATCGGGCAGCGATGAGGAGCGGATGATGAGGTTGAGCCGCTGGTCGACGTCATAGGCCGAAACCGCCTCGTCGTTGACCACTGCCATGATGTTCACGACTTGCTGCGCCAGCGCGCGCATGGAGGCGGCGCCGGTTGCGACAAATGTCCATGCCGCGACGGCGAGAAGGCTTAGAAGGGCGACGGACCTCGCGGTCCCGTATCTGCGCATGCGTGACTCTCTGAGGTAAAAACCGGCGGCCGTTCCCGGCCGGGGGCCCGCGGCGGTTGGGCCGGCGCGACCGTGGGGAGAGGATACAGGCCGTGGCCCCCCGGTTTCAATGGCCCGGTTTCGCCGATGTGCGGTCACTGGGAGGTATCGAATTCGCCGAGATTCTTGAAAATCAGCTGGAACAGCAGGGTATCGGTGGGCCTGAGGTCGCGGTCCGAGGTAAAGGTTCGTGTCGCCGTCGTCTTGAAGGTGAAACACTCGTCCTTGTAGGTGAGGGCGAGTTGCTGGGCGATCGGCCCGCCGTTCTGGCCGAGGTTTTCCTGGAAATACCCGCCCGACGTCCAGTAGTCGTTGATCCTTGCGGAATAACCGAGCGTGAGTTCCTCGCGGTCGCCGAACTGGGTGGCGCTGGTAGTGGTAGTGCTCGTGGTGGTGCTCGAGGGGGCATTCTCATCAAGGAACAGGTAGTTGGCGTTGAGCTTGAAATAGTCGGGCCCGATCGAGGCCTGCACTTCGTTGCGTCGCGACCTGCCGGTGTCGGGGTTGAACCGGAACCGGTAGAGGAAATCGACCCAGCTCCCCGGGGAAACACGAAGATGGCCGACCACGTCCGAGAGCTGGTCGCGCAAACCAGTGTCGGCACCGAAGGCATTGTCCTTCCGCAGGCGATAGTTCTGTCCGGCAAAAGCATCTATGACGCCGCCCTGGTCTCCATGCAGCGACCAGTTGACCCCGTAGATGAAACGGGTGCCGCTTTCCACCCGATCCACGCCGGCGAACCGGTTTGCGGAGAACAGGTTGGTATCGTCGAACTCGGTGTCGCTACTGTCTTCGTTCGGGATCTTGTCGGGATTGCCGCCGTTGGGTGCGAGCACGATCGCCGCGCGCGGCTCGATGACCTGGGTCGCGTGCGACTCGGCGCGTGCGAGCGGATAGCGCCATTGTGCCATGATCTCGGGAAACACGCGGCCCGTCGCCCCGCTTTTGGTGGCACCTGCGTCCGTGACCACGTCGCTGACCGAATAGATATCCGTTTGCAGTGTCGCCGACAGCGAATAGATCTCACCTGTCCAGGCGGTATAGGGAAGGTGCCAGCCGTCGTTCAGGGAAAGGCGCCGGCTGTCGGTACCTTCGCCGCGTGAAATCGCCAGCACGCTGCTGTCGCTGGTAAAATAGGAGCCGATCCCGCTGGGCCGCGACACGTAGTCGTAGGACGCGTAGGGAAGCACCAGAGGACTCTGCCCGGGATCGTCCGTGACCCGGAGACCCTGGAAGGTATAGCCCGATATCTGGGCGTAGTTGTCGCCTTTGAAGCCTTCGGTGTTGAAGCTGGAGGTGAGTGTCTGTTCGTCGTCGACCGGGAAATGATAACGCCGGAGGTAGGTGTCGTCGCTCGCCTCCTGCACCTGGAAGCGGGTGCGCCATATCTTGTCGTGATCGAGCTCACCCTTGGCGAACAGGTGCCCGCGCGTGTCCGTGCCGCCTACCCTGTTGCCGAGGTCGTCGCGTCGATCGGGTTGGGTAATGCTGCCGCTCACCTCGATATTGCCGCGGTTGAAGCGGCGGCGGTAATCGGCGGCCAGGACATCGGCCTCGTCGCTCATGAAGGTGGGCGTGATGGTGATATCCTCGTTGGGCGCCATGTCCCAGAAGTAGGGTGTCTTAACGAAGAAGCCGAACTGGCTGTCGCTGCCCCAGGATGGCGGCAGGAAGCCGGAGCGGCGCTTGACCGAGGGATCGGGCATGGAGAGGTAAGGGGTATAAAAGACGGGGATGCCGTACATCTCCAGGAAGGCGTCCTTGTATTCGACCTCCTTCGCCTCCAAATCATGGATCACGCGGACCGCGCGCACGCGCCACAGCGGCGCTCGCTTGGGATTGTCCTTGCATAACTCGCACGGCGAGTAGACGGCCTTGTTGAGGGTCGTGATCACGCCGCCCGTGCGGGTGCCCCCCGCCGCGGCGAGGCGGGAATTGTCCGTCAGCAGCATGCGGAATCCCTCGACGATGCCGTCCTTCATGCCCTTGGTGAATTCGGCGTGGTCGGCGAACATGACCTCGCCGGTCGGCTGCAGCATGACGACGTTGCCGGTGGCCGAGACCACGTCCTTGTGTTCGTCGTAGCTTACCTTGTCCGCGCGCAGGACTTCCTTGTCGTGGACGATCTCGACCTTGCCGGAGGCGGTAACCACGCCGGACTTCTGGTCATAGGCCACTTCGTCGGCGCGGAGCAGTACGTAGGGGGGCTTCTTGGCCTGGGATGCACCGGCCGGCGCCTTGGTGTCCGGCGTTGCGCCCTGCTGAGCATAGGCGGCGGTGGCGCCGAGTACGAGACATGCGGCCGTCCCTGCCGCCGCGCCGAGGCACGACAGTCGGGACCGCCAAGATTTTTGCTGCACTGCGCCCCCCCTCGCCATGCGTCAGCCGTCTTCGATATGGAGCAGGATCGACGCGCCGATCAGCGTTGTTACCGCGGCCGGCGTCAGCGCTGCGAGCAGGGGGGGAATGGTGTCGGAATATCCCAGGGCAACCACGACATCGGACAGGAAGAAGATGAAGAAGCTGAACATCACGCCGCTTCCGATCAGCATCGCGACGCCGCCGCGCCGCGCCATGCGCAGCGAAAACGTCGCGGCGATGAGCACCATAGCCGCCAGCATGACCGGCATGGCCAGCAGCGAATACCAATGGACTTTGTGACGGGTTGCCGCGAACCCGGCCTTTTCCAGGATCGAGATGAAACCCGGCAGGCGCCAGAATGACAGCGTTTCGGGTGGAGAGAAGCTGTCCTGTATCTTGTTGGGGGTCCAGTCGGTCGGCAGAACGTATTCCGCCTCTTCGCGGGACGGAACGTTGGGGGCGGTGACCAGCACGCCGGTGAGCCGCCACGCCCCCTTCTCGAGTTTGGCTTGCGTGGCGTCGAGGCGTCGTTCGAAACGACTGTTGTTGTCGAACAGAAACACGGTGACGCCGTCCAGTACCATGTCGGTGGAATTGAGGCGGTCGGCGTGAATGACGGACTGTCCGCGCGAATCCGCCTGGCGCAGCCACAGGCCGGTCTCGGAAACCGAAAGAAGGTCTTCCTGACCCTGGAGGAATTTCGCCTCGAGCTGATCGTAGCGCATCAGGCAGCTGGCGCCGAGCGGGTTGACGACGGCATCGATGAACATCCCGATCAGCAGCGCCGTCACCACGGCCGGGAACAGAAACTGCCAAACCGATACGCCGGACGCGCGCGCGACCACCAGCTCGCTGGTGCGGGTCAAGCGCCAGAACGCGTACATGTTGCCGAAAAGGACCGCGAACGGAACGACCTTCTCGATCGTATTGGGTAGTTTGAGCAGCGCGAGCTCGATCACCAGCTCGAACGTGATGTCGGCCCGCCCCGCGCCGCGGCGCAGAAGCTCCACGATGTCGATCAGGAAGATGATCGCGGCAATGGCGAACAGGATGAGGACGAATCCTCCCAGGAATCGCCGCGCGATGTAGAAGGAGAGGGTCGGGGACAAGCGCGCCGAGACGGCCATGCCGCTTCCTAGACCCGGCTCGCGAGCTGGCTGGCCGTCATCCGCGTGCGCTTCCGGCGAGTCAGAAGCCACAGGCAGATAACGATGACGGAGGCCGGCAGGAGATACATCAGCGGCATGAAGGCCGTGCTGGTGCCGGCGAGGCTTTGCAGACTGACGCTCGCCGACTGGACCAGCACCATGGCGGTACAGGCGACGACGATACGTCGTCCCTGGCCGCGCCGGTTGAACTCGCCGGTGAGGAGCGCGGCCAGCGCGATCAGGACGAACGCCGGAGCCAGCCACGGTGAGGCCAGCCGCTGGTGCCCTTCCGCCAGCAGCTTGAGCCGGAACCGGCGGTTGTCGGCGCCGAGCGGTCCGGAGCTGTCCGGGAAGAACAGCTCGTTCAGATAGCGCTCGCGCGGCTCGCGCCAGCGGGGTCCCGTCGCCTCGTCCTTGGTGTTGAGGTCCAGGGTGTAGCGGTCGAAATAAAGTATCGAGAGGTCCTTGCGGTCCTTCTTCACCGTCTGCCGGTTGCCGTTCATCATCACTACCCGTGGGCCGTCGTCGCTCTGAACCAGCACGCCGCGTTGTGCCATCATGGTGACGGGTTCGCCGTTGGCCGGACGGTCGTTGATGAAGATGCCGCGCAGCTCGCCGCCGGGCGATCTTTCGCGCACGTACACGGTGATGCCGTTGCCGATCTCGTTGAAGGTTCCCTCGCGGATCAGCACCTGCGTGTAATTGTTGCGGATGGCGTATTGCAGGTCCTTGAAGTGCCGGTAGGCGGCCGGCATGTAATAGAGATTGAGCGCGTAGCACAGCGCCATCACCAGCCCTGCCAGGGCCAGCGCCGGCCTGGCCAGCGCGAGCGGGCTCATGCCGCACGAGCGCCAGATCACGAGCTCGCTGTCCATGATCATGCGGCTGTAGGCGAAGGTTACCGTGCCGAACAGGACGATCGGCAGGAATACAGAGGTGAACATCGGTAGTACCAGGCCGGCGAGCTCGAACAGGGTCGAGCTCGGCAGCCCGCGATTGAGCACGAGTTCCACGAAGCGCAGCGACTGCGACATCCAGACGATACCCGCGATCACGAGGACCGCGAATATGAGCGGCCACAGCTGCTGGCGGAACATATATCGGAACGTCCGGTTCATCAGCGCCATTATATCCACCGCGAGTTCGCGCCGCTATCCCTAAGGTACGTAACCGAAAAATGCCGTTGCAGCGGTCGCGGTGGGGCGGCGGCGCCGGCCGGGCGGCATTGGCTTTTGCCGGAAGGCGGCGTTACACTTCGGATCCGTTCGTGCTCCCGTACGGGGGCGGGAACCCGGGAGTTGTCCTCGCCCCCGGCCATCCGATCCATGACACCAGCCGTCCAGGAGCAAGTTACATGAAGATCGCGTTTTCCGATGCGGCCCTGCCCAAGACCGGCGCCATCGTGGTGCTGGCGACCGAGGCTGATCCCCGGGCCAAGAATCCCGCGCCTCACCTCGGTAAGGCGGCGGAAAGCCTCGATTTGGCGACCCGTGGCGCGATCCGGCGCGCGATCGGCGCGAGCCGCTTCAAGGGCGCCAGGGGGCAGACGCTGACGGTGCTGGTGCCGGATGGTCTGGAGGTCTCGCGGATCGTGCTGGTTGGCCTCGGCAAGCCGCGCGCCGTCAACGATCTCGCGGCTCAGGCCGCCGGCGGGGCGGCCTACGCGGAAATCGCGAAAACCGGGGATACCGACTGCACAGTGGTTGCGGAAGCACCCGCCGGGATCAAGCTAAGGGCGGGCGAGCTGGCCGCCAACCTCGCCTACGGGGCGCGCCTCAGGAGCTACCGCTTCGACAAGTATCGCACCAAGGAGAAGCCCGAGGACAAGCCGAAGCTCGCGCGTCTCACGGTTCACACCGGCGGCGTGGCGACGGCGAAGAAGCTGTTCGGCGATCTCGATGCGATCGCCGACGGCGTGTTCTTCACCCGCGACCTCGTTTCCGAGCCGGCCAACGTGATCTATCCCGAGAGCCTCGCCAAGGAGGCGCACAAGCTCACCAAGCTCGGCGTCAAGGTCGAGGTGCTGGACGACAAGAAGATGCACGAGCTCGGCTTCGGCGCGCTGCTCGGTGTCGCGCAGGGCAGTGCGCGGCCGGCCCGGCTGGTGATCATGCGCTGGAACCACGGCCCCAAGACCGGCGCCAAGGCCCAGCCCATCGCATTCCTGGGAAAGGGCGTCACGTTCGACACCGGCGGCATCTCCATCAAGCCCTCCAAGGGCATGGAGGACATGAAGTGGGACATGGGCGGGGCCGGCGTGGTGATCGGCCTGATGAAGGCCTTGGCAGGGCGCAAGGCCAAGGTCAATGCCATTGGCGTGGTCGGACTCGTGGAGAACATGCCGTCGGGCACGGCCCAGCGTCCGGGCGACATCGTCAAGTCCTACTCCGGCCAGACCATCGAGGTGCTCAACACCGATGCCGAGGGCCGGCTCGTGCTGGCCGATGCGCTGTGGTACTGCCAGGAGCGCTTCAAGCCGCGTTTCATGGTCGATCTCGCGACCCTGACCGGTGCCATTATCGTCAGCCTCGGTCACGTCCACGCCGGCCTGTTCGCCAACGACGACCGGCTTGCCCGTCAGCTCGAGGATGCGGGCAAGGCGGTGGGCGAGAAGCTGTGGCGGATGCCGCTCGACGAGGCTTACGACCGTGCCATGGATTCGAAGGTCGCCGACGTGCAGAACATCTCCTCGGGCGGCGGCGCGGGCTCGATCACCGCGGCCCAGTTCCTGCAGCGCTTCGTCAACAACGTGACCTGGGCCCATCTCGACATTGCCGGCGTCACCTGGTCCGGCAAGGACGCGCCGACCGTGCCCCAGGGCGGCACCGGCTTCGGCGTGCGCCTGCTCGACCGCTTCGTCGCGGCCCATTACGAGGGCCGCTGACGGACTGTCGTGACCGACATCGCCTTTTATCACCTCGAACGTTCGAGCCTCGAAACGGCGCTGCCGAAGCTTCTTGAAAAGGCGCTGGCGGCGGGACTTCGCGTGGTGGTCAAGCTCGGTTCCGAGGAACGGGTCGAGGCGCTCAACGCAGCGCTGTGGACCTACGAGCAGGGTGCGTTCCTGCCGCATGGCTCGGCACGCGACGGCAACGCCCCGGACCAGCCGGTGTGGCTCACCGAGGGCGACGACAACCCCAATGGTGCCGCCGTGCTGGTGCTGGCCGACGGGGCCGATTCCGACAGGATCGCCGACTATGCGCGCTGCCTCGCGCTGTTCGACGGCCGCGACGAAAATGCGCTCGCGGCCGCCCGGGTCCGGTGGAAGGCCTGCAAGGATAAGGGGTTCGGCCTGACCTACTGGCGTCAGACCGGCGCTGGCGGATGGCAGAAGCAGGACCTGTGACGCGCCAGGGCGGCGAACGGCCATGCGCCCTTGCCCCCGGGCGGCGATCCGTCTATAAGGCCGCCGCAAACGTCAAGGAGCACCCATGGCCATCGAACGGACCCTTTCTATCATCAAGCCCGACGCCACCCGCCGCAATCTTACCGGCGAGATCAACGCCCGCTTCGAGAAGGGTGGTCTGCACATCATCGCGCAGAAGCGCCTTCAGCTGACCCGCGGCCAGGCCGAGGCGTTTTATGCCGTGCACAAGGCGCGTCCGTTCTTCAACGACCTGTGCGCCTTCATGATCTCGGGACCGGTCGTGGTTCAGGTGCTGGAAGGCGAGGGCGCGGTCGCGCGCAATCGTGAATTGATGGGCGCGACCGATCCGGCCAAGGCGGACGCCGGGACCATCCGCAAGGATTTCGCCGAATCGATCGAGGCCAACTCGGTACACGGGTCGGATGCGCCCGAGACGGCGGCCCAGGAAATCGCCTTCTTCTTCTCGGGGCTCGAGATCGTCGGCTGATCCGGCCACGGTCCGGCAGACCAAACGGGGCCCGTGAGGGCCCCGTTTTTTCATGCGCGCCGGATATAGGGGCGGGCTAAAGCAGGAAGAATGCCATCAGCGCCAGTGCGACGACTATGCTTGCGGTAGCATACGTGGTCAGCCGGATGAAACCGTGCCACATGTCCTCGTGAGACTTGAGATCGGCGTCGTCGTACATGCTCCCCTCCTAACGATGCGGCCCTGGCCGCGTGCGAATCGATTCCCGGTCATATAGCCGGGTGCAGACTAAAAATAAAGCCCGTCACGCGCGTCCATCGTCGGGCGACAGCAGGGTACGGCCGTCACCGTCGGGTGCGGCCGCGATCGTCACCCGGTCGCCGTCCAGCGCCACCTGTCCCGCGCCGATCAGGCGCAGCGCCAGCGGATAGATGCGGTGCTCGACCGTGAGAATGCGGCGGCCGAGCGCCGCGGTGTCGTCGCCCGGCAGCACGGGCACGGCGCCCTGGACGATGATCGGGCCCGCGTCCATCTCCGGGACCACGAAATGGACCGTAGCTCCGGCGACGCGCACGCCCGCGCGCAGCGCCTGGCCCTGCGCGTCGAGGCCCCGGAAGGCGGGCAGCAGGGACGGGTGGATGTTGATCATGCGGCCGTGCCAGGCGGCGACGAACCCCGGGGTCAGGATGCGCATGAAGCCGGCGAGGCACACCATCTCGCAGCCTGTCTCGCGCAGCACCGCGTCGAGGGCGGTATCGAATCGGGCGCGGTCGGGGAAGGTCTTGTGGTCGATCACGCGCGTGGGCACGCCCGCCGCCGCGGCACGTTCCAGTCCGTAGGCGTCGGCCCTGTTGGAGATCACCAGCACGATCTCGGCGGGGTAGGCGGGATCGCGCGCGGCGTCGAGCAGCGCCTGCAGGTTGGTCCCCGACCCGGAAATCAGGACGCCGGTCTTCAGTCGCGCCATGCCGTCGCCGTCCCGACGATCACGCTGTCCCTGGAACCGCCCTCGGCCGGCACGATGCGTCCGATGGGGCGCACCTGCTCGCCGGCGGCGGCGAGCGCCGTGCTGACGCGGTCGATCTCGCTGGGCGTCACCACCACGACCATGCCGATGCCGCAGTTGAAAGTGCGCGCCAGTTCCATGGGCGCGATCTCGCCCTCACGCTGCAGCCAGCGGAACACGGCAGGCAGGTCCCAGGCGCGGGCGTCGAGCTCGGCGCGCAGGCCGTCGGGCAGCACGCGCGGGATGTTCTCGACCAGCCCGCCGCCGGTGATGTGGGCGAGCGCCTTGATGCCGCCCGGGCGCAGCGCCGCCAGCAGCGCCTTCACGTAGATCCGGGTCGGCGCCAGCAGCGCCGCGCCGAGGGAGGCGTCGGGCGCGAACGGCGCGGGCGCGTCCCATTCGAGTCCCGGCGTCGGCGACGATGCGGCGCACCAGCGAGTAGCCGTTGGAATGCACGCCCGAGGATTCGAGGCCGAGCACGACGTCGCCCTCGGCCACGGTCTCGCCGGTGAGGATACGGTCGCGCTCGACCGCGCCGACGCGAAGCCGGCGAGGTCGTAGTCGCCGTCGCCGTACATGCCGGGCATCTCGGCGGTCTCGCCGCCGACCAGCGCGCAGCCGGCCTCGGCGCAGCCCTTGGCGATGCCCGAAACGACCTCGGCCGCGGTGTCGACGTCGAGCGCGCCGGTCGCGAAGTAGTCGAGGAAGAACAGCGGCTCGGCGCCCTGCACGACGAGGTCGTTGACGCACATGGCGACCAGGTCGATGCCGATCGTGTCGTGGCGGCCGGTGTCGATGGCGAGGCGCAGCTTGGTGCCGACGCCGTCGGTGGTAGAGACCAGCACGCGGGTCACGATAGCCCGCCGCCTTGAGGTCGAACAGCGCGCCGAAGCCGCCGAGCCCGGCGCCGGTGCCCGCCCGGGCGGTCGCCTTCGCCATCGGCGCGATACGCCTCGACCAGCGCGTTGCCGGCGTCGATGTCGACCCCGGCGCCCTTGTAGGTCGCGCGCTTAATGGGTTCCTCCTCGCGTTATCCATGATAGATTGCGCGCGGCGTGTGAAACCCCGCGCCCGCGCCACCGCGGCGGTCAAGATAGTGTATCCGCGACGGTTTGTAATGGCCCAATCGAACATCGAGGCACACCCACAGACGCCCTTTGCCGCCCGCGCTCTTCGCCCGGGCTTCCGCGCCGTCGTGCTCGCGCTGGCGGCGTTTGGCGCGGTGCTCGGCGGGGTCCTGGCGGCGGCCCCGGCGCGGGCCGATGATCCCGCCATCTTCACGGTGCATGGCGTCAAGGTGGACGCCACCGCCGATACTGCCGCGAACGCCCGCGACCTCGCCATCGCCGAGGGCCAGCAGGCCGCGTTCGAGCGCCTGCTCGCGCGCCTGACCATCGCCGCCGACCGGGCACGCCTGCCGGCCTTCGGACCCGACGCGATGAGCGAGTTCGTCCGGGACTTCGAGGTCGCCGACGAGAAGACCTCGACCGTGCGCTACCTCGCCACGCTCACTATCCGCTTCAAGCCCGACGCGGTGCGCGCCATGCTGCGCGAGCACGGCGTCGGCTTCGCCGAGACCCGTTCCAAGCCGCTCCTGGTGCTGCCGGTCTACGAGGTCGCGGGCGCGCTATCGCTGTGGGACGATCCCAACCCGTGGCGCCAGGCCTGGGACCGGTTGCCGCCGTCGGACGGCCTGGTGCCGCTGGTGCTGCCCAAGGGCGACCTGCAGGACGTCGCCACCATCGGCGCGGAACAGGCGGTGCATGGCGACGACAAGCGCCTGGGCGCGATTGCCGCGCGCTATGGCGCCGCCGACGTGCTGACCGCGCGTGCCGCCATGCGCCTCGCCGATGCGCCCGAGCCCCAGGGTGGCAGCGGGCCGTGGCTCCAGGTGACGCTGAGCCGGTTCGGTACAGCCCAGCTCGAGCAGACCCGGGTCGAGGCGTTCTATCCCGAGGCGGGCGAGGACCAGACCGCGCTGTTCGCGCGCGCCGCCGCCGCGGTCGCCACCCAGATCGAGGAGAACTGGAAGCGCAACAATCGGCTGCGCTTCGATACCGGCAACGAGATCACGGTGCAGGTGCCGCTCGACTCGCTGGCAGAATGGCTCAAGATCAAGGAGCGCCTCGACAGGGTCGCCTTCATCCGCCGCAGCGACCTGATCTACCTGACGCGCCGCGCGGCGACCCTGCGCCTCAACTTCATCGGTGACGAGGAGCAACTGCGCGTCGCGCTCGCCCAGAGCGACCTTTCCCTCGATCATGGTGCGACCTCGTGGGTGATGCGCCTCGGTGCCGGCGGCGCGGACCAAGATGACAAGTCCGGTGCGCCGTGAATCTTCCCAACCTGATCAGTCTCGCGCGTCTCCTGTCCGTGCCGTTGGTGGTGTGGGCGATCGTCGACGAGCGCATGCAGATCGCATTCTGGCTGTTCATCGCGGCCGGCGTCTCGGACGCCGTGGACGGCTTCATCGCCAAGCGCTTCGGTTACCAGTCCGAGCTCGGCAGCTTTCTCGATCCGCTCGCCGACAAGGCGTTGCTGGTGAGCATCTACGTCACGCTTGGCACCCAGGGCTACCTGCCCAGCTGGGTCGTGATCCTGGTGGTGTGGCGTGACGTGATGATCGTCGGCGGCGCGCTGCTCTACCATACGCTGACGCACAATCTTAAGATGGAGCCGTTGCTCATCAGCAAGGCCAACACCCTTGCACAGATCGTACTGGCGGGTTTCGTGCTCGGCACCCGGGCGCTCGGCGTGGAGGACCTGTGGCTCTACCGGCTCCTGCTCCTGACCGTCGGCGCGACCACGCTGATCTCGGGCGGAAGTTACGTGGTACGTTGGGTGCGCAAGGCGGCAACCATGGAGGAACGTCGGTGACACCCGCGCGGCAGGCCTGGATCTGGGGCATCGGACTCGTCGTCGTCGGGCTCGTGCTGCACGTCCTCGGCCCGATCCTGCTGCCGTTCGTGGTCGGCTTCGCGGTCGCCTATTTCCTCGATCCGGTGGTGCTCTGGCTCGGGCGTCACAAGGTCAACCGGACCCTCGCCACCCTCGCCGTGCTGGTGCTGTTCTTCGCCATGATCGTGCTGCTGGTCGGCCTGATCGCCCCGGTGGTCCAGCGCCAGGTGGTCGATTTCGCGCACCAGGCGCCGGAGCTGGTCGGCAAGCTCCAGGACCGCGTCATGCACCTGATCGCGCGCGTGTCGGCGCGGGTCAGCCCCGCCGACGTGGAGAAGCTCAAGGCGGCGGCGGGCGGCGCGGCCGGCGACCTGCTCAAGTTCATCGGCCAGTTCGCCGGCAAGATCTGGTCTGGCGGCCTCGCGCTGCTCAACCTGCTGTCGCTGATCTTCATCGCGCCGGTGGTGGCGTTCTACGTGCTGCGCGACTGGGACCGGATCATCGCCAAGGTAGACGGCTGGCTGCCGCGCGACCACGCCGGCACCATCCGCGGGCTCGCCCGCGAAGCCGACACCATGATCGCCGGCTACATGCGCGGTGTCGCCATGGTGTGCCTGATCCTGGCTGCCTTCTACGGTACCGCGCTCAGTCTCATCGGCCTCGACTTCGGCCTGGTCATCGGCCTGGTGGCCGGGCTGATCTCGTTCATTCCGTTCGTCGGCGCGGCGGTCGGCTTCGTGGGGGCGGTCGGCGTCGCCGTGGTCCAGTTCGGCGATCCCGTCCACGTGGCCATTACCGCGGCCGTGTTCGTCGCCGGACAGGCGCTCGAGGGCAATTTCCTGACCCCCAAGCTGGTCGGCGAGCGTATCCGGCTGCACCCGGTCTGGGTGATCTTCGCGTTGCTGGCGGGCGGGTTGCTGTTCGGATTCGTCGGCGTGCTGCTGGCGGTGCCGATCGCCGCCGTGATCGGCGTGCTGGCGCGCTTCGCCATCGACCGGTACCTGGCGAGCCGCCTCTATCGCGGCAACGGCGGCGGACGGCCGTGACCGGGCGCCCGCGCGCGAGCCAGTTCCCGCTGCCGTTCGATCATCGCCCCAGCCTCCAGGGCGAGGACTTCCTGGTCGCCGCGTGCAACGCCGAAGCCGTCGCCTGGATCGACCGCTGGCCCGACTGGCCGGCGACGGCCCTGGTGCTGGTGGGCGCGCGTGCGGCCGGCAAGAGCCATCTCGCCTCGGTGTTCCAGGCGCGCACGCAGGGGCGTGCCGTGACGGGGTCGGAACTCGCGTCGCAGCCCCCGGCCGAGCTCGCCGGGGACGGCGGCCCGCTGATTCTCGACGATGCCGACGCGATACTGGGGACGCCCGAGGCGGAGCGCGCCCTGTTCCATCTGCTGAACCATCTCGCGCCCGGGCGTGGCCGCCTCCTGATGACGGCGACCGTCCCGCCGGCGCGTTGGGGCGTCGCGCTGCGTGACCTGTCGTCGCGCCTCAACGCCCTGCCCGTGGCCGGGATCGGCGCGCCCGACGACGCGCTGATGGGGGCGCTCCTGGTCAAGCTGTTCGCCGACCGCCAGCTTCAGGTGAACGCCGATGTCATTCCGTTCATGGTTACGCGCATGGAACGCAGCTTCGCCGCCGCGCGCGCTCTCGTTTCGGAAATCAACTCGCGGGCGCTGGCCGAGCGGCGCGCCGTGACCCTTGCGCTGGTGCGCGACGTGATGCGGCAGGGGGACGCCGCCAACTAGGGGCGTGCCGCTCGGTCGAGTTCGCGTGGCAGGATCAGGTGGGCGAGCTGCCCGCCGTGGCGCCCGATGTCCCGCCAGCCACCTCTTTCGAAGCGGATCACCGCGAGCGCGCAGGTCGGGAATTGCTGCTCCAGCTTGGCACGGTCCGCGCCGTCATTCTTGCGCGCGAGCGCCGTCGCCAGGTCGTGTAGGCCGGGGTTGTGGCCGATCACGAGGACCGATCCGGTCTCGTCGTCGAGGGCATGCAGATGCTTGAGGACTGTCTCCGCGGTGGCGAGGTAGAGCGCTTTTTCGTAGGTGGCGTCGGGCAGGGTGCCCTTGCCGGCCTTGTGCCAGCCCTTGTCCAGGCGCTCCAGGGTTTCGCGGGTGCGCACGGCGGTGGAGCACAGGATCCGGTCGGGCCGCCAGCCGCGCCGGGCCATTTCCGCGCCCATCCGCTGCGCCGCCTTCTCGCCGCGCCGGTTGAGCGGGCGGTCCGCATCCGGCATGCCGGGCTCCGCCCAACTGGATTTTCCGTGACGCAAAATATATAACACTTTCATGCTCATAGGGTTTGCATCTCCGGATGTCCCGATCCTGTCACGGGAATCTAGAAAATCCCGGAAGGAATTGCAACTCTCTGGGGGATTGCCATGACCGAGCAAGCAGACAAACGCGACGAGTATTCCAACGGCGGTACGGTACCGGCGATAGACCGTGACTCGCCGTTCCGTTTCCTCAATCGCGAGCTGTCTTGGATCGCCTTCAACCGGCGCGTGATCGAGGAGGCGATGAACGAGTCCCACCCGCTGCTGGAGCGGGTGCGCTTCCTGTCGATCTCGGCGTCGAACCTCAACGAGTTCTACATGGTCCGTGTGGCGGGCCTCGAGGCCCAGCTCAAGGCCGGCTACAGCGCGGCTTCCGACGACGGCATGACGGTGCAGGACCAGCTCGCCGCCATCAGCCACCAGTGCGCAGTGATCCTCGAGCAGCAGCAGGAGTGCTGGCGCACACTGCGTACCGCGCTCGCCGACCAGGGTATCTTCGTGGTGCGCCGCGACGACGTCACCGAATCGGACAAGCCCTGGCTCGAACGCCATTTCATGGAGCAGGTGTTCCCGGTCGTCACGCCCATCGCCATCGACCCCGCCCATCCATTTCCGTTCATCCCCAACCTCGGTGTCAGCATGGTGCTGCAGCTGCGCCATCGCGACACCGGCGAGAGCATGCGTGCGCTGGTGCCGCTGCCCAACCAGATTGCGCGCTTCATCAGGCTGCCGGGGCCGGGTGCGCAGTTCATTACCCTGGAGAATCTCGTCAGCCTGTTCCTCGACCAGTTGTTCCCGGGTTTCGAGGTCGAGGCCCAAGGCATATTCCGCGTCATCCGCGACAGCGAGGTGGAGATCGAGGAGGAGGCCGAGGACCTGATGGAGGTCATTTCCTCGGCGCTGGAGCGGCGCCGGCGCGGCTCCGTGATCCGGCTGACTTTCTCGACCCGGATGCCGGCCGAGCTGCGTGCCTTCGTCATCGGCCAGCTCAGGGTGGCGGGCTCCGATGTGTTCGACGTCGACGGCTTCCTCGGCCTCGCGGACATCGAGGGAATCATCCTCGACGAGCGTCCAGACCTGCTGTTCCCGCCGTTCACGCCGCGCTTTCCCGAGCGCATCGTGAGCTTCGGAGGCGATGCCTTTGCCGCGATCCGGGAGAAGGACATCATCGTCCATCACCCTTACGAGAGCTTCGACGTGGTGCTGCGGTTCCTGCGCCAAGCCGCGCGCGATCCGGCGGTGGTGTCGATCAAGCAGACGCTCTATCGCACCAGCAAGGACAGTCCCGTCGTCAAGGCGCTGATCGAGGCGGCAGAGGCGGGCAAGTCGGTGACCGCCATGGTCGAGCTCAAGGCCCGCTTCGACGAGGAGGCCAACATCCGCTGGTCGCGCGATCTCGAACGCGCCGGCGCCCAGGTCGTGTTCGGCTTCGTCAACATCAAGACCCACGCCAAGGTGTCGCTGGTGACCCGGCGCGAGGGCGCGGGGCTGCGCTCCTACGTCCATTTCGGCACCGGCAACTACCATCCGGTAACCGCACGCATCTACACCGACCTGTCGCTGTTCACGACCGACCCGTTGCTGTGCCGCGACGCAGCGCGTCTGTTCAACCTCATGACCGGCTACGCGCGGCCGGAAAAGTTCGAGAAGATGGCGGCCTCGCCACTCAACCTGCGCGAGACCTTGAACGGCCTGATAAAGGACGAGGTCGACCATGCCAAAGCGGGCCGTCCCGCGGCGATCTGGGCCAAGATGAACCAGCTCGTCGATCCCGAGATCATTGATGCGCTCTACGATGCGTCGCAAGCCGGCGTGCAGATCGACCTGGTGGTGCGCGGCATCTGCTGCCTGCGCCCCGGCGTGCCCGGCCTGTCGGAGAATATCCGCGTGCGCTCGATCGTCGGCCGGTTCCTGGAGCATTCCCGTATCGCCTGCTTCGGCGCCGGCCACGGCCTGCCGTCGCCCAAGGCCAAGGTGTTCATCTCCTCGGCCGACTGGATGCCGCGCAATATCAACTGGCGCATCGAATCCCTGGTTCCGGTCGAGAACCCGACCGTGCACGAGCAGGTGCTCGATCAGATTATGGAGGCGAACCTGCGCGACAACCTTCAGACCTGGTTGTTGCAGGCGGACGGGACCTACCGGCGCATCCGTCCCGCGCCGGGAGAGGAGCCGTTCAGCGCCCACGACTATTTCATGACCCATCCGTCCCTGTCGGGCCGGACGGTGCGCGAGCGGCAGCCTACCGGCATCCTCAAGCGCTTCATGTGGAAGGGCTGACAGGCGTGGCGCGACCGAACCCGTCCAGTCAGCTTCCCGCGCACGGTCTCGCGCCGCTTTCCGCCGTTATCGACATCGGTTCCAACTCCGTCCGCATGGTGGTCTATACCGGCGCGGGCCGCGCCCCGGCGCCGGTCTACAACGAACGTACCCTGTGTGGACTGGGGCGCTCGCTCGGTACCACGGGCCGCCTCGACCCGGACGGGGTGCGGGTGGCGCTCGAGCACTTGGCGCAATTCTCCACGCTCGGCCGTGCCATGGCCGTGACGCATATCCATGCCCTCGCTACCGAAGCGGTCCGCGCGGCGTCCGATGGCGCGGACTTCCTCGCCGAGGCCGAGCGCACGCTCGGCACCAAGATCACCATGTTGGACGGCGAAGCCGAAGCCGCGGCCTCGGCCTGGGGCGTGGTATCGGGCATTCCCGGCGCCGATGGCATGATGGGCGACCTCGGCGGCGGCAGTCTCGAGATCGTGGCCCTGGATGCCGGCGTGCCGGGGGCGCGGGCAACGCTGCCGGTGGGGTCGTTACGACTCAAGGAGATGGTGGGCGGCAACATCGCCAAGGCCGAGCCCCATGTCGACAAGGCGATCGCACGCGTCGAATGGCTCGACTCGATCAAGGGACGGACGTTCTATCCCGTGGGCGGCGCCTGGCGCGCTTTCGCGAACGTCCACATGGGACAGCACAATTACCCGCTGCACGTCATCCACCAGTACAAGCTGGCCCGTGGCGACGCGATCTCGCTCCTGCAGCTCATCATGCGCATGAGCCCCAAGTCGCTCGCTAAGATTCCGCGTGTGCCGAAGGCGCGCCTCGGCACGCTGCCGGTCGCGGCGCTGGTGATGGAGCGTCTGCTGACCACTGCCAAACCGAAGGAGATCGTGTTCTCGGCCCACGGCCTGCGTGAGGGCTGGCTCTACAGCCAGTTGCCCGATGGCCAGAAGGCGCTCGATCCGCTGCTCGCCGGCGCCGCCGAGGTCGCCGCGCGCAAATCGCGTTTCAGCCCGCCGGGGGAAGAGCTCGAGCAATGGATCGCGCCCCTGTTCCCCGAAGACCAGCCCCGGCGCGAGCGCCTGCGCCGGGCTGCCGTAATGCTGTCCGACGTCGCCTGGCGCGATCATCCCGACTATCGCGCCCGCGACAGCTTCTCACGCGTCCTGCATATGCCGTTCACGGGGATCGACCACGGCGAGCGCGTGATTCTCGCCTTCATGGTCAGTGCCAGCTACGGCGGCGGGCGGACCGGCCCCGTGCGCAGCCTGGTACGGCCGTTCGCGTCGGACGAGGACGTCGAATACGCGATCACGGTGGGCCGTGCGCTCCGTTTCGCCCGTTCGCTTACCGGCGGCACCGCCGAGGTCCTGCGCACCACGCGCCTCGAGATGGACAAGCAGCATCTCACCCTGCGCCTGCCGTGGGGGACCGGCTACCTGATGAGCGACGAGATCGACAAGCGTTTCGTCGCCCTCGCCAAACGGCTGTCACGCAAGACGCGGGTGCTGGACTAGACCGAGGGGAGTACCGCTCAGCGACTGGCGCGCTGGGCTTCCATGGCACCGCTGCCGTCGATTGGAATCAGGCGTACCGCACGGCCGTCGGAGGCGAGCGCGAGCTGGCCATGCTTGAGCCTGAGCGCATCCTCGCCGAACAGCTCGCGCCGCCAGCCTTTGAGGGCCGGTACGTCGGCATTGTCGTCGGCGGCGATAAGCTCGAGGTCGGCGGCATTCACCACCAGCTTCTGGGCGACCTCTTCCTCGTCGCACTTCATCTTGACCAGTACCTTGAGCAGGTCCACCAGCGGCCCGATGCCGCGCGGCAGCTGCGGACGTTCCTCGATCACCGGGCACTGGTCGTCGGGCACGTCGCGGCCGCGCTCAACCGCCTCCAGCACGTCGCGTGCGACCTGCGCGGGCAGCCCCGAGCGTCCGACCGAGCGGGTGCGGGCGAGCTCGGCCTCGTCGTGGGGCGCGCGGGCCGCGATGTCGAGCAGCATGTCGTCGCGCATGACGCGGTTGCGCGGCACGTCGCGCGCCTGGGCGGCACGTTCCCGCCAGGCCCCGAGTTCCTTGAGGACGGCCAGGAAGCGCGGCTTGCCCCCGCGTACCTTGATGCGCCGCCAGGCGTCTTCCGGTTCCACCACGTAGGTCGAGGGCGAGGTGAGGGTGACGATCTCCTCCTCCAGCCAATGGGCACGGCCGGTGCGCTCGATCTTTGCCGCCAGCTTCTCGTAGGCGACGCGCAGGTGGGTGACGTCGGACAGCGCGTACTGGAGCTGCTTCTCGGACAAGGGTCTGTGCGACCAGTCGGTGAAGCGCATGGACTTGTCGATGCGTGCCTTGGCGAGCTTGGTCACCAGGGTCTCGTAGCCGACCGATTCGCCGAAGCCGCACACCATGGCGGCGATCTGGGTATCGAATACCGGATGCGGAATCCGGCCGGTCATGTGATGGAATATCTCGATGTCCTGGCGGGCGGCGTGAAACACCTTGAGGGTGGGACTCTCGTTGAGGAAGGCGACCAGGGGCGCGAGGTCGAGGCCTTCGGCGAGCGCGTCCACCGCGGCCGCCTCATCGGGGCCGCCGAGCTGCACCAGGCACAGCTTCGGCCAGTAGGTGCGCTCGCGCATGAATTCGGTGTCGACGGTCACGAATTCGGCTCCCGCGAGGGAGCCGCAGAAACGCGCCAGGGCATCGGTGTCGGTGATCGTGATCATGGCGAAGCTATACACGAAAACCGCCCGCTCACGAACCCAAAGCGCGCTGAGGCGCCGGCCGGCCGCAGGGAAGACGTCGCCGGAGGGGGGCTTTGTCTTGACAAGGGCCCCGGAAGCATGGCTTTTCCCTTGGCGCGGGCCGCCCCGGCGGCCACCATGCACCTGAAAAAACCGCGCCAGAGAGCCCTCATGCATCCTTACCGGACCCATACCTGCGGCCAGCTCCGCCCCGAACAGATCGGCGCGACCGTGCGCCTCGCCGGGTGGGTCCATCGCAAGCGCGACCACGGCAGCCTGCTGTTCGTGGACCTGCGCGACCACTACGGCATCACCCAGTGCGTGGTGGATACCTCCGATGCCGCCTTCAAGGCGCTCGACGATACCCGCCTCGAATACGTGATCTCGGTCGTCGGCAAGGTGGTGGCGCGCAGCGAGGAGACCATCAATCCCAAGCTGCCGACCGGGCATATCGAGGTCGCGGTGGAAACGGTCGAGCTCCTGTCCACCGCCGACCCGCTGCCGCTCCAGGTCAATTCCGACACCGACTACGGCGAGGAGACGCGGCTGCGCTACCGCTTCCTCGATCTCCGGCGCGAGAAGATGCAGCGCAACATCGTGCTGCGCTGCGAGGTCATCGCTTCGATCCGCCGGCGCATGACCGAGGCCGGGTTCCGCGAGTTCCAGACGCCGATCCTGACCGCGAGCTCGCCCGAGGGTGCGCGCGACTATCTGGTGCCGTCGCGCACCCATCCCGGCCATTTCTACGCGCTGCCCCAGGCGCCCCAGCAGTTCAAGCAGCTCCTGATGGTGGCGGGCTTCGACCGCTACTTCCAGATCGCGCCCTGCTTCCGTGACGAGGATGCGCGCGCCGACCGCTCGCCGGGCGAGTTCTACCAGCTCGACGTGGAGATGTCGTTCGTCACCCAGGACGACGTTTTCGCGGCCCTGGAGCCGGTGTTGGCGGGGGTGTTCGAGGAATTCGGCGATGGTCGCGCGGTCACCAAGCCGGCGTTCCCGCGCATCGCCTACGACGACGCCCTGCTCAAGTACGGCACCGACAAGCCCGACCTGCGCAATCCGATCGTGATTTCCGAGGCGGGGGAGGCATTCCGCGGCTCCGACTTCTCTCTGTTCGCCAAGCTGGTGGACAAGGGCGCCGTGGTGCGCGCCATCCCGGCGCCGGGCGCCGCGAGCCAGCCGAGGAGCTTCTTCGACAAGATGAACGACTGGGCGCGCTCCGACATGGGCGCGGGCGGGCTCGGCTACATCGTATTCGAGGGCGGCGAGGCCAAGGGGCCGATCGCCCGCCACCTCACGCCCGAGCGCCTGGCGGCCCTGCGCGAGAGCGCCGGGGTTGGTGACGGCGACGCGGTGTTCTTCGCGGCCGGCGACGCGCCTAAGGCGGCGGCGCTGGCGGGCGCGGCGCGCACCCGCCTCGGCGAGGAGCTCCGCCTGATCGCCAAGGGCCGCTTCGATTTCTGCTGGATTGTCGACTTCCCGATGTTCGAGAAGGACGAGGATAGCGGCCAGATCATATTCAGCCACAACCCGTTCTCCATGCCTCAGGGCGGGCTCGAGGCACTCACCACCAAGGACCCGCTCGAGATCAAGGCGTGGCAGTACGACATCGTCTGCAATGGCGTCGAGCTGTCCTCCGGTGCGATCCGGAACCACAAGCCGGAGATCATGGAGAAGGCGTTTGCCATCGCCGGCTATTCGAAAGACGTCCTGGAAAGCCGCTTCGGCGGCATGCTGTCGGCGCTGCGTTTCGGGGCACCCCCGCACGGCGGCTCGGCGCCCGGCATCGACCGCATGGTCATGCTGCTGGCCGACGAGCCCAACATCCGAGAGGTCATCACCTTCCCCATGAACCAGGTCGCCCAGGACCTGATGATGGGAGCGCCCGCCGAGGTCGACCCGGCACGCCTGCGCGAACTGCACCTGCGCGTGGTGCTGCCGCCCAAGGCCGCCAAGAAGCCCCAGGGCGACGAGGGCGACGGCGCCGCGTGAGCACCGCCGCGTCGTCCGTCCATCCGCTTTTTACATACCCACCACGTACCTGCCCACCACATACCTGATTGCAGTGCGCGGAAATCCGCGACACCCCGGTTGCGCCTAAAATTTAAAAAGATTGCAACGCAAAAACCATTGCGATACATGGACTTAGAGGACAGTATTAACCAGTAATTTTAATAATTGCCGTTCGGAGGCCCCCATGCGGCAGTATCGGTTCCAGGCTCCCCGGGAGCCGCTTTCGACCGGGAGGTCCGTCACCGGGCCGATCCGGACCCGTTCCGCCCGCCCGCTCGCGGGCCTCGCCCTCGCCGGGCTGCTGATGGCCGGGCTGCTGATGGGATGCGCGCCGCCGGCGGTGGTGATCGCCTCCCAGGCGATGGACGGGGTGAGCTACCTCACCACCGGCAAGAGCACCACCGACCATCTCCTGTCGACCGCCCTCGACGAGGACTGCGCGCTCCACCGCGTCATCAGCGGCGTCGCGGTATGCCAGGACGATCAACACAAGCCGGTCCAGACCGCGAGCCTTGCCGACACCCCGGTGATCGGCGACGACGCGGCCGAGGCCGGCGACGGCGACACCATGCCCGTGCAGCAGGCTTCGGCGCCGGTAGAGCAGGCGGTGGCCGGCCATGGTGCACCTCGTGGTCCGGGGCTCGGGGCCGACATGTTCTTCGTGCCCTACCACGACGGCGACGCGCCGCCGGCCGAGAGCCATGTCGAGAACACGCCGACTGCCGCGCCCACCGCAGCGCCCGATGACGGTGCCGCGCATCCCGCGCTGCCGCCGATTCCCGATGCGGCGGTGCCCAACGCTACCGCCGTGGAGACACCCATAGCTGTGCCCACGCCTGCGACCGAGACCGAGACGGCATCGCCGGCCGTGCCGCGCTACTTCATCGTGCTCGGCAGCTTCGCGCACAAGGCCTATGCCGAGCGTACCGCGCGCGGCGTCGCCGACGCCGACGGCGCCCGCGTGGTCGAGGTGAAGCTGTCGGGTCGGACGTTCTACCGGGTGGTGGCGGGACCGTTTGACCGCCACGGCACGCTGGCGGCGCGCCGCCGCTATGCCGGTGCCGGCTACGGCAGCGCCTGGCCGGCGCCGGCCTGTGACGGGGACACGGTCAGGCCGGGCTGCATCGCCACCCGCTGACGCGCCCGGACGCCGCTATTCGGCGGCGGTGTTGAGCGAGATCGACGCCTTCTTGCGCTTGTTGATGTACATGGCCATGTCGGCCCGGGCGACGAGGTTGATTTCTTCGTCGTTGGGGCCGAACGGCTCCACGCCGAAGCTTGCCGCCACGTGGATCTCGTGACCGTTGTGGGTGACGATGGTGCGGTTGACGGCGCGGCACAGCATCTGGGCGCGCTTGAAGCCGTCGCGCCAGTTGGTCTGCACCATCAGCACCGCGAACTCGTCGCCGCCGAGGCGCGCCACCATGTCCGTCTCGCGGACCTCGGCCTCGATCACGCGGGCAAGTTTCTTCAGCACGAAATCGCCGACGTGGTGGCCGAAGCTGTCGTTCACGACCTTGAAGTTGTCGAGATCGCAGAACACCAGCACGCCCTCGTCGCCGTAGCGGTTAGCCGAGGCCAGCGTGCGGCGCAGTTGCTCGTTGAAACCGCGCCGGTTGCGCAGTCCGGTAAGCTCGTCGGTGAGCGTCAGGTTCTCGAGATAGGCGATGCGCGCGGTCTGCTCGGCGAGGAAGCTCTCGACCTCCTCGGCGGCGCCGAGCGCCTGTTCCACCAGCGCGAGGCGCACCGGCTTGGTGCGGCGCTCGGTGGCGGTGGCATCATGAGGCCCGGCGATTGTGGAGCGGAGCTGGCCGGCGGCGCTGTCGATGTCCTCGATCAGGCGCGCGTCGGCGGGCTTGCGCCGGGCCGGACGGCCGCTCTTGATATCCTTGGCCCCGGTATCCCTGGTTTTACGTTCCATCGTGGCATGATCCTCCGTTGCGCGCCGCGTCCGATCCCCAGCGTCCGCGACACACCTGTTCCCGACGGCGTAAAAGCAATCCCCATGCCATCAGGATTAATCATTTAAATTCAATGTATTATGAGAGATCCTGGCGGCAATTTCTGCCGCGCAGCAAGGTCTTGCGACGGTACCGGCACGGGATACCCGGCAGGTTCTGCCGCGCCGCTGCGGTATCTGCACGGCGGCCGCTACCTGTGGTGGCCGGGGGAACGGCATGATAATTTCAGGGCCACGATCAAGCGCGGGAGGAACGAGGCGTGCGGGTATTTGCGGGTGTGGCGGCTGCAGCGATGGCCGCGGCCGTGCTCTTGGGCGGGACCGGGGTCGTGCTCGGGCAGGGCAAGGGCCGCCCGGTCGTGATTTCGCCGCACCGGGCGATCTACGTGCTCGACCTTGGCCACACGCGCCAGGGCGGCAACGTCACCGCGGCCAGGGGCGCGATGATCATGGAGTGGGTCAAGTCGTGTTCCGGCTGGACCGTCAAGCAGCGCCTCAAGCTCGACCTCACCGACACCGAGGGCAACGTCACCGAGACCGATTCAAACTTCTCGAGCTTCGAATCCCTCGACGGGCTGGTCTACCGCTTCACCAACCGCGACACCCGCGGTGGCCAGGTGACCGACGATCTCCAGGGCAACGCCCGGCTGAGCACCCCGGGCGGGGCGGGCACTGCCGATTTCACCCAGCCCGCGGGTACCCGCTTCGACCTGCCCAAGGGCACGCTGTTCCCGACCGCCCACATGGAGGCGCTGATCGCCGCCGCGCGCCGTGGCGAACGGGTGGTCTACCGGGTGGTGTTCGACGGCGCCAGCCTCGACGGGCCGCTCGCGGTCAACGCCGTGGTCGGTGCGCGGATTGTCCCGACCAAGGGATCGTCCAAGGAGCCGCTCACCAGCCGGCCGTCGTGGCGGATGCGGCTCGCGTTCTTTCCGCTCAAGGATTCCAAGGCGGAGCCCGATTACGAACTCGGCTTCCGCGCCTATGACAACGGCGTTTCCGACGATTACGTGATCGACTACGGCTCGTTCTCGGTGAATGCCAGGCTCGAGCGCATCGAGGCCCTGGAAAAGCCGAAATGCTGAACCGACCCTGCTCTAAATTCAAAGTGTAGAGCCGGTCCCCACAGCCAGGCGGCGCCGCGCACACCACTGGAATCGCCGTGCTTCGCCGGCACGATCCGGGTCGTGAGCGCGTCCGAGAACACCAGCTTCCCGAGCCGTTCCGGCAGGCCCCGATAGAGATGGGCAAGCCGCGACAGGCCGCCGCCCAGCACGATCACCTCGGGATCGACGATGTCGATCACGACGGCGAGCGCGCGGGCAAGACGCGCCTCATGGCGCGCCAGCGTCGCCCGGCAGGCTTCGGCCTCGGGCCCGTTACCCTGGGCCGCCGTGGCGATTTCCTCGGCCGTGTGGCGTTGCGCGGTTTCGCGCTCGTGATCGGCGGCGAGCGCCAGGCCCGACAGGAAGGTCTCGTTGCAGCCGTGGCGCCCGCACCAGCACGGCGGGATCGCCGCTTCCCCGGCGGTCATGCCGGGCAGGGGCGTATGGCCCCATTCCCCGGCGATGCCGTTGACGCCTGCGAGCACCCGTCCGTTCACTACGAGGCCGCCGCCGACCCCGGTGCCGAGGATCACGCCGAATACCACGCCTGCGCCCGCGGCGGCGCCGTCGCTTGCCTCCGACAGCGCGAAGCAGTTGGCGTCGTTGGCGATGCGTACCGGGCGCCCGAGCCGTTGGGCGATGTCCTCGGCGAACGGGCGTCCATTGAGCCAGGTGGAATTGGCGTTGCGTACCCGCCCGGTGGCGGGCGACAGCGAGCCCGGGATGCCGATGCCGACCGGGCCGCGGGCACCGGCTTCGGCCTCGATCCCGGCGACCAGGGCGGCGATCGCCGCGAGGTTGGCGTCGTAGTCGCCGCGCGGCGTCGGCACGCGCCGGCGCGCCAGCTCCACATTCGGCTTCGCGTCGCCGGGGCGGGCGGCCAGCGCGATCCCTTCGATCTTGGTGCCGCCGAGGTCGATGCCGATGAAGATATCCGTAGTCACGGCCGGCTCAGGGCGGTGGGGCGAAGGCGCCGGTCGTCGGGTCGTAGGTCAGCAACCGGCCGCTCGCGATCTCGAAATGGCCCCCCCGAAGCGCCAGCGTGCCGGCCGCTACGCGGGTCCGTACCGTGGGGATGGTCATCAGGTTGGCGAGCGAGTAGCGCACCGTCTCAAGCTCGATGAACTTGCCCCGTTCCTCGGGGGCGAGCGCCTCCAGCCGCGCGTGGTGGTCATGGCACAGGGCGGTCACCGGTTCGATCCACTGGGCGGTGTGCGGAATATCGGGATTGGGCGGTGGTCCGCCGCCGTTGGCGGCGAGCGCCGCCTTGACGCCGCCGCAGTCGCCGTGGCCGAGCACCATGATCTGGCGCACGGCCAGCACCTGGACGGCGAATTCGATGGCGGCGCCGGTGGACAGTTCCGGCCCCTCCGGTGCCCAGGGCGGTACCAGGTTGGCGACGTTGCGCAGCACGAACATCTGGCCGGGTCCGGCGTTGAAGATCGTGGCGGGATCGACGCGCGAATCACAGCACGCCACGACCATGGTATGGGGGCGTTGGCCGCGCTCACCGAGCCGGCGGTACAGCGCCGCATCCTCGGCATAACGGCCGTTCCGGAAGGTACGGTATCCGGCAAGCAGTTCTTCCATCTTGGTTCCTTGAGCTTAGGGACGCCGGCACCGGGTGGTCGGGCCGGAAGGGTTGGGAACTTTCTTAACGGCGTGCTCCGGGTCTCGGCAAGCCTTACCTCGGCCATCCGCAACCGGCATAACAGCGTGCGCTTTGGGGCCGATAAGGTTAATCTGCGGTCAATATCCCGCCGGAATCCGGTGAAAGTCGTAATACCAAGGAGTTACCGAATGTTAACGATCCCCGGCGAGGATGACGCCTCGGCCCGGACCGCGCTCTGGTGGTTCGCGCCCGGCCCTATGGGGAAATGGTCAGGGCATACGAGCGACCGAACAACGGAATAGGCGAGCACAGTCGATGTCACGCACGGTACTCATCGTCGAGGACAACGAACTCAACATGAAGCTCTTCCACGATCTTCTGGAAGCGCACGGGTTCGCGACCATACAGACGAAAAACGGCATGGAGGCGGTGGGGCTTGCCCGCGAGCACCGGCCCGATCTGATCCTGCTGGATATCCAGTTGCCGGAGATTTCCGGCCTCGAGGTCACCAAGCAGCTCAAGCAGGACGACGAACTCAAGTCGATCCCGGTGATCGCGGTGACCGCCTTCGCGATGAAGGGTGACGAGGAGAAGATCCGCGAGGGGGGCTGCGAGGCCTACATCGCCAAGCCGATCTCCGTCACGACGTTCATGGAAACCATTCAGAAGGTCCTGAAGTAGCGCGATGACAGCCCGCGTTCTGGTCGTCGATGACCTGCCGGCCAACGTCAAGGTCCTCGAGGCAAAACTCACCGCCGAATACTTCACCGTCGTGACCGCGATGAACGGCGCCGAGGCGCTGAAGCTCGCCGTCGGCGAAGCGCCCGATATCATCCTGCTCGACGTGATGATGCCGGCCATGGACGGCTTCGAGGTGTGCCGCCGGCTCAAGGCCGATCCTGCGACCGCCCATATCCCGGTGGTGATGGTGACGGCGCTGTCCGACGTCGCCGACCGCGTCACCGGGCTCGAGGCGGGTGCCGACGACTTCCTGACCAAGCCGGTCAACGACATCACCCTGTTCGCCCGCATCCGTTCGCTCGCGCGCATGAAGCGGGCCATGGATGAATGGCGCATGCGCGAGGAGACCTGCGACCGCTTCGGCATCATGGCCGGCATGGGCGGCTTCGACAGCGGCGAGATCCCGTCGAGCCGCATCCTCGTGGTCGAGCCCGACGAGTTCTCCGGGGAGCGGCTGACCACCACGCTTGAATCCCAGGGTCACGAGGTGCGCTGCGTCCAGGACGCGGAGCAGGCCATGGCCGCCGTGGGAGAGACCACCTTCGACCTTGTCATCACCAGCCTCTATCTCGACGACAGCGATGGGCTCCGGCTCACCTCCCAGCTCCGCGCCAACGAGCGCAGCCGCACCGTGCCGGTGCTCCTCATCATCGAGGCTGAGGAGATCGGCGGCCTCGCCAAGGGATTCGAGCTCGGTATCAACGACTACCTGGTGCGTCCCGTGGACGCCAACGAGCTCAAGGCGCGCACGCGCACGCAATTGCGCCAGAAGCGCTACCGCGAGCGGCTGCAGGAGAACTACCAACGCAGCCTGTCGATGGCGCTTACCGACGACCTCACCGGCCTGCACAATCATCGCTATCTCTCGGCCCATCTCCTGACCGCGCTGCAGCGCGCCGGGGAGACCCACAAGCCGCTGAGTTTGCTGATGCTCGACATCGACTTCTTCAAGAACGTCAACGACACCCACGGCCACGCCGTGGGCGACGCCGTGCTGCGGGAGCTGTCGCGGCGCATGGTGCGCAACCTGCGCGAGTTCGACATGGCCGCGCGGCTCGGCGGCGAGGAATTCGTGATCGTGATGCCCGAATGCGAGCCCGAGATCGCGATGCGCGTCGCCGAGCGCATGCGCCGGGTCATCGCCGATGAGCCGTTCGACGTGGGCGCCGTCGCGGGGCCGCTGAACGTGACCGCGTCGATCGGCGTCGCCTGCTGCCTGGCCGGAGAGCACACCCCCGACGAGATGCTGGCTGCCGCCGACAAGGCGCTCTATGGCGCCAAGCGCGGCGGGCGCAACCGCGTGGTGGGGCCCTCAGCGCAGAAGGGCAGCGCGCCCCGCGTCGCCAACGGCGTGTGAGCCGGAGGCGACACTCGGGGCAACAAAAAAGCCGGCGTGAGCCGGCTTTTCTTCTTTCGGTGGTCCGGACGAACCGGCGCGCTACTTGATCTTGGCTTCCTTGAAGACCGTGTGCTTGCGCGCGACCGGATCGTACTTGCGCATCTCCAGCTTCTCGGTCTGGGTGCGGGGGTTCTTCTTGGCCACGTAGAAATAACCCGTGCCTTCGCTCGACTCGAGCTTGATGGTGATGGTGTTCGCCTTGGCCATGATCCGATCCTGTCAGATACCTTCCGGAAGCGGGGAAGATAGCCATCCGGGCTGGGATGTCAAGCGCCGGGGACCCGTCCCGGGCTCCGCCCCGGAAACGCATGGATGCCCGTGCTTCCGGGGCATCGTGTCGGGTCCGCTATGGCCCGACCCAGCCCGCCGCCGTGCCGGCGCCGAAGGCAAGATGCAGCGGCTCACCATAGTTCCTGATGCGGTGGAGGAGGCACCAGATGAACAGCGTGACGCCGCCGTACATCAGCATCTCCTTGGAGACTCCGCGCAGGACATAGGCCAGGCTGTCGCGGCTGATGTGATCGGCGACCACCTGGTAGGCGCCAACCTCCTCGACCCCGATCGCCCCGCCCACGAAGAGCGCGCCGGACAGGATGAAGATGAGGGCGGTGCGCCGCGGCAGGCGCAGAAGGAAACGGCCGTAGGCAATGGCGAACAGCGCAGCCAGCGGTGTATAGAACCAAACCCATGGAAAGCGGTCGAACACCGCAAGGAATCCGGTGCCGCCCAGGCTGAAATGGTTCAGGGTTTCGTGAAGTTGCGCGGTCTCGTCCACCGCCAGGTAAGCAAACGCGAAGCCGAGGCCGCGCCAGTAGGCGACGTCGCGGCCACCGTGGCGCTTCTCCATGGCGGAAACCACAAACAGCAGGATCGACGCCATCGCGAGCAGGCTGCTTGAAAACAGGGTAGGGATGCTGCCCTCGTGCCGGACGTTGAGAAGATGAAAGGTGGCACGCGCGACGTCATGGCCCGTCAGGTAGGCGAGAACTGGCATGGCGACGCCGATCATGCCGAGAATGCAGATAATGGCCGCCAGCCATCCCACGAGCCCTCCGACGGACAGGTGGATTTCCGCCGTGGAAACGTCCCGTCGCCCCGCGGCTCCCGGGGGGCCGGTCATCCCATGCGCCTCCCACCGTTTCGTTCGGTGCCGTGCAGCGCCGGTTCCGTCACATTTTGCACCGTCGGCACCCGTTCGTGGAATGCCGCCGCCGCGACCGTGATCGCGAACCTCTCTCCCGATCGTTCGAGATGCTGCAGGAGGGCATGGACGGTCAGGAGCATGCCGCTGATCCGGAGCGATTGGGCAAGAAGCGCGATGAGAAGATTGTCGAGCCCGCCATGCGCCATGCCCTCGTGACCTTTGGCGAGGATGTCGGCCGCGGCCATTCCGGTGAGCCCGGCTAGGTAAAGTACGCCACCGAGCACAAAACCTGCCGCGAGCGGACGCGGCTGCCGCGCCAGGAACCCGACATAGAGAACGGCAATCACGATCGCGGCAGGGAGGTAGAACCAGATCCAGGGCACCGGCTCCAGTACGGTGAACCATTTACCGGTGGGGCCATGGACGTGATTGAACGAGTTGCGCAGCTTGACCGTCTCGTCCAGCGCGAGATAGGTGAAGATCGCGGTCAAGCCTTGCCAGTAGCGCCGACTATGAACGTTCCGGCCTGCCGCCGTGCACAGGATCAGACCGGCCAACAGGGCGGCCATCACGGCTTCGACAGTGGTGAACAGAACGAGGAAATTACCGACGTTGCGGAGGTCGAACTGGCCGAAATCGGTGAAGACGACACTGTCGCCAGCATGCAGTGCCAGCAACGGCAGCATCACGGCAATCGCAATCAGCGCGCCACCGACCATCACGAGCCATCGCGAAATGGCTCCAGTGCGGAATTGGATTGGCATGTTGCCGGTTAACCCCCTGCCGCGCCTTCGGTCCACGGTGTCACGCTAGAGGACAGTGCCGGCAGACGGCATGGGATCAATCTGTGACAAGTAACGACCGGTATGCCCATGGCGTGGGGACGCAGCCGGGAGCGACGAGCCGCGGGTGAGGTCAGTCCCGCGATTTCGCCAGGGATGGCTGGGAGGCGCCCAATGCCTGGGCGTAGAGCTGGCCGTCGGTCAGTACCCGCTCGGCCACGGCAAGATCGTCGTCGGGCTTCTCGGCGCGCCGCGGGCAGCGCTCCCGCAGTCCCTCGCCGCTCTTGGCGTCGTAGCCCACGTGGGTGCGCCACGCGGTCAGGATGATGGTCGATTCGGTCACATCACGATCGAGGGTGGCGACGCTGGCCGTGTCGCCGGCCACCGGTGCGTTGGCGTGCTGGACCGGCGGCCGGCTGGTGCAGAAGTTCGGCATGATGCCGAGCTTCTCGAGCGCGTAGCCCGAGGGCGCGTAGAAGCGCGACCAGGTCAGGACCAACTCGCCGTCGTTGGGCAGCCGCGTGATGTTCTGGACCGTACCCTTGCCGTAGGAATTGGAGCCGACCACGATCGCCCGTCCCTGGTCCTGTAGGGCGGCGGTGACGATCTCCGCGGCCGAGGCGGACTGGCCGTTGACCAGGACCGCCATCGGCATGTTCGCCACGAGATCGCGCCCGGTAGCGTTGAACAGCTGGAAGCTGTCGGGATGGCGTCCGCGCGTGGACACGATGCGGCCGTGGTCGAGGAAGGCGTCGGTGACCGCAACCGCCTGATCGAGCAGCCCGCCGGGATTGCCGCGCAGATCGAGCACGATGCCCTTCACCCTGGTGCGCCGGTGCGTCACGTCATCGAGCGCGCGTAAGAGATTGCGCGCGGTGCGCTGGTTGAAGCCGGAGATGGTGATGTCGGCGAAGCCGCGGTTGTAGCGCAGGTGGACTGTCTGGGAGACGATCAGCGCGCGCTTGAGCACGACTGTCACGGGATCGCCCAGGTCCTTGCGGGTGACCGTGACACTCACGGGCGTGCCGACCTCGCCGCGCAGCTGCCAGATCACCGTGTCGCGGTCGAGTCCCTCGACTGATTCCCCGTTCACCCCGATGAGCACGTCGCCCGCCTTGAGCGCGCTGGCCTCGGCCGGGGTGTCGGGTAGCACCGAGATGATCTGCGGCAGGCCATGGTCGAAATTAAGGCGCACGCCGATGCCGCCGAAGCCCTCGCGCTGGGCGCGGTAGTCGCGCGCCGCGCGCACGCCCGCGTAGCGCGTGTGCGGATCGAGCGGCGCGAGCGCCCCGCCCAGCACCGCCTTGTAGATGTCCTCGGCACCGGCGTTCTCCAGCGTCGCGGAGACGTGCCGTCCGGCGTCGATAGCGCGCACCGTCGCACGAGCCCAGCCGGTGACGTCGTCCTTCGCCGGCGCCGTGAAGCGTTCGATCTGGGTGGGGCCGAAGAAGACCCGCACGGTATCGCCGTCGCGCCGTACCGACAGCGACGGCTCCAGCGTTGCCAGCCCGGCGATGCCGTGCAGTGCGAGGTCGGAGGCCTCGACCGGCTCGATGTACTTGTCGTAGAGGGTCTCGTACGCCTTGGCGAGGACCTCGCGCGCCGGCCCGTCGGCATAGGCGCGCGGCTTGTTGGCGTCGTCCGAGGCACAGGCGGCAAGGATCAGCGCGAGCGCCAGCGCCGCGAACATTGCCGGCAGCGGGAAACGGCGCGCCCGCGCTGCATGATCCGGCGCGTTGTGCGTCATTCGTCCCTGCGAATGCCGAGCGCCCATTGCAGGCCGACCACGGCGCCTTTGATGCGCGGCAGCAGGACCAGGGAGAGCACGAGGGTGAGCGGCAGCCACAGCGCGAGGTGCACCCAGGTCGGGGGATGGGCGAGGCGCTCCAGGATCAGCATCGCCGGAATGATGATGTGGCCGACGATGAAGATAGTGAAATAGGGGGGCGCATCGTCGGCGCGGTGCGGCAGGAGCGGTGTGCCGCAGTGGCTGCAGGCGTCGTTGAGGCGGGAATAGCCGGTGAACAGCCGTCCCTGGCCGCAGGCCGGACACTTGCCGTGGAGGCCGCGGAGCATGGCGGCGCGCCACTGGTCGCGGTTGATTGAACGGGCGGTGGAGGGGGTCAGGGACATGGCACGCTCTGCTGAAAAAGGTCGGGATGCGCGACAGATATTGGGAAGCCACCGGTGAATGGCAAGTTGCCCTCGGCAATGTATCACGAAAACGGCGACATCAGGTCCGGCGGCGGCCCCTTTTCTTGCCCTTGCGGGGGCCGGGTTTCCTGCTGTCCTTGCGGCCGGAAGGGCGGGGCCGGCGTTGCTGCGCCGGTCGGCCGGGACGGCGCAGCGGGCGGTGGCGGACCACGGCCAGCACCAGGGAGCCGGTGATGGCGTCGGCCTCGCGCAGCTCGACCTCGACGTCGTCGCCGAGCGCGTAGATCCGGCCCGAGGCCGCGCCCTCCAGGCAATGGGCGTGCTCGTCGTGGTGGAAACGCTCGTCGCCGAGCAGGCTGAGCGGCACCAGCCCGTCCGCGCCGAGCCCGGCCAGCCTGACGAACAGGCCGAACCGGGTCACCCCGGTGATGCGTCCGGCCATGCGCGCGCCGACCCGCTCCGACAGATAGAGCGCCATGTAGCGGTCCACGGCCTCGCGCTCGGCGGCGGTGGCACGGCGCTCGGTGTCGGAGATGTGCTCGCCGATCTCGTCGTAGCGCGCGCCCACGTCGTGGCCGGTGCCGCCCGGCCCCATCCGGTAGGCGCCGATCAGGGCGCGGTGCACCAGCAGGTCGGCGTAGCGCCGGATCGGCGAGGTGAAATGAGCGTAGCGCCGGAGCGCGAGACCGAAATGGCCGAGGTTGCGCGGGCTGTAGAGCGCCTGCGACTGGGCCCGCAGGACGGCTTCGTGGATGATGTGGGCGGACGGGTCCTCGGCGGCCCGCGCGAGTAGGCCCGCGAGTTGGCCGGCGCGCGCCACCTGGCCGCGCGGCAGTTCGAGCCCGAAGGTCGAGAGGAAGTCGCGCAGCGCCTCGAGCTTGGCCGCGTCGGGCGCGGGATGGACGCGGTACATGCAGGGCGCGCGCCTGGCTTCCAGCGCCTCCGCCGCGGCGACGTTGGCGGCGATCATGAATTCTTCGATCAGACGGTGCGAATCGAGCCGCTCGCGCGTGCCGATCTCGGCCACCTTGCCGTCGGCGATCCGCACCTTGTATTCGGGCAGGTCGAGATCGAGGGTACCGCGCGCCGTCCGCGCCTTGGCGAGCGCGTGATAGGCGGCGTAGAGGTTCTTCACGATGGTCGAGTCGAATCCGTCCGGCAGGGCGTCGCGGGTGCCGTCATGGGCGCGCTGGACGATACGGTAGGTGAGCCGCGCCGCAGAGCACATCAATGCGCGGCTGAAGCGGTGATCGAGCAGCCGCCCGTCCGCGTCGATCCGCATGTGGCAGGCAAGCGCCGCGCGCTCCTCGTGGGGGCGCAGCGAGCACAGGCCGTTGGACAGCGCCTCGGGCAGCATCGGCACCACCCGGTCGGGCAGGTAGACAGAGTTGCCGCGCTTTTCCGCTTCGCGGTCGAGCGCGCTGTCCGGGTGTACGTACCAGGCGACGTCGGCGATGGCGACGGTCAGGCTGAAGCCGCCCGCGTTGTCGGGCGCGTCGTCGGGCACAGCGAACACCGCGTCGTCGAAATCGCGCGCATCCTCGTCGTCGATGGTGACGAGCGGCATCTTGCGAAGGTCTTCGCGATATTCGAGCGACACGGGTCGGGCCGCGTCCGCTTCCTCGATCACGCGCGCTGGGAAGACGATCGGGATGTCGTTGGAATGGAGCGCAATCAGGCCGATGGCGCCCGGGCTGTCGATATGGCCGACGCGCTCCACCACCTCCGCAAGTCGGAGCCCGCGATTGCGCTCGGGCAGCACGCGGGCGCGCACCAGGTCGCCAGGCTCGGCGCCGCGGGCGTGGCGCGCGGTCACGCCGTAGTCGTACTTGGCGCGGCGGTCGGTGGGGCGGATGCGGCCCTGTCCCTGGGCGCGCTCGTAGACGCCGACGATCTCGGTGGGCGCGGCGCCGAGGCGGCGCAGCACTGTCGCGTCGTAGCCGCCGTCCTCGTCGGGCGCGAGCCGGGCGAGGATGCGCTCGCCGGCGGCGAGGTCGCGGCCGGGGCCGCGGACCGGTGCGACGAAGATGGCGGGCGGGTTCTTGCCGGCGGGCCAGTTGACCGGGCGGGCGCGCAGCTCGCCGTCGCCGTCCGGACCGGTCACTTCCAGCACCGCCACCTTCGGCAGCGAATCGCGTGCGGCGAACTTGCGCCGTGCCTGCGGCTCGATCAGGCCTTCCTCGGTCGCCTCGCGCAGGGCGAGGCGCAGCGCCGTGCGGTCCTTGCCCTTGACGCCGAAGGCGCGGGCGAGATCCGAAACCGAGACCGGCCCGGGATGGTCGCGCAGGTAGGCGAGGATGTCGTCGCGGGTAGGTTGTTTTGGGGCGTCGTCGCGCTGGCGGGCCAAGGGTGCCGACCCTTACGCGCCGGACGGCGCGTCGGCGGGCTCGGCCTGCTTCGCCTTCGCGGCGGTCTTCTTCTTGGCGGGCGACTTGCGCGCGGCCTTCTTGGCCGGTGCCTTTTTCGTGCCGGTCTTCTCGCGGCGCTGGGCGAGCAGCGTCACGGCGGCATCGAGCGCGAGATTGTCCGCGTCCATGTCCTTGGGCACGGTGGCATTGACGCGTCCATGCTTGACGTAGGGCCCGTAGCGCCCGGCGTGGAGCGTCACCGGCTTGCCGTCCTCGGGATGCTTGCCGATCTCCTTGCCGGTATTGCGCCCGCCGCGGCTCTTGGCGTTGGCGAGCAGGTCGACGGCGCGGTTGAGGCCGACCGCGAGCACGTCCTCGTCGGCCGGGATCGAGGCGTATTTCTTGTCGTGCTGGACGTAGGGGCCGAACCGGCCGATGCCGGCCTTGACCGGCTTGCCGTCCTCGGGATGGGGGCCGATCTCGCGCGGCAGCGACAGGAGGCCGATGGCGCGCTCGAGCGTGACGTCGAGCGGCGAAACGCCCTTGGGCACGGACACGCGCTTGGGCTTGTCCTTCTTCGATTCCGCCTCGCCCAACTGGATATAGGGGCCGTAGGGGCCCTTGCGCACGGTGATGGCGGCGCCGGTGCCGGGATCGGCGCCGAGCTCGATCGGTCCCTGGGCGAGCGCGGCCTCGGCCTCGTCGTCGCCGTTGCCGGGGACCACGAGCTTCTTGGTGAAGCGGCACTCGGGATAGTTGGAACAGCCGATGAAGGCGCCGAACTTGCCGAGCTTGAGGCCAAGGCGGCCATTGCCGCAGGCCGGGCACTTGCGCGGATCGCTGCCGTCGGCGGCGGCCGGGAAGAAATGGCGGCCGAGATCCTCGTCGAGCGCGTCGATCACGTTGGTGATGGTGAGGTCCTTGGTCTCGCCGACCGCCTTGGCGAACGCGGTCCAGAAGTCGGCCAGCACCGCCTTCCAGTTGGCGCGCCCGGCCGAGATGTCGTCGAGCAGGTTCTCGAGCTGGGCGGTGAACTCGTATTCCACGTAGTGGCTGAAGAAGCTGGTCAGGAACGCGGTGACGACGCGGCCGCGGTCCTCGGGGATGAAGCGCTTGTTCTCGAGCCGGACGTAGTCGCGCTCCTGCAGCACCGACATGATCGAGGCGTAGGTGGAGGGGCGGCCGATGCCGAGCTCCTCGAGCTTCTTGACCAGCGAGGCCTCGGTGTAGCGCGGCGGCGGCTGGGTGAAATGCTGCTCGGGCGCGACCGTGCCGAGGTCGAGGCGGTCGCCCTCCTTGACCGGCGGGCAGCGACGCGGCTGTCCTCGTCGCCGTCGGCTTCCGTCGCGGGATCGTCGCGGCCTTCCTGGTAGAGCTTGATGAAGCCCGGGAAGGCGATCACCGAGCCGGTGGCGCGCAGCTGCGTGCCCTTGCCGTCCTTGACGTCGATGCCGACCTGCTCGAGGCGGGCGCTCGCCATCTGGCTCGCCACCGCGCGCTTCCAGACCAGTTCATAAAGCCGGAGCTGCTCGCCCTCGAGGTGGCCGCGCATCTGGTCCGGGCGGCGGCGCATGTCGGTCGGGCGGATCGCCTCGTGGGCCTCCTGGGCGTTGCGCGCCGAGGACCGGTAGCGGCGCGGCTGGTCGGGCAGGTAGCTCTTGCCGTAGTCGCTCTCGATCAGGGCGCGCGCCTGGGCCAGCGCCTCGTTGGCGAGATTGACCGAATCGGTACGCATGTAGGTGATCAGGCCGACGGTCTCGCCGCCGATATCGATGCCCTCGTAGAGGCGCTGGGCGACCTGCATGGTGCGCCGCGCGGTGAAGCCGAGCTTGCGCGAGGCCTCCTGCTGCAGGGTCGAGGTGATGAACGGCGGCGGCGGGTTGCGGTGGACGTCCTTGCGCTCGACGGTGGCGACCGTGAACGCGCCGCGGCCCGCCTCGATGGCGGCGACCGCCTGCTTGGCGGCGGCCTCGTCGGGGATGTCGTACTTGCCGAGCTTCTTGTCGGAAAGGTGCGAGAGATGGGCGGTGAAATTGCCCTGGGTGACGGTGTTGAATGCGGCGTCCACGGACCAGTACTCGCGCGGCACGAACACCTCGACCTCGGCCTCGCGCTCGCACACCAGGCGCAGCGCGACCGACTGCACGCGCCCGGCCGAGCGCGAGCCCGGCAGCTTGCGCCACAGCACCGGCGAGAGCGTGAATCCGACCAGGTAGTCGAGCGCGCGCCGCGCCAGATAGGCCTCGATCAGCGGCTGGTCGAGGTCGCGCGGGTGGGCGATGGCGTCGAGCACGGCGGTCTTGGTGATCTCGTGGAACACCACGCGCTTGACCGCGACGCCGTCGAGCACGCCCTTCTGGCGCAAAAGCTCGAGCACGTGCCAGGAGATCGCCTCGCCCTCGCGGTCGGGGTCGGTGGCGAGCACCAGGGTATCGGCGCCCTTGAGCTCCTTGGCGATGGCGTCGACCCGGGCGGCGGCCTTGGGCTGCAGCGCCCAGCTCATGGCGAAACCCTCGTCCGGGCGCACCGAGCCGTCCTTGGGCGGCAGGTCGCGGACATGGCCGTACGAGGCCAGAACCTTGTAATCGGGGCCCAGGTAGCGGTTGATCGTCTTGGCTTTGGCCGGCGATTCGACGACGACGAGGTTCATCAATCCCGCTCGTTAGAGGTTGCATCCGGTGGCCCTGGACGCGCCGGAAGGGTCGTGAAACGGCTCTTTTATGAGGCCCTTGAAATGGTCAACAACCGGTTAGCGCGAGGCCAATGGGCCGGTTACATGGGGGATTCACCCGCCAAAAGCAAGGGAAACTTGCCCGCCCGGGTGGCGCGCCACCCGTCCCGCGAGCTCCAGTTCGAGCAGGATGATGGATACCTCGGCGGCCGCAAGGCCGCTCCGGCGCAGCACTTCATCGAGGGAAACCGGGGTCGCACCGAGCAGCTCGATGATTTTTTCGCGCATCCCTGCCGGGAGGGTGTCGGATACCTCATCACCACTACTATCGTACCGCTCATCCGGAGCACCACTACCCAGGTAGGGGGCGGGCCCCGGCCCGGCTTCATGGACTCCTGCGGCATGTCCCCCGCCCGCATATCCGAGTACTCCAGCCAGCGCCTCCAGCACATCGTCGGCGCCCTGGACCAGGGTAGCGCCGTCGCGGATCAGGCCGTTGGTGCCGCGCGCCCGGGCATCGAGCGGGTTTCCCGGCACCGCCAGCACCTCGCGGCCCTGCTCGCCGGCGAGGCGTGCCGTGATCAGGGAGCCCGAGCGCAGGGTCGCCTCGACCACCACCACGGCCAGCGCCAGGCCCGACACGATCCGGTTGCGGAACGGGAAGTGGCGCGCGGTCGGCTGGAGGCCCCAGGGTTGCTCGGAAAGCGCGCCGCCGTGGGCGAGGATGTCGGTGTAGAGCGCGGTGTTCTCGCGCGGGTAGACGACGTCGACGCCGCCCGCCAGCACCGCGACGGTGCCGGTCGCGAGCGCGCCCCGGTGCGCCGCGGCGTCGAGCCCGCGCGCGAGGCCGGAGACCACCACCGGCCCGGCCGCGCCGAGGTCGCGTGCCAGCATCTCGGCGAAGCGCAGCCCGTTGGCCGACGCGTTGCGGGCCCCCACCACGGCGACCATGGGGCGCGCCAGCAGGCCGGCCTCGCCCAGCACCGAGAGCACCGGCGGCGCGTCGGGGATGGCGGCGAGCGCGCGCGGATAGTCCGCCTCGCCGAGGGCGATCAGGCGTCCGTCGGCGCGCGTGAGCGCGTCGAGCTCGCGCTCGGCCCGGGCAACGGGGCAGGGGGCAAGCGCGGCCCGGGCGCCGCCGCGCCGGGCCAGCTCGGGCAGGGCGTCGAGGGCGTCGGCCGCGGTGCCGAACCGGGCCATGAGCTGGCGGAAGGTGACCGGGCCGACATGGGCGGTGCGCGCGAGCCTCAGCCGGTCGCGCCGCTCGGTATCCGTCAGGAGAACCCCGTGATCCATCCCGGCAGGGTGGCCGCGGCGGCGGTCCCTGTCAAGAACGGAAAGTGAACATTCCTTTACTTCTTCGTCACCCCCGCGTTCTTCTGTTCGTCACCCCCGCGAAGGCGGGGGTCCATGGTCGGGGGCCATGGTTCGTGCGCAACTGTCGATTTGTGGATTCCCGCTTGCGCGGGAATGACGAGAGAAGAAGGCGGGGGCGAGGGGGCCATTTCAGAAGCCCCTCTCCCGCCAACCCGGAGCGTGCCGTCGCACGAGGCGGGAGAGAGCCTGCCCCGGACCTGATCCGGGGGAGGGGCCCGGCCCGCTAGAGCAACCTGCGATCAGATGGAATCATCTGATCGCAGATAAGTTGCTCGTCATCAATAAGTCGGCGCGTTGGACTGCGCCCGTTCGGGCGCACAACGCGCTAGGACGGGAGGGTGAGGGCGCCCTCACCCCTTCCGGCCGATGCGGGGCTCGTCGCCGGCGAGCAGGCGGCGGATGTTGCCGATGTGCCGAAACAGCACGATCACCGCGATGAAGCCGGCCAGCTCGGCGCGCTCGAGCCCGCCCCAGTAATACGTGAACGCGGGCGCGGCCAGGGTCGCGATCACGGCGGCCAGCGAGGAATAGCGGAACACGACGGCGGCGGCGAGCCAGGTCGCGGCGGCGGCGAGCCCGGCCGGCCAGCAGATCGCGGCGAGCACGCCGAGGGCGGTGGCGACGCCCTTGCCGCCCCTGAACCCGAGCCACACCGGGAACACGTGGCCGATCACCGCGCCCGCGCCCGCCAGCACCGCCATGTCGGGGCCGTAGTGCGCGGCCGCCAGCACCGCGAGCGCGCCCTTGCCCGCGTCGAGCGCAAGCGTCGCCGCGGCGATCCCCTTGCGCCCGGTGCGCAGCACGTTGGTCGCGCCGATGTTGCCCGACCCGATGGCGCGGATGTCGCCGAGGCCGAACGCGCGCGTCGAGCAGCAGGCCGAACGGGATCGAGCCGGCGAGGTAGCCGCAGATGGCCGCCGCGTAGAACGGCCAGGTGAAGGCGATGCCGCCCATGGGATCGGGCATGGTCAGCCTCTTCGCATGTACGTCATGCCCCGGCTCGTCCGGGGCATCCATAGTGCCAGGCACGCCTCCGCGTGACGATCGCCCGGATAATCCCCCGATCAGTCGGGGAGGGCGATGACGACTTCTGAAAGTAACGCCCTCGCGCGGGACCATGCCCCGATGTCGTGAGAAGCACGCATTCGCATGAACTCGGGGCATGACGGATGTTACGGGACAATTCCGGTGGAAGCAAACACGCGCCGGCTCAGGCGCCAGTTCCGGCCTCGCCCGGAAAGCTGTCGCGGGCGAACACGGTGCGTCCGGCGAACACGGTCAGCTCGGCGCGGCCCTGCACCGGGCGGCCGTCGAACAGGGTGTTGCGCGAGGTCGAGACGAGGTCGTCCTCGCGCACCCGCCACGGCCGGTCGGGATCGATCACGACGAGGTCGGCCTGGGCGCCTTTGGCGAGGCGCCCGGCGGCGAGGCCCATGCAGCGCGCCGGCGCCGAGGTCACGCACCTGAGCGCATCGGAAAGGGACAGCACCTTGTTGTGGTAGAGCTCGAGGGTCACCGGCAGCAGGGTCTCGAGCCCGGCCGCGCCCGCCAGCGCCTGGGAATACGGCAGGCGCTTGGAGTCGGGATCCTGCGGGATGTGGTCGGACGCGATGGCGTCTATCGTGCCGTCGCGCAGGCCCTCGGCCACCGCCTTGCGGTCGTCCTCGCCGCGCAGCGGCGGCGACAGCTTGGCGAAGGTGCGGTATTCGCCGATCGCGGTCTCGTTGAGCCCGAAGTAGTGGGGCGCGGTGTCGCAGGTGACGCGCAGCCCCCTGCGCCTTCGCCTTGCGGATCGCGTCGATCCCGGCGGCGGTCGAGACATGGGCCGCGTGGTAGCGCCCGCCGGTGAGCTCGACCAGGTGCAGGTCGCGCTCGATCATCATCACCTCGGCGCAGACGGGGATGCCCTGCAGGCCGAGCCGGGTCGCGAGCTCGCCCTCGTTCATCTGGCCGCCGCGCGCGAGCGCGGGCTCCTCCGGGTGCTGCACGATCAGCGCGTCCCAGGCGGTGGCGTAGGAAAGCGCGCGCCGCATCAGCACCGCGTCGGCGACCGCGCGCGTGCCGTCGGTGAAGGCGATGGCGCCCATCTCGCGCAGGAGCCCGATTTCCGTGAGCCGCTCGCCCTGGGTGCCGACCGTGAGCGCGCCGTAGGGATGGACGTTGACGAGCCCGGTCTCGCCGCCGCGCGCGATCATGAACTCGATCAGCGCCACGTCGTCGATCACCGGGCGTGGTGTTGGGCAGCGTGCAGAAGGTGGTGATGCCGCCCGCGACCGCGGCGCCGGCGGCGGACGCCACCGATTCCTTGTGGGTCTCGCCGGGCTCGTGGGCGAGCACGCGGATGTCCACCAGCCCCGGCGCCAGCACCAGGCCCTGGCAGTCCACGGCCTCGATCCCGGCCGGCACGCCGTCGGCGAACAGGCGCGGGCCGAAGTCCGCGATCCGGCCGTCCTCCACCAGCAGCGCGCCGCGTCTGGTCGAGCCCGCTCGCCGGGTCGATCAGCCGCGCGTTGACGAACGCGCGCGTGCCGTGCCGCTCTTGCCTTTGCCGTTCTTGCCGTTCATGGCGCCGCTCATGCGTTTTCTCCGAGCGTCATTCCGGCCCCTCGTCATTCCCGCCCTCCGTCGTCACCCCCGCGAAAGCGGGGGTCCAAGTGCCGGTGGATTCCCGCTTTCGCGGGAATGACGAGGGTCGAGGAGGTGTCGAACGGATTCCCGCGCCCCTGTCCCCGCGCAAGCGGGGAGCGGGAATGACGAAAATGGGTGGAGCGGCCCGCCCTTGCCGTTGCCGGTCATGGCGCCATTTCCTCACCCGTCATTCCGGCCGGAGCGCAGCGGAGAGCCGGAATCCAGGTGCCGCACAACCCTGTGGATTCCCGCTTGCGCGGGAATGACGAGATAAGGTGTCGAACGGATTCCCCGGAGATGCCCCGGACGATCCCCCGGTCGAGCCGGGGGAGGGGCATGACGAGGAAATGAACGGCGTGTTCAGCCCTCATTTCCCGCCTCCCGTCCCCGTATCCGGCGCGAGCCGGTCGGCGGTGACCGCCTCGAGGCAGGCCATGCGCACGGCGACGCCCATCTCCACCTGCTCGGTGATGAGCGAGCGCTCGACGTCGTCGGCGACGCGGGTGTCGATCTCGACGCCGCGGTTGATCGGGCCGGGGTGCATGATGAGCGCGTCGGGCTTGGCGGCGGCGAGCTTGGCGTAGTCGAGCCCGTAGAAGTGGAAGTTCTCGCGCAGGCTGGGCACGAAGGTGCCGTGCATGCGCTCCAACTGCAGGCGCAGCATCATGACGATGTCGGCGTCTTCCAGCCCCGCGCGCATGTCGTGGAACACCTCGGTGCCCATGCGCTCGAACACGCGCGGCACCAGGGTGGGCGGGCCGACCACGCGCACGCGCGCGCCCATGGTGGTGAGCAGGTGGATGTTGGAGCGCGCGACGCGCGAGTGCGCCACGTCGCCGCAGATGGCGACGATCAGCCCGCCGAGCCGGCCCTTGCGGCGCCGGATGGTGAGCGCGTCCAGGAGCGCCTGGGTCGGGTGCTCGTGGCTGCCGTCGCCGCCGTTGATGACCGAGCCCGCGACCTTCTGGCTCAGGAGCTCCACCGCGCCCGAGTAGGGGTGGCGCACCACCATGACGTCCGGGTGCATGGCGTTGAGCGTCAGCGCCGTGTCGATCAGGGATTCGCCCTTCTGGACCGACGAGGTGGCGACCGACATGTTGATGACGTCGCCGCCCAGCCGCTTGCCCGCCAGCTCGAACGAGGTGCGGGTGCGCGTCGAAGTCCTCGAAGAACAGGTTCATGATGGTGAGACCGCGCAGCACGTCGGCCTTCTTCTGGCGCGCGCGCGACAGCGCCACGTAGCCGTCGGCACGGTCCAGCAGATAGGTGATCTGGTCGGGGGAAAGGCCCTCGATTCCGAGGAGGTGTCGGTGCGGAAACCGCGCGGGATCGGCCTGGGCGCTCATTAAAGCGGGACTTTAAGCACGGGGAGGGCGGAAAGGGCAAGGGTGAGGTGGGATTGCTATAATCATGCGTAAATTGCTAGCGAGCGCCGGAGAGCAACTGATGGTAGTCTAAAAATAAAGAGGGGGCTTCGGCATGTACAGTCTCATCGTAACGGCGAAGGGGGGTGCTTGGGATGCGCCATTTTTTGCTATAGAGTCCGGGCGCTTTTTGGAGCATACGGAAGGGGAGATACGTGCTCGTTTTAGTAGTCTGAGTTCAATGGCCCAAAACGAGTTTGCTCACCGCCGACGGGCAGTTGATCGGTGATGCTATCGTGCTGCGTGCTGCGTTACACGACGTGTACGGCTACAACGAGATTTTTTGGTCTGCCGTTCAGAAAGACGGATACAAATTTGAAAAGGAGGCTTTCATTCCTCTGAATGCCTCGCCGCCGCGATTTTTGTCCATTTGTGCTTTTCATTCCATATGAGTGACAGCCCTTCGGCAACCTTGTCCGGATCTTGGAAAGATAGGCGTGCCAGCTTTTTTGTTACCTCTTGTGCAAACAAAATCTCTTTAGGGGGAATTGTCGCTGCGACAAGTTCAGCATGAAATTTTATGGTGATTGGTTCGGCGTTGTAACGTTCTGTCACAACTCGCGTTCCAACGTACGATGCGACAATGCCGATGCGAATTAGATCATGCATTAACTTGTCAAAGGCACTCACAGAATAGACGACCTGAGATGGGGATAGATTCGGGGTTGCTAGAACGAAGTTGAAGCTAATTGCTGCTCGTAGAAATTCCATTGTGCATAAATCTGACCTAGATCCAGTCAGCAATACGAAAACACCGATCACGGTGGATGAGTGCAACGACGTGACAGACTTTATACAACTTTGTGGGCGGACAATTGCTGCATTAGTCGCGTAATTGCACTTGCTCTTCTGCCGGTCGGGCGTCAGCTTGCCAGCTTCGTGCCCAGGCCGACGTAAGCGACGAGATCGGCGATGCCTTCCGGCTGGTCTAGACTGATCTCCGCTTCATGCCCTTCATCGTCACTCCGCACTCTCCATCAGCCTCCCACACGCTTCCACCTGCGCCACCAGCACGCCGCGCGCGGCGAACAGGCCGTCGGGATCGCGCCCCGCGTCGCGGCAGGCGAGCGCGGCGGTGATGATGTCCATGTCGAGGCCCGGCGGCGCGTCGTCCGTGAGGAACGCGACCGCGTCGTCGTTCGACGCGATGGTGCCGGTCAGCCAGCTATAGGCGAAGCGGGCGGGGTAGAGCAGGGCGCGCAGGTAGGGCTTGCGGTCGGCCGGTGCGAGCGCGTCGGCCTTGGCGAAGTCCGCGCGCCCGGGCGGCCCAGCGTTCGAACGGCGACCCGCCGAGATACGCCCGCACCTCGGCCGGGCGTCGGGCGCGCGGGGCGCACGGCCTCGCGCTCGACCAGCCGCACGGCATTGTCGAGGTAGTCGATCCGGTCCAGCGGCGGGAACCGTCCGGCCTGGAAGGCGCGGTCGCTCCAGAACAGCGACAGCTTGGGCGCGAGTTCCGACGACAGGTCGGCGGCCGCCGCGTGCATCGCCGCGAGATCGCCCGGCGCGAGAGGGTCCGCCGC
>CAVTBD010000003.1:0-839572 GCA_963732875.1 uncultured Alphaproteobacteria bacterium | reverse complement strand
GACCTCGAACGCCGGGATGCCGTCGTTCAGCAGCAGCACGCGCAGGCAGTCGGACGGCAGCTGGTACTGCCAGGCGAAGCCGAACGGCGGCGTCTCGGCGAGGCGCGCGAGCCGCGCCCTGGCGACAGCGAAGTTCCACGGATGGGCCCGCAGCACCTCGTCGCGCAGCTTCTCGTACTGGGCGTTGGCCGCCCGCGCCTCGGCCGAATCGTCGGTGAGCGCGGTGATGGTGTCCGCGCCCAGCTTGATCAGGCCGGAATTGACGATGCCGACGACGGAAACCATCGCGCGCTCCTTTGTCCGGAAAATGAAAATCGGGAAAGGCACCGGGGAGGCGGCATCACGCGAAGGCGTGCTTCGCACGACGCCCCCTCCCCGGCCCTCGCTTGTCGACGTGGCTCAGTCGACCGCGTAGGCGATCCAGCCGTCGAGCCGCTTGGCGGCGGCCCAGGCTTCCACGCTCGCGGTGGCGATCACGTCGGTCTCGGCCGCGCGTTCGTCGCCGAAGGCGCGCGCCACCGTGTCGGCGAAGTCGGACGCGGTCGCCGCGTCCACGCTGGTCGCCTCCAGGTAGCGCGCGGTGTCGCCCGCGACGCCGATGCTCATGGTGGCGGCCGCGCCGCCGGTGGTCATGGCCTCGGCGGTGACATGGCCGCCGAGCACGCGCGCGCCGTCGGGCAGGCGCACCAGGGTCACGGTGTCGCCGATGTCCACGCCGCCCGCGGGCGTCGTGAACGACCAGTAGGCGACCCGCACCCGGCCGTGGCGCTCGTTGGCGCGCGGCAGCACCGCGGGCGTCGCGTCGAGACCCGCGACCTGGTCGGACTTGTGTTCGGTCATGGCGTTCTCCTTAGGAACTTCGACGCAGGCGATCTCGACCACCTTTTCCTCTTCGAGGCGGGTGGCGCCGATCGCCATGGAGTAATAGACCTGGGTGGCGTAGTTCTTGTCGGCGCGCTCGTCGATGCGCGCGACCGGCTCCTTGCCGACCGCCAGCGCGACGCCGTCCTGGGCCCAGGCGATCACCTGGCGGTCGCTCGACGAATCGAGTCCGAGCCGTTCCGTGCGGATGAACTTGAAGCCGAGGAACGTGTCGATCTCGCCCTGGGCCAGCGCCTTCACCGTGTTGAAGTCGGACGACTTGACCTCGGTGGTGTTGAGCAGATCGGTGACCTGCTTCGAGGCGAGCGCGATGAAGCGCGGCACGGTGTCGTCGACGTCGTTGCCGTCGAGCACTTCCTTGGCGGCGAGCAGCTTGGCGATGGTGAGCCCGGCGGCGCCCGCCGCGACCTGCTGGCCGGCCGGCAGCGCGACCGTGCCGGAGCCGTCGACGCCGGAATACGCGGTGCCGGTAAAGGCGGCGACGATCTCGTCGTCCATGGCGCGGCCCATGGCCCAGGCGCCGGCCCGGGTATAGGGCGAGGCCGGATCGATGATCATCTTGACCTTGTCGATGTCGTCGATCAGGTCGGCCCAGTCGTAATCGACCAGGCTGACGCGGCGGCGCGAGTGCGGCGTATCGAGCTGCGGGGTATCGGCGTGGCGCGAGGTGCGCCGCTTGGCGGCCACCGCGCCGACCCGGTCGATATAGGCGTTCTTGCCCGTGACCGGCTCGACCCGGACCGCCGCGCGCAGCTTCGATCCCTTCTGCTGTGCGAGCTCGAGCACGTTACGCGAGTAGTGCTCGACGAACGCGCTCGTGATCTGGTTGGACATGCATGTCTCCATTCAGGTTGTCATGAACGGAGCGCTCCCCGCGCCAGACGGCGCGGACGATCCTCGCGGTGACGGCGCGGGCCGGCCCGGCTACGGGCGTCAACCGGACCGCGAAGGCGGCGGGGCGGCACGCGGGACGCGCACGCACCCCGCCGCCCGCGCGCAAGGCCCCGGCGGCGCCCGAGGGAAGACGCCGCCGGGCCGCGCGCTTGTCGCGGCTGTCCGGGTTTGAAGCAAAAGTTAACGGGAACGGTACCCTGGGGCGTCATGGCGCCCCATGTCACATATCATGTGACATCACGATGAAAGAGCTATCCCATTCGGCAGATCCCCCGGCAGTGATTTCGTATAAGGCGTGCATTGGTCACTGGACTCGCGCCTCGCGTGTGTTCAAGACTCGGCCACAGTGATGCACTGGCGGAGCGTCACGTGACGATAAAAATCGTGGTCATCGGTGCGGTGGCGGCGGCAAGCCTTACGGGCTTGAGCTGGGATGCCGCCGTCAAGAGGTTCGGCTCGTTGGAGATCCTCCGGTCCGAGCCGGTGTCGCATGCTGTCTGCACCACGGGATTGCGGGCCGTGAGCGCCCGCGCCCTCCGGGTACGGTCACAGCCTCCGGACGGCACGGTGGTCGGCGGGCTCACCCAGGGCGCGCGCGTCACCGTGACGCGCTGCACGGGCCCCTGGGCCGAGATCGGGCTCGAGCGCTGGGTCAACGCCTTCTACCTGTCGCCGGCAGCGCCGCCGGCGGTCCGCGCCGCGCACTGCAACGCCGGTCCCCACTACGTCGATGCCGACGGCCTCAACGTGCGCGCCCGTCCGACGGACGGCGAGGTCCTCGGCCTCATCACCCGCGGCGAATACGTTCCCGTCTTCCGCTGCGAAGGCGCCTGGGCGGAAATCGGCAAGGGCCGCTGGGTCCATGCCGGCTACCTCACTACCGTCAAGCCCGAGCGGCCCAGGCCGGAACTGGCGGCGCGGGCGCCCGAAGCGAACTAAGAGGCTGTCTTGAAACGCGGTTTTGGGGTGGATGGCCGGGTTCGGATGTGATTCCAAACGGTTGTCGAAGCCAGTTTGGAGAGCCTCATGTGGACCCCGACCACCCGGCGGCAGCATAGCCGCGAACATCTGCGTTACGGAAGCGACCTCACCGATGCGGAATGGGCGATCATCGCGCCGTTCCTGCCGCCACCGGCCCGAACCGGTCGACCCCGCCAATGGCCGATGCGCGAGATCATGAATGCCGTCTTCTACGTGCTGCGGGGCGGCATCGCCTGGCGGCTGCTACCCACGGACTTTCCGCCGATGACGACGGTCTACGGCTGGTTCCTGCGCTTCCGCCGCGAGGGCCTGTTCGAGACCATCAACCACCATCTCGTCATGATCGATCGCGAGCGGACCGGACGCCAGGCCAGCCCGTCGGCGGCCGTGATCGACAGCCAGAGCGTCAGGACCGTCGAAGCCGGCGGCCCCAGGGGGTATGACGCGGGCAAGAAGATCAAGGGCCGCAAGCGCCATGCCATGGTCGACACCGACGGGCGCATCCTGGTAATCCAGGCTCATCCGGCCGACGTTCAGGACCGCGACGGCGCCATCCCGCTGCTACAGGCATCGCGACGCTCGTTCCCCTTCGTCGAACTCGCCTTTGCCGACAGCGCCTATGGCGCCCAGAGAGTCAAGGACGCCACCTGCATCGCCATCGAGGTCGTCAAGAAGATCGCCAATCAGGTTGGCTTCCACGTCCTGCCAAAACGCTGGGTGGTCGAGCGCTCCTTCGCCTGGATCAACCGCAACCGAAGGCTGGCCAAGGACGTCGAAGCAACCATCGCCTCCGCTGAAGCCTTCCTCTACGCCGCCTCGGTCATGCTGCTCACACGCCGCCTCGCTCGACAGAAATGAGTTTCGAGTCAGACTTTAAGTGGAATTGACATTCATTCTATTGTCGTCATTCCGGGTCATGGATTCCGGATAGCGAGGCTCGCGTCCCGGAAAAGCCAGCTTTTCCGGGCTCGCCTATGCTTCCGGAATGACGATCCCCTAATGAATGTCGATTCAGCCTAGAGCCTGATCGGCTCAGATCGGAACGATCCTGAGCCGTGAATTCTGCTCTAGGCGCCCGGGCGCCCCGCCGATCCCCGGAACTGATTCGCCTCCTGTAGCGTCTATGTGACGGGCACGGGCCATCGCCCGGCCCCGGACACCGTTCATGGACGCAACGACCGCCCCTACCCCGCCGGTCCGGATCACGGCGCTCACCTCGCTGCGCGGCATCGCCGCGCTGCTGGTGGTGCTGTTCCATCTCTCGGGCCAGTTCCCCCATCTCGCCGCCGTGTATGGCGAGACGTTCGTGGTGAAGGGCTACCTGTGGGTCGATTTCTTCTTCGTGCTGTCGGGCTTCATCCTGATGCACGTCTACGGCGCGGCGTTCCGCGCGGCGTGCCGGTGGCGCGACGTCGCGCGCTTCCTCGCCGCGCGCGTCGCCCGCATCTATCCCCTGCATATCGCCGTACTGGGCGCGTTCGTGGCGCTCGAGGGCACGAAGCTCATGCTCTCCGAGGCCGGCGCGGTCACGCTGGGCGAGCCGCCGTTCGGCGCCGCCCACAGCCTCTACGCGCTCCTCGTCAACGTGCTGATGCTGCAGGCGGTCGGCCTCACCGACGGGCTGACCTGGAATGGTCCGTCCTGGTCGATCGGCGCGGAATGGTTCGCCTACCTCGCGTTTCCGTTGCTCGCGCTCACCGTGCAGCGGATCGGCTGGCGCGCGCGCATCGCCCTCGTTCTTGCCGCCATGGCCGGGCTCATGGCGATCGCCGCGTCCGGCTGGAAGCTGGAGGACGCGACCTTCGACACCGGCGCGCTGCGCTGCCTGTTCGAGTTCACCATGGGCGTCGTCGTCTATCTCGTCTATCGCGGCGGAATCGCGGCCGGCCTCGCGCGCCGCGACGGCTTCGCCGCCGCCGTGGTGCTGGCGGTGGTCGTGCTCCTGCAGGCGGACGCCCCGGACCTCCTGCTGCCCCCGCTGTTCGCCCTCGTCATCCTCGCCTTCGCCCGCAACGACGGCCTCGGCGCGCGGCTGGCTGGCGCGCCCGTGCCGGAATTCCTCGGCCGTATCTCGTATGCGATCTATCTCTGCCACATCTTCGTGATCGAGGTGGTCAACCTCGCCTGGCTCGCCGTCACCGGCCATCGCGTCGGCATGGCGCTGGGGCCATGGGAATCGCTGCTGGCGCTCGCCGCGATCATGGGCGCGGTGATCGTGCTCGCGGCGGCGCTCAACCGCTGGATCGAGGTGCCGGCGCGCGCCGCGCTCAAGGCGCGCCTCACGCGGGCGGTACCGGTCCAACGCGCCGCAACCGAAAGGATTGCCCTGCCGTGAAGACGATGCTCGCCGCGACCGCCCTCGCGTTCGCCCTTGCCCTGTGGCCGGGCCCGGCGCGGGCGCAAGAGCAACCTGCGATCAGATGGACTCATCTGATCGCAGATAAGTTGCTCGTCATCAATAAGTTAGCGCGTTGGCCTGCGCCCATTCGGACGCACAACGCGCTAGACGGCATCGCCACCATCATCGACGGCGACACCATCGCCATCGCCGGCCAGCGCCTCCGCCTCTACGGCATCGACGCGCCCGAGACCGGGCAGACGTGCACCCGCGCAGGCCGGCCGTGGCGCTGCGGCACCGAGGCGGGCTTCGCGCTCGCCAACCTGATCGGCCGCCACTGGATCCACTGCGTAACGCGCGTGCGCGACGCGGCCCGGCCCGTGGCGGCGGTGTGCTACCTCGCCAACCACGACGTGAACGCGGCCATGGTGCGCGCCGGCTGGGCGCTCGACGACCGCCGCCACCCGCAGGACGGCTACGCCGCCGAGGAAGCGGCGGCGCGCCAGGCCAGGCGCGGGTTGTGGTCGGGCGGTTTCATGGCGCCATGGGAATGGCGGCGGCGCCACGGGGGACGGGTCAGTACTCGTTGACGCGGCAATAACCTCCCGCACCGAACGTAAGGTATAACTCGCGCGAGAGCCGCGGAATCCGCAGGTTTCCGGGTTATACCTTGCGTCGCAAACTCAAGGTATAACACCCCCTACCACCGGCCCCGCCCCGGCGGATCGAACGGATCCCACTCGCTCAGGGCGTAGCGCGGGCGTTCCCGCCCGTCCCAGGCGGCGAGGCTGACGGGCTCGGCGAAGGTGAGCGCGAGCGCATCGCCGAAGTCGGGCGACGGCAGGCCGCGCGCCTTCATGTCCTCCTTGCGCTCGAGCCGGAGCCGCCCGGCATCGTCGAAGCCGTATTCGGGCGCGGCGAGGTCGTCGGCGAGCACGCGGGCGTCGGCCGGCAGGCAGCCGCCCGCCTTGAGCCAGTCGCGCACCGCCGACCACATCTCGGCGCGGAGATTAAAAAAGCGACGCGGATCGCGCGGCCGGGCACCCGCATTCACGTCGGCGACGCGAAAGCCGAGGGCGCGCAGCCGGTCCACCACGCCCGCCCCCACACCCGCCCCGTCCACGCACAGCGCGGCGGGCCGCAGGCGGTTGGCGGTCTCGGCCACCAATGAGGCGAGCCGCTGGGTGTCGAGCGAGCGGTAGTGCGCGAGATGCACGATCTCGCGTCCGGCGCGCGCCAGGATCACGGAGGCGTCGTCGCCGAAGCGCGCCACGTCCACGCCCATGATCAGGGGTGCCGCGAAGTCGCCCTCGGGCGCGCGGCCGACGGCCTCGGCCACCAGGGCCTCCGGGATGAACTGGGTGAAGCCCGCGCGCGGGAACGCGCCCCGCACGCGCACGCGCACGAAATCCGAATCCTCGCCGTAGTCCTCGACCCAGTGCGCGATCTGGGCGCGGTCGGCCTTGCGGGCGGTGCGCGAATCGACCGCGCGGGTACGCCAGCGGTGGCGGAAGCGGCGGAAGCATTCGCGGAACCGCCCGGTGGCGCGCGTCGGATTGCCGAACGCGAACCACAGCGCGCCCGGCGTCGTCATGGCGCCCTCGGTCACGTCCCAGATCGGGTCGGCGATGGCGGATGCCTCGTCGAACAGCACGCACACGTGGCGCTCGTGGGTGCCGGCGAAGGCCTCGGGGCGCGAGGCCGACCACGGCACCGCGGCGGCGAACCAGGTCTCCGGCTGCTGGCGGAACACGAAGCGTTCCACCGACCAGTCGAACCAGTGGGCGTTGGCGGCGAGCCGGTGCCACTTGGCGAGCTCGCGCCAGGTCTTGTTGCGGAGCTGCGCGGCGGTGTTGGCGGTCACCACCACCTGCGGGTGGTCGCGCGTCGACAGGAACCACAGGATCAGCCAGGCCGAGAGCGCGGTCTTGCCGACACCGTGGCCGGAGGCGACCGCGAGGCGCAGCGGCGCCACCCCGGCCGCGAGCGCGTCGCGCACCTCGGCCAGCAGATCGCGCTGCCACTCGTCGGGGCCGGTCTCGCCCGCGAGCGCACCCTCGCCCCATCGGAACATGGTTTCCACGAAGGCGAGCGGGTCGCCGCGCGCAGGCGGCGACGGAGCGGCGCAAGCGCGGCCTCGGCCGGCGATACCCCGCGGCCCGTGCCCGCACCGCCGGGCTTGCGCCCCGCGCGTGGTCTAGCTTCGACCTGGGTCCGCCTCCGCTCCTTCCAGGCGGCGCCGATGATCTCAGCCACGTCCGGACCGGTTTCGGCGTTTTCCGGCCCCACCGGCACCGCAGGCTCGCACGGCAGGTAGAGCAGCGTCACCAGCTTATCGAGAACGCGGAAGCGGAGCTGCGGGTCGATACTCTTGTCCTTGGCCATGTCGGCGAGCAGCCCGACCACGTTGCAGTCGTGGTTGTAGAGATGGCGTGCGACGCGCGGGTGCGAGATCCAGGTCAGTTGCGGGCGCGGGCGCACCCAGCGCTTTTTGCGCTGCGGGGGTGGCGGCGTGATCATGGGGCCTCCTTTCTCTTTCGGAGCTTGTAGTGATGTGTGCCGGACGGGCAAAGAAAAGGCCCGCACGGCGCGGGCCAATCGAATATTCGATATTGGAGATGACAGGTGCGGGCTCAAACGAAGACAAGTATCCGCTCGCAGAAGGTCTCGGTCCTGTCCGGTTGCCCCACGCGTGGAAGACAGCGCTTGGAAAGCCGCCTTTCCTGTTGCCTACAGGGCGTTACCGCGCGGCTATTTCCATGCCGGCTTTCCGAGATCGATCTGCTTTTCGTTGGTGAGGGCACCGGCGCCTGCACCGACGGCACCGCCGATCAAGGCACCTTGAACCGTGCGCCGACAAGGGCACCACCGACGACACCCACACCGGCACCAATGCCAGCGCCCGACAAAGCGCGATCAGAGGTACTCGTCCCGCAGGCGCTCATACCCAGAAGCGCGACCACGGCGAGCCAGGCAAACGAGGACGACTTCATGGCTGTTTTCTTGACTGCTCCCCGAGGGACGTCGTTGCCGGGCGCACCCTGGAAAGACGATGTATTACGGTAGGACATGTGGTATGCCTCTCAATAGAGCGGCAATAATTTGCCGCTCTATTTATATGGGAATTTAAATATTTATTACAAATAAACAAATAATATTTATCTTTTTACAAAAAATTATTTGTAACAAAAAAGTAAATAAACTATATTTCTGAAAAAGGCATGGTTCGGGCTTCCTGGATCCCCGCCGTGGCACTTTCCACGGGCCAGCCCCGCAGGAACAGCTCAGGTAGTTCTCCCGGCTCGGGGCAGGATTATCCGGCTATGGCCATTCCGGCGGCAAAATCACGTCATTCAAAACGACATCCTTTCCAATCACCGATTCCGGTGGTGCCGTCGCTTCCCTTGATATGACGAACGGGCCGGCGGCCGACCCGGCTGATATGCGAGATTGTGCCGTGTCGGGTTTGTTGCGTGGCGTCGCGGGAGCCGCCTGAGTCGTCGCCGAACCGGCCATGGAGCCCTTGGTAATCGAACCCATGCCAGAAGGTCGCCCGCGCGACGCCGCGAGCGGCGGCAGTTCGTCGAGAACCTATCGCAGGGGTCAATATCGGCATCGTCCGAATAAGATATCTTGCATGGCCACTGGTTCAGCTCGCCCTCCTCGGCTTCGGGATAATGGCGGGCGCGTTTCGCGCTGAAGGCTGCGCGTTGTGCCGCTATTCGCGCGCTGGAAATCTTGCCGACGTCTTTTCCAACGCCGACCCGGAGTGGCCAGTGCATAGCGAGATAATTGATGTAATCAGCCTCCGCCCTGGTCGTTAGGATCGGAACCCGGCAGCGAAAGCGAAACCTATTTGTCGGGCTGCGGATCAATCCGGAGGAGGCTCCGACACCCCGTGGCCTCGAAGCTTTTGACCGCGAGGCGCAGGGTCGCACGCCCTGGCTTTGAGCGCCATCGCGCACCTCGGCCAGCAGCGCGCGCTGCGGAAGCGGCGGCGTGATCATGCGATCCTCTCTTCCATGCGGGTTTGTGGAGTTGCGAGAAGTGGAACAGAAAAGGCCTGCTTGCGCGGGCCGGGCTGAAAAGAAAAAGGCCCGCATTGCGCGGGCCTTTACGGCGGATGGGGGCGTCCCTCCCAAGGTTCGTCCCATCATGCCGCAGAGACTAGCCCGATTTAGAAACTTTGTCAAGTATAACTTACGATATTTTTCCTCCCTTCGTCCGGCTTCGCCCGGCCCTGGCGGAACGCGGCCGTGACGGCGGCTTCCGGGCACGAGATCGCGGTTGAGCTGGCGGCAGATGGCGTCCAGCCCGGCGGCCTCGACCTTGCGCAGCGTGGTATGGGAGCGTCCGTCCATGTCCTCGAGCCGGCGCCACGGCACCCCGAGGCCCGCGCCCACAGGACGCGCTGGGCCTCGGGCGCGGCCCACAGCAGCCACGGCACCGCCGCGTCGGCGCGGCTGACCGCCGCCGGCGTGGGCCGGGGCGCGCGGCGCGACGGCGCCTGGTAGCCGTAGGCCTCGAGCGAATCCCGCACCACGTCCGGCCAGTGCGCCATCAGCCGACCCGGCCGGTCGCGCGCGGTCAACGGCAGCGCCTTGAGCACGGCGGCGGCCTCCTTGAGGCGCGCCCTGACCTCCGCCGCGCCCCACAGGTGGCCGGGAACATCGGGATTGGCCTCTGGACGGGTGGCGGGATCGGACGGCGGCTGGTGGCTGTACGGGCGTTTGGACGGGTGCATGGGGAAGGCCCTCGCGCTGGATTCGGGAGAGCGGCCTAACGTAATTTATACTAACTTGTTCGTCAAGTTTTGCGTGACAGCCGTTAGGAGAACTGACATACTCCCTTCGTCATGGCTGAAAACACCGACGGCATCGGCCCCCGCATCAAGGACGCCCGCACCCGGGCAGGGCTCACCCAGCACGACCTCGGCCGGCGCTGCGGCGTGAGCCGCGCCGCCATCGCCCAGTGGGAGAACGGCACCACAAGGCCGTCGCTCGCGCACCTGCAGCGCGCCGCCGACGCGCTCGGCGTGTGGGTGTCGTGGATCGCGGGCGAGGGCGCAGTAGAGAGCACCGCCGAACGCCCGACCCTGTCGCCGCGCGGGCGCGCCGTGCCGGTGATCGACTACGTCCACGCCGGCGCCTGGGGCGCGGTCGCCGATCCCTACCCGCCCGGGCGCGGCATGGACCAGCTCGTGACCGAGCAGAAGGTCGGCGCCGATTTATTTGCGCTGGTGGTGCGCGGCACCAGCATGGAGGGCGAGTTCAACGACGGCGACAAGATCGTGGTGGATCCCGACGTCGCGCCGCAGCCGGGCGACTTCGTGGTCGCCAAGCTCGACGGCCAGGAAGAGGCCACCTTCAAGAAATACCGCCCGCGCGGCACCGACGGCAGCGGCCGGCCGATCATCGACCTGGTGCCGCTCAACGAAGACTGGCCGGTGCTGCGCATCGATGCCGACACCCCGGGCCGCGTGGTCGGCACCGTGGTCGAGCACCGCCGCTACTACGCCCGGCGGTAGGCCTTTCCTCCATCGTCATGGTCGGCGCAGGCCGACCATCCACGTGTTTTCCCTTTTTCTTATCGAGATAAATAACTCGTGGACCCCCGCTTCCGCGGGGGTGACGACATGAGTTCAACCGGTCGTCTGGCGCTCTAAGTGTCTTCGCCCTTGTCCGTCCCGTCCATTTCCTCGGCCCTGCCGCCGAGCTCGGTCAGCATGGCCGTGAGCGCCGCCACCGCGGCGGCGAGCCGGGCCGGATCGGTCGCGCGCGCGACCAGGCGGACGCTGAACGGCTGATCGGCGCGCGTGCGCATCTGCGGATAGCTGCCGATCTCGACGTCGGGGAAAGCGTCCTGCACCTCGCCGAGGCGCCCGCCGATGCGGCCTTCCGGCAGGTCGGTGCGGATGGTGCGGGCGATGAGCGGCGCGCCGCCGACGATGCGGTGGCGCAGACCCTCGAACATCGCCCTGCATGATGCGCGGCACGCCCGCCATCACGAACACGTTGCCGATCTGGAAGCCGGGCGCGGCGCTGACCGGGTTGTCGATCAGGGTGGCGCCCTCGGGGGTGCGGGTCATGCGCCGGCGCGCGGGCGTGAACTCGCCCGGCGCGTAGTGGCGCTCGAGCCTTGCCACCGCCTCGGGATGCTCGATCAGGGGCAGGCCGAACGCCCGGGCCACCGCCTCGGCGGTGATGTCGTCGTGGGTCGGCCCGATGCCGCCGGTGGTGAATACGTAGTCGAAGCTGGCGCGCAGTGCGTTGACGGCGTCGGCGATGGCGGCGTGCGCGTCGCGCACCACGCGCACCTCCATCAGGCGCACGCCGAGTTCGTTGAGGCGGGTGGCAAGATAGGCGGTGTTGGCATCGCGGGTACGGCCCGACAGCACCTCGTTGCCGATGATGACCAGCGCCGCCGTGACCGGCCGCGCGCCGGCGCCCGCCGTTGCCGCTTCATCCGCATCGCCCATGGACCGCCTCCGTCGGGGACATTCCGCACAACCCCTTGTTCGATCTGTTAAATCCATTTTGCATCTTAAGCAATTTGAAACCTTTCAAATGATAATCATGGTCGACCCGGAAATTTGCCGGGCGGAAATACGTATGGAATTCAGTATTTGTAATATTTATCTAAAATTTTATCTATTCTGATACTCAACAATACTTGGGTAACGATACTTGGGGGCGACAGTCACGCCCCGGGCGCGGCGAAAACGCCGCAGGAACAGGGCCGGCTTCCGGGCAGATCACGCAGCCGGCCGAAGCATACGACGAGTAACCGGTCCGCTTCCCGCCCGGGATTTGGACCCAGCGGGAGGCCGCGCAGGACGCATGGCCAGGCAGATATCGACGATGCTGGTGCCCGAGAGGGCGCCGGCCCCGACCGCCAGGAACGGCGCCGCGAAGTCCGCGTCGGCGCGCGCGCTCACCGTGCTGCTGGTGGGCGGCGGGCCCGATGATCGGCGCCGCGTCGAGGCGATGCTGGCCGACGGCGGCGCCGCGGCGAGCGCGGTCGACAGCGTCACCCACCTCGCCGACGCGGTGCGCGCGGCCAAGGATACAAGCTACGACGCGGTGGTCCTGACGCTCGACGGCGGCCCCGCGCCCAGCGCCAAGTCGGTCCAGACCATCAACGAGCTGCTCGACGATACGCCCATCATCATCGTCTCCGACGACGACGACCAGGAAGCCGCGGTCGCGGCGCTCGGCGCCGGCGCCCAGGACTATCTCGTGCGCGCCCATACCGACGGCCGCGCGCTGGTGCGCGCCGTGCGCTACGCCATCGAGCGCAAGCGCACCGAGCAGCGCCTCCAGGCCCTGCTCAACTACGACACGCTGACCCAGCTGCCCAACCGCGAGCTGCTGCTCGATCGCCTGACCCAGGCGATCGCCCAGGCGACCCGCCAGCAGACCCTGGTCGGCCTGCTGCTGCTCGACCTCGACCGCTTCAAGCTGGTCAACGACACCCTCGGCCACGCGTTCGGCGACAAGCTCCTGTGCGAGGTCGCCAAGCAGGTGCGCGGCTGCATCCGCGAAAGCGACACGCTGGCGCGCCTCGGCGGCGACGAATTCGTGGTGGTGCTGTCCAACATCCGCGGCGCCCAGGACGCGGCCAAGGTCGCGGCGAAAATCATCCGCGAACTGTCGCGGCCGATCGTGATCGACGGTCACGAGGTCTTCGTCACAACGTCGATCGGCATCAGCCTGTTCCCCAACGACGGGCTCGACAAAAACACGCTGATCACGAATGCCGACGTGGCCATGTACCGGGCCAAGGAAGAAGGCCGCAATCATTTTCAATTCTACACCTTCGGCATGAACGCGACCACGGTCGAGCGGCTCACGCTGGAGAACGATCTGCGCCGCGCGGTCGAGCGCGAAGAGCTGGTGCTGCATTATCAGCCGCAGATGGATCTCGTGAGCGGCGAGATTACCGGCTTCGAGGCGCTGGTGCGCTGGCAGCATCCCGAGCTCGGGCTGGTGCCGCCCGCCCGCTTCATCCCGATCGCCGAGGAGAACGGCATGATCGTGCCGATCGGCGAATGGGTGCTGCGCGAGGCGTGCCGACAGACCAAGGCGTGGCTCGATGCCGGGGCGAAGCCGATGGTGGTCTCGGCCAACCTGTCGAGCCGTCAGTTCCACCAGGAAAGCATGCTCAAGACCGTGACCGACGCGCTCGAATTCGGCGGGGCTGCCGGCCGGCCACCTGTGCCTCGAAATCACGGAGAGCTCCCTGATGCACGATCCCGACGACGCGGTCGTCACGCTGTGCCTGCTGCACAACATGGGAGTCGGCATCTCGATCGACGACTTCGGCACCGGCTATTCCTCGCTCGGGCACCTCAAGCGCTTCCCGCTCGACTGGCTCAAAGTCGACCGCGCCTTCATCAGCGATATCACCGAGAATCCCGAGGACGCGGCGATCGTGCGTGCGATCCTCGCCATGGCCCATTCGCTGCGTCTCAAGGTCACCGCCGAGGGCGTCGAGACCGAGAAGCAGCTCGAGTTCCTGCGCGAGATCGGCTGCGACGAGGTGCAGGGCTACTACCTGTCGAAGCCGCTGCCGGCCAACGATTTCGCCACCCGCTTCCTGTCCCTGCCGCCCGCCGCCGAGTAACGCCCGGGACGATTGCCAGCCCGGCCCGGCGCCGCTACCCTCTGGCGCCATGAAATTCTCCCCGCCCCTGGTCGAAGGGCGCCTCGTGCGCCGCTACAAGCGCTTCCTGTCCGACATCGAGCTCGACGGCGGCGATGTGATTACGGCCCACGTCGCCAACCCCGGCGCCATGACCGGCCTCGCCGAGCCGGGCATGGAGGTGTGGCTGTCGAAATCCGACAACCCCAAGCGCAAGCTCGCCTGGAGCTGGGAGCTGGTGCGGGTCGGGCCGGCCCTGGTCGGCGTCAACGCGGGGCTCCCCAACCGGCTGGTGGAGGAAGCGCTCGCCGCCAAGGCGATCCCCGAGCTCGCCGCCTATCCGACGGTGCGGCGCGAGGTGCGCTACGGCACCAACTCGCGGGTCGATTTCCTGCTGGAGCGCCGCGCGGCAAGCCGTGCTACCTCGAGATCAAGAACGTGCACCTGAAGCGCGGCGATCTCGCCGAATTCCCCGATTCCGTGACCGCGCGCGGCACCAAGCACCTGGGCGAGCTCGCCCGCATGGTCGCGGCCGGCGCCCGGTCGGTCATGCTCTACGTGGTGCAGCGCGCCGACTGCCGGGCCTTTTCGGTGGCAGGCGACATCGACCCGGCCTACGCGGCCGCGCTGGCGACGGCGCGCGCGCAAGGGGTCGAGCTGCTGTGCTATACCTGCCGTATCCGCCGGACGGGCATCCACTTGGATAGCCCGCTCCCGATTGCTATTTAATGGGCACCCGCGCCCCCGACCGCACGAGACCATGAACGAGTTGGATACCACAGGCGAGTCCCGGCAGAGTCCCCACCCCCGCGCCCCGGCGCGAGCCCTCGCGCATCCGCATCCACGGGCCGGAGGCGTTCGCGGGCATGCGCCGCGCGGGCCGGCTCGCCGCCGAGCTGCTCGACTACGTCACGCCTCACGTCTCGCCGGGCGTAACCACCGGCGAGCTCGACCGGCTATGCGAGGACTGGACCCAGGCGCACGGCGCCGTCTCGGCCCCGCTCGGCTACCGCGGCTTCCCGCGCTCGGTCTGCACCTCGGTCAATCACGTGGTGTGCCACGGGATTCCCGACCCGTCCAAGAAGCTGCGCGACGGCGACATCGTCAACATCGACGTGACGCCGATCGTCACAGATGGCGCAAGGGGCTGGCACGGCGATTCGTCGCGCATGTATTACGTGGGCGAGCCCAAGGTGAAGGCGCGCCGCCTGGTCGAGGTGACCTACGAATGCCTGATGCTGGGCGTGGCCCAGGTGAAGCCCGGCGCGCGGCTGGGCGACATCGGCCATGCCATCCAGACCCATGCCGAGGCCAACCGGTTCTCGGTGGTGCGCGACTTCTGCGGCCACGGCGTCAGCGAGATTTTCCATGAGCCGCCGAACGTGCTGCACTACGGCAAGCCGGGCACGGGAGAGCTGATCCGCGAGGGCATGATCTTCACGATCGAGCCGATGATCAACGCCGGACGCTACGACGTAAAGGTTCTGTCGGACGGCTGGACCGCGGTCACCAAGGACCGCTCGCTCTCAGCCCAATTCGAGCACACCGTGGGCGTGACGTCGACGGGCTGCGAGGTGTTCACGCTCTCGCCCAAGGGCTACACCTGCCCGCCCTATCCGGTGTAAGCCGCGAGGCGCGCGGGTCGTGGCGGAGGACAAGCCCCATTACCACGGCCACCGCGGGCGGCTCCGCGAACGATTCCTGAAAGACCTCGGCGCATCGCTGCCCGACTACGAGCTGGTCGAGATGCTGCTGTTCTCGGCGCATCCGCGCGGCGACGTGAAGCCGCTCGCCAAGGCCCTGCTCGCCCGCTTCAAGGGAAGCCTCGCCGACCTGCTGGCCGCCGCCCCGTCCGAAATCCGCGAGGTGAAGGGCGCGTCGGACGCGACCGTCGCCGCGCTCAAGACCGTACACCTCGCCGCCGTGCGCGCGGCGCGCGAAGAGGTTGCCGACAAGCCGGTGATCTCGTCATGGCGCCAGCTGCTGGACTACTGCCACGCCGCCATGGCGCGCGAGAAGCGCGAGCATTTCCGCGTGCTGTTCCTCGACCGGCGCAACTGCCTGATGACCGACGAGGTGCAGGGCACCGGCACCGTCGATCACACGCCGGTCTATCCGCGCGAGGTGGTGAAACGCGCGCTTGAGCTCGGCGCCTCGGCGATCATCATGGTGCACAATCATCCCTCGGGCGACCCCACGCCGTCCCAGGGCGATATCGAGATGACCCACGAGGTGCGCGAGGCCGCGACGCGCCTCGGCATCACGCTCCATGACCACGTCGTGATTGGCCGCAAGGGCCATACCAGCTTCCGCAACAAGGGGCTGCTTTAGCCCCTCACCGTCCCTTGAGGTGCTGATTGAAAAATCCGAGCGTGCGCTTCCATGCGTCCTCGGCACGCGCCTTCGCCGCGTCATCATCACCGACATCGCGGTCGAAGCGGTGGTCGGCGCCCTCGTAAAGGTGCAGCTCATGGGGCGCACCGACTTGTTTCAGGATTCTGGCGAGGTGCTTCGCGGCCCCCACGAGCACGGTACCATCCGCCGTGCCATGCAGGATCAGCACCGGAGAACTTGACGCGGTGAACGCATGGCTGAATCGGTCGAGCGGGATATCGGTACCTGCACCCGAGATCGCGCCGTAATAGCTCACCCCGGCCGCCACCTTGCCGGTCGCGGCGAGCCACATGGCGAAATAGCCGCCGTTGGAAAACCCGACCGCGCCCACCTTGCCGCCCGCGACCTTGGGGTGACGCTCGAGCGTCGCGATGGCGGCATTGAAGTCGTCGTAGATGTCGGCGGCGAAGGTGGTGAAGGTCTCGTCCCGCGTCTTCGGCGTGATCCCATAGGCGTCGAGAAATTCGGGCACCAGGCAGACATAGCCCTGCCGGCTCAGGCGTTCAGCGAAGGCGATGTCAGCGTGCTCGAGCCCACCGCTGGTATGCAGCACGAGGACGGCCGGGAACGGCCCCGCCCCGTCGGGCACGATCAGGGTCGCGGCCATCTCGCGGTGCTTGCCCACCGTGATCTTTTGCGGTTCGGCCCGGGCCGCGCCGCCCCACACAAGACACGCACACAGAACCGCCGCGGCGACCGCCGCCCGTAAAATTTTGCCTGTCATGGAATCCCTCCCCCGCCCGCCACCGTGCCGGCCGCACGGCGCAAGTTGAGATTAGGCTTCCATGTACACAGCCGTCCACGAGGTTCTTATCGAGCCGGACGCCTACCGGCAGCGACTCTACTGAATGCTGACATGGATAGTGGGCGGCTGAGGTCCCAGGTGGCATACGCCGTCGCCGCTGTGCGATCCCGCACCCAGCGCCGATTGCGTATCGAACGCCAGCTTGATGGTGGGCTGATGATCGGCCGTCACCGTGAACGCTGCCGCGAGCGGCCAGGTCGAGGCGAAAGTCGGCGCATCGTCCTGGATATCGACCGCCGGATTGTTGTAGCTACTGGCGTTGGTGGGGTAGTTGGGGTAGCCGCCACCCCACGCGCCCGCATTGGGCAGGTTAAGTTGCTGCGCCGTCGGCGTGCCCGCCGTGTCGAGCCCCGCTCCCTCCGTGGCAAGCGTATAGCCGGTGGCATCCGCGCCGCCGGTGCGACAGTTGCCTGTGCCGCCGATATTGACGACCGAATCGACGTGGCCCGCGATGGTGAAGGTGCGCGACAGGGTGAGACGCACGTAGCGATAGGTCGTTCCCACCGGCAGGCTTACGTTGCTGACGTAGGCGCCGACTTCCGCACCGGCGCTGGCTGAGGCGATATCGAAACTCTTGGTACTCGATGCCAGCACGAACGGCCCCTCGCAACCGCCGCCGGAACCGTCGACGCCGGTACAGAGCTCGAACTTCTCGACCGTGATGACGTAGGAGGACGCCGGGCCCGTGGCCGCGCCGCTTGGACCGTCAAGCTGGGCGAAGGCACGCGACGGACAGGCGAACGCCATAACGACCGCCACCACCAGGGCCAGGACCAATCTCGTCATCGCAACGCTCCGTATGCTCATCGTCAGTTGAGGCGGCTGATGATTACCGTCGCGCCGTTGATGTTGGTACGGCGCTCGACCAGGATGCGGTTCTCGCGTCGGACCTTGTCGAGGGTGTGCTCGGACAGGTCGCGCTCGGCGAAGATGGATTTCGAGATTACCGGCCCCGTGATCAGTGTCGGTTCGTGGTGCCTGCCGGCGAGCCGAAATTCCAGCATCAGAGCATTCTGCCCATGCGACGTGCTGTTGCTGAAGTCATGCGTGTCATGGCTGACCTGGAGGGTCAGGCCCGGCGCGAGGCGCAGCTCGGCCGCGTATTCAGGTCCGGTGCTGTCGTTGCTCGCATAGTGGGCGTTCCAGCGGTAATAGCGCGCCGACACGCTGGCCCAGGGCAGGAACGGCACCTGGCTGGCGAGGCGCGTGTCCCAGCCGCCCAGCGCCTTCTCGATATCGCCGTTCACGCCCCGGTCGCCGCTCAGCGCCTTATACCAATTAATGCCCCAGTCGAGAGGCCCCCATTTGGCCTCAGCGCCGAGGCTTGCGCGACGGTGATTGTTGGTGATTTCGTCATCGTAAAAGCCGTTGACGCCAAGCAGCACCCGGTTGTGCGCGAGCAGCCGGCGGTAGCCGACGCCGAGGTTTCCGGTCCACCGATACTCACCGAACAGCGCGTAATGGTAGATGCTGCCCTGAACGAACACGGTGTTGCGTTTATCGGGACTCTGGTACAGCGGCTGTACGGTGAGGATCGACTGCTGCGGCTTGCCGTTCTGCAGGAAACCCCAGTCGATCTCCGTGCGCCGCAGCCAGTCGTATTTTCCGTCCTTACCTTTGGCGTCGGGCATCAGTGCGGCGATACTGGACCTTGCGGCGCTCCGGGCGCTCTGCTCGGCAGTCTGCTCGACCAGATGCGTGAATGCGCGTGCGTCACCGCTGTAGCCGTTACGGTCGGAATCGCTGCCGGGTCCGGGACCGTAACCGTAGGAGGGACTGGCCGGGTCGTAGGCCTGCTGTCCGTCGGCGACCGCCACCGGCAACGTGATCGCCAGGACCGCGCCCGCCATCATGGTCAGCACCCACGCCCACGCCCCAAGATCACCACGATACCTGCCCACCGAAGCCGGCTCCCACCCACGCCCATCGAACTCCATGGAAAAGCGTACCCGTGACCGCCACGAGGCGTTATCCGGGGCACGCCATGACTATCCAGTTCGCGCCACTTTCTACGGCCCGGATGCCCCTTTTACGGTGTTGGCACCGGCGCCTGCTGGTAGGATCGCGTTCAAGGACGGCAAGGGCTGGGCAGAGTGCCGTGGACAACTCCGGGTCTAAGAGTTACGCATTGGGCCCTCTCCCCCGCGCCGTAAGGCGCGTGCTGGAGTTGTTTGATTTCAACTCGGCGAAATCCTACAGCCTCGCCGAACTCGCCGGCTTCGCGGAAGTCCCGCCCCGCACCCTGCAGCGGCAGTTTCTCCGCTTCGTCGGCATGTCCCCCAGGACGAAACTGCGCGAACTGCGCTTCGAGCATTGTCGCCGGGATCTTCTGCAGGCTGCGCCGGGCGCCAGCGTGGCCGACATCGCGCAGCGCCGCGGCTTCACCCACCTCGGGCGGTTCGCTGTGGAATACAAACAGCGTTACGGGGAGACGCCTTCGGCGACCCTCACCCGCAACGCAACAGCGGCGGCACTTCGCTCGCACAGATCAACGCCGCTCGTTTCCCATTTCGAGGCGCCGACCATCGCGGTACTGCCGATCCATGCCGGCCCGGAGGATACGTCGATCGCCGGTGGAGTGACTGAGGAGATCGCCGCGGCGCTGACGCGGGGACGGGCGGCCCGTGTCGCCGATCCGTCCGCGGCGCGCTACCACGTGGTAGGGAGTCTGCGGCGCGAAAACAGGACTCTCAGGCTTACGCTCCGGGTCATCGAACCCGCGATGCACCTGTTGTTGTGGGCCTCGTCTTATGATGGCCTCGCCGACCAGACCTTCGCGTTCGAGGAATACGTGGCCGCCGCCGCCGCCGCTGCAATCCGCGCGGGACTTCAGGCAGCCGAGATGGTGCGATTGCGTCGGCGCACGGTCGCCGATCTTACAGCCCATGAGCTGGCGTTGCGCGCGTTGCCGTCGGTGGTGGCGCTGGAACGGGCCGCCGCGACCGAAGCGATTGACCTGCTCGGTGAATCGCTTGCCCGGGATCCCCACCAGCCGCTCGCCATGGCACTCGCGGCGTGGTGCCACGCCCAGCGCGTGATCTACGAGTTCACCGAGTCGCCCGGCGAGGAACGTGCCCTAGCACTCGCGCTTGCGCGCAAGGCTGCTGAAGGCCCGGCCGGAAACGATGCGCTGGTGCTTGCGATCCTCGGCAACACCTATAACGCGGTCCACGATCTCGGGACCGCCCGGGTTATGACCGACCGCGCGGTCGCACTCGATGGTGCCTCGGCCTGGGGCTGGGGACGCAGCGGCTGGATCGAAACCTATAGCGGCAACGCCGAAGCGGCGATCGAGCAACTCGGCATCGCGCTCCGCCTTAATCCCGCCGACGCGCTCACACCGAGTTTCCAGACCGGGATCGGATGCGCCCTGTTCCAGGCCGGCAAATATCTCGAGGCCGCCCGCTGGCTGTCGCGCGTGGTTTCCAAAAAGCCCTCCGCCGCCTGGGCGCACCGGGTGTTATGCCCGGCCTACGTACTCGCTGGACAACCGGCCGAAGCGGCACGCAGCCTCGCGGCCCTCCACGAGAGCTATCCGGATTCGACCATCACGAGCGTCGTCTCGGCCCTACCGATGACGCAGGATTTCCTCGACCGGATCGCCGAAGGGCTGGAGACCGCCGGGCTGGCCCTGAAGTAGCACGCTGCCGCCCGGCCGGCAGCCCAATCCGGTTCCAAAACCCGGGGCATGCTGTAAACTGCGCGCCGTTCCCTCTCCCCAATGAACGCGACCCCCAAAAGCACAGGCACCAAGGACCCGCATGATCCCCCGCTATTCCCGTCCCGAGATGACCGCCATCTGGGAGCCCGAGAACAAGTTCCGCATCTGGCTCGAGATCGAGACGCTTGCCTGCGAGGCCCAGGCCGAGCTCGGCGTCATCCCCAAGGAGGCCGCCCGGGTCGTGCGCGAGAAGGGCGCCTTCGATATCGCCCGCATCGACGAGATCGAGCACGAAACCAAGCATGACGTGATCGCCTTCCTCACCAGCCTCGCGGAATTCGTCGGACCCGAGGCGCGCTTCGTCCACCAGGGCATGACCTCGTCCGACGTGCTCGACACCTGCCTCGCGGTGCAACTCACCCAGGCCGCCGACATCCTTCTCGCCGACATCGACGCCCTGCTCGCGGTGCTCAAGCGGCGCGCCTTCGAACACAAGATGACGCCCGCCATCGGGCGCAGCCACGGCATCCACGCCGAGCCCGTGACATTCGGACTCAAGCTTGCCGGCTTCTACGCGGAGTTCGCGCGCAACCGCGAACGCCTCGTCGCGGCACGGCGCGAGATCGCCACCTGCGCCATCTCGGGCGCAGTCGGCACCTTCGCCAATATCGATCCCCGCGTGGAAGAATACGTCGCCAAGAAGCTCGGGCTCGCGGTCGAACCGATCTCGACCCAGGTGATCCCGCGCGACCGCCACGCCGCGTTCTTCTCGGCATTGGCTGTGATCGCATCGTCCATGGAGCGCGTCGCCATCGAGGTGCGCCATCTCCAGAGAACCGAAGTGCGCGAGGCCGAGGAATACTTCTCGCCGGGCCAGAAGGGCTCCTCGGCCATGCCCCACAAGCGCAACCCGGTGCTGTCGGAGAACCTGACCGGCCTCGCACGCCTGGTGCGCGCGGCCGTGATCCCGGCGCTTGAGAACGTGGCGCTGTGGCACGAGCGCGATATCTCGCACTCCTCGGTCGAGCGCATGATCGCGCCCGACGCCACCGTGACGCTGGACTTCGCGCTGGCACGCCTCGCCTCGATGATGGACCGCCTCGTGGTCTACCCCGAGCGTATGATGCAGAACCTCGACGGGCTCGGCGGTCTGGTGCATTCACAGCGCGTGCTGCTGGCGCTGACCCAGAAAGGCATGAGCCGCGAGGATGCCTACCGCGCGGTGCAGCGCAACGCCATGAAGGCGTGGCAGGAAGGCGGTGACTTCCAGACCAATCTCAGGGCCGACAAGGAGGTCGCGGCGCACCTGTCGGCGGCGGAGATCGCCGAGCTGTTCGATCTCGGCTACCACACCAGGCACGTAGACACGATCTTCAGGCGCGTGTTCGGCGCCTAGGTCTGGACGGCCGTTCCGTACCGAGCGGGCGCCGCGCCGGTGCGGTATCTTTGCGTGAGGCCTTGGCGTACTGACGCGGTGGCGTGCCATAGCGCGCGGTGAAGGCGTTGATGAAGTTGGTGACCTGGTTGTAGCCGACCCGGAACGCAACCTGCTTCAGGGTGACGCCGGTTTCCTCCGCCAGCACGATGCGCGCGTGTTCCAACCGATGGTCGCGCAGAATCTCGAATACGGTCGTCCCGAACAGCAAGCGGAATCCCGCATTGAGCTGTCTTTCACTGAGCCCCACGGCGGTCGCGAACGCGCCCAGTGTCGGTGGGTTGCGCATGTCGTCCAGTAGCCGTTCGCGCGCCGCCTCGATGGCATCACGCTCGCGCGCCGAGAGCGTGGCCGGCCGCAGTCGGCGGATGGGTGGCAGGGGCGCCGAAGCCGCCACCTGCACCGCCAGCAGTTGAAGCACCGCCCCTTCCATCATCAGGATACGCAGGGGACCGTTGAGGCCGGGCGCAAACAGACCTTGCGCGAGGTTACGCATGCGCCTGTCACCGCGCATGGCAATGATGCGGCTGGCGCCTACTTCGGTCTCCAGCAGGGGACGCAACGCCGCCGGCACGTCGCCGTCGAACAGGCGCCGGATCCTGTCCAGAGCGAGGCCGTAGCCGGCCGAATGGAACCGGGCCCTCGGCTTCAGGCTGTAGGTGGCGCGACGGCCGGACGGCCGGAACAGCAGGGCCTGGCGCGCCGTGGCATGGGCCCGCGCCCCATCGCAGAAGTCGATGTCGGCGCGCCCGGTAATGGTCACCTGGCTGCCGATCCAGTGATCGGTGCGGTCGTCCCGGGCTTCGATGGTGATGTCGCGCCGCGCCTCGGCCTCAGTGAGGAAAACGCGCAAGCCGGCGCCGATGTCCACCCGTTCGATGGTGGCGCGCCAGCGCTCGTCGTCGAGGACCATGCGCGCGCTGGTCTTGAGCACGTGCTCGTCCATCGCCTCGCGCAGCAGCCAATCGACGTTGGACACGGTCATGCCCCCTTGCGCACCAATCCCCACCAGAGGGTACCTGCCACCCCCCAAAACGGCAACCATTCCGCATAATTTCCGTGCTGATACGGGATAACGGCGTCATTCCCGCGAAGGCGGAGAATCCAAAACCGAAAAGAATTGAGTCCCCGCAAGCGCCGAGGTGACGGGAAGAACGCGGAGAAGGACCGCCTTACTTCGGCTGGCCGACGATCTGCCGGCGGGCGACGGCGGCGAATTCGTCGAGTTTCCGGCGGATGTCGCCCTCGCCGAGCTTGATGTTCTTGGCGGCGAGATCCTTCAGGACCTTGTCGACCACGTCGGCATCGCCGGGTTCCGAGAAATCGGCGGCGACCACGTCCCTGGCATAGCTGTCGCCGGCGGCACCGGTCAGCCCCATCTGGCCCGCCGCCCATTCGCCGAGCAGCTTGTTGCGCCGGACCGTGATCTTGAACTGGGTCTCCTGGTCGACCCGGTACTTCGCCTCGAAACCCTTTTCCCGATCATCGAACCCGTTCATACCAAACTCCTGGTTTTCCCTGACTTTCCATAAGATTTGTCCCGGCGGCCGGGGGCCTTAAGATGCCCTCTTATAGCGATCCGCTCCCTTTGATGGTACCGAAAGTTCGTAACCATGTGCACCGTCGTCATCCTGCGCCGTCCCGGCCACGACTGGCCGCTGATCGTGGGCGCCAACCGCGATGAAATGGCCGGCCGGCCGTGGCTGCCGCCCGCGCGCCACTGGCCCGACCGGCCCGACGTAGTGGCCGGGCTCGACCAGCTCGCCGGCGGCTCGTGGCTCGGCGTCAACGGGTCGGGCATGATCGCCGCCATCATGAACCGCGAGCATTCGCTCGGGCCCGCCGCCGGCAAGCGCTCTCGCGGCGAGATCGTGCTGGAAGCGCTCGACCATGCCGACGCGGCCGACGCCGCGCATGCGTTGGCGGCCCTCGACGGCGACGCCTACCGGCCGTTCAACCTGATCGTCGCCGACAACCGCGATGCCCTGTGGCTGCGCCACGCCGGCGAGGGCCGCATCAACGTCGCGTCGCTGCCGGACGGCGTATCCATGATCACGGCCCACGATCTCAACGACACGGGCCATGCGCGCATCGCCACCTACCTGCCGCGCTTCCGTGACGCGGCGGCGCCCGATCCTTCCCGAGGGAAATGGACGGCATGGGAAGCGCTCTTGGCCGCAACCGAGAGCGCCGACGATGCCGGCCCCCGCGGCGCCATGGCAATCGCCGCCGATCACGGCTACGGCACGCTGTCGAGCGCGCTGATCGCCCTGCCCGCGCCGGGCGTCGCGGACAAGCCGGCATTCCGCTTCACCACCGCGGGCCGCCCCGGCACCGCGCCGTGGCGCGAGGTTCTTCTGTGACGCCGGGCCCTGTGACGGTGTTTCCATAACGCGATTGTCACGTCCACGCCCGCAGGTCTAGAGTTTCTCCGACCGACCGAGCGGAATTTCCAAAAACAAGACAGCCCCGGCCGGCCGACACCATAACTGCGTCGGTCGCAGCGGGGCTTCCCGCCCCTTCGGCGTTGCATCCCGGCAACGCCCGGCCGCACGACCGGTCCACCAACGACAACAGGGGGAAACACCATGACCAGCAATTTCGACATCTCACGCCGCGCTCTTCTCGCCTCAGCCGCCGCAGCGAGCGCAGCCGGCGTCGTCGGCTTCGGCCGCGACGCCAGGGCACAGGCCGCGCCCCGCGGTCTGCCCGCACGCGGCGAGTTCATCGTCAAGAAGGCCTACCTCCTGACCATGGACCCCAAGCTCGGCGAGATCCGCGACGGCGATATCCACGTGCGCGACGGCGCCATCGTCGCGGTCGGACGCGACCTGTCGGCGCCGGGCGCGACCGTGGTCGACGGCGCCACCATGATCGCGCTCCCCGGCTTCGTCGATACCCACTGGCACATGTGGGGCGCGGTCGCACGCAACATGTCCGGCCACATCAAGAGCCAGGGCTACTACTACATCTCGCGGCTGCTCGGGAAGTTCTTCACTGCCGAAGACAACGCCCGCGGCGTGCGCCTCGCGCTGGCTGAGGGAATCAGCTCGGGCATTACCACCTTCACCAACTGGTCGCACAACCTGCTCGGCCCCGAATACGCCGACGCCGAGCTCGACGTGCACAAGGAGGTCGGCGCCCGCGCCCGCTTCGCCTACGGCTACTCGCGCAAGACGCCGCGCAACCACACCCTCCCGCTCGACGACGTGGCGCGGGTTCAGAAGAAGTACTTCGACGGCGGCCACATCACCAAGGACGGCCTGATCACGCTCGGTATCGCCCCGCGCGGCCCCGAGAACAACGATATCGAGATCTGCAAGAAGGAATGGGCCTTCGCCCGCTCCCGCGGCATCCACATCACCTCGCACATGGGCACCAACGCCAAGCGCGTGAAGAAGCGCCAGGGCATCCAGACCCTGGCCAAGGCGGGGCTGCTGGGCCCCGACCTGGTGCTGATCCACGACACCAACAACTCGCCCGAGGACCTCAAGCTGCTGGCCGAGACCAAGACGCCCGTCAGCATGAGCCCGTTCACGGAACTCCGTACCGGCTTCGGCATCACGCCGGTCGATCACTTCCTCAAGGCCGGGGTGTCGGTCGGTCTGTCGGTGGACACCACCATCCTGTGCGGCAACGCCGACATGTTCGCGATCATGAAGGCGATCGAGAACATCCAGAACGGCACGGCCAAGAGCGAATACGACGCCGATTCCAATCGAATCCTGCAGATGGCGACTATCGACGGCGCCCGCGCGCTTGGCATCGCCGACCAGGTGGGCTCGCTCACGCCGGGCAAGCGCGCCGACTTCATGCTGGTGCGCACCACCGACGTGAACATGATGCCGTTCACGATCCCGTCGCGCATGATCGTCCAGTCGGCCCAGCCCGCCAACGTCGAGCACGTGGTGGTGGACGGCCGCTTCCTCAAGAAGGACGGCAAGCTCACCACGGTGGACATGGCGAAGCTCGCCGCCGATGCTGCGGATACCATCGCCCGGGCCCGCAAGGAAGCCGCGAAGCCCGGCGCCGGCGAAGGCGTGCGCGACCTGTTCGGCCGCTGAGGCGGCCCCGGCCGGGGCCTGGACGAGAAACCGGGCCCAGCCGCATGATCTGGTAGGACTACGCCCAAAAAATCGCCAGATTTTGGGGGTCCGGCGGGGCGGGGCGGCATTGTCTTGGCGCCCGGTTGTGCTATACATCTCACTCGTTCCACCCCCGGCGTCGGCCGCCGGGACCAGCCAGCACAAGGCGCGCCATGAACCGCCGCAAGCAGATTTACGAGGGTAAGGCCAAGGTATTGTTCCAGGGGCCCGAGCCCGGCACCATCGTCCAGTACTTCAAGGACGACGCCACCGCCTTCAACAACAAGAAGAAGGGCACGATCACCGGCAAGGGGGTGCTGAACAACCGCATCTCCGAGCTCCTGATGGTGCGCCTCGGCGAGATCGGCATCCCGACCCATTTCATCAAGCGGCTCAACATGCGCGAGCAACTGGTGCGCGAGGTCGAGATCATCCCGCTCGAAGTGGTCGTGCGCAACATCGCCGCCGGCACCCTGTCCCAGCGCCTCGGCATCGAGGAAGGCACCGTGCTGCCGCGCTCGATCCTCGAGTACTACCTCAAGAACGACGAGCTCGGCGACCCGATGGTGTCGGAGGAGCACATCAGCTGCTTCGGCTGGGCCTCCCACCAGGAGCTCGACGACGTCGTCAACATGGCGCTGCGCATCAACGACTTCATGACGGGCCTGTTTCTCGGCATCGGCATCCGGCTGGTGGACTTCAAGCTCGAGTTCGGCCGCTGGTACAACGGCGACGAGGTCCGGGTCGTGCTGGCCGACGAGATCAGCCCCGATTCGTGCCGGCTGTGGGACCTCAAGACCAACGAGAAGATGGACAAGGACCGCTTCCGCCGCGACCTCGGCAAGGTCGAGGAGGCCTATCAGGAGGTCGCGCGCCGTCTCGGCATCCTGCCCGAAAGCGGGCCGTCCGACGTGCAAGGCCCCAAGGCGGTGCAGTAGGCGATGCGGGCGCGCGTCCACGTCACCCTCAAGCAGGGCGTCCTCGACCCCCAGGGCAAGGCCATCGGCCACGCGCTCAAGTCGCTCGGCTTCTCGGGCGTCGGCGACGTGCGCCAGGGCAAGGTCATCGAGCTCGAGATCGCCGAGACCGACTGCCGACAAAGCACGCGAGCAGGTCGGCGCCATGTGCGAGCAGCTGCTCGCCAACACCGTGATCGAGGACTACCGCATCGACCTCGACCGCTAGGCCGAGGCCCGGCACCGCTTCACAGGCCCGTTTCTTAGGACTGTCATGAAATCCGCCGTCATCGTCTTTCCCGGCTCCAACTGCGATCGCGACATGCAGGTGGCGCTCGCCGGGATCACCGGCACGCCGCCGGTCATGGTGTGGCATCGGGACGCCGACTTTCCCAAGGTCGACCTGATCGCCGTGCCGGGCGGGTTCTCCTACGGCGACTACCTGCGCGCCGGCGCCATGGCGGCCCATTCCCCGGCCATGGCCGAGGTGAAGACGCGCGCCGCCGCCGGCGTCGCCGTGCTGGGCGTATGCAACGGCTTCCAGATCCTGACCGAGGCCGGGCTGCTGCCGGGCGCGCTGATGCGCAACGCGAGCCTCAGGTTCGTGTGCCGCGACGTGCACCTGCGCGTCGAGGACGCACGCGCGCCGTTCACGGGCCGCTATGCCAGCGGCCAGGTGGTCCGCTTCCCGATCGCGCATGCCGACGGCAACTTCTTCGCCGACCCCGAGACGCTCAAGCGCATCGAGGGCGAGGGCGAGGTGATGTTCCGCTATGCGACGCCCACGGGCGAGATCACCGAGGCGGCCAACCCCAACGGCTCGCTCGCCAACATCGCCGGGATCCGGAACGCGAAGGGCAACGTGCTCGGCATGATGCCGCACCCGGAGCGCTTGGCCGACGCGCTGCTCGGCGGCACCGACGGCAGGCCCATGTTCGAGGGACTGGTGGAGGCGCTCGCAGCATGAGCACGACCGATACCGCCCCCGCCATCACCCCCGAGGTGGTCGCCGCCCACGGGCTTAGCGAGGCCGAATACGCCCGCGTGCTCGAGATCATGGGGCGCGAGCCGAATCTGACCGAGCTCGGCATCTTCTCGGTGATGTGGTCGGAGCACTGCTCCTACAAGTCGTCGCGCAAGTGGCTCCGACGCCTGCCGACCGAGGCGCCGTGGGTGATCTGCGGCCCGGGCGAGAACGCCGGCGTGATCGACATCGGCGACGGGCTCGCCGCCGTGTTCAAGATGGAGAGCCACAACCATCCCTCCTTCATCGAGCCCTACCAGGGCGCCGCCACCGGCGTCGGCGGCATCCTGCGCGACGTGTTCACCATGGGCGCGCGGCCCGTGGCCAACCTCAACGCGCTGCGCTTCGGCGCGCCCGACCACCCCAAGACGCGCCACCTGGTCGCGGGCGTGGTGGCGGGCATCGGCGGCTACGGCAACTGCGTCGGCGTGCCGACCGTGGGCGGCGCCTGCGACTTCGACGCGAGCTACAACGGCAACATCCTGGTCAACGCCATGACGGTCGGCATCGCGCCCGCCGACCGCATCTTCTACGCCAAGGCCACCGGCATCGGGAACCCGGTGGTCTACGTCGGCTCCAAGACCGGGCGCGACGGCATCCACGGCGCCACCATGGCGTCGGCCGAGTTCGACGACGCGGCCGAGGCCAAGCGCCCGACCGTGCAGGTGGGCGACCCGTTCACCGAGAAGCTGCTGATCGAAGCATGCCTCGAGCTGATGGCCAAGGACGTCATCATCGGCATCCAGGATATGGGCGCGGCCGGTCTCACCTCGTCGTCGTTCGAGATGGCAGGCAAGGGCGGCGTCGGCGTCGAGCTCGATCTCGACAAGGTGCCGGTGCGCGAGGACGGCATGACCGCCTACGAGATCATGCTGTCGGAGAGCCAGGAGCGCATGCTGATGGTGCTCGAACCCGGCAAGGAAGACGTCGCCCGCGCGATCTTCGACAAGTGGGAGCTCGACTTCGCCGTGATCGGTCGGCTCACCGACACCGGGCGCATGGTGCTGCGCAAGGACGGCGGCGTGGTCGCCGACCTGCCGATCGACCCGCTGGCCGAGGCCGCGCCCATCTACGACCGGCCGACGAAAGAGACGCCGCTGCCGGCGATGCTCGACGCCGGCGCCGTGCCGGCGCCAAAGGACATCTTCGCGGCCCTCGTAACGCTCGTCGGCTCGCCCGATCTCTCGTCGCGGCGCTGGATCTGGGAACAGTACGACCACATGGTCATGACCGATACGGTCGAGCGCCCGGGCGGCGACGCGGCCGTGGTGCGCATCCACGACAGCAGCCGCGGCCTCGCGCTCACCACCGACGTCAACCCGCGCTACTGTGCCGCGCACCCGCGCACGGGCGGCGCGCAGGCGGTGGCGGAGGCGTGGCGCAACCTGACCGCCGTGGGCGCGCGCCCGCTCGCCATCACCGACAACATGAACTTCGGCAACCCCGAGCGGCCCGAGATCATGGGCCAGTTCGCCGACTGCATCGAGGGCATCCGCGCGGCCTGCCTCGCCCTCGACTTCCCCGTGGTGTCGGGCAACGTGTCCTTCTACAACGAGACCAACGGCAAGGGCATCCTGCCGACCCCAGCGATCGGCGCGGTCGGGCTGGTGGACGACCTCGCCAGGCGCGCCTCCGTGCCGTTCAAGGGCGAGAACGAGGAGATCGTGCTGATCGGCGAAACCCGGGGGCACCTCGGCGCCTCGGCTTATCTGCGTGAGATCGCGGGCAGGCGCGAGGGCGCGCCGCCGCCGGTCGACCTTGCCGCCGAGCGCCGCAATGGCGACTTCGTGCGCGCCGAGATCGTCTCGGGCGCCGTCACCGCCTGCCACGACCTGTCGGACGGCGGACTGCTGGTGGCCGCCGCCGAGATGGCGATGGCCTCCAACATCGGCGCCACCCTGACCCCGCCCGAGGGCGGCCCGGCGCTCCATGCCTGGGGCTTCGGCGAGGACCAGGGCCGCTACCTCGTAACCGCGGCCGACGCCAAGGGCCTGCTCGCCCGGGCCAAGATGGCGGACGTTCCCGCCGCGGTCGTCGGCCATACCGGGGGCAACGAATTGACACTGGCCGGTACCGGGGCCATATCTGTCGCACAACTGAAAGCGGCCCACGAAGGCTGGCTACCCGGTTACATGGGCGAAACCGCCTCGTGACGACAGGCTACAGGAGATAGACGCAATGGCGATGGACGCCGGCGACATCGAACGCATGATCAGGGAAGCCCTGCCTGACGCGGAGGTCCGCATCGAGGACCTCGCGGGCGACGGCAACCACTATGCCGCCCACGTCGCCTCCACGGCCTTCTCCGGGCTTACGCGCGTGCGCCAGCACCAGATGGTCTACGACGCGCTCAAGGGCCGCATGGGCGGCGAGCTGCACGCGCTCGCGCTGACCACCACTGCCCTGGCCACCACCGCCAAGTGATTCAACCGGCCCGCCGTTGAGCGGGCCAGAGAGGTAAGGCAATGAGCGACAATCCGGTTCACGACAGGATCAGGAACGAGGTCACCGACAACGACGTGGTGCTGTTCATGAAGGGCACCCCGGTGTTCCCCCAGTGCGGCTTCTCCGCGACGGTGGTGCAGGTGCTGTCCCTGATGGGGGTCAAGTTCAAGGGCATCGACGTGCTCACCGACGGCGAGATCCGCGAAGGCGTGAAGAGCTTTTCCAATTGGCCGACCATCCCGCAGCTCTACGTCAAGGGCGAGTTCGTCGGCGGCTGCGACATCATCCGCGAGATGTACCAGTCCGGCGAGTTGCACGATTTCTTCGCCCAGAAGGGCATCCCGGTCACCGAGAGCCCGCAGCCCGGCCAGTAGTCCCGGCCAGTAAGTTCGACGACCAGGACAGGCGCATAGCGCCGTCCTCCGGGCCCGCCCTTTTCCCTCGCCCCGCTTTGGGGCATCATGGCCGTAATCAACGAACGGACAGGGGAAGCGTCATGGCGGAAAAGACCTACGACCGCACCACCGAGGACCTCGGCAACATCGTCAACCTCGGCCACGTCAACGTCCAGGTAGCGGACCAGCGTTTGGCGACGGCGTTCTACGTCACCGGCCTCGGCCTGACGCGCGATCCCTACCTCGTGACCGGCACCGACAACATGTGGGTCAACGTCGGCATGAGCCAGTTCCACCTGCCGACGCGGCCGCCCCAGGTGGTCCAGGGCATCACCGGTCTCGTCATCCCGCACCGCGACGCCCTGCTCGACCGGCTCGCCTCGGTCAAGGGCCAGCTCAAGGGTACCAAGTTCAAGTTCCGCGCTGCCAACGACGCGGTCGAGGTGACCTGCCCGTGGGGCAACCGCATCGACTGCCACGCCCCCGATCCGGAGCGCTTCGGCCGCATGAAGCTCGGCATGGCCTATGTCGAGTTCGACGCGCCCAAGGGTGCGGCGGACGGCATCGCGCGCTTCTACCGCGATATCTTCCGGGCCCCGGCCGAGGTGATGGACCACAAGGGCGCGAAATGCGCACGCGTGCCGGCGGGCGAACGGCAGTTCCTGTATTTCCGGGAAACTAAGAAGCCGCGCGTGCCCTACGACGACAACCACATCCAGATCTACACCCAGAATTTCTCCGGCCCTTACCGCGCGCTCCGGGAAAAGGGGCTGATCTACCAGGAATCGAACCAGCACCAGTACCGCTTCCGCGACATCGCCGACCCCGAGACCGGCAAGGTGCTGTACCGCATCGACCACGAGGTGCGCAGCATGCAGCACCCGATGTACGCGCGGCCGCTGGTCAACCGCAATCCGTCGCTCAGCCTGCGCGCCTACGAGCCCGGCCACGAAAGCGTCCACTGGACCGACGCCTGAGCACGAACAGAAAAACAGTCTGAACAAGAAAAGGGCCGGTCCCGGGACCGGCCCTTTTTCTTTAGCGCACGTTGTGCTCAGGCATGCTGGACGCCCACCAGGGATGCCTTCGCCATGTCGCGCAGCACGGCGGTCTCGAGCCGGCTCTCATCAAGGTGCGGCTTGAGCAGATCGCCGATGCTGACGATGCCGGCGAGCCGGCCGTCCTCGGTCACCGGCAGGTGACGGACACGTCGCTCGATCATGGTCCGGGTCGCGGACTGGATGTGGTCCGACCCCCGGGCGAGCAGCACCGGCCGGGTCATGATGTTCGCCACCGGGCCGAGCACGACCTTGTGGCCCTGGGTCGCAATGGCATCGACGACGTCGCGCTCCGATACGATCCCGACCACGGTGCCCTCGGCGTCGATCACCGGCACGGCACCGATGTTGTAGGCGTGCAGCTTGATGACGATGTCCAGAACGATGTCGTCGGTGCCGGCCGTGACCACGTTGCGGCCCTTGCGGTCCAGAATTTGGGATATCAGCATTTTTACTCTCCATCTCGAAGGCAGGACACCGTGGTCCCGCCGTGACCATTCCACGCCTCGCACGGCGAGGATGCCAATTAACTTTTCGTCACGTTGCGGTGATCTCGTCACGCCGCGATCTTCGTGTCGGTGAACGCCCGGGCAAGGGTGGCGACGCGCCGGCCGAGATGCTCGGCGGTGGCGAGGTCGCTCGCGATCGGGCCCTTGTCCGGCCCCTCGTCGACGTTCGACTGCGCCAGGGCGCCGAGGAACCCGCCGAGCCGGTTGAGGTCGGCCGTGCTGCCCTTGCTCGAGTTGTTGCCGGGCGGCAGGTCGAGCCCGACCCAGATCATGGCGTGCTGGGCGGCGAATACCGCGAGCTGGATCAGGCGTTGAGCTTGTCCCCGCTCTGCGCGCCGGAGTTGGTGAAGCCGGCGGCGATCTTGTCCTTCCAGCGCTGCTCCATCCAGGCCTTGGAGGAGGCCTCCATGAACGCCTTCAGGGGCGCCGACACGCTGCCCATGTAGGTCGGCGCGCCGAAGATGATGGCGTCGGCCGCGTCGATGTCGCGGGCGACGGCCTCGGCCTGCACCTTGGTATGGCCGTAGCCGGAGTGATAGACGATGGCGATCTTGCTCATGGTTCCAGTCCTTTCCCGAGACCCCCCAAGGGAACCATCCCCCTGGTCGGTTTCTTTTCGAAACTGACAACGATATGGACCTATTGATTTCCTTTGTAAAGTAGTTATCTTTTAGTAACCAATTACGGCAGCGAAATGGACAGAGCCATGACCAAGCGCGAAGCCTCCTGCCCCATGGATGCCCTGTTGCGGGTGCTGATGGGTCCGTGGACCAGCTACATCCTCTGGGTGTTGCGCAACGACGGCGAGGTCCGCTTCGGCGAGCTCAAGCGTCGCGTGCCGGGCATCTCCGCCAAGGTGCTGACCGAACGGCTCCGGATGCTGGAAGGCGCGGGTCTGATCACGCGCACCCATACGCCGACCATCCCGCCCAGTGTCAGCTATGCGCTCGCGGAGCGCGGCCACGAGCTGTCGGGCGTGCTCAAGGAACTCAACGCCATCGCCGTGCGCTGGCGCGACGAAGACACCGCGGCCGCCGGCAAGCCTGCGTCCGCCGCCGCCGAGTAGTCACTTAAGTTCGACTCGAAACTCATTTCTGTCGAGCGAGGCGGCGTGTGAGCAGCATGACCGAGGCGGCGTAGAGGAAGGCTTCAGCGGAGGCGATGGTTGCTTCGACGTCCTTGGCCAGCCTTCGGTTGCGGTTGATCCAGGCGAAGGAGCGCTCGACCACCCAGCGTTTTGGCAGGACGTGGAAGCCAACCTGATTGGCGATCTTCTTGACGACCTCGATGGCGATGCAGGTGGCGTCCTTGACTCTCTGGGCGCCATAGGCGCTGTCGGCAAAGGCGAGTTCGACGAAGGGGAACGAGCGTCGCGATGCCTGTAGCAGCGGGATGGCGCCGTCGCGGTCCTGAACGTCGGCCGGATGAGCCTGGATTACCAGGATGCGCCCGTCGGTGTCGACCATGGCATGGCGCTTGCGGCCCTTGATCTTCTTGCCCGCGTCATACCCCCTGGGGCCGCCGGCTTCGACGGTCCTGACGCTCTGGCTGTCGATCACGGCCGCCGACGGGCTGGCCTGGCGTCCGGTCCGCTCGCGATCGATCATGACGAGATGGTGGTTGATGGTCTCGAACAGGCCCTCGCGGCGGAAGCGCAGGAACCAGCCGTAGACCGTCGTCATCGGCGGAAAGTCCGTGGGTAGCAGCCGCCAGGCGATGCCGCCCCGCAGCACGTAGAAGACGGCATTCATGATCTCGCGCATCGGCCATTGGCGGGGTCGACCGGTTCGGGCCGGTGGCGGCAGGAACGGCGCGATGATCGCCCATTCCGCATCGGTGAGGTCGCTTCCGTAACGCAGATGTTCGCGGCTATGCTGCCGCCGGGTGGTCGGGGTCCACATGAGGCTCTCCAAACTGGCTTCGACAACCGTTTGGAATCACATCCGAACCCGGCCATCCACCCCAAAACCGCGTTTCAAGACAGCCTCTTAGAGCCTGATCGGCTCCGATCGGAACGATCTTGAGCCGTGAATTCAGGCTCTACACTTTAAATTTAGAGCAGGGTCGGTTCAGATTGAATCAATCTGAACCGACCCTGCTCTAGGTGCCGGAATGAAAAAGGGCCGGTCCAAGGACCGGCCCTTCCCGCCTTTGTCGTGGCTGTAGCCGCCCGACTTAACGCGAATAGAATTCGATCACGAGGTTCGGCTCCATCTGGACCGGATAGGGCACCTCGGCGAACTGCGGCGTGCGGACGAGCTTGCCCTTCATCGCCTTGAAGTCGACCTCGAGATAGTCGGGCACGTCGCGCTCGCCCGAGGAAGTCGCCTCGAGGACGAGCGGCAGCTCGCGCGACTTCTGGCGCACCTCGATCTCGTCGCCTTCCGTGACCAGATAGGAGGGAATGGTGACGCGCTTGCCGTTGACCAGGACGTGGCCGTGGTTGACGAACTGGCGCGCCGCGAACACGGTGGGGACGAACTTCATGCGGTAGACGAGGGTGTCGAGCCGGCTCTCGAGGAGGCCGATCAGCTGCTCGCCGGTGTCGCCGCGCCGGCGCACCGCCTCGACGTAATAGCTGTGGAACTGGCGCTCGCCGATGTTGCCGTAATAGCCCTTCAGCTTCTGCTTCGCCTGCAGCTGCTGGCCGAAGTTGGAGACCTTGAAGCGCCGCTGGCCATGCTGGCCGGGCACCGTCTCGCGCTTGTTGAAGGGGCTCTTCGCGCGACCCCAGAGGTTTACCCCGAGGCGGCGGTCAATCTTGTGCTTCGACGACTGTCGTTTGCTCATGTCTCTCTACACCCTAGTTGGTCTGGTGTTATTCATGTCCCGCCTGTCCGCTCCGCCTTTCGGCGGTGGCTGGATCCGCGGCAAACCCGCGGCCCGGGTCGGGAAAGCGCGAAACTATAGTGAAGCGACCGGCAAAGTCAATCGCCGCTGGCCGGCCCCCGCCGGGGCCTTCGGGACATCCTGAAATCCCTTGGTTTTTCGGGCTTTTCCGGCTTTTCGAGCTTCTCCCAGGGCCGCTTGCCCTTATTGCCCGAGAGCGCCTTGACCACGCCGCGCAGCGTGCGGACCTCCTGCGCCGAGAGCTCGGCGCGCAGCAGCAGGCTGCGCAGGTTCCGGACCATGCGCGGCGCCTTCTCGGGCGGAAAGAAGAACCCAGCCTGGTCGAGCTCCCCTTCCAGGTGCTCGAACAGGGACGCCATCTCGCCGGCGCTGGCGGGCGGCGACTCGGGACCACCGGTGCGGACGGGCTCACCTTCGCCCAGAGCCGCGACGCGCCATTCGTAGGCGGTCAGCAGCACCGCCTGGGCGAGGTTGAGGGAAGGAAACTCGGGGTTGAGCGGCACCTCGATGATCGCGTCGGCGCGCGAGATGTCGTCGTTCTCGAGCCCGGTGCGCTCGCGCCCATAGACGATGCCGACCTTTCCGCCCCGCGCGATGGTGCCGACGATGTCGGCGGCGCCGCTGCGCGCCGTGAACACCGGCTTGCGCATGTCGCGCGGCCGGCCGGTGGTGGCGTAAACTCGAGTGAGATCGGCGGTTGCCTCGGCAAGCGTGTCGAATACCCGCGCCGCCTCCAGCACCGAGGTCGCCCCGGCGGCGGCGGCGATGGCGCGGTCGTTGGGAAAGCCCTCGCGCGGCGCCACCACGCGCAAATGCACCAGCCCGCAGTTGAGCATGGCGCGCGCGGCGAAGCCGATGTTCTCGCCGAGCTGGGGATGGTCGAGGATGACGATTGGCTGGTCGGACGCGCCTTCGGCGAGCGCCTTCACGCCCGCCTTGCCGGCACGGCGCGAGCGCGGTGGACGCTTGCCCCCGACCGGGGCGCCTTGGCCCTCAGGCGCGCGCACCGGCGCTGAACAATTTATAGGTGATCGCGTCATAGAGCGCGTTGAAGGACGCGTCGATCACGTTGGTGGAAACGCCGACCGTGGACCAGCGCCGGCCCGTGCCGTCGACGCTCTCGATGACGACGCGGGTGACCGCCTTGGTGCCCTCGCCCGGGGTCAGGATGCGCACCTTGTAGTCCACCAGCCGCATGTCTTCGAGCTCGGCATAGGCCGGCACCAGCGCCTTGCGCAGCGCGTTGTCCAGCGCGTTCACCGGGCCGTTGCCTTCCGCGACGGTCATGGTGTGCGCGCCCTTGACCTCGACCTTGATGGTGGCCTCGGACAGCGTCACCAGCCGCCCGCGCGCGTTCCAGCGCCGCTCGTCGAGCACCCGGAACGAGCTCAACCGGAAGTATTCCGGCACGCTTTCGAGGGCGTGCCGGGCCAGCAGCTCGAAGCTGGCCTCGGCACCGTCGTAGGCGTAGCCGTCGTATTCGCGCGCCTTGACCTCCTCGACCAGCTTGCCGATCCGGGGATCGCCCGCGGGAATGTCGATGCCGACCTCGCGCAGGCGCGAGATCACGTTGGCGCGCCCGGCCTGGTCGGAGACTACGATGTGGCGCTCGTTGCCGACCGCTTCGGGCGGGATGTGCTCGTAGCAGCGCGGATCCTTCTCCACCGCCGAGACGTGGAGCCCGCCCTTGTGGGCGAAGGCCGCCTCGCCGACATAGGCGGCGTGGCGATTGGGCGCGCGGTTGAGGCGCTCGTCGAGCAGCCGCGAGGTATGGGTGAGGCGCGCCAGCTCTTCCGCGCTGACGCCGGTCTCGAAGCCCATCTTGAGCATGAGGCTCGGCAGGATCGAGATCAGGTTGGCGTTGCCGCAGCGCTCGCCGAGCCCGTTGAGGGTGCCCTGCACCTGGCGCGCGCCCGCGCGCACGGCGGCGAGCGAGTTGGCCACCGCGTTCTCGGTGTCGTTGTGGCAATGGATGCCGAGGTGGTCGCCCGGGATGCGCTTGGCGACCTCGCCCACGATCTTTTCCACCTCGTCGGGCAGCGAGCCGCCGTTGGTGTCGCACAGCACCACCCAGCGCGCGCCCGCCTTATAGGCCGTCTCCGCGCATTTGAGCGCATAGTCCGGATCGGACTTGTAGCCGTCGAAGAAATGCTCGGCGTCGAACAGCACCTCGTCCATCTTCTTCGCCGCGAGCTTCACGCTGTCGCCGATCATGGCGAGGTTCTCGTCCATGCCGATGCCGAGCGCGACCTTGACCTGGAAATCCCAGGTCTTGCCCACCATGCAGACCGTGCGCGCGCCAGTGCCGAACAGCGCGGTCAGGCCGGGGTCGTTATCGGCCGAGCGCCCGGCGCGGCGCGTCATGCCGAAGGCCGTGATGCGGGCATGGTCGAGCTTCGGCAGGTCGGCGAAGAACGCGTCGTCGGTCGGGTTCGCACCGGGCCAGCCGCCCTCGACGTAGTCGATACCAAGCTCGTCGAGCGCGCGCGCGATCGCGATCTTGTCGTTGACGTTGAAGTCGACGCCCTGGGTCTGCGCCCCGTCGCGCAGTGTCGAATTGTAGAGATAGATGCGTTTGTCGCTCATCTTCCTGTTCCCGCCGGCCCGCTCAGCCCGCACGCCTCCAGATGGTGCCGTCGGCCTTGTCTTCCAGGACCACGCCCGCCGCCGCGAGCTCATCGCGGATGCGGTCGGCTTCGACGAAATTCCTGTCCTTGCGCGCCTTGGCGCGGGCCTCGATCAGGGCCGCGATCTCGGCCTCCCCGAGGCCGCTGGCACCCTCGCCTTCCGGTCCCCACTTGAACCAGGCCTCGGGATCCTGCTGCAACAGGCCCACCAGCGCGCCCCCCGCCACCAGCGCGCCCTTGAGGGCCGCGCGCTCCTCGTTGGGCACCGCCTTGTTGAGGGCGGTCGCAGTTTCGTGGAGCTGGGCGATGGCGAGCGGCGTGTTGATGTCGTCCTCGAGCGCGGCACGTACCCCCACCGGCACTTCGGCAGGAGCGGCCTTGATGTCGCAGGCGCCGCGCAGGGCGCCATAGAGCCGGTCGAGGCCGCGCTTCGCCTCGGCCAGACCGTCGAGAGTCCAGTCGAGCGGCTGGCGATAATGGGTGCCGAGCAGGCAGAAGCGGATCGCCTCGCCCGGTGCCTTGTCCAAGAGCTCGCGCACGGTGAAGAAGTTGCCGAGCGACTTCGACATCTTCTCGCCGTTGACCGTGAGGTAGCCGTTGTGCAGCCAGTAGCGCACGAACGGCGCGCCGTCGTGGGCACAGGTCGACTGGGCGATCTCGTTCTCGTGGTGCGGGAAGATCAGGTCGAGCCCACCGCCGTGGATGTCGAAGCTGTCGCCGAGATGCGCTTCCGACATGGCCGAGCATTCGATGTGCCAGCCGGGCCGGCCGCGCCCCCACGGGCTGTCCCAGCCGGGCTGGTCGGAGGTGGACGGCTTCCACAGCACGAAGTCCGACGGGTCCTTCTTGTAAGGCGCGACCTCGACCCGGGCGCCCGCGATCATCTCGCGCCGGTCGCGGTTGGCGAGACGCCCGTAGTCGGGCATGGAAGGCACGTTGAACAGCACATGGGCCTTCCTTTGCCCTGCCGCTCCGCCGCTTGAGGACTCGTCGACCGCGTAGGCGTGACCCGACGCGATCAGCTTTTCGATCATGGCGATCATCTGGCCGATATGCCGGGTCGCGCGCGGCTCCACGTCGGGCGGCAGGGCGCCGAGCTCGGCCATGTCGGCGTGGAACGCCTCGGTGGTCTCGCGCGTCAGCGTGTCGATCGCGATGCCGCGCTCGCGCGCTGCGTTGATGATCTTGTCGTCGACGTCGGTGATGTTGCGGACATAGGTCACGCGCGGATACGTCGCCTTGAGCAGGCGATAGAGCACGTCGAACACCACTACCGGGCGCGCATTGCCGATATGCGCGCGATCATAGACCGTCGGCCCGCACACATACATGCGCACGTGGCCCGGATCGAGGGGGACGAAGTCCTCCTTGCGCCGGGTGAGCGTGTTGTGGAGCCGGATGGTCACGCGCGTTTTGCCTTTTCGTTCAAAGGGTTCAAGGGTTAGCAGATCGGCCGGCCGGGGTCCACCTCAGCCGTCGCCCGGACCTGCGCCGGAAAACGCATTGGTGATCGGGTAGCGCCGGTCGCGGCCGAACGAGCGGCGCGTGATCTTGACGCCCGGGGGCGCCTGGCGACGCTTATATTCGGCGATGTTGACCATGCGCCAAACCTTCATCACCGTGTCGCGGTCGTGGCCGCGCGCGACGATGTCGGAGATGGCGAGGTCGCCCTCCACCAGGCACTTGAGGATGTCGTCGAGCACATCGTAGGGCGGCAGGCTGTCCTGGTCGGTCTGGTCGGGCTTGAGCTCGGCGGACGGCGCGCGGGTGATGATATGGTGCGGCATCACCGCGCCCGAGGGGCCGAGGCCGCCCGCCGGCATGTTCTCGTTGCGCCAGTTGCTCAGCGCGTAGACGGTGGTCTTGTAGACATCCTTGAGCACCGAATAGCCGCCGCACATGTCGCCATAGAGGGTCGCGTAGCCGACCGACATCTCCGACTTGTTGCCGGTGGACAGCACCATATGGCCGAACTTGTTGGAAAGCGCCATCAGGGTGATACCGCGCGCGCGCGCCTGGACGTTCTCCTCGGTGGTATCGCGGTTGCGGCCGGCGAACACCTCGCCCAGCATCTCGTCGAACGCCTTCATGGCCGGCGTGATGGCGATGTTGTCGAGCCTCACCCCGAGGTTGGTGGCGAGACCAGCCGCGTCCTCGAGGCTGTCGCGCGAGGTATAGGGTGACGGCATCATCACGCAACGGACCCGGTCGGCACCCAGCGCATCGACCGCCACCAAGGCCGAGATCGCCGAATCGATCCCGCCCGAAAGTCCGATCAGCACGCCCGGGAAGTGGTTCTTGTTCACATAATCGCGCAAGCCCAGCACCATCGCTTGGTAGATCGCGGCGAGCGGCACGAGCGCCGGCGTCACCAAACCGCCCTCGGGCACCAGGGTATTGCCCTTGCGCACCAGGGAAACGGCCTGGAAATCCGGGGCGAAACCGGCGAGCCGCGCGACCTCGCTGCCGGCCGCGTCGAGGGCGAAGCTGACGCCGTCGAACACCAGCTCGTCCTGGCCACCCACCTGGTTGACGTAGAGCAGCGGCAGGCCGGTCTCCTTCACCCGCTCGGTAGCGAGGCCGAAGCGCACGTTGGTCTTGTCGGTCTCGAACGGCGAGCCGTTGATGACCAACAGCGCCTCCGCCCCGGCTTCCGCGAGGTGACGCGCGGGCGCCGCCGTCCACATGTCCTCGCACACCAGCACGCCGAGGCGCGCGCCGCGGAATTCCAGCGGCGCCGGCAGGGGGCCGGGCGCGAACACGCGCTTCTCGTCGAACACGCCGTAGTTGGGCAGGTCGTGCTTGAGAGCGACGCCCGCGACCTTGCCGTCGGCCAGCAGCAGCGCCGCATTGCACGGCTTGCCGTCGGAACTTCCTCCGTCAACACGACCCCCGCCCCCATCGCAGCGCCACGGCGCGCCCACCAGCAGGGCCGGGCCCGAGGCGGTCTCGCGCGCGAGCGTCGCCACCGCGTCGGCCACCGCGTCGAGGAAGATCGGCTTCATCACCAGATCCTCGGGCGGGTAGCCGGCGACCGCGAGCTCGGTCGTCATGACGAGATCGCAGCCGGCCGCGGCGCCCTTGCGGCGCGCGTCGGCGATCAGACGCACATTGCCGGCAAGATCGCCCACGGTGGGGTCGATCTGGGCCAGTCCTATGGTCAGTCGGTCGGTCATGTGCTCACTTGCTCGTCACTCGAAAAAGCCGAAACGCGGATACGCGGAAAGCCGCGGCGGGGACGTTCCCCGCAGCCCGTAGCCTCGGAAAAACGTCCCTGTCAGGAAGCGACCTTAATTCGGGACGCGCCGTTCTGCTGACGCTCCTTCTTCAGCATTCCGGCGATCACGAAAGCGAGCTCGATGGCCTGGCTGGCGTTGAGCCGCGGGTCGCAGTGGGTGTGGTAGCGGTCGGCGAGGCCGGTCTCGGTGATGGCCTGGGCGCCACCGACGCATTCGGTCACGTCCTGGCCTGTCATCTCGAGATGGACGCCGCCGGCATAGGTGCCCTCGGCCGCGTGCACGTCGAAGAAGCCCGTCACCTCGCGCAGGATGCGGTCGACGTGGCGGGTCTTGTAGCCGTTGGCCGACTTCACGGTGTTGGCGTGCATGGGATCGCACGACCACACCACGACGCGGCCCTCGCGCTGCACGGCGCGCAGCAGCGGCGGCAGCTTCTTCTGCACCTCGTCGGCGCCCATGCGCACGATCAGGGTGAGGCGGCCGGGCTCGTTGTCCGGGTTGAGCGTGTCCATCACGCGCAGCAGGTCGTCCGGCGCAAGCGAGGGCCCGCACTTCATGCCGAGCGGGTTCTTGACGCCCCTCAGGAACTCGACCTGGGCGTTGTCGGCCTGGCGCGTGCGGTCGCCGATCCACAGCATGTGGGCCGAGCAGTCGTACCATTCGCCGGTGAGCGAATCGATGCGCGTCAGCGCCTGCTCGTAGCCGAGCAGCAGCGCCTCGTGGGAGGTGAAGAAGTCGGTCTCGCGGATCTGCGGCGTGGTCTCGCTGGTGAGCCCGCAGGCCTCCATGAAGGCGAGCGTCTCGGCGAGCCGGTCGGCGAGCTCCTGGTAGCGCTGGCCCTCGGGGCTGCGCTCGACGAAGCCGAGGTTCCAGCGGTGCACCCGGTGCAGGTCGGCGAAGCCGCCCTGGGCGAAGGCGCGCAGCAGGTTGAGCGTCGCCGCCGACTGCGAGTAGGCCTGGACCAGGCGCTCGGGATCGGGCGTGCGCGCCTCGAGCGTGAAATCCATGCCGTTGACCATGTCGCCGCGGTAGCTCGGCAGGGTCACGCCGTCGCGGGTCTCGGTGTCCTCGGAGCGCGGCTTGGCGAACTGGCCGGCCATGCGGCCGACCTTGACCACCGGGCAGGCGGCGCCGTAGGTCAGCACCACCGCCATCTGCAGCAGCACGCGGAAGGTGTCGCGGATGTTGTCGGGGTGGAACTCGGCGAAGCTTTCCGCACAGTCGCCGCCCTGAAGCAGGAAAGCCTTGCCCGCGGCGACGCGGCCCAGGTGCTCCTTCAGGCGCCGGGCCTCGCCCGCGAACACCAGCGGCGGGTACCGGCACAGCTTCGCCTCGGCAGCCTCGAGCCTGGCCTGATCGGGCCACTCGGGCTGCTGGAGGATCGGCTTCGCGCGCCAGCTCGCAGGGGTCCACTTCTGGGCCATTCCGGTATTCACATCCATGCCGAATTGTTCGAATCCGGCCCCCAAACGGGGCCGGAAAGGCGGTTTATACGCCCCTTCGCCCGTATTTTCCAGTTAAACGGGCTGGCTTATCCACAGGAGCAACGCCATCAGCCAGAGGAAAAATCCAAAGGATTTCCGGGCTTTCCGCAAGTCTGCCGCCGACGGCCGGTCGACGGCTGGCCGCTCCGGAATTGGTTGTCGCACGGATCACGTGGGTGCATGGCATGCCCGGAGACCGGACATGCGCGGGCGTCGGCGCTGAAACACCACCTTGGCGCCTGGAATCCCTGGGAGGTAAGGGGTGGTACGGGGAGCTGCCGCGGGGTGTCCCGTTCGGATTTCAGCGTTTAGTCCGCCCACATCTTTTAAGCCTTCCTCCCGCCTTGCTGCGACGCTACGCGGTTTACCGAGGTGCACCTGAGGAGGCAGAAACGTCGCAGCCCTCCGGCTGGGAAGCGCCCGCGCACTCTCCGATACGGGCCCTCCGCCCAAGGGGGCGGAAAGCCTGTCGGACCCTTGGCCGATGGTTTCCGGAGCTGCAGTCCACGGATACATCAGCGAACGAATTCGACGATAGCCAGACTAACATAGAAACGTAACAAGAACAAGCGGAATCTGCGGGGCCGCTTTTTTTGCCTCGTCATTCCCGCGCAAGCGGGAATCCAAGTGCGGCCAAATGGACCCCCGCTTTCGCGGGGGTGACGAGTCAGAAAGAATGCCGGTCGAACTACGCCGTCACCGGGGTCATGTCGAGGGGGGTCTTGAGCACCGTCCCGGCGGGCAGCTTGATGCCCGACATGTCCTCGGCGATCTCGTGATGGACCGGGCGGGCGCCGTCGAGGTCGAGCCACAGGCGCAAGAGGTGGCGCTTGCGCTCGGGCTCGGGCCAGTCCTCGTACCTGGTGCGGGCGTGCAGCGAGACGTGGTTGAGCACGAACGAGATATCGCCCGGATGCCAGTCGATGTAGAGCGACAGCTCGCCCGCCAGCACCTGGTAGAAGTCAATCGCCTCCTGCTGGATATCCGTCAGCTTGGTCACGCCCGGCATCTTCTGGGCGCGCTTGATGGTGCTCGACGCCCCGCGCGCAGCGAAGTAGCCATCGGTGACGCTGAACACCGGCTGGCGGTGGAACGGCACCTCGCCCGGCGGAATCTCGCCACGCCGGGTGCGGTAGAAGTGGAACTCCAGCTCCCTGGCGAGATCGGGGCGGCGCTTCAGCATCTCGTTGTAGACCGTGATCGAGCTGACGATGCGGTGCTCGCCGCCCGACTTGCCGCCGCGCAGGCACATTAGCGAGAACGCGTCGGCGCTGTCGCAGTGGAAGCCGAGCGCGTCGGCGGAATTGTAGCCGCGCCCGGTCGGCGCGTTGATGTCGCCGCCCGCGAACTTGACGTGCTCGAGCAGGTGGCCCTTGGCGTTCTGGGGCAGCATGCGGCCGATGTAGGTGGCGAGCCCCCACTGGGCGATGGCGCTCTGCAGCACCGAGCGGCCCTCGACCGGCAGGCCGCGCAGGAAGATGAAGCCGCGACCCTCCAGCATCTCGTCGCGCACCACCTGTTCCATGGTGCGGCCGAAACCGGGCAGGGTGAAATCGGCACGGGTCACGTCCATGAGGGCGATGCCGCGGTCCTCGATGCGCCCGACGGCGTCCACGATCTCGCCGATTTCCGTATCATTTAACTGATACACGAACTCGTCGTGCCCGAGCTCCTCGGCGTGCCAGCCGGCGGGGTCCACCAGCGGTCGGCCGAGCACGGCAGGCTGGCGGCCGCGCGGGCCGCGCTTGTAGGTATTGGTGACCATGGGTTTCCTCCGTTTGGCCCCGTTTATCGCGCCGTTATTTGGGGCAGTCCACCGCATTCTTGAGGGTGCCATTGCCGAGATAGGCGGCCACCAGCACCGCCGGCCGGTCGCCCACGGCGCGCCCGCGATGGCACCAGGCGACCGCTTCCATGAAGCCGTCCCCCGCCTTGTAGGTGCGCTTGCCCTTGGTGCCGTAGTCCACCTCGAGGGTGCCGGACAGGATATAGGCGAACAGCGGCACCTCGTGGAGGTGCACCGAGGTGGCGGCGCCCGGCGGCACGGTGATCCGGTAGGCTTTCACCACCGGTGTACCTACGGGATAGGCGAGCGGCCTTCCGAGCACGTCGGTCAACGGGCTCGCCATCGGCAGCTCGACCGCCGTGACGCCCCCGTAAAGCGGCTTGTCGGCGGCGCCTGCGGGCAGTATGGGCGTGAACAGCGCCGCAACGAGCGCGGCACAGGCGGAGAGTTTCTTCATGGATCCCCCTCCCCGTCCCGGGTCAGTCCGGGACCTTCTCGTACATCAGCACCAGTTCCTCGGCGGTGGTGGGATGCACCGCCATGGTGGCGTCGAACTGCGCCTTGGTCACGCCCGCCTTCACGGCGATGGCGAGCGCCTGGATGATCTCGGGCGCGTCGATGCCGACCATGTGCGCGCCGACCACGCGGTCGGTGACGGCATCCACCACCAGCTTGATCATTACCCGCTCGGTACGTCCGGTGATGGTGTTGCGCAGCGGCCGGAAACGTGTGCGGTAGATCTCGACCACGTCGCACTGCTCGCGCGCCTCGGCCTCGGTCAATCCAACGGTGCCGACCGGCGGCTGGGTGAACACGGCGGTGGCGATGCGCGCATGGTCGGGCCGGGTCGGGTTGTCCTTGAACAGGGTCTCGATCAGGCACACGGACTCGTGGATCGCGACCGGCGTCAGGTTCACCCGGTCGGTCACGTCGCCGACGGCGAAGATGTGGCGTGCCGAGCTGCGCGAATAATCGTCCACCATGACCGCGCCGGTCTCGCCCAGCGTCACGCCGGCGCGCTCGAGGCCGACCCCGGCGGTATGGGCACGACGGCCGGCGGCCATCAGCACCTGGTCGGCGACCAGCGCCGCGCCGTTCTTGCAGATCGCATGCAGGCCGTCCGGCTTCTTCTCGATGCGCGCGAACACGGTGTCGAACACGAAGCGGATGCCCCTGGCCGAAAGCTCCTCCAGCACGGTCGCGCGCACGTCCTCGTCGAAGCCGCGCAGCACGCCGTGGCCGCGGTAGACCACGGTCACCTCGGCACCGAGCCCGCGCAGGATGCCGGCGAACTCGAGGGCGATGTAACCCGCGCCCGCGATCACCACGCGCTTCGGGAATTCCGGCAGGTCGAACACCTCGTCGGAGGTGATCAGGAGATCGGCGCCGGGAATGTCGGGCTTGAACGGCCGCCCGCCGGTCGCGACCAGGATATGCTCGGCGGTGACGCGCGCATCGCCGATGCGGACCGTGTGCGCGTCCTCCAACTCGGCATGGCCGAGGAAGGTCTTCACGCCGGCCTCGGCGAGCCCCTTTTCGTGAAGCCCTTCGAGGCGCTTGAGCTCGGTCTTCTTGGCCGCCACCAGGGTCGGCCAGTCGAAACCTTTGGCTTCGACGTCCCAGCCGAAGGCGCGGGCGTCCTCGACGTCGTCGGCGAAATGGGAGGCGAACACGTAGAACTTCTTGGGGATGCAGCCGCGGTGCACGCAGGTGCCGCCGACGGTCCATTCCTCGGCCAGGCCCGAGCGCTTGCCGAGCTTGCCCGCCAGACGCGCGGCGCGGACCCCGCCGGAGCCCGCGCCGATCGTGAACAGATCGAAGTCGTATTGAGGCATGCAGGCCCACCTGGAGTGTCGTCACCCCCGCGAAAGCGGGGGTCCAGATATTCGCACGGCCTGGATTCCCGCTTACGCTTTGGGCGGGGAATGACAGAAAATTTGAATGCCACTAGGCGCCGATGCCGCCCATGCACATGTATTTGACCTCGACGAACTCGTCGATGCCGTAGTGCGAGCCTTCGCGGCCGATGCCCAATTCCTTGACGCCGCCGAACGGCGCCACCTCGGTCGAGATGATGCCCTCGTTGATGCCGACGATGCCGTATTCCAGCCCCTCGGCGACGCGCCAGACGCGGCCGATGTCGCGGGCGTAGAAATAGGCGGCGAGGCCGAACTCGGTGTCGTTCGCCATCTCGATGGCCTCCTTCTCGGTCTTGAAGCGGAAGATCGGCGCCATCGGGCCGAAGGTCTCCTCGCGCGCGACCGCCATCTTCGGCGTGACGTCGGCGACGACGGTGGGCTCGAAGAACGTGCCGCCGAGCGCGTGGCGCTTGCCGCCGAGCAGCACCTTGGCGCCCTTGGCGACGGCGTCGGCGATGTGCTCCTCGACCTTCTCGACCGCCTTGAGGTCGATCAGCGGGCCCTGGGTCACGCCGTCCTCCCAGCCCGGGCCGACCTTGAGCTTCCTGACCGCGGCGATCAGCCTCTTGGTGAACGCGTCGTAGACGCCGTCCTGCACCAGCAGGCGGTTGGCGCAGACGCAGGTCTGGCCGGTGTTGCGGTACTTGGACGCGATGGCGCCCTCGACCGCGGCGTCGAGGTCGGCGTCGTCGAACACGATGAACGGCGCGTTGCCGCCGAGCTCGAGGGACATCTTCTTCACGGTGCCGGCGCACTGCTCCATCAGCAGCTTGCCGATCTCGGTCGAGCCGGTGAACGACAGCTTGCGCACGATCGGGTTGGAGGTCAGCTCGCGCGCCTGATGGCGTGGCCGAGCCGGTGATGACGTTGAACACGCCGGCGGGCACGCCCGCGCGCTCGGCCAGCTCGGCCAGCGCCAGCGCCGAGAACGGCGTCTGGGTCGCGGGCTTGGCACACCACGGTGCAGCCGGCGGCCAGCGCCGGCGCCGCCTTGCGGGTGATCATGGCGGACGGGAAATTCCACGGCGTGATCGCGGCGACGACGCCGATCGGCTCCTTGATGACGACGATGCGGCGTGCCCGGCACGTTCTGCGGGATGGTGTCGCCGTAGACGCGCTTGGCCTCCTCGCCGAACCACTCGAGGAACGACGCGGCATAGACCACCTCGCCCTTGGCCTCGGCGAGCGGCTTGCCCTGCTCCATGGTCATGATCAGGGCGAGGTCGTCGGCGTTGGCGACCATCAGGTCGAAGAAGCGGCGCAGGATCGCGGCGCGCTCCTTGCCGGTCTTGGCGCGCCACGCCGGCCACGCCTTGTTGGCGGCCTCGATGGCGCGGCGCGTCTCGGCGCCGCCCATCTTCGGCACCGTGCCGAGGGTCGAGTTGTCGGCAGGGTTGTTGACCTTGATGGTCTCCTTGCTGTCGGCATCGATCCACTTGCCGTCCACGTAGCATTGCTGGCGGAACAGCTTCTTGTCCTTGAGCTTCATGGCTCTCCTCGTACAGGGCAGAAGGAAATTCGGGCGGATGCGGGGCGCGGCACGGCCCCGGCGCCCCTCATAGATAAGACGATTGGGCGCCAATATAACCCCCGTCCCGCGGCCTGTTAACCGGGATTCCGGGGTTACCCCGAGGTAACGGATTGCGGGCGCTGCATGGTACACAAGACATGCGGCGCGCTTAACGTTTGTGCAACCGGCGCCGTGCGGGAATCCGCCCATGACCAAGGCCCTGAAGCTCCTCTCGTTCGCGATCCTCGCCGCCCTCGCTGCCGCGCCGTTCATGGCCGGAGCGGGCCTCGGCGGCGGAGCCCGAGACCGTGACCTTCCCGACGCTGCATCGCGATCACGTCATGCTGCGCGGCTTTCTGGCGAAGCCCGACGGCGACGGGCCGTTCCCGACGGTCGCGCTGTTCCATGGCTGCAGCGGACCGATCACGCGCAAGGGCCGCATCGCGATCCGCGAGCGTACCTGGATGAACCGGTTCGTCGCGGCGGGCTACGCCGTGCTGCTGGTCGACAGCTTCAACCCGCGCGGCTACCGCACCATCTGCACCACGCGCGACCGGCCGATCACGGCGGAGGAAGACCGGCCCTACGACGCCTACGCGGCGCTCGCGTGGCTGCGGCGCCAGCCCTTCGTCCGGGCCGACCGCGTCGGCATGATGGGCTGGTCCCACGGCGCCATGACCGCGCTCGCGACGATCTCCGACGCGACGATCAAGCAGGTGGGCTGGACCGCGCCCGGCTTCGTCACCGCGGTCGCGTTCTATCCGGGCTGCCTCAAGCTCAGCAAGACCGACTACAGCACGAAGGTGCCGCTCCTGATGCAGCTCGGCGCCGAGGACGACTGGACGCCCGCACGCTACTGCCACCGGCTCGAAAAGAAGATCCGGGACCATGGCGGCACGGTCGAGGCCGATATCTACGCGGGCGCCTACCACGCCTTCGACAATCCCACCGGCCGCGTGCACGAGCGCAGCACCAGCAACACCGGCGGCACGCGCACGGTCCATGTCGGGACGCGACGCGAAGGCGGCGGAACACTCCACCGCGCGCGTGATGGTGTGGTTCGCAGAGAGGCTGAAGAACTAGAGCGCCAAGCGATCGAATTACCTCACGTCGTCATTCCCGCGAAAGCGGGAATCCACGGTTCTTCAAAAACTTGGACCCCCGCTGTCGCGCCTACGGCGCGCATAACAAAATTGCGGGCTTTCACAGCCCGCGCGGGGGTGACGACTTAATGTGAAAAAAGCCCTTCCACGGCCTTCCCCCTACTCCACCGTCACGGACTTGGCGAGGTTGCGCGGCTGGTCGACGTCGGTGCCGCGCAGCACGGCGGCGTGGTAGGCGAGGAGCTGGACCGGGATGGTGTAGAGGATCGGCGCCACGAACGGGTCCACGGCGGGCAGCTCGATGGTGGCCGCGGCCATCTTGCCCAGCCGGGCGATGCCTTTGGCGTCCGACAGGAAGATCACCCGGCCGCCGCGCGCAATCACCTCCTCCATGTTGGACGCCGTCTTCTCGAACAGGTCGTCCGACGGCGCCACCACGATGATCGGGATGTCCCGGTCGATCAGCGCGATGGGCCCGTGCTTCATCTCGCCGGCGGCGAAGCCCTCGGCCGGGATGTAGGTGATCTCCTTGAGCTTGAGCGCGCCCTCGAGCGCCACCGGATAGCCGGTGCCGCGCCCGAGGTAGAGCACGTGGCGCGCCTTTGCCACCTCGCCCGCCAGCGCCTTCAGGCGCTCGTCGTGGTTGAGCACCTCGGCGGCGCGCGCCGGCACCTCGGCGATGGCCGAGGTCAGCGCGGCCTCGCGTTTCGCGTCGATGGCGCCGCGCGCGCGCGCGGCGGCGACGGCGGCGCAGGCGAGCACCGTGAGCTGGGTGGTGAACGCCTTGGTGGAGGCGACGCCGACCTCGGGCCCCGCATGGGTCAGCAGCACGCCGTCGGCCTCGCGCGCCATGGTGCTCTCGGCGACGTTGACCACCGAGACCACCTTCTGGCCGCGTTCGCGCGCGAGCCGGAGCGCGGCCAGCGTATCGGCGGTCTCGCCCGACTGGGACACGCCGATGGCGAGGCCGCCCTTCGCCAGCAGCGGCTCGCGGTAGCGGAACTCCGAGCCGATGTCGATGTCGCACGGCAGACGCGCGATGCGTTCGAACCAGTAGCGCGCCACCAGCGCCGCGTGATAGCTGGTGCCGCAGGCGAGGAACTGCACGCGCGGCACCTTGGCGAAGTCCACCGGCAGATCCGGCAGCGTCACCGTGCGCGAGGCCGGGTTGAAAAAGCCCGCGAGCGTGTCGCCGATCACGGTCGGCTGCTCGTAGATCTCCTTCAGCATGTAATGGGCGAAGTTGCCCTTGCCGACCGCGTCGCCGAGCGCACGGGTCTCCCGGACCGCACGCTCGACCGGCCGGCCGGCGGCATCACGCAGGATGGCGCCCCTGGGCGTCAGTTCGGCGGTGTCACCGTCCTCCAGGTAGCAGATGCGGCGCGTGAGGGGTGCGAGCGCGATGGCGTCGGAGCCCACGAACATCTCGCCGTCGCCATAGCCGACCGCGAACGGGCTCCCCCGGCGCGCGCCGAACATCAGCTCGGGATGGCCCGCGAACAGGATCGCCAGCGCGAACGCGCCTTCCAGCTCCGTGACCGCCTTGCGCGCGGCCTCGGCGGGCGCGAGCCCGGCATCGAGGTGTCGCGTCACCAGATGCACGATCACCTCGGTGTCGGTATCGCTCTCGAAGGCGACGCCGCCGGCCTCGAGCGAGGCGCGCAGCTCGCGGAAATTCTCGATGATGCCGTTGTGGACCACGGCGACGCGTCCGTTGGAATGGGGATGGGCGTTGGCCTCGTTGGGGATGCCGTGGGTCGCCCAGCGGGTATGACCGATGCCGGTGGTGCCGGTCGATCGGCTCGGCGGCGATCACCGTTTCGAGATTGGCGATCTTGCCCTCGGCGCGGCGGCGCACGATGCGGCCGTCCACCAGGGTCGCGATGCCCGCCGAATTGTAGCCGCGATAGGCGAGCCGCCGCAGCCCCTCGATCAGGATGGGCGCCGCCGGGTTGACGCCGATGATGCCGATGATGCCGCACACGGGGTCAGGCTTTCTCGGCTTTGTCTTCGCCTCCGCGCCGCTTCTGCTTGCGGGCGCGGTAGCGGGCGCCGCCCTTGGGGATGGTCTTCTGCTCGCCGCGCGCGATCACGAGCGCGTCCTTGGGCACGTTGTGCGTCACCACCGAGCCCGCGCCGATCACCGCGCCGTCGCCGACCGTGACCGGCGCCACCAGCGCGACGTCGGAGCCGATGAAGGCGCCCTTGCCGATCCTGGTGACGTGCTTGTCGTAGCCGTCGTAGTTGCAGGTGATGGTGCCGGCGCCGAGGTTGGCGTCCGCGCCCACGCTGGCGTCGCCGACATAGGAGAGGTGATTGATCTTGGCGCCCGCCGCCACCTTCGCCGCCTTGATCTCGACGTAGTTGCCGATGTGCGCGCCCGCGCCGATATCGGCGCCCGGGCGCAGGCGCGCGAACGGGCCGACGATGGCATCCTTGCCCACCTTCGCGCCCTCGATATGGCAGAACGGGCGGATATCGACGCCGTCCGCGACGCGCACGCCGGGACCGAACCACACGTTGGGGCCGACCGTGACGTCGCGGCCGAGCTTCGTGTCCCAGGAGAAGAACACGGTGGTGGGATCAATGAGCGTCGCGCCCGCGGCCATCGCCTGCCCGCGCAGGCGTGTCTGCATGACGGCTTCGGCTACGGCAAGGTCGGCGCGCGAATTGACGCCGAGCAGGTCCTCGGCCGCGCCCACGGCGACCGCGCAGGGCAGGCCGTCGGCACGCGCCAGCGCGACCGCATCGGTGAGATAGTATTCGCCCTTGGCATTATCGGTGGTGAGGCGCGCCAAGAGACGCGCCAGCAGGCCGCCGGAGCTCGCCACCATCAGGCCCGAGTTGACCAGCGTGATGCGGCGCTCCTCGGGGGTCGCGTCGCGCGCCTCGACGATGCGCGCAAGACCGCCCGCAGCATCGCGGATAAGGCGCCCATAGGCGGTATCGCCGCCGGTCTCGAAGCCGAGCACGGCAAGCCCGTCGCCGCGCTTCGGCAACGCGCCCAGCACGCGGCGCAGCACCGCCGCCGTCACGCACGGCATGTCGCCGTAGGCGATCACCACCGGGGCATCGCTCCGGCCGAGCGCGGCCAGCGCCACGCGCACGGCATCGCCGGTGCCGCGCGCGACCTTCTGGACGCAGGTCTGGGCGGGCGCGACGGCGGCGCGCACGGTGTCGTGGCCGGGCGCGGTCACCACCATGACGCGGCCGCGCAGGGCGCGCGCGGCGGCCAGCACGTGGCCGATCATGGGCTGGCCCGCGACCGCGTGCAGCACCTTGGGATGCGCCGATTTCATGCGCGTGCCCTCGCCCGCGGCGAGGATGACGACCGTGGGGCGCACGGTCATGTCACGGTTTCCGGGGGACGCGCGGGTCGCACAAGATTCCGCTTCAACTTCAAAGGCATAACCCTTTTAATCAGGCGACGGCACCATGCCACAGGGTCGCGCGGCCACCAAGTAACCAATTGTTGCGGAAGATTACAATGACCGGCCCGTTCACCGCCATCGTGCTCGACCTCGACGGGACCCTGGTCGACAGCGCCCGCGAGCTGGCCCGCGCGGTCAACGCAGGGCTCACGCCGCTCGGCCGCCGCGCGGTCGCCGAGCGCGAGATCCACGCCATGATCGGCGACGGCATCGCCATGCTGACGCGCCGCGCGCTGGCCGCCACCGGCGACGTGCCAGAGGGCGCCGCGTTCGACGCCGTGCTGGCCGACGTGCGCCGGGTCTACGACGTGCTGCCGCCGTCTCCCCCCTATCCCGGCGTGCCCGAGACTCTGGCGCGGTTGCATGACGCGGGCGTGGCACTCGGCGTGTGCACCAACAAGCCGGAAGGTCCGGCGCGCAGGCTGCTGGCACAGCTCGGCTTCGATCGCTGGATCGGCACGCTCGCGGGCGGCGACACCTTTCCGGTCAAGAAGCCCGATCCCGGCCACGTGCGCGAGCTGCTCGCGCGCATGGGCACCGATCCGGCACGCGCCGCCATGGTCGGCGACAGCGCCAACGATGCCGAGGCGGCACGCGGCGCGGGCCTCGCCTTCGTCGCGGTCAGCTATGGCTATTGCAAGGGACCGGTCACGGGGCTGGCCGCCGACGCGGTGCTGGAAAGATTTTCGGACCTGCCGGCGGCGCTCGCCGGACTCAGGCGCTAACCGTTTCGGGGCGGGTGTAGCGCCACACGCTCGCGGGCGGCAGGTTGATGCCGGCAAAGGCGACCTTGCGGCCGTGGAGACCGAGTTCCTTGCGCGGCAGCGGCGAGAATGGCCCGTAGGTGTACTGGACGAACGAGCCTTCCGGCGACAGCACCGTGAAGGCGGCGCGCACGATGTCGTCGCGCACCCGGTTGGGCAGGCTCACCAGCGGCAGCGATGAGACTACCGTCGAGACCCGGCCGATCCACTCGGGCGGCAGCGCGCGGTCGAGCGCCGCGGCATCGCCCAGGATCAGGTGCGCCCGCGGAAACCGCTGCGCGAGGAAAGCATGCATCTCGGGATCGCGCTCGATCAGGATCAGGCGCTCTTCGGGAACGCCGGCAGCGATCAGCGCCCGGGTCACGGCGCCGGTGCCGGGGCCGAGCTCGACCACCACCTCGCCGTCGCGCACGCGGGTCTGACGCGCCATGCGCCGTGCGAGCGCCGGCGCGCTCGGCGCAATCGCGCCGATGCGCAGCGGGTTGGCCAGCCAGCGCTTGAGGAAGAACGCGACCTCGCCGCCGCCGCTCGGGGCGGGACGGTCGAGCGCAGGGGCCTCTTGCCGGGCCGCGATGTTGCCGTGCGAATCCATTTTGATACCGCCGTCAGTATACAACCTTCGGCGCAGGATAGGGATTACTTGTTACCGGCCTGTTGCAGGGCCGGCTTCTCACCGTTGGGATAGACCTCGTGGCCTGCAAACTCCGCCCACACGAGGTAAACGCGCAGGCCACCCATGTTGAGATCGCCGTGCAGCCGCACCGGCACGGGCGGCATCTGGGGCACGATGCGCGCCACCCAGACCTGAGGTGGGTCGAGATCGTCCTCGTCCCAGTAGCGCACGTAGACCCGCGGCTTGTCGAAGCCGGAGATGCGCTGCATGTCGATCTGGCAGTGATAGGCAACGCCCGAGAACACCGAATAGGGCGTCTTCTCGAGCTCGTCGAGGCCGAGGTCGGTGAAGGTCAGGTTGTAGCGTCGGTCGCCGTCGAAGATGGGATAGACGCCCCTGCAACCGCGGCCGTCCTCCACCGAGCGCGCGATGCGCAGCGCGATCGAGAACGGGTCCACGGTACGCGTCGGCACCACCACCGGCAGCTTGCGCTTGGATTTGCGGTAATCGTTGTCGGGCGGGTTGCGCCGGATGGTGTACTTGCCGTTCTCGTCGAAGGAAAGCTGCATCGACTTGTGGCCGCGATGTCCGTCGGTCTCGATGTTGTAGATCTGGGCGCGCACGCCTTCCGGCCCGACCGTGCCGCCCGCAACCAGGTGCGCCGCCCACTTCCAGAACAGGCGCACCATGCCGCGCGATTCACCGGTACCGGTAATTGAGTAGCTTTCGCCGCTGAGGGCGAAGTCGGTTGTGAAGGCGAACACGTTGAGTCCGCCGAGGTAGACGTTGTAGCCGAGCTTGAGAACCTGCTCCTGCGGCATCCGCGGCGGGAGCTTGGGCACGGTCGCCACCGCCACCGAAGGCGCAGGGGCATGGCGCGCCTGGGACCAGGCATAGCCGGCGAGCAGACATGCCGATACCGCGCCGGCAATCGCCGCGATCAGCACGGTGGGACGGTGAAACCTGACTTTCGCCATAGCGCGGTTGGTAGCCTACCATTACGGCCAAACCATGGCATAGCGACGTAACCGCGTGGCCAAAAAGTCGCGAAAACCGGGCAAAGCCGTGCGGCGCGGCGCCTTGACAGGGCGCGTGGCACCCCCCTATATGAGGCCTTCTTCCGGGTCCGGTTTCCGGCGGGAAGACCCAATCGGTGCATTGGGGGCGCTTAGCTCAGCGGGAGAGCACTGTCTTCACACGGCAGGGGTCACTGGTTCAATCCCAGTAGCGCCCACCATTTCGCGCCAGGGTGCCACACTCGGGCGCTAACGGCGGCCGAGGCAGCCGACGAGCGAATCCGCAAGTCCTTCCAACAGCTTCCCATAGAGTTCCGGTCCCGGCGGCAGCGCTGCGCCGAGCGGATCGAGCACGCCCGTGCGCGCCCCGGTTCCCTCGGTCACCGTGCGGATCAGGCTCGGCTCGAACTGGGGCTCGGCGAACACGCAGGCGGCGCGAGTTCTCCTGGATCTTGAGCCGCAACGCCAGCAGCCGCTTGGCGCCGGGAATGCGGTCCGGCGCGATGGTGACGGAGCCGACCGCGGTCAGGCCGTAGTGACGTTCGAAATACTGGTAGGCATCGTGGAACACGACGAACGGGACACGCTTCACCGGCGCGAGCCGCTTCGCGAGCACGGCATCGAGCGCGACGATGCGCCCGGTCGCGGTTGCCGCGTTGGCGGCATAAAGCTTCGCGTTCGCTGGATCGATGCGGGCCAGGGCCTCGGCGATGGCGCGCACCATGGCGGCAGCATTGTCGGGATCGAGCCAGACATGGGGATCGATGTCGAGATCGCCCTTGCCGGTATGCTCGTGAGCCGGCTCGTCGGCATCCGGCTCCCAGGCCCCGCCTTCGCGCGTCGGCAGCAGCCTGACACCCCGGGCGCCGGCCAGCCGCAGCACGGTCGCGTCGCGGGCCAGCGCGGCGATCGGCTTGGCGAGCGCCATCTCGAGCATCGGCCCGACCCAGATCACGAGCCTGGCGCGCGACAATGCGAGGGCATCGGAGGGCCTGAGCGCCGTGGTGTGGGGCGAGGTGCCCGCCGGCAGCAGCAGCCGTGGCGTGCCGGTTCCCGCCATCACCTGAGCGGCGAGCGCGTGGATCGGCGCGATGCTGACCACCACCGTGGGCGCCTCGGCGGCGCGCGGCGCCGCCATGCCGAAGCCGAGGACGAACGACAGGGAGATGAGCGGTATCAGGCGTGAAAACGGGCGGAACATGGAGCTTTCTCGGCGCGGTGGGCTGATATAGTTTTGTTATAATATAACAATACTAGCCCGCTTGCGCCCCCGGGTCGAGGCTTTCATCATCACGCCGTGAAAAAACGCCGCAGCCCGACCAAGCGCCCGACCAAGCGCCCGACCAAACGAAAGACACCGCCGCGCCGGCGCAACCCGGTCGCCCGCGCGCTGCGCCGCCTCAAGCCAAAGGTCGTGCCGAAGGCAACGCTCTATTCACGCAAGCGGCGGGGAAAGGCCGTTCCGGAAGACGACGTGTAGTCGCTCCGGCCGGGCGCGCGGGCGTCCCAGCCTCAGTTGTCGCGCTTGCCGGTCCAGTCCGGCGCCTTGCCGGACTGCTTCATCGCCTTGCCGTCCTTGACCAGTTCCTTGATCGCGCCCGCGATCGGCATGATGATGCCCTGCAAGTCGGCCATCTTGGAGACGATCTGCATGTCCTTGAGCGCCCAAGTGAAGGTGATCATGTCCCAATCCTCGAGCGCCGCCGACGAACCCGAGCTCATCAGCAGAGCCTCGCGCAGCTTGGGCAGCTCGATGCCGGTCGACTTGGCGAGCCGGCCCGCCTCCATCAGCGCGATACCGTTCACCCACAGCAGCATGTTGTTCATGGTCTTGGCGACCTGGCCGTGACCGACCTTGCCGACGTGCACGATATCCGACGAAAAGGTGGAGAAGATCGGACGGGCACGCTTGACCACGCTCTCCTTGGCACCGAACAGCGCCAGCAGCGAGCCTTCGTCCGCCGCCCAGCCGCCACGGCAGATCGGCGCATCCAGCACGTCGACGCCCGTCTTCGCCGCCTCCGCCTCGATGTGCTGCGCCGTCTCCGGGGCGACCGTCGAGCACACCGCGATCACGCCGCCCTTCTTCATGGTCGACAGAAGCCCGTTGGGCCCGAGCGAAACGGCCAGCGCCTCGTCGTCGAAGCCGACCGCGATGATGACGAAATCGCAGACGCCGGCAAGCGCCGCCGGATCGGCCACGCTCTTCGCGCCGGCCGCCTCGGCGCGCTTGATCATCTCGGGATTGAGGTCGGTGACCGTGACGTCATAGCCTTTCTTGATGAGGTGCTTGAGCATCGCGTAGCCCATGCGCCCGGGCCCGACCATGCCGATGTTCTCCTTCGCCATTTTCTTGTCCTCGCTGTTATTGGCTGTTCCGTCCGGGGGCGGAGTTTAATCACTGGCCCCGGACGTCACAAGGCACCGACGGGCGTCGCTGTCAGGGCTTCCAGAAGACCGCCGAGTGCAGGCGTCGGCGCCTTGCCGCGTCGGTAGGCGGCGTAGATCTCGATGGTTCCGAAATGCTGCGTGAGATCGATGACGCGCAGGCCCCGCTCGGCGAGATGCCCGGCACACAGGCTATGCACGATGGCAACGCCGATGCCGCGTGCGGCAAAGGCCAGTGCCGTCGGGCAGTTGCCCGCCTCGAGGTAGCTGCGCGGCGTCACGCCGGCCGCGCGGAACGTGCGGTCGATACGCTGCCGGGTGAGCGCGTGACGGGGCGCGACAAGGAGGCGGTGGCGGGCGATGTCGGCGAGGCCGGGCGTGCGCGCCGTCAGCAGCGGGTGTCCTTCGGCACAGACCAGGGCGATGCCGGATTCCGCCACGACCTCCCGGTGCACGCCCTTGGCGAACTCGTGAAATACGCCGAGCCCGACATCGAGCGCGCCGCGCTCCAGATCGGCCATCACTTCCACCGCGCGCCCGATCTGCAGGTTGAGCTCGACCGACGGGAAGCGACGGATGAAATTGCCGATGCGCGGCGCGAAGTACCAGGTGAAATCGTTGCCCATGGCCAGCGAAAGCCGGCCGGTCGTGGCGGCGTGGGAGGACAGCGTCCCGAGCGCGTGCTCGACGCGCTCGAAGATGCCCTCGACCTCGATCAGGAACGCCTCGCCCTCGCGGGTCAGCACCAGCTTGTTGGGCAAGCGACGGAACAACGCGATGCCGAGTTCCTCCTCCAGCTTGCGAATCTGGAGCGAGACCGCCGGCACGGTCAGGTTGAGCCGGGCGGCGGCGATGCGCAGGCTGCCATGGCGCGCCACGAGGTTGAAAGCACGCAGCTTGCGAAGGTCGAGAGAGTCCGGTGTCATAAAAATGAGCTTAACAAAAACTCAAGCTCAGCTATACCTAATCTTAAATTTACAAAAAGGCAGGAGCGGGGGTAGTTTTCCGCCATTCCGCCCCCGCAAGCATGAGGATTCCGGCCGTGCGCCTCAAAACCATCGACTCCGACGCCCACGTCATCGAGCAGCCCCACACCTGGTCGTTCATGGATGACAGCGACCGCAACTTTCTGCCCATGGTGGTGAATTTCGGCTCGGGCAACGAACGCCTGGGCGCACAGGGCAACGTGCAGAAGGAATTCTGGGTGGTCGACGGGCGCATCCAAGCCAAGGAAGCCAACCTCGGCATCGACAATACCACCCCCGAATCACGCGAAATGCGCGACGTCTCCGCGCGCATCAAGCACATGGACGAGCTCGAGGTCGATGTGCAGGTGCTCTATCCGACCCTGTTCCTGCGGCCGGTCACCCAGAATCCACGCGCCGAATACGCGCTGTTTCATTCCTACAACCAGTGGCTCGCGAATATCTGGAAGCAGGCGCCCGACCGGCTGCGTTGGGTCGTGATGCCGCCGCTCTATTCACCGGAAAGCGTGCTGCGCCGGGAGCTGGAATGGGCCAAGGAGAACGGCGCCTGCGGCGTGTTCCTGCGCGGGCAGGAATGCGAGCGCCGCCTGTCGGACCCGTATTTCGATACGCTCTATTCCATCTCCGAGGAGCTTGACCTGATGATGGGCGTCCATTCGGGCAACGGCGCCTTCCAGACCCACGACTTCTTCGGCGACGAGGCCGGCTTCAACAAGTTCAAGCTGCCGGTCGTCGGCGCCGTCCATGACCTGCTCATGAGCGGCACGCCCGCCCGCTTCCCCAAGCTGCGCTGGGGCTTCATCGAGGTGAGCGCCCAGTGGGTCCCCTACCTTCTCAACGATCTCAAGATCCGGTTCCAGCGTCGCGGCAAGCGCTTCACCGACGATATGCTGAAGGACAACAACATCTACGTCGCCTGTCAGGTGACAGACGATTTCGACCACATCCTGAAGTACACCGGCGGCGACACCCTGGTGATCGGTACCGACTACGGCCATCACGATACCTCGGCCCAGATCGAGGCGCTGCGCATGCTGCGCGAGGACGGCCGGGTAAAGCCGGCCCTGGTCGACCGCATCCTGGGCGACAACGCCGTCAGGCTTTACGGGACTCAATTAAGGCGACACCGTCTGGGAAGTGGCGAGGGCCGCGCTACCAGGCGCGGCCCTTGTCGTTTGCCGCGCTACCAGGCGCGGCCCTTGTCGTTTGAGTCGGGCCCGGTTTCGAGCGACACCGAAGCGCCGCCTGCCCCCTCGTCAACGGCACGCGCCAATGGGGGATGCATTCGAACGCCAAAGAGGCGATATTACGGCCGCCGACCGACACCCTGGAACAGGATCCATCGTGCAACACGCAACCATCGCCGACGAGAAGCTTCCCGCCCTGGCGGAGGCCGTGCGCGCCATCGCCGAGGATGCCGGTCGTGTCATCATGGATATCTACCGCACCGGATTCGAGGTCAGCGAGAAGGCCGATGCGACGCCGGTCACGGACGCCGATCACGCCGCCGAAGCGGTGATCCTGCCGCGCCTCGCGGCGCTGACGCCGGACGTTCCCATCATCTCCGAGGAGGCCGCCGCCAAGGGCGACCTACCATCGAACGTCGAGACCACGTTCTGGGCGGTCGACCCGCTCGACGGCACCAAGGAATTCATCCGGCGATCCGACGAGTTCTCGGTCAACATCGGCCTGGTCCGTGCCGGCCGGCCGGTGCTGGGCGTGGTGCACGGGCCGGCGCTCGAGGTCACCTTCTATACCCCCGCCCCCGGCCGTGCCGCGCGTGCGACCGCGGGCACGCCGAGCGTCGCCATCCACGCGCGCGCCGTGCCCGCTGCCGGGCTCACTGTAATCGGCAGCCGTTCGCACGGCGCGTCGCGCAGGGTCGCTGCCTTCCTCGCCGACAAGAGAGTCGCCGAGTGCCTGGTGATGGGCAGCGCGCTCAAGTTCGGCTTCCTCGCGGACGGCAGCGCCGACGTCTATCCGCGTTTCGGTCCGACCTGCGAATGGGACACGGCGGCGGGCCATGCCCTTCTGCTCGCCGCGGGCGGGCGGATCGTCGCCGTCGACGGCGGCGCCGAACTCACCTACGGCAAGGAAAAGTTTCTCAACAGCGGCTTCATTGCCTGGGGGCAGGCTCGGTGAATACCCTGTCCGTCGAGGCCAACGTGCGTCCCGCCGATGCGATCGCCGTCGCCGAAGCGGCGGCGCTGCTGCGTGCGGGCCGGCTGGTGGCCTTCCCGACCGAGACCGTCTACGGCCTCGGCGCCGACGCCACCAACGACGTCGCCGTCGCCCACGTGTTCGAGGCCAAAGGGCGACCGCACTTCAACCCGCTGATCGTCCATTTCGCCAGCGCCGACGCCGCGGCACGGGAGGTCATGTTCGACGATCGCGCACGGGCGCTGGCGGGCGCGTTCTGGCCGGGTCCGCTGACCCTGGTCCTGCCGCGCGCCGTCGGTACCCGAATCTCGCGCCTGGTCAGTGCGGGGCTCGACACCATCGCGGTGCGCGTGCCGGGCCACGTGGTAGCGCAGAAGCTGCTGCACGAGGCGGGCATACCGGTAGCCGCGCCAAGCGCCAACCGGTTCGGCGACATCAGCCCGACCACGGCAGCCCATGTGGCGCAGTCGCTCGGCTCGGCACCGGCCATGATCCTCGACGGCGGTCCGGCCCGGATCGGCATCGAATTGACCGTGATCGACCTGTCGGCGCCGCGCGCGGCGCTGCTGCGCCCGGGTGGCGTGCCGGTAGAGGCGATCGAGGCCGCCATCGGGGCACTTGCCCGCCCGTTGGACGACCCTCACGGCACGGCGCAGAAGTCACCGGGCCGCATCGCGCGCCATTACGCGCCACGCACCACGCTCCGCGCCGACGCCCGGGAGGTGCGCCCCGGCGAGGCGCTGCTTGCCTTCGGCCGCGACCTGCCACCCGGTGCCGAGCACGCGGTGCGCATTCTCAACCTCAGCGTCACCGGAGACACCACCGAGGCCGCCGCCAACCTGTTCGCCATGCTGCACGCGCTCGATACCGCCGGCGCCGCGGCGATCGCCGCCATGGCGGTGCCCGAGGCCGGCCTCGGCGCGGCCATCAACGATCGCCTGCGCCGCGCCGCCGAGCCCTTGCCCCGGCCCTGCCCGCGCGATTAAATCAGCCCCATGTCCGACAGCCATCCCCTCATCGAGAAATTCCGGGAGATCACCGGCAAGGGCGGCGTGCTCAACGCGCCCGCCGACGCCGCCCCCTATTTCCAGGATCACCGCGAGCTGTTCAACGGCAAGGGCATCTGCGTGGTGCGCCCCAAGAGCACCGAGGAGGTCGCGCGGGTCGTCGCGCTGTGTGCCGGGCACCACGTACCGATCGTGCCACAGGGCGGCAACACCGGCCTCGTCGGCGGTTCCGTGCCCGACGATTCCGGGACCGCCATCGTGCTGAGCCTCGCACGCATGAACCGGATTCGTGCGCTCGATCCCATCAACGCCACCATGACCGCCGAAGCCGGTTGCGTGCTGGCCGACCTGCAGGCGGCGGCGCATGACGCCGACCGACTGTTTCCGTTGAGCCTCGGCGCAGAAGGGAGCTGCATGATCGGCGGCAACCTGTCCACCAACGCGGGCGGCGTCGGCGTGCTGAAATACGGCAACGCGCGCGAGCTGGTGCTGGGACTGGAGGTGGTGCTGCCCGACGGACGCGTATGGGACGGGCTCAACGCGCTCCGCAAGGACAACACCGGCTACGATCTCAAGCAGCTGTTCATCGGCGCCGAAGGCACGCTCGGCGTCATCACCGCCGCCGTCCTCAAGCTGTTCCCGCGCCCGCGCGAGATGGAGACGGCGTTCCTTGCCGTCCCCAAGCTCGACGACGTGCTGCAGCTCCTCGCCGATGCGCGCGCGGTCTCGGGCGACAACGTGACCGCGTTCGAGCTGATCCCGCGCCTCGGCATCGAGCTGGTGCTCAAGCACTTCGACGGGATGCGCGCACCGCTCGAAACCGACTCGCCGTGGTACGTGCTGATGGAATGGAGCGCGGGCGGCAACGAGGGCGCCGAGAACGCGGGCCCGCTGCGCGACATGCTGGAAGGCTTCCTTGGGGCACGTTTCGAAGCGGGGGCCGTTACCGACGCGACCATCGCCACGAGCGAGGCCCAGCGCAAGGAGCTGTGGAAGCTGCGCGAGGTACTGCCGGAATCCCAGACCCGCGAGGGCGGCTCGATCAAACACGACGTCTCTGTGCCGGTCTCGCGCGTGGCCGAATTCATCGCCCGCGGCAGCCAACTGCTGGAAAGCCATATGCCGGGCATCCGGCCGTTCCCGTTCGGGCACGTCGGCGACGGCAACATCCATTTCAACGTGAGCGCAGCCCGTCGGCATGACCAAGGCCACGTTCCACGACCATTGGGACGAGATCAACCGCCGGGTCCACGACCTGGTCATGGAGATGGGCGGCAGCTTCTCCGCCGAGCACGGCATCGGCCGGCTCAAGCGCGGCGAGCTCGCGCGCTACGCCGCGCCGCTGGAACTCGAGCTGATGCGCCGGGTCAAGGCGGCATTCGATCCCGACGGCATCATAAATCCGGGCAAGGTGCTATAGCGATGGCCGTGCGCGAGACCGCGCTGATCGTCGGCGCGGGCCAGGGGCTCTCGGCGGCGCTCGCCCGCCTGTTCGCGCGCGAAGGCATGGCCGTCGCGCTGGCCGCGCGCCATCCCGATGGCCTGGCCTCTCTGGTTGCCGAGACCGGCGCCCGCGCCTACCCGTGCGATGCGGCCCGCCCCGATGACGTAAGCCGTTTGTTCGAGGCGGTCGACGGCGATCTCGGCACGCCCGACCTTGTGGTCTACAACCCGGGCGCGCGGGTGCGCGGGCCGATCGCCGAGCTCGACCCCGAGGCGGTAAGGACGGCGCTGACGGTGACGGCCTTCGGCGGCTTTCTGGTCGGCCAGGCCGCGGCGCGCGGCATGCTGAAGAAAGGCGCGGGCACGATCCTGTTCACCGGCGCTTCCGCGTCGGTCAAGGGCTTCGCCAACTCGGCATCGTTCGCCATGGGCAAGTTCGCGCTGCGCGGCCTCGCCGAAAGCATGGCGCGCGAGCTGCAGCCGAAGAACATACACGTCGCCCATTTCGTGATCGACGGCGGGATCAAGAAGCCGGACGATCCGCGCGCCGCCGAGCGCGGGCCTGACGGCCTGCTCGCGCCGGACGAGATCGCGAAGAACTACCTTCACGTTCATCGCCAGCACCGGAGCGCCTGGACCTTCGAGGTCGCGCTCAGGCCGTGGGTGGAGAAATTCTGAAAACGGCCGATCCTGCTCTAGTTTTAAAGTGTAGAGCCTGATTCACGGCTCAGGATCGTTCCGATCCGAGCCGATCAGGCTCTAGCGCACGAAGGCATCGGGCGCGAGAAAATTGGTCCCCAGCACGACTCCGGTGAAAGCTCCCGGATTACGGGCATAACCCGGCACGGTGAACAGCGCCGTTCCTTCACGCGCGCCATCGGGCGCCACCATGAAGACGTGAAGCGTGCCGGCGCCGTCGACATGACCGTCGAGGCTACTTCCGTCGGGTGCAGCGGCGACCGTGGCAAGGTTCATGCCCGCCGATTCGGTGAATCTGACCCGGGAATTGCGCGCGGGCGCGGTATCCGCGACGCGCGGCGCATCGGCGGGCGGCAGCAGCGTCGCGACCGCGACGGTCCGGCCCTTGTCGGCGCGGCACACGTCGCGTCCATGCAGCACGTTGGCAAGGCGGCAGTCACCGCCCGCCATCGTCGACAGCGCCTGGTCGGTGGAACCCTTGCCGGTGATGAGATAGGAGGCGCCGTCGAGTGCGAAGGACGCCACCTCCAACGTGGGCGGCGCGGCGCAGGCGCCGAGCAGAGCACACAGGACAATGGCTGCCAGAAATGCGATCTTGCCCATGGTGGTCTCCAGGGTTGGCGCGCGGCCGGACCGGGATCATCCCAAACCTGCTGTCCGGATACCCTATTTAAAACCAGGTATGTTTAACAATGAGTTAAGGGCGACCATGGCGTTCACATCCTTCACACCGCTGGAAATTCCCCGTGCCCTGCAACATCTCGCCCTCGCCGGTTGGCTCGGGGCGATTACCTTCGTCATCGTGTTCTCGCTGGTCCCCCACCTCGGCCCGCCGGGCGAATACGACCTCGACAAGCTGTGTCATGCGATCGCCTATGGGACTCTCGCGGGCACACCCTTCGCCGTGTTTCATGAACGGCGCACGGTGCTGTGGGCGGCTCTGTCGATGTTTGCCCTGGGGGTTGCGATCGAGGTGCTACAGGGATACGTGCAGCGTGACGCGAGCGTATGGGATGCGGTTGCCGACGGTGTCGGAGTCGCGCTCGGCATCTACCTCGGCCCGTTCGCGCGCCGCACCCTCAATCGCTGGTTCGGCCGCCGACAGGGCGCTCCGGCAGAATGACTCGCGGTCACTTGCCGTAGCTCACCCGCCACACCGCATCGCCGACGTCGTCGGCGATCAGCAGTGCGCCGTCGCGCGCCACCGCGAGGCCGACCGGCCGTCCCATGACCTGGGCGTTGCCGTCGCTGCCGGTCCGGAATCCCGAGGCGAAGATCTCGTAATAGTCCTTGGGCCGACCGTCGGCGAACGGCACGCGCGCGACGACGTAGCCGCGCGGCGTCGCGGCGTTCCATGAACCGTGCAAGGCGACGAAGGCGTCGCCGCGATAGCCTGTGGGGAACTGGTTGCCCTGATAGAACACCAGGCCGAGCGGCGCCGAATGGGAGCGAAACAGGAGATCAGGTACGATCGCGCGTGCCACCAGATCCGGACGCCGGTCCGCGTAGCCCGGCTGCGGATGGGCGCCAATGTAGGAATACGGCCAGCCATAGAAGCCGTCCCGCGACAGGCGGGTCAGGTAGTCGGGCACCAGTTCGTCGCCGAGTCCGTCGCGCTCGTTGACCACGACGTAGAGATCGCCGGTCCCGGGATAGAAGGCGATCCCGACCGGATTGCGCAGCCCGCTCGCGAACGTGCGTTGCCCGGTGCCGTCGGCATTGAATTCCTGCACGGTCGCACGCGGCGGTGGATCCTCGCCGATATTGCTGGCGGAACCGATGGCGACGTAAAAGTGCCGCCCATCCGGCGCGAACGCGAGGTTGCGCGTCCAGTGTCCGCCGTCGCCGCCGAACGCACCATCGGGCGTCATGCGGACCGGCGACGCGCGCGCCGCGGTATCGCCCGGGCGGTAGGGAATGCGCCATACCCCGCGCGTATCGGCGACATAGAGGAAACCGCCATGGAAGGCGAGCCCATGAGGATCGCTGAAGCCGGCGGCGAAGGTGGACCGGAATTCGGCGCGGCCATCGCCGTTGCCGTCGCGCAGCAACGTGACCTTTCCGGCGCTCGGCTGGGCCAGGAATACATCGCCGTTGTCGGCGACCGCGAGCCAGCGCGCGTCGCTCAGCCCGTCGGCGAACAACGCCGCATGGAACCCCGGCGGTACCCGCAGCGTTGCGTCGTCGGGACGTGCCACCGCCTCGGCACTATTGGACGCGGAACCCGTTCGGTAGGGCGGCGGCAGGTCGGCGGGCTGGACTTCGATCTTCGTCCCGGGAGCCTGCTCGTCCGGCCCCGGCGCCCCCGCGGCCAGGACCGCGCCCGCGGCGCACACCGCCAGCGCCAGCCCGACCAGGAGTCCCAGGCAGATTTTTCCGGTCCGTTCGGACCGCCTGAAAGCGAAGGAAATCGGCATTTGCAGCACTCGATGAATATATACTTACTTTACCACTATTCCGTGTATCCTCTCAGGATGGAAGGCGTGTAGACTACGATGCATCACGTATTAGGAAACATCATCCGTTATTCGCGTGTTATGTGTAACTTATTGTATTAACTAATATATTTGGTAGAAACCCTATAATTTTCCGAAGAAATCTCTATGGAAAATAACCTATTTAAGCTAACCTACGCCTTAATTGGCCCTGCCCTCTGGCCGCGCCGATGCTAATCATCCAATAAGAAATTTTGGTCATTTTATCCCGGTGCTCCGGGTAGCTTGGGCTCTCGGATGCCTTCACGGCGTCAGGTGTGAAAAACTGGAAAATATGTGATGCTGAAAATTCTCGTATCGGACGATCACCAGCTCTACCGTGAGGGCCTCGCCCAGCTCGTGGGGCAGCTCGAGGACAGCGTGGAAGTCGTCCAGGCGGGCACCTATCCCGAGACCATGAAGGCCATCGCCGAGCGCGGGCGCTTCGATCTCATCCTGGTCGATCTCAAGATGCCCCTCATGGGTGAGATGTCCGGGATCGCCTCGATCGTGCGCGAAGCGCACGGTGCACCGGTGGTGTTGGTTTCCGCCTTCGAAACCCGCGAAAACGTCGAGCAGGCCATGACCGCCGGCACCTCTGGCTTCCTGCCCAAGTCCTCTCCGATCGCCGTGATGCTGAGCGCCTTCCGTCTGGTGCTCGCCGGCGACACCTACTTCCCGGCCGGCCTGCTGCGGGGCGGCGCGCCGGTGATTCCCGCCAACCTGCGCGCCAGCGGCGACCGCAATGCGGAAAGCGTCCGCGCGCGGCTCGACCTGCTCACCCACCGTCAACGCGACGTGCTGGCACTGGTGGGGGAAGGCCGTTCCAACAAGGACATCGCCGACGTGCTCGGCATCTCGGAAGGCACGGTCAAGGTGCATGTGGGCGCCATCCTCAAGGCGCTCGGCACAACCAATCGCACCCAGGCCGCGCTGATCGCCATTGACTTCGGCATCGCCGTTCCCCGTCACGAGGCCGAGGGCGCCAAGCGCGCCTGAACGCTTCCGTCATTTCCTCCCATCGTCGAAGCCCGCGCCGCCGCGCGGGCTTTTTGACGCGCGGGAATACCGTGACTAGACTGAGCGCGCCAATCGCCAACGGGGAGAAAGCGCCACATGGGTACCATGGAAAAGATTACGTCGGGCGGCGTCCCGATGAACGTCTACGTCGCAACGCCGGAGGGCAAGGGACCGTTCCCCGCCGTCCTTCTCATGTTCCACCGCGCCGGAATCGACGAATTCACGCGCGACCGCGCCGACCGGCTCGCCAGGGCCGGGTACATCGCCGCCGCGCCCGACCTGTTCCACCGCATGCCGCCCGATACGGAGAACCCGCTCACGTTGCTCGACGACGTCCATATCACCGAGGACATCGCCGCGACGGTCGGCCACATCAAGGGCAAGCCGGCCTGCAACGGCAAGCTCGCCATCCTCGGTCACTGCATGGGCGGGCGCATCGCCTTTCTCGGCGCGGCGGTAAATCCGGCATTCTCCGCCGCCGTGATCTACTACTGCGGCAACATGTTCAAGACCTGGGGCAACGGCAAGACCCCGCCGTTCGAGCTGCTCAAGGGAATCAAGGGACCCGTCATCGGCTTCTTCGGCAATAACGACAAGAACCCCTCGCCCGACGACGTCAACAAGATCGATGCGGAGCTTGCGCGCCTCGGTATCAAGCACGCGTTCCATCGCTACGACGGCGCCGGCCACGCGTTCCAGAACTTCGTGCGCGACGATCAGTACCGCGAAGCGGCAGAGAAGGATTCGTGGGGCCGCACGCTCGACTTCCTGAAACAGGCGATGGCCTGATCCGGGTATAAGGCGGGAAAGTCAGTGAAGAGTCTGTTGGGGGGCAGCGCCGGTGGTGCTGCCCCTTCCCGTTCAGAACGGGGCCCGTTCACGACAAGGCGTGACGCAGGACGGCGATGCTCACGGGCTTGGTCAGCGTGGTGACGCTGGCAAGCTCGCCGCGTTCCGCCAGCGCGCGGGCCGCATCGGTGAAGCGCGGGTTGTGGCCGGTCAGGAAGATGACCCTCGCCGGGCTCTGCATATGGGCGAGCCATTGCGCCAGTTCGACGCCGTCGACCTCGGGCATGACCAGGTCGAGGATCACCACCGTCGGCTGGAAATCTTCGTAAATCTCGACGAACTCGTCGGCGCGGGCGGCCGTCCGCACCTCGAAGTCCATGCCTTCCGCCACGGCGCGCACGATCTCCGAAATCGCCGGCTCGTCGTCGATCACCAGTAGACGCTTGTCAGTCAAAACGGACCTCCGCTGATTTCTAGCCCGTCCTTCTTCCTTACCAATTCTCGCGGCACCGAGGAAAGCTCGTAGCAATACGTAGGCCTTTCGGTAGGCCATCCGCGATTGTCCGGCCCCCGGCCCTTTGCTAGATTACCGTAATAAGCAGGCCATGAAACCCGGGGCATCGGCCGAGGCCGCCCCGCCGGAGAGGGATATGCCCAAGAACTACCGCGCCGTCGACGCCGACGCCCACGTCATCGAAACCCCCTTTACCTTCGACTACATCGAGGAGAAGGATAGAAAGTATACGCCGCTGGTGGTCAACCAGATCGCCGGCGCGGAGCAGAAATCCAACGAAGGGAATGTGCGCTCCGAATACTGGATTATCGACAACAACGCCTATGCCAAGGACCGCAACGTCGAATCCAAGATTTCCCGGGCCGAATGGCGCGAAATGAAGGACATCGACGGGCGCGTCCGGCACATGGACGAACTCGAGATCGACGTCCAGGTGCTGTTCCCGACCCTGTTCCTGCGCCCCTGCACCGACAACATCAAAGTCGAGAAGGCACTGTTCCGAGCCTACAACCGCTGGCTCGCCGACATCTGGAAGAAGGCGCCCGACCGCCTGCCCTGGGCGGCGATGGCGCCGCTGCGCTCGCCCCTAGAGGAGATCCGCGACGAGCTCATCTGGTGCAAGGAGAACGGCGCGCGCTCGATCTTCATGCGCCCGCTCGAGTGCGAGATGGAGATCACCGATCCCTACTTCTGGCCGTTCTACGAGCTCGCCCAGGAGCTCGACCTCGCCGTCACCTTCCACGCGGGCAATGGCTCGTTCCAGGTTCACGACTTCTTCTTCCCGACCAACTTCCCGATCCACAAGCTGTCGATGGTGGGCGCGTTCCATGCGCTGCTGATGACAGAGCTGCCCAAGCGCTTCCCGGCCATCCGCTGGGGCTTCATCGAATCCTCCTCCCAGTGGCTCGGCTATGCCATCAACGACGTCATGCTGCGCAAGCGCAAGAGCGGCAAGCGCCTCGGCGACAACGTGCTGCGCGACAACAACATCTACGTCGCGGTGCAGGTGACGGACGACCTGGACTACATCCTCGACCGCTACGCCGACGAGGATTTCCTGGTGGTCGGCACCGACTACGGCCATACCGACACCTCGGCCGAGATCGAGGCGCTGCGGATGATCCGGGACGACGGCAAGGTCCCGTCCCACGTGGTGGACAAGATCCTCGGTCCCAACGCCGCCCGGCTCTACAACCTGCCATAGAGCAGGGTCGGTTCAGATTGAAACAATCTGAACCGTGAATCCTGCTCTAACTTCAAAGGGTAGAGCCTGATTCACGGCTCGAGATCGTTCCGATCCGAGCCGATCAGGCTCTGGGCGGCAAACCGGACACGGCGGCGCGGCCCTTGGTCGCGCCGCTTCTTTTCGCGTAAACTCGCGCCCATTGCACCAGGAACACGGGCGCCAAGAACCACAGGGAGGAAACCATGGCCTATACCAGCTGGCGGGGCGTCGTCGGATGCATCAAGCCGACCCGCCGCCCGGGATCGCTCGAGGAGCTGATCCGCATGCTGCCCGAGGGGATCGGCGTGATTCCTCTGTTCCTCAACATCCGGGCCGGCACCACCGACGAATTCAAGCGCTCGGTCGATCCGTTCGTGCCGCTGGTCGAAGAACTGGTCACCGAACAGGTGGACCTGATCCACGCCGAGGGCGCGCCGCCGTTCATGCTGCTTGGCTACAAGGGTGAGGCCGATCTTCTCAAGAAGTGGGAGAAGAAATACAAGACCCCGGTATTTACCTCCGGCACCAACCACGTCGCCGCGCTCAAGGCGGTGAAGGCCAAGAAGATCGTCGGCGCCACCTACTTCACCGGCAAGATCAACGGCCTGTTCGCCGACTACTTCGAGCAGGCCGGCTTCGACGTGATGGCCATGGACGGCATCGACGTGCCGTTCGACAAGGTCGGCCATCTCTCGTCCGAAGAAGTCTACGCCCACGTCAAGAAGATCGCCCTCCGTCATCCCAAGGCCGACGCGGTCTACCTGCTGGGCTCGGGCTGGCGCGTGTTGCCGGTGATCGACATCCTCGAGCAGGACCTCGGCAAGCCGGTGATCCATCCGGTGCCGGCGCGCTGCTGGGAGATCCAGAAACGGCTTCACATCAACGAGCCGGTGCCGGGCTACGGCATGCTGCTCTCCGAGATGATGTAGGAGACCCCATGGCAGGGCGGCGCACGCTTCAGCCGGTCGGCATCCTCCATTTCGCGATCGGCGTCGGCGATCTCGAGCAGGGTCGCCGCTTCTACGAGGACGTTCTCGGCTGCACCTACCTGCGCCGCAACGACACCACGGTGTTCATGCAGGCGGGCAGCCAGTATTTCGTGCTGACCAACACGCAACACCACACCCGGCCCAACCCGCCCGGCGAATACGAGTTCCATCACGCCTTCATCGTCCGCGGCGAGGACTTCGATGGTGCGCTCAAGTCGCTGGAAGCCGCCGGCTACCCGATCCTGGTCTACGAGGAAGAGGGGCACCGCACGTTCACCGGGCGTCACGCCTATGTCCACGATCCCTTCGGCAACGCCATCGAGATCATCGACTTCCACGGCATCGGCGATTTTTCCAGGCCCGACTTCCAGGGGCGCAAGCGCCGCCAGGCCATGAGCCGGGGCAAGGCCAAGCCGAAGCAAGCCGCGAAGACGGCGCCTGCCCGAAAGGGGAAGCGCAAAACCGCCGCCAAGGCCAAGGCGAAGAAAGCCGCGAAGAAAGGCGCGAAGAAGCTTGTGACGGCGGTTGCGCGTCGCCACTCGGGACGGCCGCCGCGCCGTCCCGCGCGTCCCGCCCGCCGGCGCTAACTTTCAGTCCGGAAACCCCGCCAGCGCCCGCGCTTCCGCCGGGCTCATGCCCGCCTCGCGCAGGCTCCTGAGACTGCGCGCGTCGTCGCGCTTGGCGAGGCGCCTGCCCGCCGCATCGGTCAAGCAGCCCGTGGTGATGGTAGGCGGGCTCGGGCAGGCCAAGCACGGCCTGGAGCACGCGCTGCAGGTGGGTCGCGGGCAGCAGGTCCGCGCCCCGCGTCACCAGCGTCACCCCCTGCGCCGCGTCGTCCACCACCACCGCGAGATGGTAGCTGGTGCCGATGTCGCGGCGCGCCACCACGGCGTCGCCGAACAGGCAGGGTGCGACCGCCACCGTGCCGGCTTCGGCGTCCGTGAACGTCAGCGGCCCCGTCACGGAACCCGCCCGCGCGCAGTCGAGGCGCAGCGCCGCCTCGCGTCCCGTCGCCCGGTGCCGGGCAACGGCCGCCGCGTCGAGGCCACGGCAGGTGCCGGGGTAAAGCGGGCGCCATCAGGACCATGGGGCGCCGCGCCCGCCGCCGCGATCTCGGCGGCGATCTCCTTGCGCGTGCAGAAACAGGGATAGGTGAGGCCGAGCGCGCCGAGGCGTGCCAGCGACGCGCCATAGGCACCCATCCGCTCCGACTGGCGCAGCACGGGCCCGTCCCAGGCCACGCCGAGCCAGGCGAGGTCGTCGTAGATCGCCTGCTCGAATTCGGGACGGCAGCGCGGCGCGTCGATGTCCTCGATACGCAGCAGGAAGCGCCCGCACGCCGCGCGCGCGGCCCGCATGGCGAACAGCGCCGCATGGGCATGGCCGAGATGCAGGTAGCCGGTCGGCGACGGCGCGAAGCGGGTCACGGTCGCGCTCACGGGTGCATACCTGTGCTTACCGGAAACCGGACTATCGTGCTCGAAAACACCCCACCCTCCCGTGTTGCCCGATGATGGCGGCGAGAAACGCGGAAAACAAGGCTGCGGCCCTTTCCCGCGGGCCGCCCCCCACGCCTTTCCCCGGCGCGGCGCTTGGTGATAGACTTGCGCCAACGGCCGGCGCCCGCGGCGCGAGATGCCGATAATCAATCATTTCGCCTGAGGGAGACACCGATGGACGCCGCCACTGACACCGCGACCGCCCCCCGCTTCGAGGACAAATACGTCGATGCCGGCGGCTTCCGCCTGCGCTACATCGAGGCGGGCCAAGGGCCGGTGGCGCTCCTGTTCCACGGCGCCTCGCTCGGCTCCTCGGCCGACGTGTTCCGGCGCAACCTCGGCCCGCTCGCGGCCGGCGGCGTGCGCGCCATCGCCTTCGATTTCCCCGGCTTCGGCCTGTCGTCCTACACCGAGGACGGCTCGGTCGCCCTCAAGAAGAAGGTCACGCTGGCCTTCATGGACGCCATGGGCATCGACAAGGCGGCCCTGATCGGCCATTCCCAGGCCGGCAACATCGCCGTCGCGCTCGCCCTCGAGGCGCCGGAGCGCGTCTCCCATATCGTCGTCCTCGGCACCGGCAGCCTGCTGCCGCCCCTCGAAGGCGGCGCCGGCAAGAAGGAAGGCGCCGCCCAGGCGCGCCTCGAAAGCCGCATGGCGCGCTCCGAGCCCAGCATCGAGGACACCCGCAAGCTGCTCGAAGCGAACCTGTTCCATCACGAGCTGATCACCGACGACGAGCTCCAGCTGCGCCACTCGCGCTCCGTCGGCGAGGCGTTCAAGGCCTTCGTCGCGCGCCAGGAGATGGCCGAGGCCGCCAAGGCGCAGGCCGCGCCCGCCAAGAAGCCGTCCACGCCACTGTGGCAGCGCCTGACCGAGCTCAAGCAGCCGCTCCTGATGATCTACGGGCGCGAGGACCGCGCCCGCGCCGCCGACCGCTTCGCCCTCCTGAGGGAGAAGGAGCCCGGCCTCGACATGCACATGGCGGAGGGCTGCAAGCACCTCGTGCCATGGGACGCGGCGGACCTGTTCCACCGCCTCGCCGTGCCGTTCCTCAGGTCGTGACGACCTGAGTTCCGCTCACGAAGGAAGCGGCGCCGTCCGGAGACGGCGCCGTTTTCGTTTCAGGGACGTGCCGAAGCGTCGGGGCGCTTGCGTTCGACCGCGAACGGACTGTAGCCGAGCCATTGGTGCATCGACCGCTCGAGATCGGCCCGGCCGGTAAGCTGGACGCGACCCGCGTCCAGCTCGTCGCGCAACGACGAAAGTCCCATCCAGATCATGGTCATGGTCCTGGGATCGGTCTGGACGAACAAGTCCACGTCATGTCCCGGGTCCACCCAGCATAGGTCGACCTCACCGTCGTCAATGACCAGCCACCAACGCTGCTTCTGCTTCGGCACCCCCGAATACAGAAACTGAATCACCGAACGCTGCGCTGGCAGCGGCCGGGGATCGAGCCGGCGCCGCATGTCCCACATGAGCAGGGAAGGATCGAGATTCTTGAGCGTGGCCTCGGTGTCCACCCAGCGCTGGCCCCAGTTTCCAATGGATTCGACGATACCGCGCAACTCCTCGCCCGCCGCCGTAAGGCGGTATCCCTGGCCGCCGTCATCGAGCCGGACGCGCTGGACGATGGCCGCTTCCTCGAGCTCCTTGAGGCGCCGCGACAGAAGCGCCGGCGACATGCGCGGCAGTCCCCGGCGCAGGTCGTTGAAACGCGCGCTGCCCGCCAGCAGCTCACGCAGCAGCAGGATGGTCCACCGGGAACCCAGGATTTCCGTCGCCATGGCGACCGGACAGAATTGGCCGTACCCCTTCCGGAGAGGCATGACTGGCTCCGTTCTTTCACACTATGGGAACGGCTGGAGGGTAGACGTTCGGTACAGTTTGTAAAGTTGATTGCGGGGCCCCGTCCGCGCACCTTGCGCCCGTTCAACATATGCCCCGGACCGAACTATTCTCCGGGTCGCCTCATGGAGACGGCAATGGACGACACACAGTTTATCGACAGCGCGGGAAGGCCGATCGCCATTCCGTCCGACGCCTTGCAAGCCCTCGCCGCCACGGTGCGCGGCACCCTGCTGACGCGTGGCGATTCCGGCTACGACGCCGCGCGCACCGTCTGGAACGCCATGATCGACCGGCGTCCCGGCCTGATCATCCGCTGCGCCGGCGCGGCCGACGTGATGGCCGGCGTCCGCTTCGCCCGCGCCCACGGCCTGCTGCTCGCCGTGCGCGGCGGCAGCCACAACATCGCCGGCCACGCGGTATGCGACCACGGGGTGATGCTCGACCTGACCCCGATGAAGTCGGTACGCGTGGACCCGGCCGCCCGCACGGCGCGCGTCGAGCCCGGCGTGCTGCTCAGCGAGTTCGACCGCGAGGCGCAGGCCTTCGGCCTGGCGACGCCGCTCGGCATCAATTCCACGACCGGCGTGGCTGGCCTGACGCTCGGCGGCGGCTTCGGATGGCTCAGCCGCGCCTTCGGGCTCACCATCGACAACCTGCTCGCCGTCGACATCGTGACGGCGGACGGCATCCTCAGGCATGCCAGCAAGGACGAGAATCCGGACCTGTTCTGGGCCGTCCGCGGCGGCGGCGGCAACTTCGGCGTCGTCACATCGTTCGAGTTCCGGCTTCATCTGGTGGGACCCCAGGTGATGGCCGGTCTGATCGTCCATCCGTTCGACCGGGCCGGCGTCCTGCTGCGGCAGTATCGCGAGCTCGCGGCGGCGGCCCCGGACGACATGTGTTGCTGGGCCGTGATGCGCAAGGCGCCGCCCCTGCCGTTCCTGCCCGCCGCCGTGCATGGCAAAGAGATCCTGGCCTTCGCGCTATGCCACGCCGGTTCCCTCGAGGAAGGCGAGCGCGCCGTCGCGCCGTTCCGCAAGCTGGGCACCCCGATTGCGGACGTCGTCAGCCCGCACCGCTATGCGGATTGGCAGACGGCGTTCGACCCGCTGCTGGACGCCGGCGCGCGCAACTACTGGAAGTCGCACCATCTGTCAGAGCTGTCGGACGGCGCGATCGATGCCGCGCTAGCCTATGTCGCAAAGCTGCCGTCTCCCGAATGCGAGGTCTTCCTCGGCCAGCTCGGCGGCGCGATCAACCGCGTGGCGGCGGATGCGACCGCCTATCCGCACCGCGACACACGGTTCGTGATGAACGTGCACACGCGCTGGCGCGACCCTGCGGACGACAGCCGTTGCATCGGCTGGGCGCGCGACTTCTTCGCGGCCACGGCGCCCCATGCCAACGGCGGGGTCTACGTCAACTTCATGCCGGACGACGAAACCGACCGGCTCGACGGGGCCTATGGCAGGAATCAGGCGCGGCTCGCCCGGATCAAGGCGACTTACGATCCCGACAACCTGTTCCGGATGAACCAGAACATCCGTCCGGCGCGGGGCTGAAAGCGGAACGGCGCCGCCCTGATGTCGGGTGGCGCCGGTTTCGTTTGCCCGCTATTTGCAGTCGATCCTGGTCGCCTGGGTACCGGGCGCGGGCCAGTCGACGCTGCACGCCATCCCCGCTTTGAGCGCGCCGCGCTTGGCGTTCTTGCCGGCGATCACGACCCGGGTCTTGCTGCCCGACACCTTCGCCCTGGCGGTCTTGCCGTCGGCGAGCTTGAACTCGATCTGGCGGCCCTCGCGGATCGACCTGACGATCACGCCCTTGGAGGTCATCGAGATGACCTTCGCCATGACCTTCTCGCCCCGGTACTGCATGGCGTCCCGCGCCCGCGCGATCACCTCGGGCGGCGTCGCGTAGACGCGCGCCAGCATGGTCTGGATCTGCGCGCCCGAGACCGGCGACAGCTCCAGCCGCGCCTTGTGGAAGCCGGCGGCGGTCTTGGGGTCCTTCACGGTCTCGTCGAACGCCTTGCGCATGGCGGCGACCCGATCCTCGGGCACGCCGTCGGGCAGGAAGTACGGGCGGCCCATCACCTGGGGCAGGAAGAACAGGTCGAGCAGGCGCCGGTCGGCATCGGACTTGGCGAAGTCGGTCACCAGCGGCACGCTCGCCGGTATCTCGGGCGGACGCTCGCTGGAGGCCACCGCGAGAATGTTGATCTTCTTGTCGCGCAGCCAGTCGGGCCTCTGGGTCATGAGCGATGACCACGACCAGGCGCAGCGCCCGGCCACCTCGCCGCGCTCCATGGCGACGTTGATGCCAACCGCCACGTAGCCGACCACGATCTTGAACTTCGTGCCGAGCAGGTTGTCGAACACGGCCGGATAGATCTCCGTGTCATTGCCGCTGGATGCGCCCACGATCAGCTCGTGGTCGAGGGCGTCCTTGAAGGTCTTGACCGGGCTCGTGTGCCAGGACACGCAGATCGAGGTCTCGTTGGCGAGGCTGCCGATCCAGTTGAGCTTGGTCGCGTCGTACTTGGCGCCGCCCTTGGGATCGAGCAGCGGTACCGTGCCGACGGTGCGCAGCGTCGAGGCGAACACAGAGCCGTCCTTGGGCACGGCGCCGCTCGCGACGAAGTTGGTCGCGCGCATGCCGCCCGCCCCCTGCATGTCCTGCACGATGATCGAGGGATGCCCCGGGATGTAGCGCACGTAGTGGCGCGCGAAGGCGCGGGCGTAGGTGTCGTAGCCGCCCCCGGCGGAGCCGCCGACGATCAGCCGGAGCCGCTTGCCCTTGTAGAACTCTTCCACCGATTGCGCCTGCGCGGCACCCGCCACAAACGCGACGCATGCGGCGGCCATGGCCGCCACCAGACGGATTGCCCGCATCGTTTCCTCCCTGCCCTGCGCTGCCCTGCGCTGATCGTCTCCGGCCGGGATGCCCCCGGCGGGCTTACGCATGTGACCGGGACAGGATAGCCGGGCCGTGGGCCCGGTCCAACCGCCGACTAGAGCCCGATCGGCAAATCGGGCTCCACATTTTGAATTCAGAGCAGGATTCACGGTTCAGATTAAGTCAATCTGAACCGACCCTGCTCTAGGCTCAGGCCGGACGGCGCGCGGCGCAGCGGTGGCGGACGGCAGGCACAGGCTCGCTCTCCTCCACGTGCTGTTCCACCAGCACCGTCAGGCCCTGGGCACGGACAGCCTCGGCGATCTCATGGCGCCGGGCCAGGAAGTCGGGATTCGACGGCTTGCCGTATTTCTCGTTGCCAGCACCAAATGTCTCGTAGATCAAGGAGCCGCCCGGCGCGACCAGACCGATGGTCCGGGCCAGCGTCGGCCGGTGCAGGTAGTTGGCGACGATCACGGCGCGGAAGCGTTCCCCGGCGAACGGCCAGGGACTGCCGTCCTCGAGGTCGCATTGCAGAATCTCGAGCCCGTCCCGGCCCTCGAGGTAATTGAGGCCGGAAACGTCCCGATCCACCGCCAGCACGGGATATTCGAGATCGAGCAGGTGGCGGGCATGGCGGCCGCCGCCTGCGGCCAGGTCCAGCACGCGCAGGTTTTCGGGCCCGAGCGGATCGAGCCGGGCGATCATGTCCTTGACCCAGGGCGAGGGCTTGGGCGGCGCGGGGCGGTGCGGAGGCGTCATGGGTGCGGCGGGGCGAACAGCATTTCCATAAGCAGGATGTTTTCATTATGATGGCACCAAGGTCGCCCGAACAGCGACAAAATCGTGCCGATAACAGGGCCAATAAGAACGGGAGGCAGGTGATGAAACTCAACTGGCGTAGTGTACCCGCGATGCTGATGGCGCTCGCCGTCGGCGCGATGGCCGCGTCCGGCGCTTCGGCCGCGGATTTCTACAAGGGCAAGACCATCAAGCTGGTGGTCGGCAGCGGCGAGGGCTCGGGGGTCGACATCCTCGGCCGGCTCGCGGCCGCCCATCTCGGCGACCACATCCCGGGTCATCCCAACGTGATCGTGGTCAACATGCCCCTGCCCCAGTCGATCGCAGGCGCCAACTACGTCTACAACATCGCCAAGCCCGATGGCCTCACCATCGGCTCAGGCTCGGCCGGTCTGTTCAGCCGCGCGATCTCGCAGCCGAACATCCGCTTCGACCTCAACAAGTTCACCTGGCTCGGCAATCTCTACAGCGCGACCGTGATCTTCTGGATGCGGACCGACTTCCCGTGCCAGACGCTGGATACGCTCAAGAGCTGCCCGCAGCGCCTCAAGCTCGGCGCGACGGCGCGCGGCTCGACCGGCTACGGCCTGGTGCCCGAGCTGATCAAGGAAGCGTTCGGGCTCAAGATGGACATAATCTACGGCTACAAGTCGAGCGCCATCACGCTGGCGCTTGAGCGCAACGAGGTCCAGGCCTCGGGCGGCGACCTGATCGGCTTCTTCGGCGGCCCGCCCAAGGGGATGATGGACAAGGGCAAGGTCAAGATCCTGTTGCAGGTGGCGGGCCACAAGAGCCCCGAGCTCGCATCCTACCACGTGCCGTGGGTGATGGACGTAGTGCCGGCGAAGTACAAGCCGCTGTTCCACATGGTCAATCCGATCATCGACCTGGCTCGGCCGTTCTACGCGCCGCCCAACCTGCCGGCGGACCGCACGCAGACGCTCCAGACCGCGTTCGACCAGCTCGCCGTCGACAAGGCGTTCCAGGCCGACACCCGCAAGGCCGCCCGGGTCGACATTTCCTACGTGCCGGGCAAGGAGATGACCGCGGCGATCAAGGCGATGCTGGACCAACCCGCCGACGTCAAGGCCAGGGTCATCGGGCTGCTGAAAAAGAAGAAAAAGAAAAAGAAGAAATAGCGTTCCGCCGCGCGCGGACCGGGCCGCCGGCGCAAGCCGGCGGCCCTTTTCTATGCGGGCCGGTTGCGCGCGGTCGCGATCAGGCCGCGGACGCCGAACAACAGGGAAACGAGCATGATCTCGAAATCCCCGTCCGCGAACCCGCCCGCGCGGAGCGCCGCCGCCATGGTACCCATGTCGAACAGGCGATGGGTGGCGGCATCGGCGAACTTCCAGCGCCGCATGCTCGCGGCATCGGTGACATAGAGCGACAGCACGCCCCCCGGCCGCAGCACGCGGCGGACCTCGGCCAGCACCGCCGGCGCGTCGCGCCAGAAATAGGCGACGTTGACCGCAAGCACCCGGTCGATCGAGGCCGTCGCAAACGGCAGCACCGTGAAATCGGCACGGTAGAGGCCGACACGTCCGGCCGCGATGGCCGGGCGATTGCGGCGCCGTGCCTGGGCCAACATGGTTGTCGACCAGTCGATGCCGTAAACCGTGCCGTGCAGTACCCGCGCGGCCAGCAGGCCGATCCCGTGTCCCGGCCCGCAGCCGAGCTCCAGCGCGCAATCCGTCACCGTCGGGTTCAGCGCCGCGACTGCAAGGGTGTTGGCGCGCGCATTGACCCGCCGCATGAGGCTGCCGATGGCCCGACCGGCCGAACCGTCGGGGCGACGCAGCTGGCGGCCGACCGCGTGCCAGACGGACATGACGGCCGGGGCCGGGTAACTCCTCAGCGACTGGAGGCGAGCTTGTCGCCGACCTTGTTCAGCAGCGCGTGTACCTCGGCGCGCCGTCCCGCATCCCACACCGGACGGTCGGGATGGGCGGGGGCTGCCAGCGCGCGCTTGAGCACCGTTGCCGCCTTCCGGTACTCGCCCTGGCGATAGAGGAAATCGCCGTAAAAGTAGTTGGCATCGAGCCCGCCGGGGCTGATCTGGACGCCCTGCTCCAGGTACTGGCGCGCCTTGTCGTCGTCGCCGAACCCGAGGGGAAAGCCCGGCACCATGTAGTAGAGCACCCCGAGGCTGGTCGGCACGGCGCCGCCGAGCGCCCGGTAGTCGAGCCGCCCCGCCCGCTCGAACAGGTCGCGCGCCTGTTTGGCAAACCCGAGGGCGCTGAAGGTTCCGGCGTACTTCGCTTCCGAGCTTGCCACCACGCCCTGCCAGATGAGCGGCTCGGCATGGCCGGGATAACGGTCGGAGAGCGCGCCCGCTTCGGCCAGGACGGCGCGCATCTGCTTGTCCTGCTCGTCCTCGTTCTTCACCTGATAGGTGATATGGGCCCACTGGCGCTCGATGTGCCGGATACCGGCGTCGAGCACGGACTGATCGGCGGCGATCGCGGCCGTTGCCGGCGCCATCAGCATGACGGCCAGCAGGGCCAGGACCGTGCGGTAGGTTTTCGACGACATGGCTGTCACTCCCGTTGTTGATTTCAGGCCCGTTGTTGATTTCAGGCTCGCTACGGCACGCTTTCCGCGCATTCATTTAGCGGGATCTTCCCGTGGCTGCGCCGGATCCTCGAACAGGCGGCGTGCGCCGCTGGTGGCGAGCTGCGCCGCCAGCGCCCGGTCGACCAGCGACGGGAACAGGCGCTCGGCGAGCAGGAACAGGCGCTCGCGGCCGCGTGGATAGGCGTTGTTTCGGCCACTGGCGACGGCATCCCAGACCGCGCGTGCGATCGCCTCGCTGGCGTCGAACGACATGCCGAACGGCTCGACAAAACGGGCCACCGCCCGGGTCGCGTCGGTACGCGCGCCGCGCGGCGCCACGTAGGTGACCCCGATACCGAAGCATCCCAGCTCGCGCCGCAACGCGGCGGAGAGCCCCCTCAAACCGAACTTCGAGGCCGAATAGGCGGCGAACAGCGGAAACGCGATGTCGCCGAACATGGAGCCGATGTTGACCACGCGCGCGGGCGACGCGGTACGCAGCAGCGGCAACATGTCGCGGGTCAGTGCGATCGGCGCGATCACGTTGGTCGCCATCAGGCGTTCCAGCGTCGCATCGTCGGTCCCGGCGAGCGGCCCGGCCGCGACGATGCCCGCGTTGTTGACCAGCACATCGAGCCGGCCCCATTCGCTGGCGATACTTTCGTGCAATTGGCGGCGCACCTCGGGCATCGTCACGTCTCCCGGCAGAACCAGGCACATGACGCCTTTTTCCATGGCGGCCCGGGTCTCGTGCAGCATTTCCACGCGACGGCCGACGAGCGCGACCGCCATTCCCCGGCGCGCGGCCTCGAGGACGAGCGCCCGCCCGATCCCCGAGCCGGCACCGGTGATGAGGGCTTTCCTACCCGCGAGCCGCATGGGCGTCCCCGTGTTGATACCGGCCGAGATCACGGAAGATGTTGCCGTAGAGCCAGTACATCATGTTGGCGCAGTCGATGATGGCGTCCGCGGCAAGGGGCGAATCGAGGCGATCGACGAGGTCCTTGAAGAACCCGGTGTGCCCGACGTCGAGCTCCCCGTGGGACGTCAGGTAGGAGAAGCCTGCGCCATCGCGGATGCCGAGCGCAGTGCGGAGCGCATCGGCGGCACGGGTGGCGAGCAGGGTCGACATTCCCTCCAGCACATGGACCATGCCGAGGAGCGCATACGGGCTGACCCACTCGACGGCGTAATAGGCGTAGCCGACCATGGCGCGGCACGGCGCGCGCGGCGGCGTGACCGCCGTGGCATCCACATCGCCGCCCATCGCCGCGATATCGGACAGAATCCACAGGTCGTGCCCGCGCTCCTCGTCGAGGTAGGCGTAGAGGGCATCGCGGTAGACGTCGTCACCGGTGCGGGCGGCGGCGAGCGACAGCAGCGGACAGGTGTGACGGACGTGGTGGTAGGCCTGGTGCAGGAAATCGAGATAGAGCGCGCGCGATACCTCGCCCGCGAGCGCGCGCCCGATCAACGGGATCGACAGGAACTCGGCACGCGCCGCGCCGGTCCTCGCAAGCAGGCGATCATGCATGGTGGTCATCCGAATACCCGCCGCACGTTGCCGGACGTGTCGCCCCGGGCGTAGAGAAGATCCGTACACACATCGAGCACCGCCTCGCGCCGTACCCGGCCGTTGCCGGTCAGCGCACCGGCGCGGAACAGTTCGTCCATGGAAACCACGATGAATTGGCGCGGGACCGCGTAGCCCGGCACGTCACCACAGCACGCCGCCACGAACGCGGCAATATCCTCGAGGGATGCCCGCGCGAGCCAATCCTTCCCCCGCGCCGTCGGCACCAGGCAGGCCGTCAGGTGCGGCCCTTCGATATGGGTCACCACGCAATGGGCGATACGCGGATCGGCCGCCAGCAGGGCCTCTATCCATTCGGGACTGATGTTGCGCCCCATCGGCGTGACGATCACGTTATCGAGCCGGCCCCGCACGGTAAGCCGGCCGTCGGCGGCGATCTCGCCGACGTCCCCGGTTCGCCACATGCCACCGGCCGGTGCGCCATGAACGTAGCGTTCCATCACCGAGGGGCCACGCACGACGATCTCCCCTTCCTCGATGCGGACTACGAGGCCGGGCAGCGGCCTGCCAACGGTACCGGGAACCCGGTCGCCGGGACGGTTGAGCGCCACCACCGAGCCGCATTCCGACAGCCCGTAGCCCTCGTGGACGGGAATGCCAAGTTCCCATGCCTCCCCGGCAAGGCCGGGCGGCACGGTGGCGCCGCCGACGGCAACGAAGCGCAGACTGTCGGGTGCCCCGGCGCCGGTATCGCGCAGCGCGGCGACCCAGCGCGCAAGCAGCTGGGGCACCAGCACCATGCAGGTGGGACGTTGGGAAGCGATGGCATCGGCGAGACCGGTACCATCCATTTCCCCGAAGCGCGCGGCCAGCCCCGGCTCGAGCCGGACCGGCGCGCCCGCGAGGACGGGCACGACGACGGCCGCGAGCGTTTCAAGCAGGAGCGCGAGCGGCAGCACCGAAAGATAGGCATCCTCCTCGCGGGCCCCGATGGCGGCGGCGAGGGCGCGGGCGCTCCACATCATCTGGCCGCCCGCCAGCAGGACACCCTTGGGCCGGCCGGTGCTGCCCGAGGTGTAGATGATCTGGCGCCCCTCGGGACCGGACGGCGGCGTGAAGGGCGCTTCCCGCTTGCCAAGCGGCGTGACAGGCACGCCCAGCAGCTTCGCCGTCGCCAGCATGTCCGCGGTGGCGAGGACATGGGTGATTCCGGCATCGTGGATGACGTGGCGCAATTGCGCGGCGTGGAAGAACGGCGCCAGGGGCACGACGGTCTTGCCGGCATGCCAGCCCGCGAGCTGGCCGACGATCCAGTCGGCCTGGTTGCCGCCGAGGATCCCGACCACTGCCGGGGATGGCATAAGCGATCGGAGGTCCTCGGCGGCGGCCGCGATACGTGCGGCCAAGGGGGCATAAGCCAGTCGCGTCGTTCCATCGTCGACGGCCACCCGGTCGCCCGAGACGGCGGCACGGTGGCGGAGCACGTCGAACAGCTCATGCATCGGGCAGCGCCCCGTGGTTGCGCGATGCCGTGCCATCGAGCCAGCGGTCGTCGACGGCACACACCCGGGGGGCATGGGCATAATAGCTTCCCCAGCGGCCGGGATCGGCCACGCGCCGAGGATCGGCCGGGGCCAATTCCACTGCGGGAATGCCGAGCCCGGCAAGCAGCCTCCTGAGGCCGAGCGTGGCCGTGAAGAACGACCAGCTGAAGCCGGCGCCTTTGCCGAAACGGGCCAGAGCACGCAGGAACGCGATCGTTACTTCGGCGTGCCGGCTCGCCAGGGTGGTGATCTCGAAGATATCGTCGCGTACCACCGCCCGGCTGCCGCGTGCGGACAGCACCTGTTCGATCGGCGCGTCGAGATAGACCTCGGAAAAGAAGCCATAGGCGGCGGTACGCAATCCCGCCGCGCACAGCGGCTGGCCGTCGCGGTCCGTCCAGGCGATGAGCATGTGCGGCAGGGCGAAATCGCGGGCACCGAACGCCCGCTCGTAGACGGCACGGATGCAGGTCTCCGCCTCGTGGCGCAGCGGATGCGCAGGCGGCACCAGGATCACGGGCGGGCCGGGAAGATCCGTGTCCGGATCGGCGACGGCGAAGGGGCCGCCTCCGGACAGCGCATCATGGGGCACGACGGGCACGGCGGCGGAAACGCAATTGAACGGCATCGGCGGAAGACCTCGGCATGTTGTCGCTCGTCGGCGATACAGGCCGCGGGCATCTCCGACCTGGATGCCGTCATGCTAGGCAAAATCCCCGTCGAGTTGTGTGGAGAAGAAAGCGTGAACTATGGCAATTGGTCGTCGCGGCCTTGACCGGTCTTTCACCATGCGTCTCGACAAGACTCCACATTTTCCGGCGACAGCAGGAGGTAACGTGCGGCACGGCTGTCGCCCGGACGGCCCCGGTACGGAGCCTGATGCCATGCACAAACCCCTCGTCGTCGTCCTTGCCGCGATCCTTCTGAGCGGCTGCGTTGCCGTCTGGGGTCGCTCCTACGAGATCGAATCCGAGACTTCCGAAGCGGTCACCATAAAATACGACCGCAATTTCACGGACCTGCAGGAAGTGAAGAAGGTTGCCCAAGCGAACTGCGCGGAGATCGGCAAGGATGCCGTGGAGCGCGGCGAAACCACCAGCATCTGGCGGATCACCACGGTCGATTTCGGCTGCGTCAAGCGCCGCTAGCGGGCAGCTCGATCTCGACCACGAGGCCGTGGGGAATATTGTTACGGGCCCGCACCGTGCCTCCGTGCAGCAGGATCACGCGCTGGCAGATGGCGAGGCCGACCCCGCTCCCCCCGGTATCGCGGGCACGCGCCTCGTCGACCCGGTAGAACGGCTCGAACAGGTGGGGCAGCGCCCGGTCCGGAACACCAGGCCCATGGTCAACGACCGTCACCGAAACATGGCCCGTTGCGCGCCGTTCAACGGTGATCTCGACCCTGGTTCCCTCGGACGTATAGAACAGCGCGTTACGCACGATATTCTCGATCGCCCGGCGCAACAGATCGGCGTTGCCGTTCACCATGACCGGGCCGCCGGCCTCGTCGAACACGACATCGCCCGCGCGCGACGGCCTCTCGAACACCGCGTCGGCGATGATGCGCTTGACAAGGTCGCGGAGGTCCACAGCGGCGAACACAGTCGGAGTAGCGGCATCGAGCCGGGCGAGCGTCAGCAACTCGCTCGCGAGTGCCGAGATGGTCTCGATCTCCCGCTCGATGCGATCGAACTGCCGGGCACGATTATCCTCGCCCGAGCGCCGCGCGAGTCCGAGGGCCATGCTGAGGCGGGCGAGCGGCGACTTGACCTCGTGGGAAATATCGCCGATCAGGCGCTGCTGGGCGCGCATGGCCGTTTCCAGCTCGCGGGTCCGCTCCGCGATCTTGGTCTCCAGCGTCTGGTTGAGCGCCGCCAGCTCGTGCATGGCCCTCTCCCGCTCTCGGGTGGTCCGCTCCAGATTGTCGGTCATGCGGTTGAAAGAGCGTGCCAGCGTGCCGAGCTCCTCCGACGAGGGTACCGGGGCGCGCGCATCCAACCTGTCGGTATCGGCGATCCCGCTGACCACGCGCGTAAGATCCGCGATCGGTTCCGTCAGCTTCTGGGACAACCAGCGGCCAAGGAAGATGATCGGGATGCCCAATAACAGACCGAGCACCGAGAGCTCGAGGGCGACCCAGCGCAACGGCCGGGTCGCCGACCTGGAATCCTGCAGCGTCACCACCCGCCAATTGCCGATGAGCCCGCTGCGCGGCACGGAGCGACCGATCACATAGGCACCACCGGCACCGCCGGCTTCCGAGCGGATGCGCGTCGCCCCGGCGCGCGCGACGATGTCGGGCGGGTCCGCGGCGAGAATACGCGCACGATCGCCCTTTTCCATCAGTACCGTGCCGGTATCGAGGCCGAACAGGAGCTTTTCGACCGACGTCCACGGATAGGTCATCACCAGGGTGCCGATGCGATAGCCCTTGTCGAACCGCCCCAGCACCGGAATCTCGAAAGCGACAACGTCGCCCCCGGTCATCGGATCGGTTTCCTTGCCGACCAGCACGAGATCGCTCCCGTTGCTCAGCCATTGGGACGGCATGCGTTCGCTGCCGGGACCACGCCCACCACGCGAGCTGGCAAGCAGCTTGCCGCCGGCATCGAAGGCATAGATGTCTCCGGTCAGCCGATAAAACCGTTTGAGCTCCTCGAGGGTCTGGGTCACGCGCTTGTCGATGTCGCCGGAAACAAGGTCGTTCATCACGTCGAGCTTCGACCACGCGGTAAGATCGGTCGCCAGCGCGTCGATGACATTGACAAGCTGACCGTACTTGAGGTCGGCGAGCTGGTTCAGGGCGGTGGCATCCGATTCGAGGATCGAGGCTCGCACGCCGGAATAGACCACGAGCGCGGTCGCGAGATAGGTCGCGGCGTAGATACCCAGGAGGGCGGCCAGAATTCTGCCGGGGATGGTGCGGGTGAGAAAGGCGATCATCGATTCCCCTTCCCCGCAGCGACCTCGCGAACCCGGCCCAATACCCTCACGCCGACCGGGCGGGTCGCGGTACCGATATAGCCGATCGCGCCCGGCACCTTCTGGACGAAGGCCAGCATCGCTTGTTCCAACTCCTGCACCACCGGCGGCAGCTTGCCGCGGTAGTGCATCTCGTTCCAGTAGACCGCGAGCGTGGCATTGTCCTCGCGCAGAACGCGGGACGCAAAAGTCTCGCGCGCCATGCTCGTGGCCTCACGATTGACCGGCACGATATGGGTGCCGTCCGGCCAGGTCGTCATGCGCAAAAGGTAGATCGCGGCGATCCGGCCGAGACCGAGCGGCGCCGCTACGGTGACCGAACGGTTGGCGATGATCAGCAGGTCTTCGGCGGCAACCGGGCGCGACATCAACAGCCCGACCAGCATGGCAAGAACCAGGATGATCCCCCTCATCATCGCGGCTCAGAACAGGACCGACCAGGAGGCGAAAAGACCCGAGGGGTTCACCGGCTCGCCCCCGACATTCTGGAGGTATTCGACCCGCATCACCATCGCCGGCCGTGGCCGGTACGTGGCCCCGATCAGGACGTCATGGGCGACCGACGACGCGCTTCGGTCGGCAAATCCTTCGTACCAGCCGTGCACCGACCATTTGTCGGTGATGGCGTAGGAAACCGCCGTGTAGGCGCCCCATTCCGTATCGCGCGCGTGTACGGCCGTCGGGCTGTTGATATGGGAGAATGTTCCCTCCCCCTGCAGGGTGAAACGGCCCAGCGTGTAGTGGAAGTCGGCGCCGTAGAGCGACTGCTCGTAATCCTGCGAGTCCTCCGAGTGCTGGAACGAAAAGCCCACCTTGTCGAGCAGCCCGATGGGGAAGCTGACGTGCGCCCCGTCGACTTCCTGGTACTGATGGGTGGTGATGCGGCTGGGCCGCTCGGAGAACTCGTCACCTGGCTGCCAGTAGACCTGGACATCGGGAAAGCGTGCCAGCGGGTCGCTGTACAGGACCGACAGACCGGTCGCGTATTCGCTGAAGTTCCTGTGGGTGACGGCGGGACGAACCGTCGTGAGCACGAGTGGCGCCGCGTGAATCTCGTTCCATTCGCCGACCGGCGCCAGCATCTTGCCGAGCCGCAGGGTGAAGCTGTCGCTCAGGTAGGAATTGTTGTAAAGGCGCTCCAGCACGACGTCGCCGTCTCCCCGGTCGTTCCCCCTGGAACCGGAACGGGCCAGGTCGAGTCCCGTCAGTTCCGCTTCCACGAACGGATTGAAGAACCGTCCCATGTGACCCGTGACATAGAGGCTGAGGTCGTCGAGTGTGAGCGAACGCTGCCCGTGGCGGGGCAGGTTCACGATCACGTTGCTGTAGCCGGCGACATTGAGAGGGCCGAGATCGAAGCCGTGCCCCAACTGGTATCCGTCCCCGGCGCGTGCAGGCTGGCCCGCGATCCCCGACAGGAGAAGCAGGAGCAGAGGCACGAGCGCCCCCCGGAATCGGCCGCGCCGGAACGAGTGCATGAGGCTGGAAATCTGGCTGTCCCCCCCTGGAAGCCGGCCCGGTCGGGCCGCCGTTCTTCGCTACCCCGCCCGGCCGCCGGACGGTTGTACCGAGGCGTCACGGGCGGGAGCCGGCGCCGGCTGCGCGAAGATGTAGCCGACGTTGCGGACGGTCTTGATGTGCTGATCGAGATCGCTGGCCGGGCCGAGCTTGCGCCTGACCTTGCTCACGAGGGTATCGACGTTGCGGTCTGCGCCACCCACGGAGGACTGGCGCCCGAACGCCGCCGCCGAAAGCTCCTCGCGCGACACGACCCGGCCGGCGTTGCGCAGCAGATGCTCGAGCAGGTTGAACTCCGCAGTGGTCAGATCGAGCTTGCGCTCCTGCGACCATGCGGTGCGCGACGCGGGATCGAGCCTGATCCCCCCGACGGCCAGATCGCCCGACGGCGCCAGCCCGCGCGCTTCCGTCCGGCGCAGCACCGCCCGTATGCGGGCGACCAGCTCGCGTGGATTGACCGGCTTCGGCAGGTAGTCGTCGGCGCCGATCTCGAGACCGACGATGCGGTCCACGTCCTCGCCGCGCGCCGTCATCATGATCACAGGAACGTTGGAACCCTGCCTCAGCCGCTTCAGGACCTCGAACCCGGACAGCCCCGGCAGCATGACGTCGAGCACGATCAGGTCGATGCCGTCGGAAGCGGCGGCGAGGCCCGCCGGACCGTCGTGGGCCGCCGTGACCGTGAAGCCTTCCAACTCGAGGAATTCGCGGATCATGTCGGCGAGATTGACGTCGTCATCGACAAGCAGAATGTGGTGCGTCACGCCTTTGTCCATCCCCGCGCGGCGCGGCGCGGCGCGCAAAAATATCCTTAGAACCCTTGGGAGAATACTACGACGTGCCGCCCGATGGCGAATTTGGAGTTTTTTGGAGAGGTGGCGAGAAGTATCGCCCCCGGAACCGCCGCCCCCGGCAGGCCAAGCCACCTTGCCAGCCCCGCCCGTGCCCCTTAGGCTACCCATGAGGGGGGCCGGTCCAATCCTGGCACCACCAGAATAAAGAACAGGGAGACCGTCATGAAAACGACACGCGTAGCGGGCGCCATGCTCGCCTGCATGGCCGTATTCGGCATGTCCACGGCAGCAACCCGGGCCGAATCGGTGGCCGATTTCTACAAGGGCAAGACGCTGACCTTCCTGGTCGGCTTCGGCGCCGGCGGTGGCTACGACACCACCACCCGCCTGGTGGCGCGCCACTTCGGCAGGCACGTGCCGGGCCACCCGACGCCTGTGGTACAGAACATGCCCGGCGGCGGCAGTCTCAAGGTCCTGAATTTCCTCTACAACGAGCCATCGCTCCGGAACGGTGCCACACTCGGCGTGTTCAACTCGGCCGCGGTGCTGGAGCCGCTCTACGGGGACAAGAAGGCGAAATTCAAGGCCGAGAAGTTCTCGTGGATCGGCAGCATGCACAGTGACGTACAGGCCTGCGCAGTGTGGAAGGGCGCCGGGGTCGGCATCAAGACCCTGCCCGACATGATCAAGTCCAAGAAAACGATCATATTCGGCTCGACCGGGCCGGCGGCACCCACCACGCTGTTCCCGCTGTTCTTCAAGAACGCCCTCGGCGCGCCGGTCAAGGTCGTCAACGGCTACAAGGGCACCAAGGAGATCAACCTCGCGATGCATCGCGGCGAGGCGGATGCCAGTTGCGGCATGTTCGCATCGACCGTGCGCGGCGCCTTCTTCAAGGACTTCAAGTCGGGCGACCTGCGCATGTTCGTGCAGGTCGGCATGGGCCGTCCCGTGCCCGACATCTTCGCCGACGCGACGCCGGTGACGGACCTTCTCACCACGCCGGAACTCAAGAAGGCGGCCCAGCTGGTATTCGGCCCGTCGATCCTGACCCGCCCGCTGTCGGCGGCACCCGGCGTGCCGGCCGACCGCGTCAAGGCCCTGCGCAAGGCGCTGCTCGACACCATGAAGGACCCGGGCATGATCAAGGATGGCAAGAAGATCAAGGTCACCTTCGAGCCGATCCCCGGCGAGGAGGTCGAGAAGATGATCGCCGAGTTCTACGCGACGCCGCCTGACGTCGTGAAGAAGGCCTACGCGTACTCCCATACGCCCTGATCCGGCCGGCGACGGACCCGGCGCGCGACGCCTGCGTGCCGGGCCCGTCCCAATTCCCCATGGACCTTACCGAGGCGCCGGCCTAAAAATGGCACCATCATCCTTTCACCGAACGACGGTGGCCGGGACCTGCACCCGGCCCGACGGGAGACAGCCATGAGCCTCAGGATCGTCGACGCCGACGCCCACGTCATCGAGACGCCCAAGACCTTTTCCTACATCGATGGGAACCATAAGCGCTACCGGCCCGTCCTGCTGCAGCCGACCGACACCGGCGACACCATCCAGACCCAGGGCGGGGTGGACACCACCAAGACCTATTGGCTGGTCGACGGCCAGGTGTGGAGCGGCACGCGCAACCAGGACTACAACGAGACCACGGCGGGCCAACGCGAAATGACCGACATCGAGGGCCGGCTCGCGCACATGGACCAGATGGGCATCGACGCCCAGGTGCTCTATCCGACGTTCTTCCTCACCATCAAGACCGAGAGCCCGGACTGGGAATGGGCGCTGGCCCGCAGCTACAACCGCTGGCTCGCCGACGTCTGGAAGCAGAGCAACAACCGGCTGCGCTGGGTCGCGATCCCGCCGCTGCGGTCGATGGACAAGGTCCGCGACGAGCTCAAGTTCTGCAAGGACAACGGTGCCTGCGGCATCTTCCTGGTCGGTATGGAGTGCGACCGCGAGCTGGACGACCCGTATTTCCATCCCCTGTGGGAGGCGGCCCAGGAACTCGATCTCGCCGCCTGCATCCATTCGGGCAACCACAGCGGCGCCTTCATGGACCTCTACAAGAACTCGGTGACACGGTTCATGACCAACCGCTCGACCGGCGTCGCCGCCTTCCATTCCCTGATCATGCGCGACATCCCGGAGAAGTTCCCGGGCGTGCGCTGGGGCTTCGTCGAGTTCAGCGCCTCGTGGCTGCCTTATGCCATCAACTACACCGAGCTCAGCTACCGGAAGAACTTCAACCGGCCCGACTGGGACTCGACCGGCCTTCTCAAGCGCAACAACATCTACGTCGCGTGCCAGGTCACCGACGACCTGCCCTACATCATCGACAAGGTGGGCGAGGACAACCTGGTGATCGGCACCGACTACGGCCACCACGACCAAGCGACCGAGATCGACGTCATGCGCAAGATCCGCGACGAAGGCACCCTGCCCGCGCAGGTGGTGGACAAGATTCTCGATGCTAATGCCCGCCGGCTCTACGGCCTCGCCTGAATAGCAGCGGGCCGCTATCCCCCGTTATCCGGGGCCTCGCTCATTTTCGGGCACGGACGCCTTGCCAGCGGCGCGCCCAAGGGCCTACCCTGCCCCTGCGGCGTCGGGGACACCCATGCGTCGTCAGCTAAAAAAGATAACAGGGAGACTGTCATGGATACGACACGCGTCGCGAGCGTACTCATGGCCTGCGGCACGGCGTTCGCGCTGTCCGCGCTGCCGGCCCATGCCGGCGGACTGGCCGATTTCTACCAGGGCAAGACTGTCAAGATCGTCGTGGGCTACGGACCGGGCAGCGAATACACCGCTCAGACCCAGCTGGTCGGGCGCCACATCGGCGACCACATCCCCGGACACCCCACCGTCATCGTGCAGAACATGCCGGGTGCCGGCACCCGCAAGGCGGCGAGCTGGCTCTACAACGTCGCGCCCAAGGACGGCACGGCGATGGGATGCTTCAACCAGAACATCCCCATGGACCAGGTGCTGGACAAGACGAAGCTCAAGTTCGACGTCCGCAAGTTCAACTGGATCGGCACCCCGACCCACGTCAACAACGTCCTGTTCCTGTGGTACAAGACCGGGATCAAGACCGTGGCCGAGGCCAGCAAGGAGCCGCTCGTCATCGGCGCGGGCGCCGGCGGCAATACGCCCGCCACTATCTATCCGCGGATCGTGAACAACTTCTTCGGCACCAAGTTCCGGGTAATTTCCGGCTACCCTTCCCAAGAGGCGCTTCTGGCGCTGGAACGTGGCGAGGTCTCCGGTCTCGGCAGCCGGTCGTGGGCGGGCCTCGAGCGCGAGAAGCCGGAATGGATCAGGGACCACAAGCTCAACGTCCTGTTCCAGATCGGGACCGAGAAGGATCCGGATCTACCCAACGCGCCGCTCCTCAGCGATCTCGCCAAGACCGACGAGCAGCGTGAGGTGCTGGAGTTCATCTCCCGTTCCGTCGCAGTCGGCCGGCCGATCGTCGCCCCGCCGAGCGTTCCCGCGGAAAAGGTCGCGGCGCTGCGTGCGGCGTTCGACGCGGCCGTCACGGACCCGAAGTTCCTCGCCGACGCCGAGAAGCAGAAGCTGGCGGTCGCGCCGACGTCGGGCAAGGAGCTCCAGGCGCTGGTCGACAAGATCGTCGCCGTTTCCCCGCATGCCGTGGCCATGCTGAAGGAAGCGCTGAAGGCCAAGGTCAGCAAGCGCAAGGGCGGCAAGAAAAAGAAGAAAAAGAAGCATGCGTCCTAGAGCAGGGTCGGTTCAGATTGACTCAATCTGAACCGTGAATCCTGCTCTAGATTCAAAGTGTAGAGCCTGATTCACGGCTCGAGATCGTTCCGATCCAAGCCGATCAAGCTCTAGAGGCGTTGCGGAAAACGGAAGGCCCGGGCGCTACGCCCGGGCCTTTTCCCTGAAGGGCTGCCACACCTAGCCGGTCGTCACCTTGCCCGTGTCGGGATCAACATGGACGGTCACGTCGTGGCCGTCGCGGGTCACGGTCGCCTTGTAGCCGTCGCCGTCCGCCTTGAAGTTGGTGAACCCGCCGTAACCGTTGGCCTCGAGCAAGTTGAGGGCCTTGGTCATGCGATGGCCGGTCGACATCTGGCCGCCGGAGTCGTCTTCCGACATCTGCGACGTCGTGGACATGCCCTTGGTGGGCTGCATGGCCTTGCCGCCGGACATGCCGCCGGACATGCCGGATGACGCGGCCAGCGCCACACCCGGGGCCAGCATCATGGCGACGACGGGAAAGAGGATCTTGCTTTTCATGGGACACCTCTCGATTTCGGGTTGAACGCATAGAGCGCGGTTCGCGCTCTCGCGCCCAGAATCGGGCGGTGCGGGTGAAATGCCCCTGTCCGCAAGATGAACTGTGCTTAACCTGCTGTTCGCCGCGAAATTCCGCGGGGTTCAGGCCGCGGGCGGCGCCGTCGGGGCGGGTGCGGGCTCTTCGACGCTCCGGTGCCTGGCATGATCGGCGCCGATCATCATGTAGACCGCCGGCACCACGAACAGCGTGAACAGCGTACCGATGGCGATGCCGCTTGCGATCACGAGACCCATGTCGAAACGCGACACCGCGCCGGCGCCGCTGGCGATGATCAGGGGAAACACGCCCAGCACCATGGCCGCTGTCGTCATCAGGATCGGCCGCAGGCGGATGGCGGCCGCTTCCTCGATCGCCTCGCGCTTCGGTTTCCCTTCCCTCTGAAGGTTATTGGCGAATTCGACGATCAGGATGCCGTGCTTGCTGATCAGGCCCATGAGCGTGACCAGCCCGACCTCGGTATAGATGTTGAGGGTGGCACCGCCGACGCCGAGGCAGATGAAGATCAGGGCACCCGCGATCGACATCGGCACCGAGACTAGGATGATAATCGGGTCGCGGAAGCTCTCGAACAGGGCCGAAAGCGCAAGGAAGATAATGATCAGGGCGAAGCCGAAGGTCACGACGAAGCCACTCAATTCCTGGATGTACTGGCGCGACGTGCCGGCGTAGCCGATCGTATAGCCGATCGGCAGCGTCCGCGCCGCGAGATCCTGGAGATAGGTGATCGCCTGCCCGAGTGAGACGCCCGGTGCCGGCACGCCCTGGATGGTCGCCGAATTGAGCTGCTGGAAGTGGTTGAGCGACTGGGGCACCGTCTCTGTCGTGATATGGGCGACGGTCGACAACGGGATCGGCGTGCCCTCTCCGTTGCGGATGTAGTAATGCAGCAGCTGGTCCGTATTGAGTCGGTAGCGCTGCTCGACCTGCGGGATCACCTTGTAGGACCGTCCCGCCATGCTGAAGTAGTTGACGTAGCCGCCGCCCAGCATGGCGCTGAGCGCGCTGCCCACGTCGCTCATCTTGAGGCCGAGCTGCGCGGCCTTGTCGCGGTCGATCACCACGGTCGACTGCGGCTGGTCGAACTTGAGATCGTTATCAAGAAAGATGAACATGCCGCTCCGCACCGCCTGCTGCAGGAATGCGCTGGAGATCTCGTTGAGCCGCGGGAACGGTTCCGTGGTCTGGATGATGAACTGGATCGGCAGGCCGATAGCGCCCGGCAACGGCGGCGGCTGGAACGCCGCCACGCGCACGCCGGCGATCTTTGAAAGGTCGTTCTGCACAACCGGCTGGAGCTGGTTCGAGGTACGGTCGCGTTTGTCCCACGGCTTCAGCACCATGCCCGCGATCGAACGTGACTGCGTATCGAGCTGGAACACGTGGTCGGTTTCGGGGTAGCCGTTGAAAACCTTGTAGATCTGCCGCGAGTAAAGCAGGCGCTGCTGGAGCGTCGCGTTCGGCGCCGGTGTCGCCAGGGTAATGACGACACCCTGGTCCTCCTGCGGCGCGAGCTCGTTCTGCGAGTACGCGAACAGGAAATAGATGCTGCCGAGCACGATGACGGCGAATACCGCGATGACCGGCAGGTAATCGAGGCTGCCATGAAGCCACCTCTGGTAGCCCCGGTGCAGGCGGTCGAAGTAATGGTCGGTAAAGTCGGAGAACCGCTCCTGCCAACCGCTGCGCCGGCCGGTATGGGGCTTGAGCAGGCGCGAGCACATCATCGGCGAAAGCGTGAGCGCGACAATGGCCGAGATCGTGACGGCCCCCACCAGAGTGAAGGCGAACTCCGTGAACAGCGCCCCGGTGAGCCCCGCCTGAAAGCCGATCGGCACGTAGACGGCGACCAGCACCACCGTCATGGCGACGATCGGCCCGCCCAGCTCCCGCGCGGCCTGGATGGCGGCCGGGAACGGCTTCATCCCGGCCTCGAGATGCCGGTTCACGTTTTCCACCACGATGATCGCGTCGTCGACGACCAGGCCGATCGCCAGCACCATGGCGAGCAGCGTCAGGAGATTGATGGTGAAACCGAAGACCGCCATCATCACGAAGGTGCCGACGAGGGACAGCGGAATGGCGATGCTCGGGATCGCCGAGGAGCGCATCGAGCCCAGGAAGGCGAACACCACCAGGATGACGATGACGAGAGCCTCCGCCAGGGTCCGCACCACTTCCTGAATCGAGCTGTTCACGAAGTTGGTCGCGTCGTAGACGATCGCTCCCTGCAGCCCCTGCGGCAGCTGCGACTGGATCACGGGAAAGGCATCGCGCACGCCCTTGATCACGTCCAGCAGGTTCGCCGACGGCGCCACCTGGATACCGATGTAGACCGCCTTCTGGCCGTCGAAGGCGACCTGCGAATCGTAGCTGTCGGCGCCGAGCGTGACCCGGGCGACATCCTTGAGGCGGACGATCGAGCCGCCGCTCTGCTTGATCACCAGATCGCGGAACTCGTCGAGGCTGTGGAGACTGGTGGAAGCGGTGAGGTTGACCTGCACCATCTGTCCCTTGGTGCTGCCGAGCCCCGATATGTAGTCGTTGCTGGCGAGCGCCTGGCTGACGTCCGCCGCCGTCACGCCGAAGGCGGCGAGCTTTTCCGGGTCGAGCCAGGCCCGCAGGGCGAAATTCTGACCGCCCAGCAGCTCGGCCGTCTGCACCCCGGGCACAGCCTGCAGCTTCGGCTGCACCACGCGCACCAGATAGTCGGTGATCTGGTTGGGCGCCAGCACGCTGCTCTTGAAGCCGATGTACATCGAATCGATGGTCTGGCCGATCTTGACGGTCAGCACCGGCTGCTGGCTGCCGGCGGGCAGGCGGTTGAGCACCGAGTTGACCTTGGTATTGATCTCGGTGAGCGCCTTGTCCGCGTCGTAGTTGAGGCGCAGGTAGGCGTCGATGGTGCTGGTACCGCTCTGGCTCTGCGACGTCATGTAGTCGATGCCGTTGGCCTGGGCGATCGCATTCTCGAGCGGCGTGGTGATGAAGCCCGCGACCACGTCGGGATCGGCGCCGTAATAGGTGGTCGTGACCGTCACCACCGCGTTCTCGGTGCGCGGGTACTGCAGGATCGGCATGACCGCCGCGGCGCGCAGGCCGAGCACCAGGATCAGGAGGCTCACCACCGATGCGAGCACCGGACGCCGGATGAAGATATCGGTGAATTTCATTGCCGCGCCCTGCCTTTGGCCTACTGCTCGACCGGCGTCGGATGGGGATTGTCGGCGGGCTGGATCTCATTGTTGATGATCAGCGGCGTGCCGTTGCGCAGCTTCATCTGGCCGGCCGTGACCACCTTTTCGCCCTCCTTGACGCCCTTCAGGACCGCGACCTGGTCGCCGCGCGTGGCGCCGGTCGTCACGAAGGTCTGGCGCGCGACAAGCTGCGGCTTGCCCTTGGCATCCTTGCCTTTCTCGTCGGCGATGAAGACGGTGCTCCCGTAGGGATTATAGGTGATCGCCGTCTGGGGTAGCGTGATGTGGCGCGTGGGCGCCCCCACCTCGATGTCCACGGTCGCGTACATGCCGGGCAGCAGCGTGTGCGACGGATTGTCGAGGGTGGCGCGGATCTGCACGTTGCGCGTCGCGGTATCGACCCGGGAATTGACCGCCTGGATCTTGCCAGTGAAGGTCTTGTCGGGATAGGTGTCAACCTTCGCGGCCACCGCCTGGCCGATCTTAATCTCGTCGAGATTCTGCTGCGGGAGGGAGAAGTCGACATAGATGGGATCGAGCGCCTGCAGGGTAACCAGCGTGGTCCCGGCGTTGACGTATTGCCCCACGTCCACGGCACGGATGCCGAGATGCCCGGCGAACGGCGCGCGGACGGTCTTCTTCGCCAGCACCGCCTTCTGAGCCTCGACCTGGGCCTTCGCGTTCTTGAGGTTGGCCGCGTCGGTGTCGAGCGTGGCCTGGCTCACCGCCTGCACCCTCACCAGCTTCCTGTCGCGCTTGTAGGTGGTCTCGGCGAGCCCGGCGGTGGCTTCCAGCGAATGCAGCTTGGCGATATCGTCCTCGGCGCGCAGCTGGACGAGAACCGCGCCCTTCTCGATGTCGTCACCGGAGTTGAACAGGATCTTTTCGACGATGCCGGCGACTTCGGGGGCGAGATCGGCCCCGTTGACGGCACGCAGCGTGCCGACGGCTTCGAGCCGGGACTGCCATTCCTGGTACCCGGCCTCGGTGGTCGAGACGGTCTGCGGCGGGTTGCTCTGGGACGCCAGGAACTTGCCGATCATGACCGAACGGAACGTGACGAACCCGAACACGCCGGCCAGCACCACGCCTGCCGCGACCAGCATGATCACCATACGCTTCGTCATCGCTACGTCTCCGTTACGCCGCCTGGCCGAGCGGCGAGGCTACCCGAGGAACGCCCGGGTTTCCAAATGGTGACCTGGTCTCCGTCCCGACCCTGTCCGTCGTCCGAAGATCATTAACATCGTCGCGCCCGCCCGTCACCCGCAGGACGGGACGCATGTGCCTACTTGGATATTCCGGAAAAAATGGTGCCCAGGGACAGAATCGAACTGCCGACACGGGGATTTTCAATCCCCTGCTCTACCAACTGAGCTACCTGGGCGCCGGGGTGTTTCGCGCCGGGAAAGGGCGCCGGGCGGTTATAGGGTCATTCCGCCCCCCTGTAAAGACGCTGAAAGACGCGGCCGCGACGCCCCACGGACGCCGCAATCGGCGGTCAGCCGGGCTCCCGATCCTTGGTGCCGGACGCCGGTTCGGCCTCGTCGTAGCCGTCCGGCGGCTCCACCGCCGGAATGCTGTAGCTGCCGTTGAGCCAGCGACCGAGGTCGAGGTCCGCGCAACGGCGCGAGCAGAACGGCCGGTAGCTCTCCACCGCCGGCTTGCCGCATGCGGGGCACGATTTAGACACCTTCCTGCCGGCACCAGCTGCCCCAGGGACGTCGCCGGACATTTTTTTGTCTTCGCTCATGGGCGCGACTTTAACGGCTTCATTGCGGCGGACCAAGCGCGCCGCCGCGGGAATCCGGGATCGCTAAAATTTTAGCTAAAAATCTCCAAAATTCGTCGTGAAATCAATCCGATAGCATTTGACGAAATTACCCCTTCAATTAATTTCCCGTTTGATGCAAACGCAAAACACCTCCGCCCGGCGGTTTACGCCGCTCTGCTTCGCGCTCGTGATCGCGAGTGCCGCCCTGGCCGCGTCCGGCACCTGGATCGCGTTCGTGCCGCCGTCCCAGGACCGCGTGACGGTCACGGTGACGGGTGGCCACGCCGGCCTCGGAGCGTGCATCTCGAACGCGCTGCGCGTCATGCCAGAGCTTGCCGCCGCAGCCGACCGCGGCAGCGGTACCGGACCTATGATATCGGTGCTGAGCCATCCCGGCAGCGATGCCACCCGGGTAATGTACGAGGGCCCGGCCCGCCTGTCGTTCGTGGTGACGCTGACCGAGAAAAGCCCGCAGCGGACCGAGGCCCGCGTCCTTGCCTTCCCCGCTTTCGACCCGGGGCCGGTCGTGGAAAAAGCGGTGCGCGGCTGCGCCGATGCCACGGCCAGGACCGGCGCGGCGTCGAAGAACTAATCCCCGTCGTTTCCGTCCGTCCCGTCGCCGGTCAACTCGATCCGGTCCCTGAGCGGCCCTGCCCCGCGCCGGCGCGCCAGCTCGACCAGGCCGAGCTCGGAGAATCCGGTCGCACGGATGAACGCCGGGTCGTCGGCAAGGGCGTCCAGCAACGCCGCGAGCACGTCGGCCTCGTCGTCGGGGTCATCCATGTGGATGAAGTCGATCACCGTGAGCCCGCCGAGATTGCGCAGGCGCAGCTGGCAGGCGATCTCCTCGGCCGCTTCCAGGTTGGTGGCGCGCACCGTCGCGGCGTGTCCGGAGCGTCCGGTGTTGCGGGCGGTGTTGACGTCGATCGCGGTGAGCGCGTGGGTAGTCTCGATCACGATGGAGCCGCCGCAGGGCAGGCCGATCTCCGGTTCGAGCGCATCCAGGATGTCGTCCTCGATGCCGTAGGACTTGAACGCCGTATCCGGTCCGCTCCACGAACTCGACGCGGCTCTCCAGGCCCGGCAGGTAGGCGGCAAAGAAGGCGCGCGCGTCCTCGGCGTCGCGCTTCGAATCGACGATCACCCGGCGCAGGCCGCCGTGGGCGCGGTCGCGCAGCGCCTTGATCAGGCCGCTCTCCTCGCCGTGCAGGCGGCACGGCACCGCCACGTTGCCGAGCCGCTCCGTGATCTCATCCCATTCCGCGCGCAGCCGTTCGGCGTCGGCGGCGAGCGCCTCGGCGTCGGCATCGGCGGCAGCGGTGCGCACGATGAAGCCGCCCTCGCCCGGCGCGAGCGCAGCGAGGTCCTGCTCGAGCCGCGCACGCAAACCGACGTCCTCGATCCGGCGCGAGACCGCGATCCGGTTCTGGTAGGGCGTCAGCACGAGGAACCGGCCGGCCAGCGAGATGTTGCGCGTGAGCCCGGCACCCTTGCCGGCCTGCGCCGCCTTGGTGACCTGCACCAGCACGGCGGCGCCTTCGTTGGGAATCTCATCGAGCAGCGGGGCGTCGTCCTCGCCGCCGCGTGGGGCCAGCGACAGGAACCCGGCGCGCTCGGCGCCGATGTCGACGAAGCAGGCTTCCATTCCCTTGAGCACGGCGGTGACCCGGCCCAGCACGACGTCGCCCACGGCACCCGGCTCGGCGCCGTCGTCGAACAGCACCTCCATCAGGCGGCCCGCCTCGCGGAGCGCGATCCGGAGCCGGCCGCCGGCGCGGGTGGCGACGATTTCGTCGATCATCGCCCGCCGCCCAGCGGCCCGAGGCCGAAACGCGCGAGCAATGCCGCCGTCTCGTGGAGCGGCAGCCCGACCACGTTGGAATACGACCCGCCGAGCCAGCGCACGAACGCCGCGGCCCGGCCCTGGATGGCGTAGCCGCCCGCCTTGCCGTGCCATTCGCCGGACGCGAGATAGGCCGCGGTCTCGGCCGCGGTCAGTCGTTTGAAGGCGACGGCGGTGACCACCCGGCGTTCGTGGACGCGTCCGTCGGGAGCACGTAGCGCGACGCCGCCGATGACCCGGTGGCGGCGTCCGGACAGCAGCTCCAGGCAGCGCCGCGCGGTCGTCTCGTCCTCGGCCTTGGGCAGGATGCGCCGCCCGCACGCGACCACCGTGTCGGCGGCGAGCACGAGCGCGCCCGCGGCCTCGGCGCGCGCGGCAACGGCGGCGCATTTCTCGCGCGCGAGCCGCAGTGCGTGGTCGGCGGGAAGCTCGCGCGGGCGCGCGCTCTCGTCCACCTCCGGCGCGATCACCGCGTCGGGCACGATACCGATCTGGGCGAGGAGGTCGCGGCGGCGCGGGGAAGCCGACGCAAGTACGAACCTGACAGGCTCCGGCATGGCGCCCGCCGGCGATCCTATTTGAAGCGGAAGGTGATGCGACCCTTGGTGAGGTCGTAGGGGGTCATCTCGACGTTGACCTTGTCGCCGACCAGCACGCGGATACGGTGCTTGCGCATCTTGCCCGATGCGTAGGCGAGGATCTCGTGGCCATTTTCCAGCTTCACGCGGAACATGGCGTTGGGCAGAAGCTCGCTCACTTCGCCCGGAAATTCAATGGCATCTTCCTTTTCGGACATCGTCTCTCCGACATTTGTTCAGGCTGGGGGGACAATGAGCGCGCGGGGCTCTAGCGTCAAGCCCCAAGGACGGGGCCGCGCGGGCGCTCGCACCCCGTCATTTCGCCCGTCATTTCACCAGTCATTTCGTGGGCAAATTGAGGCGGATCGCGATGGAGAGCGCATGGGCGTCGAGCCCCTCGACGCCGGCGAGCGTCACCGCCGCCGGACCCACCGCGGCCAGCGCGTCGGCGTCGCACGCCACCAGCGAGGTGCGCTTGAGGAAATCGCCCACGCCGAGGCCCGACGAGAACCGCGCCGAACGGTTGGTCGGCAACACGTGGTTGGGGCCGGCGACGTAATCGCCCACCGCCTCGGGCGTGAACCGGCCCATGAAGATGGCGCCCGCGTTGGTGACGGCGGCGGCGATCGGCTCGGGCTCGGCGGCAGCGAGCTCGAGGTGCTCGGGCGCGATCGCATCGACCAGCGCCGGCGCTTCCTTCAGCAGGTTACCGACCACGATCACGGCACCGAACCCGTTCCAGCTCGCGCCCGCGATCTCCGCGCGCGGCAACGTCTTGAGACGGCCCGCGACCGCCGCCTCGACCGCGTCGGCGAAATCCGCGTCGTCGGTGATCAGGATCGACTGGGCGGTGGCGTCGTGCTCGGCCTGGGACAGCAGGTCAAGCGCGATCCAGTCGGGATCGTTGGCGCCGTCCGCCACCACCAGGATCTCCGACGGGCCCGCCACCATGTCGATGCCGACCGCGCCGAACACCTGGCGCTTGGCCGCCGCGACCCAGGCGTTGCCAGGCCCGGTGATCTTATCGACCGCGCGGATGGTCCCGGTGCCGAAGGCGAGCGCGGCGATCGCCTGGGCACCGCCGATACGATAGGCCTCGGTGACGCCGGCGCGTTTGGCCGCCGCCAGCACCAGCGGGTTCACCGCGCCGTCCGGCGTCGGCACGGTCATGACGATGCGCGGCACGCCTGCGATGCGCGCCGGCACCACGTTCATCAGCACCGACGACGGATAGGCGGCGCGCCCGCCCGGCACGTAGACGCCGACCGCCGGGATCGGGCGCCAGCGCCAGCCGAGGCGCACGCCCGCGGCATCGGTGAAACTCTCGTCCTTCGGCAGCTGGCGGCGGTGGTAGTCGGCGATGCGCCCGGCGGCGAGATCGAGGGCGTCGAGCGCCGCCTGCGGGCACGCGGCCTCGGCACGGGCGAAATCGTCGGCCGTGATGGCGAGTGTCGCGGGCGTGAGTTTGAGCCGGTCGAACGTCTCGGTGAACGCGATCAGCGCCACGTCGCCGCGTGCGCGCACGTCCCCGATGATCGCGGCGACGTCGGTCTCGACGTCGGCGGCCTGCTCGCGCCTGCCGTTGACCAGCGCCTCGAACGCGGCGGCGAAGCCGGGATCGCGCGCGGAAAGCCTAGCGGCCATCGGCGGCGCTTCCGTTCACGGCCGCGGCGAAACGGTCGACCCAGCCGCCCACTTCCTCGGGCCGGGTCTTGTAGGCCGCGCGGTTGACCACGAGGCGCGACGATACCTCGGCAATCTGCTCGACCTCGACCAGGCCGTTGGCCTTGAGCGTCGCGCCGGTCGAGACCAGGTCGACGATGCGTTGGCACAGGCCGAGGGACGGCGCCAGCTCCATCGAGCCGTTGAGCTTGATGCATTCGGCCTGCACGCCGCGCGCGGCGAAGTGGCGCCGCGTGATCTCGGGGTACTTGGTGGCGACGCGCACGTGCGACCAGCGCCGGGGCTCGTCGCCTTCCGACATCTCGCGCGGCTCGGCCACCGCCATGCGGCACTTGCCGATGCCGAGATCGAGCGGCGCGTAGATCTCCGAATAGCCGAACTCGGTCAGCACGTCGGAGCCGGCGATGCCGAGATGGGCGCCGCCGAAGGCGACGATGGTGGCGACGTCGAACGACCGCACCGAGATCAGGTCGAGGCCCGGGTTCGAGGTGCGGAACTTGAGCTTGCGCGATTTGGGGTCGTCGAACTCGGGCTCGGGCTCGATACCGGCGCGCGCCAGCAGCGGCCGCGCCTCGTCGAGGATGCGGCCCTTGGGCAATGCCATCACGAGCGGTTCGTTGTCGCGCACAGCCGGTCCCCGGCGTCGGTTCGGTCCCAAAAGCGGGGTGGTTGTAGCGCGTTCCGCCTGCCGATGCCAGCCCGGGCCCTATTCCGGGCTGTCCGCCAGCGGATGGGCCGGCCGCCACATGGTCGGCCAGGGCTCGCCCACGTCCTGGAGGATCACCTCGATCTTCTCGACCTCGAGGCGCACCGCGATGCCGCCCGCGAACAGCAGCGACAGTGCCGCGCGCCCGCCGTCGCCCGCCTCCGCCGTCACGGCGAGCACCTCGAGCAGGCGCTCGGTGTCGGTCGGCTCGCTCGGCGAGAAGCCGCGGGTCTGGACCCGGCGCACGTGCTCGATCGAGAGCGCCGAATGGACCCGCTCGAAGCCGCTGTCTTCGCCCTCGGTGATGGCGCCGCCGTCCTCGCCGGGATCGAGCAGAGCGGGCGGCAGCTTCTCCCAGCAGAACCGGTTGGCCACCAGCACGAAGCTCGCCTCGCCGGCGAGGAAGCGCATGTCGTGTACCGGCACCAGCGCGTCCTGCAGGCACGCCGACATCACCGCGATGTCGTCGGCGTCCACGGCGCGCAGCTTGAGCGGACCGTTCATGGGCTCTCCTATCCTTCTATGCGCTCGATGTCGGCGCCGCAGGCGGCCAGCTTCTCTTCCAATCTCTCATAGCCGCGGTCGAGGTGGTAGACCCGGTTGATGACGGTCTCGCCCTTCGCCACGAGGCCCGCCAGCACCAGGCTGACCGAGGCGCGCAGGTCGGTCGCCATGACCTCGGCGCCGGTCAGCTCGGTCACGCCACGCACCATGGCCGAGGCGCCGTGAACGTTGATGTTGGCGCCCATGCGGCCGAGCTCGGGCACGTGCATGAAGCGGTTCTCGAAGATGCTCTCGGTGATCATGGCGGCGCCCACCGAGATCGACATCATCGACATGATCTGGGCCTGCAGGTCGGTGGGGAAGCCGGGATAGGGCTCGGTCATCACGTCGATGCCGCGCACCCGCGCGCGGCCGCGCGCGACGCGGATGCCGTGCCCGATCTCGGTGACGCGCACGCCCGCCTCGCGCAGCTTCTCGATCAGCGATTCGATGTGGCCGACCTCGGCGCCAGCGAGCTCGACGTCGCCGCCGGTCATGGCCGCTGCCATGGCGTAGGTGCCGGTCTCGATGCGGTCGGGGATGACGTTGTGGCTGGCGCCCGACAGCGACGGGCTGCCCTGGATGGTCAGCGTATCGGTGCCGACGCCCTCGATCTCCGCGCCCATGGCGATCAGGCAGCGCGCCAGGTCCATAACTTCCGGCTCGCGCGCCGCGTTGGACAGCACCGTCTCGCCCTTGGCGAGCGCCGCCGCCATCATCAGGTTTTCGGTCGCGCCCACCGAGACGAACGGGAACACGATATGCCCGCCCTTGAGTCCGCCCTTGGGCGCGCGCGCCTCTATATAGCCGCTCTCGACCGTGATCTCGGCGCCGAGCTGCTCGAGTCCCTTCAGGTGCAGATCGACCGGCCGGTTGCCGATGGCGCAGCCGCCCGGCAGCGACACCCGCGCCACGCCCTCGCGCGCCACCAGCGGCCCCAGCACCAGCACGGAAGCGCGCATGCGCCGCACCAGGTCGTAGGGCGCGGTGGTGGACGCGATGCGTCCCGCCTTGAGCGCCAGCACGCGGCCGAAATGGCCGCCGGGCGCGTCGCCGTCCATGGAGATCGAGACGCCGAGCTCGGCCAGCAGGGTGGCGAGCGTCGAGATGTCGACGAGGTGCGGCAGGTTGCCGAGCCGGAGCGTGTCCTCGGTGAGCAGGCTCGCCGCCATCAGCGGCAGCGCCGCGTTCTTCGCGCCGCTGATGGGAATCGTGCCCTTCAGCCGGTTGCCGCCGCGAATCCTGATCTTGTCCATGGGCCTCGTGTCTCGGATGGAAGGGCCGCGGACAGGCGCGGCGGGATGACCTTCCTTGTTACCTTATGCGCGGGGCGCGCTCAAGATGTTGGGGCGCGCGGAAGCCCATGCCACAAGAAAGATACGGCGGCATCACCGCGCCGGGCCGCCGGGCGCGTCCGTCTTGCCGTCGCGCGCGGCCGTGTCGGTGCGCGCGCCGTCCTTGCGGCGGCGCAGGTTGGCGCGCAGCGCCTCGGCCTGACGCCGGCGGCGCGCGGTGGCGGCATCCTCGGCCCGTCCTAAATCGGCTGCTGAAGGGCTGCGCTTGTCCTCGGCCATGGCGGCGAAGCTAGCGGCACGGGGCATCGCGGGCAAGGCCCATGGCGCGCCGCGCGCGGCTCCGCGTTCACCTTCCCTTTACCCTGAAGCCCTATAACAGGCGCCGCGCACGGCCCGTTTCACGGGGGTTAACCGTGTTGCGCCGTGGGCGGCCTTGTGGCATGTTCCGCCCTCCCGACCGGGCCGCACTAGCTCAGGGGTAGAGCACTCCCTTGGTAAGGGAGAGGTCGAAAGTTCGAATCTTTCGTGCGGCACCATTACTTAGCCCCCCAAATCCACCGCCCAAAAGCCCCGCTGCCACACTGGCGCCACAGCGAGAGGCTTTTCATGGCGTCAATTCGCAAGCGCGGCAACCGCTGGCAAGTCCAGGTCCGCCGCATCAACCAACCCACCGTTACCAAGTCCTTCGTATCCCACACCGACGCCCAGCGGTGGGCAAGGGAGCAAGAGCGCCTAGCTGATCGCGGGGCTCTATCCCGCCCGAAGAATACCGGCCTCACGATGGGCGACCTCTTGCGCGACTATCTCGCCAAGGTCACACCACGCAAGCGGGGCATATGCGAGCCATTCGTGATCGGCCAACTTCTCAGGGGCGAGCTTGAGCCGTTGCGGCTCTCTGGAATCTCTCCAGCCCCCTTCGCTAAGTATCGGGATGATCGGCTGGCCAGCGTAAAGCCTTCGACCGTTGTCCGCGAATTGACCATCCTGCAGCACGCCATCGACATAGCGGCCGACGAATGGGGCTGGCCGATCAAATCCAATCCGCTCAAGACGGTGCGCCGCCCCCGCGTAGACCGTGGACGCGAGCGGCGTTTGGAGAAGGGAGAAGAAACGACGCTGCTTGCCGCGTGCAAAAAAGCCCGCACGCCTTGGTTATTGCCGGCCGTCCAACTGGCAATCGAAACGGCCATGCGCCGTGGCGAGATACTCAACGCGCGGTGGGCCAATCTTTCAGAGGGAAGAAACCTTCTCACCATCCCAGAAACGAAAACCGGCATCCCGCGGCAAATCCCGCTTTCCGCGGAGGCCCGGCGCATCATCGAGGGACTTAGAGAGAAGGCGAAGGGTGAAAGGATCATACCCACAACGCCGCTGGCGCTGCGCCTGTCATGGGTCCGGGCGCTGCGCCGGGCGCAGATTGAGGGGCTTCACTTCCATGACTTGAGGCATGAAGCGATTAGCCGATTATTCGAGCACGGTTTAAATACGGCCGAAGTGGCGTTGATCAGCGGCCATAGAGATTTTCGGATGCTGGCGAGATACACGCATTTAAAGGCAGAGGACGTAGCAAAAAAACTGCGATAACCAGATGTAAAAACTGACCTGCTCCCGTTATGTGGTCCACCTAATGGGGACAGGTCACCCAAACCTTCGATTTATGGTTGCCATACCTAACTCACTCATTAAAGTAGCAAATAAAGAAATCATTAGGAGGGAATATGGGGGTTGTTTTTAAGGCGCCAGCTTTCATAGTCTTTATAGGTGGTGGGCTATGGGGTCTAGCCCTCCAATGGGGGTACTTGACTGATCACATTGGCACCTTCCTTACCTTAGTTTCCATGGTCTTTCTCCCATTTGTATTTACCTTTTTGCCGCTTTACGCGGGGCTCGTGGATGGCCATTGGCTAATGCTGCTCGTTTCTTGGGGCACACTTTTCGGCGGCAGCGCTTTGTATTGCATAGGCTCACTAATTGACGGCGACTGATCGCGGCGGCAATTCGCATGAGGACGATGATTTGGAAGCGCAAAAGCAATATTCGAAAACGGGAATTGCTATTTTCTGCGCTTTTATCGCGCTAACAATTGTTCAAGCGATTTATCAATTAGCTGCCATGCCCATTCTTGGCGTTATGCAAAATTCTTTGAGGAATGGATTGCTTCCTTGGTTGATTTCCGTAGTTCTAAATGGTGTTGGCGCGTTTGTATCCTTCATCATAATTTTTCGCCTTTTTAAAAATACAAATCAACAAGCAGTAGTCTACTCAGTGGTTAGCGTAATTTTTTGCTTTTTAATTATTTCTGTTCTTGTTTTTAATTTTCGGATTCACAACGTAGGGTACGCTATCGGGTCCGCAATCGGGCAAATAGCTAATATTCTCGCAATTTATGTCGGGGGCAGACTTTCCATCAATTATTGGTCTAAAAGTCAGTCGTTATAAATCCAAGGGTCTTTACTGACCTACCCACAGTGGGTGCTCCACCCCTCTGCCCTACCGTTCAGGCAGCTACGTCACGTCCACCATCGCACCATTGACGTGCGCCTGTGCGGCTTCAATCGCCCCCGCCAAATCCACTTGGCCGTGCAGCACGGCCAGCCGATCGGTCAGGAGCCCGCCCAATTTACCGATAGTTTCTAGTAGCTTTGCGGCGGCCGTGTATTGCTTGGCGCTTTTGGCTTCGCCCAAGGCTTCCATCAGCATAGCCATGTATTTTTCGGCCGTGAGCTCTGCATCCTCGCGCACCTTCGCCTGAATTTCCGCTACGGCCGATTGCACCTCCGGCGCTTTGGCTAAGTTATGCGCGGCACGCTTGGCGTAGTGCTCCGAGTAGCCGGCGCGTCTTGCTGCCTCGGCTGCGCTCTGGCCCGTCGCCGATTCCCCGATGAAGCGTTCTCGCCGAATATTTTTCATGCACCGCCCCTCATGCGCCGCGCCAAGTTGGCCATCATCGCCGCAGCTACATCAGGCCCGCTCGCCAGCAAGGACCGCTGCAACCACGCGCCCCCCTTTTGTCCTGCCTTTTGCAGAGCGGCGCCGAAGGCGTCGGCGTTGGCCTGGTAATCGGCGCCCCATTTTTCGTGAAGCAAAAATTCCAGCCGGTTGATTTCAAGCGCGTCCATCGGCACCGGCTGGCCCTCGGCACCCTTCGGCCGGGCGTTGATTGCGTTTTCGATCATCTTAATCGCGCCGGCCGCGGATTCGGGTTCCAGGGCCAGGGCCTTCACTACTTCTTGCCCTAGCGCGTGGACTTGCTTCATCTGCGCCACGGGGACATCGGGCGCGAATGTGAACGGAAGCGAAATATCCAGCGGCGCCCCTTCGGGTGGTGCCCCTTCGGGTGGATCCCCGGCGTCGGTCTTGCCATCGCCTTCGGCCGATGCGACGGGACCGGCGCCGGGGGCCTGTTCGGCGCTTCCTTCCGGATACGCCTGAACATGCAGGTCATGGAGTTGATCGCGCGCGGCCTTGTCGCCACTGGCGAAGCGTTCGCGGAAGCCGGGATCGGCGCGCAGGTTGTCGATCTCGGCGCGCGCCGTGTTGGCTTCGACCGGAAGGCCCGCCTGGGGTGTCGTTGAGGTGGTGTCGGCCATTAGGCCCTCCGGTAGCTACGGACGCGCGCGGCAACGTCGAAGGCGCTCTCGTCGCCATCGCCAGCCAGGCGGATGCAGAGGCCCGCGGCGGCCATCTCATCGGCTGGGCTGGCGATGACGGCGTTGACGGCGCCCAGGTGGGCGGCGAAATAGGCGCGTTCCAGAGCTTCGTAGGTCTCCGGGTCGTCGGGCGCGTCGTTTAATGCAGCCTCGGCAGCCAGATAATCAGCGTACGCGGTTCGCATGGTCATGGTTTGCACCTCATCGGTTGCGCGGCAAATGCCGCTAGGTTCTGTAGTAAAGCACGAATAAAATTAAAATAATTAAATAATATCAATATGTTATATGATAAACGCGATGCCAGTTTTGCATCATTATTTTCAAAAATTTTCCGTATGTGGGCTGCGGCGCCCGCTCAGAGGTACCCAGCGTGCCCAGCGGCCGCGCATTTCCCGGCCCCACCCCCGCCGGCCTCCCCCCTTCGCGGATTGGGCGCCATCGGTCAGAAGTTTTCTGCCGGCACTGGCAGTTCGGCGGCATCATTTCGCTGCCTGCCGCGCCAGAAAGTCGTTCCCCTTCTCTATTTCTCCGGCGAGCGGCGGGATTGCATCGGTCCCCCAAACCCACCCTGGTGCGGCCCACGTCCATCCATGCTTGCGAAACTCAAGACGCAGCAAACGTTCAAGGTCAGCCGACTGAACCATCGCGCCGGAAAGGTCGGCACCATTAGGGGTCACGGCTGTGTGCATACCGACACTAGCTTGCACCAGGCTATCCCAGCAGTTCGCAAGAGTGCTGACCGCGGCCTCCACATCTTTCGCCACCGCCTTCCGTGCCTTGGCATGGCCTAGAGCGACGGACCAGCGCTCCCGGCGATTGTCTTGGGCCTCCGTGGCCTGTCGTTCACTCTCGCGCCTCTCTGCGGCTCTTAGGGCGCCTTCAAGCTCACCCACCTGCGCGCGGGCTCGCTCAAGGGCACGCTGCGCCGTGGCAAGCTTCTTCTCCGCGCCAAGGGCGCCAGTCGCGCCGGCACTCAGTTCCGCGTCCAGCGCTGCTTCCCCATGCGCCTGGTCGGCCGCCTCACTTGCAGCCCGCGCCCTACCAAGCTTCTTTTCGAGTTTCGTAATCGGATCATCGAACATCATTCACCTCATCATCAGTTAGGAGCCCAAAATCGGGCTGGTTGTGGCGCCAGTGTGGCAGGGGTGGTTTTCGGGGACTTCGGACCGGCCGCGGGGGCCGCCAAAGGCCACGGTAATGAATGGATTACGGGCCAGAAGTTTTTGAGCGACCGCTCCTTTGTTACGGAAGTGCAGTCGCCTTTGTGGGGTGCCGGCGCCACGCCAACGGGCGAAGTGCCTCTCGCACGCGCGGGACAGCGCTTTCTCCACAGGGGACCGCGGGAGCTCAGAAAAAGCTTTCTTCCCATGGGTGGGGTGAAACACCGCCACCTTTTCAAGGTGGTGGTGTTTGTTTCGCCCTGGTGAAACATGAGCGAAACATGCCCTGTTACGCTGACGCGCCATCGGCATCATCCTTCAAATACAGTTGCCCAGCCTCGTTTTCCACCACTTCACTGCTGGATTTCAGCCGGTTCAAAGTGGTGCGGAAACTGTCTGCCGAAACACGCTTGGTTTCGCAGAAGCGAAACACCAAACCGAAACATCGAAGCTCGTTTCGGGTCATGCCCGGCTGTTCCCCGACCGCTGCACGTATGGCATCGGGCAGGGTCAACGCCTCTATGGCGGTTGGCTGACAAACGAGAGTTTCGGGCAAGACTTCGCCGGTCCGCGGATGGACAGGTGATACCTTCTCCATTCTGAAATTCAGGTCATGCCGTCCGGCCCGCTTTTCTGCTTCCCGCATCGGAGGCTCAGTCCTTCGCCGGCCCGTGTTACCTCCAGCACGGTATCGGCCGCACTGCCGAGGGAGGACGACCCTCGAAGCCCTCGCGTCGTGTCCTTGCCGTAGTGGTGAACGAGCAGAACGAAACAACCCAAATCGCGCGAGATCGTTTCGGCGGCCTTCATCGCAAGGCCCATGTCCTTAGCGGAATTTTCATCGGCGCCAGGGGTGGCTTTGGCAAAGGTGTCGATCGCCACAAGCGCGAGGCCGTCTATCTGGCTCGCATAATCGGAGAGCTCCCTAACGCTCTCGGCCCGAAGCAGGTTCAAGTCGTTCGGATAAAAATAAATGGGATCGGCGTCGAGCCCGTGCCACTGCTGCGCAGCCAGAATACGCGGGGGAAAACTGTGCAAACCTTCAAGGAGCACAAGCAGGCAAGCGCCGCTCTTTGTACGCTGTCCGGCGAAGGGCTGCCCTGCTTTAACGGCCGTGGCCAGATAGGTTTCGAGAAAAGATTTGAAGCTCCCGTATTTACCGGCCAAGAAGCCAACGCCTTGCGCCGGTATCCAGTCTTTGACCAGCCATTCAATCGGTGCGCGATCGAGCAAGGCAAATTGGTCGAGCAGCGGCGGCACCTTGGGGGTTTCGGTGGCGACGGGCGTGAAGTCGGCCTCTGGGGCGGCAACGCCGGGAGCCTCTTGCCCGTATCGATATGCGTTGTCGATCTTGGTTTCGAGGTCGGATAATTCCCACGGCGGCGAGCACCGCGGGTTCCAATGCTCGGCCATCGCTTGGAGGGAGTCGGTTGCGCTCAGCCCAAGGTCTTTGAGCCGCGCAGAAACCTTGTAAGTCATTTGATCGCCGCCCTGCCCCTCGATCGCCAAGGGCGCTTCCTGAAGGAGATAGACGATCCCGCGCTGCCTTGCCCGCTCCTGATCGACGTTGGCCACCGGCGCTTCGGCTTTGGCATCTCGCTCCCGCGGCCTGCCGCACAATTCGATGAGCCAACTCGGCGAAGGGGCGATTTCTCGCTTATCCCGCACCGTGTATGATCCCGCGGCTGTTGCGCTCGGAGGCGCGACAACATAACCGCCAGAGGATCGAACATCTAAACCCGCGCCCAGCTTTGCAACGCTAGAAGCGACTGGCTTTTTGACCGTGAAAAAATAGTGCGCCCCGCCGGTAGGCGTTTTGTGAACGAGTGTAAGCGGCAATTGGCCATGCTTGCGCTGCAGCTCAGCAAAACTGGCGTGGCCATCCACACCATTTTTGACGTCGATATCGATCACTAGGAACGCACCGTCATCGCCACTCTTGCCCGTGTATATGCCGGTGTTATGGCCGGCCGCTTTCCATTCCGCGTGCTTAGCGGGATCGCGCGTGGCTTCGCGCGGCCAGTCTTTGTGGGCGGGCGTCTTGGCGTTGGCCTTGAGCGGCAGATACCAAAAATTCAGATCGTCAGTGTTTTCGCCGCTCATGCTTCACCCCGGCGACGGATCGCGACGTGGGCGATTTTCTCCAGCGGTATATTTCTGTAATGGAGCCGTTCACGGTCAGGCCCGCGGTACCAAGGGCCAAGCCAGGGGCGCCGCATGGTGATGCGAAATTCGACACGATCACAGCAGACGACACAGCGCCACAGAGCACCACGGCGGTGCCACTCGAAATTCCAGCGGGGGAGAAGTCTCGCCTTCCCACTCGAAAGTATCGGTGCAGTCGGAGAGAAGCTCATAGGCGAGCATCGAACCGCGGGTGTGCTTGGGAACATGGTGCCAAGGGGTCATCGCGGCACCTCGCCCTTCACCTGGGCGCGGAGGACGCTCACGGGGATGATTTGCCGTTTGCCGACTCTGATACTGGGGATGCGGCCGGCTGCGACTTCACGATAAGCCGTCCGTAGGCCAATGCCGCAAGCTGTGGCAAATTCGCGGACAGATAGAAATTCACGATCGAGAGAACTGGCGCGGTCCGAAGTCCGCATAGGCACCTCCAATGGCCAAAGAAAATTTGGAAATTTGGATTTGCTACGCGGCTTGCCGGGCTACTCCGGGCCGGAGACCGCCTTGCCATGGTCCGGCAAGCGATGCTGAAAAACTAGCAGTCCATGACACAAATATCAATAATTATCTTTATAAATCAAGTACTTGTTGCAATCTTTGCAACAAAATACAAGGGCCCGCAGCCCTAAAAACCGCTGATTTTGGAGCTTTAGCTTTGCAAAGATCGCTCGAATATTTCGTCGCGCGAGGCGTTGCGCCTGGATTCGTCTGCTGCCACACTGGTGCCACACCGAAACGCCGATTCGTGCATTCTGAGAACGATTGGCGTGGGGTGTTATTCCAACCTAGCCATGTGGCGAAGGTTTTTAGTTTGGATTTTAGTTGAGCTAACAGCGGTTTATGGCGTCGCCATACCTCGCTTCATAGGCGGCCCGCCTTAACGGGCCGCACTAGCTCAGGGGTAGAGCACTCCCTTGGTAAGGGAGAGGTCGAAAGTTCAATCTTTCGTGCGGCACCATCTCCCTTGCCCCAACGTCATTCAGCGTCATCTTGTTGTGGTCCTTGGCAAGTCCGCCAACGGCCTTCCGCCGTCATAGTTGTCATTGTCCGCATAACGCTCCCCTGTTCATAGTCTGGGAGCCACGCATCAAATTGCAGCTGCCTAAGTGCCGTAGATATCCTTTCGTCCGGAAAGGGCGGAGGAGAAATGGACGCTGCTTCTCCTCGCGCAAAAGAAAACATAACCTCGGCACGCAAATATAATTCGACAGTTGCATGCGCTGTGAAATGAAAACTGGCTTCAGTAATTATTACAGTCACACCTCGATGCTTTCTCGGTCGAGTGAAGTCGTTTAAAATACCGCTTAAACGCGCGTGCTGGACTTGGTAACAATGCATAAGGTCCACAATTTGATCGGCATCCGCACCATCCGTAAGCTCTACCAAACGCTGCAACCGCGTTAAGATGTCTAACGTTAAGCTTGGGCAAACAATGTCTTCGATGGTCTGGCGCGCTTCCACCGCTTGACCTGCTTCTATCGCTACCTGCGCAGACTTTTCTGCATACTCAATGATTCGGCTCAAGTCTGAGGCTAATACAGCCCGTGCTCCCAGTTGTTGGCGCTTACGTGCCTCTGCCAATTCAGTACGACGCGAGCGTTCTTGACGTTCAGCAACCAAGAACGCGGCGAACACCGTCATTGCGGCACCCAACAACCCGCCCACGAAGGCTTTGGCGCTGTCCGAAAAATCGATGAAGTGAGTAAAATCTGCAGTCGCCAAGCCTAGAGCAATTCCCATTATCAGGCCGAAGGCGATCAGAAGGCTTGGGTTCATCTGATTACAAATAGTAGTTAGTTTGAACCGGGGCGTAGCTGGCATCATCGCAGCATTTTTGACATCTATGCATCTAAACCACCCTACATCCCTTAACTTCGCGGTTCTGCTGCGCCCGCCGCGCGGGTGCGTACGACCTATTTCCTTGAAAGCACGGGAGCGCGGTCGCATGCCCTTATCGGACATGCGCGGGCCTCGGCGCTGAAACACCACCTTGGCGCCTGGAATCCCTGGGAGGTAAGGGGTGGTACGGGGAGCTGCCGCGGGGTGTCCCGTTCGGATTTCAGCGTTTAGTCCGCCCACATCTTTTAAGCCTTCCTCCCGCCTTGCTGCGACGCTACGCGGTTTACCGAGGTGCACCTGAGGAGGCAGAAACGTCGCAGCCCTCCGGCTGGGAAGCGCCCGCGCACTCTCCGATACGGGCCCTCCGCCAAGGGGGCGGAAAGCCTGTCGGACCCTTGGCTGGCGTCCGGACACCAGCGAACGAATTCGACGAAAGCTACACTAACATAGGAACGTAAAGAGAACAAGCGGAATCTCCGGGGCACCCCATTTTAATTCGTCACCCCCCGCGCCCGCGGGCGAACGCCCGCTCTCTTTGATTTACGCGCCAGTTGGGCGCGCCCCGGGGGTCCATGCAAACGGCACCTAGATTCCCGCTTGCGCGGGAATGACGATAAGGAGCGCGGCACCCACCCGCCACGGCACTCCTGCCGGAACAACCCGGCGAAACGGGCGGTTAGGGCGTTGAGACGAATTTTGCCGGTAAGCGCGGGAATATTGACTTAGAATCAATGCGTTAAACCGTGCCACAGCGACGCCTTTGCGCCATCATCGGGCCCAATCCAGGATCCGAGGCAGGAGGCCCGGTTATGAAAGTCGTCGCCATCACGTCCCAGAAGGGGGGTACCGGCAAGACCACGCTCTCGGGGCACCTCGCGGTGCAGGCCGAGCGCGCCGGCTGCGGGCCCGTGGCGCTGGTCGACAGCGACCCCCAGGGCAGTCTCACCCAGTGGTGGAACGCGCGCCAAGCGGTCACGCCCGCGTTCGTGCAGACCACCATCTCGACCCTCGGGCGCGACCTCGCGCGCCTCGCCGACAAGGGCATCGAGCTGGTGTTCATCGACACGCCCCCCGCCATCACCTTCGCCATCGTCGAGGTCATCAAGGTCGCCGACATGGTGGTGATCCCGGTGCGCCCCTCGCCCCACGACCTCGCCGCCGCCGGCACCACCGTCGACATGGTCGAGAACCTCAACAAGCCGATGGTGTTCGCCATCAACGGCGCGAGCCCGCGCGCGCGCATTACCGGCGAGGCGGCGGTCGCGCTCAGCCAGCACGGCACGGTCGCGCCCGCCACCGTGCATCATCGTACCGAGTTCGCCGCCAGCATGATCGACGGGCGCACCGTGATGGAACTGCCGCGCGCCGAGCGCTCGGCCGCCGAGATCGCGGCGCTGTGGGACTATCTCGCGCGCCGTCTCGACCGCCTGCCCACCGGCCGCCGGTTCGCGCCCGCCGTTCCGTTCGCCGATGCCCTCGACCCGGGTTTCGGCGCGGCCCTCGACCAGCCCCAGGGAGCCGCCCAATGAGCATCGACAAGGAACCCGCCAAGCTGACCGCCGAGTTGCTCGCCCGCAAGGGCGCGGCGGCCCCGGCCGGCTTCACCCCGGTTGCGGTCGCGGGCAACCCGCGCATGCCCCGCGCCTCCGCGCTGATCCGGCGCGAGGCGATGGCCGCTGCCGGCGTGCCGCGCGCGAAGGACGGAGCGGACGACGACGTTGGTGACGGCGCGGAACGCGCGCGCGTGACGCTGCGCCTCGACGAGGCGCGCCACCTGCGCCTCAAGCTCGCGGCGGCGCACCTGCAGAAGAGCCTGCAGGAGATCCTGACCACGGCGCTCGACCGCTACCTCGACCAAGTCGCCCCCGAGATACTGCGCAGCAATTGCGTCTGCCTCGCCGCCCGCGACGGGCGCAGCGAAGGCTGACGCCATCCTTCACGGAGGACAGGCCATGCCATCCGATCTGCTGGGTGCCGATCCCCTGCACGGGGCCGCCGGCGCCCGTCCGCCACGCACATCCGAGGGCGAGACCGGCGAGGCCGCCGCGCTCACCGCCGACCTGGTCAAGCGCGGGCGCAATCCGTGGTGGGGTAAGGACCAGGCCACCCGCGAAACGGCTCCCCGGGACAACGCCGCGCATGAAGCCGAACGGCCGCCCGTCCAGACCATGGGCGTACGTTCCGCCGCCGCCGGCCTGCGCCGCGTCCGCGCCGGAGAAGCCAGCGCGCGCCCTTCGCTGTTCGCGCGCATCGACGGCACGCTGTGGCGCGACGTGCTGGTGTTCCTCGCCGTGTTCTCGCTGAGCTGCGCGGCGATGCTCTACCTGTCTTTCCGGGTGATGTGACGAGCTCGGTGATGTAACGGGCCGCGCGTCAGGCGTGGCGCGCGAGGAACTCCCCGACGACGCGGTTGAAGGCGCCCGGCTGCTCGAGGTTGGAAATGTGCGCCGCCGCCTCGATCTCGGCATATTCCGCACCCGGCACCAGCGCCGCGTCGGCGCGCACGCCCACGGGCGGGCAGGCGACATCTTCGGTGCCGGCGATGAACAGCGTCGGCACCCGTATCTCCGGCAGGCGGCGGCGGTAGTCGAGGGTCTTGAGCGCCTCGGCCGCGCCGATGAAGCCATCGACCGATGTCCCGCGGATCATGTCGCGCACCCAGTCGGCGCGCGACGGTTGGGCCGCCACGAACGCCGGCATCAGCCAGCGCGCCAGCGTCGGCTCCACCACCGGGTCGATGCCCTCGGCGCGGGCGAGTGCGATGCGGTCGTTCCAGCTCTTCACGAACGGTGCCGTCGCTTCCATCATCGAGTTGGCGATCACCAGCGCGCCGATCCGGTCTGCGTGCGCGAGCGCGAGACCGGCCGCGACCATGCCGCCGAGCGACAGTCCCACGACGTGGCTCTTGCGCACGCCGAGCGCGTCCCACAGCGCCGCCACGTCGCCCACCAGCGTGTCGAAACCGTAGGGCGGCGGGGTCGCGCCGCTGTCGCCGTGGCCGCGCGCGTCGCAGGTGAGCACGCGGTAGCGCCCCGCGAAGGCCGCCACCTGGGCGCCCCACATGGCGCGGCTGCTGGCGATGGAATTGAGGAAGGTGAGCCAGGGGGCACCCTCGGGCCCGGCGATGTCGTAGCCGATCTCGATGCCGGCGGCGCTGATGCGCATGGACGCCTCTTTGTTCGTGGTTTTTCCGAGACTTGGCAGATGGCGCCGGGGGCGTCAAGGGGCCCCGGCCGGGTCACGTTCCCGAGGCTGTACGCGTACATTCGTACGTCTGTTCGCGGGGCGTGCGGCGGAGCGATTCCCGGAGCGCGATGGCGAAGCGCTCGATCCCGCCGAGCCGCACCGGCCGGTCCAGCGCCGCGCGCGAGAAGCCGCGCGCCAGCAGCTTGTGGAGCAGGCGCCGGTAGGTGGCGAGCATGATGCGCGCCGGGCGCGCCGGCTCGGTCGGCACCGCCTTGAGCACGCGGGTCGCGGCGCGGAAGCGTTCCTCGGCCATGTCGGCGATCACCAGCGCCACCCTGGGCAGGGCGGGATGGTCGAGGAACGCCATCGGATCGCGCGTCGCAATGCCATGAGCATCCAAGAGTTCACGATAGGCGTAGATGCGGCCCTGGCGCGCGTCCTCGACGAGATCGCGCAGGAAGTTGGTGTATTGCAGCGCCTGGCCGAGCGCGAGGGCGAGCGAGCGCGCCTCGGGCCGGCGCACGCCGAAGATGGTGGCCGACACGATGCCGATGGCGCCGGCGGCGCGGCGGCAGTAGAGCTCGAGCTCCAGCAGGGTCGGCGCGACCATGCGCCCCGCGGCGTCCATGCGCATGCCCTCGATCATGGCGAGGAAGTCATCGCGGTGCAGGCCGAAGCGCGCGACCGGCCCGGCCAGCGCCTCGGCGACGGGATGGCCGGGCGCGCCGTCGAACAGGCGGACGATCTCCTTGCGCCACTCGGTAAGCTGCGCGAGCTTGTCGTCCACCGGCAGCGGGCCGTCGGCGATGTCGTCGACGATGCGGCAGAAGGCGTAGACGGCGTAGATCGCCTCGCGCCGCTCGCGTGGCAAGAAGCGCAGCGCCCAGTAGAATGACGAGCCCGCCCCGGTGACGATCGCCTGAACCGTCTCGCGGGCGCCGGGAAAAGCCGGCGTGCTGTTCATCCGGAAATCAGGCGCGCGAAGTGGAGGAGCGCGTGTCGGCGCCGAGCGCGGCGAGCGCGGTGGCGACGATATGGGCCGCGTCGAGGCCGGCCTCGGCGTACTGACCGGTCGGACTGCCGTGCTCGATGAAGCGGTCGGGCAGCACCAGCGGCCGGATCCTGAGGCCCGCGTCCATGGCGCCGGTCGAAGCCAGGTGCTGCATGACCTGGGCGGCAAAGCCGCCGACGGCGCCTTCCTCCACCGTGATCAGCACCTCGTGCTCGCGCGCAAGACGCGACACCAGCCCGGTATCGAGCGGCTTGGCGAAGCGGGCGTCGGCCACCGTGGTGGGCAGCCCGCGCGCGGCGAGATCCTCGGCCGCCTTGAGGCATTCCTGCAAGGCGCGCGCCGAACGACAGGAGCGCGATCTTGGTGCCCTCGCGCAGGATGCGGCCCCTGCCGATCTCGAGCGGGGTGCCGCGCGCGGGCAAGCTCCACGCCCACCCCTTCGCCACGCGGATAGCGCAGCGCCGAGGGGCGGTCGTCGATGGCGGCGGCGGTCGCCACCATGTGCACCAGCTCGGCCTCGTCGGCGGCCGCCATCAGCACGAAGCCGGGCAGGCAGCCGAGATAGGCGATGTCGAACGCGCCCGCATGGGTCGGGCCGTCGGCGCCCACCAGCCCGGCGCGGTCGAGCGCGAAGCGCACCGGCAGGCGCTGGATCGCGACGTCGTGGACGACCTGGTCGTAGCCGCGCTGCAGGAAGGTCGAATAGATCGCGCAGAACGGCTTGAACCCCTCGGTGGCGAGGCCGGCGGCGAAGGTCACCGCGTGCTGCTCGGCGATGCCGACGTCGAAGCTGCGGTCCGGGAACCGCTTCCGCGAACAGGTCGAGGCCGGTGCCCGACGGCATGGCGGCGGTGATGGCGACGATGCGCTGGTCGTGCTCGGCTTCCGCGATCAGGGCCTTGGCGAACACCTTGGTATAGGCCGGCGCGTTGCCGCCCGACTTGACCAGCTCGCCGGTCACCACGTCGAACTTGCCGACGCCGTGGTACTTGTCCTCGGCCTGCTCGGCCGGCGGGAAGCCGTGGCCCTTCTGGGTCACGACGTGGATCAGCACCGGGCCGGGCGCGTCCGACTGGCGCACGTTCTTGAGCACCGGCAGCAGGTGGTCGAGGTTGTGTCCGTCGATGGGGCCGACGTAGTAGAAGCCCAGCTCCTCGAACATGGTGCCGCCGGTGACCATGCCGCGGGCGTATTCCTCGGCCCGCTGCGCGACCTTCTTGAACGGGCGCGGGAACTTCTCGGTCATCATCTTGGCGAAGTGGCGCAGCGAGCGGTAGCGAGCGCGACGAGATCAGGCGCGACAGATACGCGCTCATGGCGCCGACCGGCGGCGCGATCGACATGTCGTTGTCGTTGAGGATCACGATCAGGCGCGCGTCCATGGAGCCGGCGTTGTTCATGGCCTCGTAGGCCATGCCCGCGCTCATGGCGCCGTCGCCGATCACGCAGATGACGTCGTTCTTCTCGCCCTTGAGGTCGCGCGCCACCGCCATGCCGAGGCCGGCCGAGATCGAGGTCGAGGAATGGGCCGCGCCGAACGGGTCGTATTCGCTCTCGGCGCGCCGGGTGAAGCCCGACAGGCCGCCCGGCTGGCGCAGGGTGCGGATGCGGTCGCGCCGCCCGGTCAGGATCTTGTGGGGATAGGCCTGGTGGCCGACGTCCCAGATGAGCCGGTCCGCAGGCGTGTCGAACACGTAGTGGAGTGCGACCGTGAGCTCGACTACGCCGAGCCCGGCGCCGAGATGGCCGCCGGTGATCGATACCGCGTCCACCATCTCCTGGCGCAGCTCGTCGGCGACCTGGCGCAGGTCCTTTTCCGGCAGCCTGCGGAGGTCTGCCGGCGTCGTGATGGTATCGAGCAACGGCGTCTTGGATTGGGTCATGCGCAGTCTTTCGGGCCCGGCCCTTGGCGTGCCACTTCGCCCCTTCTTTCCTAGATTTGACTTTTCCCCGCGAAATCAAGGCCAAGGCGCGACCGGGCCGCCCTGACTAGCACGGAACGGGGGGCCCTTTCATCCCCTTTCAACGCCCCCGCCGGCGCGGCGGTTCCGGACCAGCGCCGAGAGCGCCCCCGCCGCCGCCAGCGGCAGCGCCGCCCACGGCCCGACCCGCACCCGCCCGGCCACGGGGTCGTGGCGACGGAGCCGCTCGGCAAGCGCGCGCGCCAGCGCCAGCGCGGCACCCGCCTCGACGGCGAGGCAACGGTTGCGCACCAGACCGGGCAGAGGATCGGCCGCCGCCAGCAGGTCGGCGACACCATGAAGGCAATGGTCGAGCACGTCGCGGAGCGCGAGGCCGGCATGCGGCAGGCCGAAGGCGTCCGCGCCCACCCCCGCCGCCGCGAGCCAGTCCTCCGGCACGTAAACGCGATCGAGACGGCGGTAGTCCGCGGCGCAATCCTGCAGGTGGTCGAGTATCTGGAACGCGATGCACAGCGCATCCGCCGCGGCGACAAGGCGCTCATCATTGGTGTCCTCGCCGTGCAGGCCGAGCACGATGCGCCCGGCGGGCACCGCCGACAGGCGGCACAGCGCCACCAACACATCCCAGGTCGGCACGCGCGTCAGGGTCATCTCCGACGCAAGGCCAAACAGCAAGTCGTGGGCGCGCGCGACGGGCACGCCGTGGCGGTCGAGATGCGGGCGCAGGCGCCGCGCGGCGGCGATGGCCGCCGCCGTGCCGGCCGGTGCCAGCGCCGGCTTGCCGTCGAGCGCCGCGCAGACCGCGTCGAGCCGCGCGATGCGCTCGGCGCCGGGCAGCAACGGATCGTCGGCGATGTCGTCGGCCGCACGCGCGAAGTCGTTGAGCGCGCGCAGCGCCGGTCTTATCGCGCGCGGCGCAAGGATGACCGCGACGGGAAATTTCTCCGTCCTCATTTCCGGGGCAACCGTGTCCGCGCCTCGACCCATGGCCTGCTTCCTCCGGTTGCATCCATTATCCGCCTTCGGGCGCCGGGTTGAAAGCCGCTACAGGGCCCATGGCTTTCTGATAAACATGGCTTTCTGATAAATTGGCCGCGACCAACGAACCGCGGCCAACGAACAACGGGAGAACACGGGACCATGAAGACACGCCTGCTCGGACCGGAGAAGCTGGAGGTTTCAGCGATCGGCTTCGGTGCGCCTACGTTTTCCGGGCGCGAGCCACCGGGCGGGCTCGACAACGCCTGCGACGTGGTGGCGCGCGCCATCGATCTCGGCGTCACGCTGATCGACACCGCCGACCACGGCGACGGCAACAACGAGGACGTGCTCGGCGTGGCGCTCCAGGGCAAGCGCGACAAGGTGGTGCTGTGCTCCAAGTTCGGCAACCTGCGCGGCTGGTCGTGGTCGAAGGACACCGGCCGGACCGTGGACGGCAGCCCGGACTACGCGCGCAAGTCGATCGAGGGTTCGCTCAAGCGCCTCAGGACCGACTACCTCGACCTCTACTACCTGCACCGGGTCGATCCCGCGATCCCGATCGAGGACAGCATCGGCGCCATGGTGCGCCTCAAAGAAGAAGGCAAGATCCGCCACATCGGCATCTGCGAGGCAGGACCGGAGACGGTGCGGCGCGCCGCCAGGGTCCATCCCATCACCGCGATCCAGAGCGAATACAACCTGATGACGCGCGAATACGAGGCCAACACCCTCCCGGTGGTAAACGAGCTCGGCATCGGCTTCGTCGCCTACTACCCGCTCGCGCGCGGCTTCGCCGCCGGCGCCATCACGCGCCCGCCCGCCGACGGGCGTAAGTCGGTGCCGCGCTTTTCCACCGAGAACATCAACCGCAACCTGGTGCTGCTGACGCGCCTGCAGATGCTGGCGGGGACCAAGGGCTGCTCGGTCGGCCAGATCGCGCTCGCCTGGCTCCTGCACAGGGGCGAGTTCATCGTGCCGATCCCCGGCACCAACTCGATCGCGCATCTCGAGGAGAACTGCGCCGCCGCCGAGGTGGCGCTGACGCCCGCCGACATGGCCAAGATCGAGCAGATCTTCTCGCCCGGCAACGTCACGGGCGCGCGTTTCGACCGCGACCGTTCCGACGAGCTGAATATCTGAAGGCGTCCGGCCCCCAAGACCTGGCCCAGGACCTGACCTAGGACTTGGGCTTGGTCGCCGGCTTCGACGAGCGCCCGGCGTCCGACGCCGGCCCGGTCCCGGCGGGCACGCTCTTGCCCTCGATCTCGTGGAGTATGCCGAGGGCCTTGGCGCGGTCAGCCTCGTTCAACTCCTTGTGGATTGCATCGCGCGGGCCGATCGCGGCGGCATAGTGGTTCTGCGCCGCGCGGCTGAACCAGGCCCATGCCTGCAGCAGGTCCTTGGGCACGCCGCGGCCCTGCTGATAGAGAAGCCCGAGGTTGTAGGCTGCGGCGGCGACGCCGCCCTCCGCCGCCGCGCGGTAGTAGATCGCGGCCTGGGCGAGGTTCTGCTTCACGCCGTTGCCGGTCTCGGTCAGGCGCGCGAGGTTGTGGAGCGCCGCCGGCACCCCCTTCTTGGCGGCGACGCTATACCATTCGGCGGCCTTGGCGAGGTCGCGCGGACGCCCCATGCCGGATTCGTAGGCGCGGCCGAGCGCGTAGGCGGCGAGACCGTGACCCTGCTTGGCCGCCTTCTCGAACCAGTCGGCGGCGGCCTTGCGGTCAGCCTTCCCGCGCAGGCCGCGCTGCAGGATTTCGCCGTAGAGATACTGCGCCTGGGGATCGCCCGCCTCGGCGGCCCTGGCGTACCACTGCATGGTCTCGATGTAGCCGTGCGGTACCGGCACCTGGTCGGCGGCGCGCGCCGGGATACAGGCAAGAAACAGGAACAGGCCGGCGAGGACGCCGGCACGGCGCCGAATTCTGGTCATCGCGGCTCGGTCGGACGGGTGCCCGCCAACCGGTAGTCCTGGCCCGCGACGGGGTCACGGTAGCATTCCCGATTCGCAAGCGAGACATAGCAGTAGGTCGACACCGGCGTATAGGCGACGATGCGCACCGGCGGCGGGCCAAGCGACTCGCAGGCGCCAAGGCCGGAAACGAGGCCGGCAACGATCAGGAATTGGGAAATCGGCGGCATATGCGCCCTTCCTCCGCCAATGGACCGGATCACGTTAGACCAAGTCACGGCTTGAATCCAATGCCGGCTCAGGCATTGACGTCGATCACGACGCGCCCGCGCACGCGCCCGGCGAGGATTTGGTCGGCGAGCGCCGGAAGCTCGGCCAAAGGCGCCGTGGTGGTCATGGCGGCGAGCCGCTCGCGGCTGAGAACCTCGGGAATCCGGGCCCAGACCGCGCGCCGCTCCTCAATGGGGCCGTGGCCGCCCTCGACCCCGATCAGGCGCACGCCGCGCAGGAAGAACGGGATCAGGGAGGCGGTGAAGCTGTTGCCGCCGGCAAGACCGCACGAGGCGATCACGCCACGCTCGTCCATGGAGGAGATGATGGTCGAGAGCGTCTTGCCGCCGACCGCGTCGATGGCGCCGGCGAAGCGCTTGGCCAGCATGGGCCGGTCGGGGCCGTTCTCGAACTCGGCGCGCGGCGCGATCTCGGCGGCGCCGAGCGATTTGAGGTAGTTCGCCTCCTCGGGGCGGCCGGTGGACGCGATCACGCGATGACCCATGGCCGCGAGCATCGCCACCGACATGGAGCCGACCCCGCCCGCCGCGCCGGTCACGAGCACCGGCCCCTTGCCCGGCACCACGCCGTTCTTCTCGAGCTCGAGGATGGCGATCATGGCGCTCATGCCGGCGGTGCCGATGGCCATGCAGTCCGCCGTGGTCCAGCCCTTCGGCACAGGCACCAGCCAGTCGGATTTCGCACGCGCGTAGGCCGCATAGCCGCCGGCGAAGAACTCGCCCGCGCCATAGCCGTTGAGCACCACCGCATCGCCTTCCCTGAAGGCGGGGCTCTCCGAGTCGATCACGGTGCCTGCGAGGTCGACGCCCGGCACGAACGGGAAATCCTTGATGCGGTAGCCGACGCCCTTCACCATCATCGCATCCTTGTAGTTGATGGTGGAATGCGCGACGCGGATCGTCACGTCGCCCGCGGGCAGCACGCGCGCGGGCACCTCGCCGAGACGGCCGACCGGCTTGTCGTCTCCCCCTTCTTTGGACCTTATCCAGGTAGAACGCGCGGAAGGCGTCGGGAACGCTCACAGGACGGGCCCTTTCTGCGGGGCGCCAAGGCCGGCGACGCGCCAGTCCAGCGTCTCGCCCGCGAGGAACGGCACCAGCTCGCCCATGCGCTCGGGCACGGTGAACGGCGCGCGCTCGAGGATCAGCGTGTCCTCGTTGACGGGCAGGCCGTAGAACTCGGCGCCGAAATGGGAGGCGAAGTTTTCCAGCTTGGGCAGCGCGCCCTCCTGCTCGAACACCGTGGCATAGGCCGCGATCGCGACCGGCGCGTTGTAGATGCCGGCGCAGCCGCACGCCAATTCCTTGGCCGCCGCCGCATGGGGCGCGGAATCGGTGCCGAGGAAAAACCGGGGATTGCCCGACGTCGCCGCCTTGCGCAGCGCGAGGCGATGCACCTCGCGCTTGGCGACCGGCAGGCAATAGGCATGGGGCCGGAGGCCGCCCCGGAACATGGCGTTGCGGTTGATCATCAGGTGGTGCGGCGTGATGGTCGCGGCGATTCCGTGGCGGCTCTCGGTGACGAAGGCGACCGCCTCGCGCGTCGTGATGTGCTCGAACACGACGCGCAGCGACGGGAAGTCGCGCATCACGGGTACCAGAACGCGCTCGATGAACACCTGCTCGCGGTCGAACACGTCGACCTCGGCGTCGGTCACCTCGCCGTGCACCAGCAACGGCAGGTTGACCTGCTCCATGCGCGCGAGCACCGGGTAGATGTTCCTGATGTCGGTGACGCCGTGGGCCGCGTTGGTGGTGGCGTGGGCGGGATAGAGCTTGCAGGCGACGACGACGCCCGAGCGGAAGCCCTTCTCGACCTCCTCGGGATCGGTGGTATCGGTGAGGTAGAGCGTCATCAAGGGCGTGAACCGGGCGCCCTTGACGCATCTGTTGATGCGGTTGCGGTAGGCGGCGGCGTCCTTCACGGTCGTCACCGGCGGCGCCAGGTTGGGCATGACGATGGCGCGGCCGAACACGCGCGCGGTCTCGGGCAGCACCCGGGCCAGCATGTCGCCGTCGCGCAGGTGCACGTGCCAGTCGTCGGGGCGGCGGATGGTCAGGCGGGCGTCGGTCATGTGGCGCTCAACGTGTCGAACACGTCCCCCTCGGGCGCGCGCCCCTCGATATGGGCGCGGTGCCACAATGCGTAGAACAGAAGCGTCCAGCATGCAAACCCCGCCCGCTTGCTGCCGCCCTGGGCGAACAGGCGGCGCACGTCGATGGCGCGCGCGATCTCCCCGATGCCGGCCTGGGCCGCGACCAGCGGCCCGAGGCGGGCGCCCTCGGCGGCGATCCAGGCGGCGACCGGCACGGTGAAGCCGCGCTTGCGCTCGAACGGGTGGGCTTCCGGCAGCACCCCGTCGAGCCACTTGCGCAGCAGCCACTTGCCGGTGCCCTCGCGCACCTTGAGCCGGTCGGGCAGGCGGAACGCGGCGGCGGCCACCACCGGATCGAGGAACGGCGTGCGCCCCTCGAGCCCGTGGGCCATCAGGCAGCGGTCGAGCTTGATCAGCAGGTCGTGGGGCAGCCAGTCGGCGCAGTCCACCGCCTGGGCGAGCTGCAGGGCGCTTTCGCCGGCCCGGCGCCGGGTCGCCTCGGCCGCCTCGATGCCGAGGCGCCAGCCCGCGACGTCGGCGGTCAGTATGCCGAGCCCGTCGAAGATGCCGCGCGAGCGCATGGCGCGCCGCCCGCGCCACCACGGCCGCACCACCGAGCGGTAGCGGCCGTAGCCGGCGAACAGCTCGTCGCCGCCCTCGCCCGCCAGCACCACCTTGACCTCGCGCCGCGCCACCTCGGCGAGCTTCCAGCTTGGCAGCGTGGCGTAGTCGGCGGCGGGATCGTCCATGGCTGCGGCCACGCGCGGCAGCAGCGCCCAGAAGTCGCTTGCCGAGAAGCCGACCTCGACGTGGCGCGCGCCACAGGATTCGGCGATGGCGTGGGCATGCTCGCGCTCGTCGGCGACGCTCGCGTCGTCGAAGCCGCAGGTGAAGGCCAGCACCGGCGCCGGGTTGAGCCGCGCCATCAGCGCCAGCACCGCCGACGAATCGTTGCCGCCCGACAGGAACATGCCATAGGGCACGTCGGAGAGCTGGTGCACCTTGACCGAATCGGCGAGCGCGCCGTCGAGGCGCCTGAGCGCGTCGGCCTCGGAAATCTCCTCGGGCCCGCCTTCGGGCAGGGCATCGACGTGGCGGCGCTCGATCACGCGCCCGCCCGCCACCACCAGGGTTTCGCCCGGCAGCACGCGGTGGATGCCTTCGAAGATGGTGTCGGCGCCGGTGGTGAACTGGAGCTGCAGCAGCTCGGCGCGCGCGCGCACATTCACGGCGGGCGCCACCAGCCCGGCGCGGATCAATGCCTGCGGCTCGGAGGCGAAGGCGAAGCCCGCGGCGGTCTCGGCGTAGTAGAGCGGCTTGATGCCGAACGGGTCGCGCGCCAGCACCAGGCGGCCCTCGGCCGGATCGAAGATCGCGAGCGCGTACATGCCACGCAGCGCCTTCGCGAAGTCGAGCCCGTCGCGGGCATAGGCGTGCAGCACCGGCTCGCAGTCCGAGCGCGTGTGGAAACGGTCCTCGCCGAAGTCGCGGCGCAGCTCCCGGTAATTGTAGATCTCGCCATTGGCGACGAGCTGGGTGCCGCCCGGCCCCGCCATGGGCTGGTCGCCGGTGGCGAGGTCGATGATGGCGAGGCGGCGGTGGACGAAGCCGACGCCGTCGCTGGCGAAGCGTCCCTCACCGTCGGGGCCGCGATGGGCAAGCGCGCCGGCGAAGGCATCGAGCACGCCGTCGCCAAAATGGCCACCTTCTCGCACCATATATCCCGCGATCCCGCACATATCAGTTCGTCACCTCGCGGAAGAAGTCGAGATAGGCCGCGACCACGGCGGCGCGGGTGAAGCCCTTTTCGTGGGCGGCATGCCCGGCCTCGGCGAGCCGCGCCGCCAGCGCCCGGTCGGCGGCGAGCCGCGCGATCGCGGCGCCGAGCGCATCGGCGTCGTCGACCGGCACCAAAAGGCCGCTGTCGCCGTCGGCGATCAGCTCGACCGGCCCGGCGGCGCTGGCCGCCACCACCGGCACGCCGTAGGCCCAGGCCTCCAGCACCACGTTGCCGAGCGGCTCGAAGCGCGACGCGCACACGTAGAGATCGGCGGCGCGGTAGAGCTCGGCTACGTCGTCGCGCCAGCCGAGGAACCGCACCCGCGCGGCGACACCCTCCGATTCGGCGAGGCGGCGCAGCGCACCCTCCTCCGGCCCCGCGCCCGCGAGCCACAGCCAAGCCTCTGGCGCCCGGGCGAGGGCGCGGATCAGCACGTCGAAGCCCTTGTTGGCATGGAGCCGCCCCATGGCGAGCACCAGCGGCACGCCCTCCGGGGTGCTTTCGGCGGCACGCGCGCGGGCGGGCACGTCGGCGGCCTCGACGAAATTCGGGATCACCCGGGTGCGCGACGTGGGCCAGCCGCAGGCGCGAAGATAGCCCGCGACGCCCTCGGTGTTGGCGATCAGCCAGTCACAGTTCTGGTAATGCCTGAGCGGGTAATGGCCGCCGAGCCGGCCCACGTGGACGAACGGATGGGCCCGGCGGAAGCCGCGGCCGGGCACGAAACCGGTAGCGCGGCTCATCCAGCTCAGCACCACGTCGGGACGCCACTGAGCGACCTCGCGCCGCATCCCGGGCCGGGAGCGCATGTCGATCCCGCCGCCGAAAGCGAGCTCGTGCACGTCGACGCCGCCCGCGCGCAGCCGCGCAGCGCGCGCGGCATCGCGGCGGATCACCGCGCGCTGGTCGAGGCCTGCGTCGTGGAGCGCCGCAACGAGGCGCTCGAAGAACGCCTCGGCGCCGCCGTGGGGCGCACCCGCCATCACCTGCATCACCCGCATGGTAATCCTCTTTGCCCGCGCGTCCGCCATTCCCCTGGCGGCACACGCGTTCCCAGCGCTCCTTCGGGCGAGAACGGGGCCGCTGCGCGGGACACGCGCATCAGCGCCCCCGTGCGCGCGACCAGGGCGCGCGCCGCCTGCTCCACCGTGTCGATGGCGAGGTTGCCCATCAGCGTGTGGGTGATGTTGACGTCGAAGCCGGGCGGCATCAGCTCCTCGTAGCTCTCGGGCGTGCGCGCCACGGCGCAGTCGGGCCCGTAGGGCGCATAATGCAGGTCCGGGCTCGGCCCGAACAGGCCCAGCGTCGGCGCGCCCGAGGCGGCGGCCATGTGCATCAGCCCGGAATCGTTGCCGATGTAGAGCCTTGCCCGTTCGAGGCAGGCGAACGCGGTCATCAGCTCGGTCCTGCCGGCGAGGTCGATCAGGCTCGGCCCGGCGAGCGCGGCCAAGAGCGGCTCGGCCGTCTTGCGCTCATTGGGCGCGCCGAATACGGCGATGCGGGCACCCGCGAGCGGGCCTGCGGGCGCGGTCAGGCGACGCGCCAGTTCCACGAAGCGGTCGATGGGCCATTCCTTGCCGGGCCAGTTGGCGGTGGGCCCGAGCGCCAGTACCGGCGTGCCTGCTGGCAACAGCTTCGCGGCCGCTTCGCGGTGGCGCTCGGCGACATAGAGGTAGGGCGCGGCGGGTTGATCGAGGCCGATCAGGCGCGAGACCTGCATGACGCGGTGCTCCGGCGTTTTCACCGAGCGCCACGAGCGCCGCCAGCGGTGCGGCAGCAGCATCGTGATGGGCGAGCCGCGCACGTCCACGATCCTGTCCCACCACGTGCCCGCGGTCTGGCCCCACAGGCGGAACCAGTGGCCGGCATGGCGCTTCTTGGCCATGACGATGAGCCGTTCCAGCCCCGGCACCGCCTCGAACAGGGGTGCCGCCGGCGGGCCGCAGGCGACCGTGACGGCGGCCCCCGGATGGGCCGTGACGAGGTGGTGCAGCAGCCCCGACGACAGCACGGCGTCGCCGATCCGGGTGGAGGTCACGAACAGAATCCGCATCGCCCGGGTTATACGGCGCCCCCCGACCCCTTGCCAGCGCCTTTTCGGGCAATTACCTGACAACGCACGCGTTTCGCGCCATAATGCGCCCGGAGCCCACCGATCCATGCTTTCCGATAGCCAGCAATCCTTTGCCGTCCTCGATGACCGGGGCGTCGTCAGCCTTCGCGGCGCCGACGCGCGCCCGTTCCTGCAGGGCCTCGTCACCAACGACATCGATCGGGTCTCGCCCGGGCGCGCGGTGTGGGCCGCCCTGCTCACGCCCCAGGGCAAGTACCTGCACGATTTCTTCGTGATCGAGCTGATGGACGCGCTCGTGCTCGACTGCGAGCGCGCGCGCATCCCCGACCTGATCCAGCGTCTTGTCCGCTACAAGCTCCGCTCCAAAGTGGAGATCATGGACGACAGCGGGGACTGGGCGGTGGCGGCGCTGATCGGCACCGACGCCGACGCGCGCTCGCTGGTCGGCTTCGAGGGCCGCGCCGGGCCGTTCGCGGGCGGCGTGTGCTACGTCGATCCGCGCTACGGCGGCATCGGCGCGCGCGCGATCCTGCCGCGCGAGGCGGTCGACGAGCTGGCATCGGCGGGTTTCGCCCGCGCCGACGCCGAGGAATACGACTTCCGGCGCCTGGTCAACGGCCTGCCCGACGGCAGCCGCGACCTCGCCGTGGACAAGGCCTACCTGATGGAGAACGGGTTCGACGCACTCCACGGCATCGACTGGGACAAGGGCTGCTACGTCGGCCAGGAGCTGACCGCGCGCATGCGCTACCGCGCGACCGCCAAACGCCAGCTGCTGCCGGTCGAGATCGAGGGCGCGGCACCGGAACCCGGCGCGGCGATCACCTACCGCGATGCGGGCGGCACCGACAGGGACGCGGGCGAGATGCGCTCGGCGCGCGACGGCATCGGATTGGCCCTGTTGCGGGTCGAGGCGCTGGCGGCGCTCCATGCCGGCAACGGCCCGCTGCGCGCGGGCGGGGCCGTGCTCACCCCGATGCGCCCGCCGTGGCTGGCGATGGGCGGCGGGTCCGGACGGCCGGACGCGTAAACCAGCCCCGGTCAGCCGATGTTGATGACCGGCTTGACCACCTGGAAGCTCGCCATCGCCGCCATCGCCTCGTTGACCTGATCGAGTGTGTAGCTGGCGCTGATCATGTCCTCGAACGGGAAGCGGTCGCGCCGCGAGGCCAGGAAGTCGATCGCCTGCAGCCAGTGACGCGGCTCGCCCGAGCGCACGTTGAGGAAGGTGATCTGCTGGGGAATGCGGTTGACGGCGACCGCCGCGTCCTTGCCACCGACGCCGATGCTGACGTAGCGCCCGCCGTCGCGCAGCATGGTCAGGCCTTCCGCCACCGCATTCGCCGTCGCGCACTGGACGACGATGTCGGCACCACGCCCGTCGGTGTGCTGCTTCACCCATTCGGCGCGGTCCCTAGCGTCGCTCACCGTCTCGATGTTGAGCGTGTCGTCGGCGCCCATGCGCCGCGCCACATCGAGACGCGGCGCCGGCGCGCCGATCACCAGCACCTCCTTGGCGCCGTGATCCTTCGCCACCGCCGCGGCGAAGTTGCCGAGCGGCCCGCTGCCCTGGACCAGCACCGTCTCATGGGACTTGATCGCGCCCAGCCGGTCGAAGCCGTGCATCACGGTGCGATAGGCGCAGGCCGAGGCCGCCGCCGAAGCCGATGAGACCTCTTCCGGCACCTTGACGATCAGGCATTCCGATGGGACGTACATGTATTCAGCGCAACTACCGAGCAGATAGGGGTGCTCGTCGGCGCGGTTGTGGCCCCACGACATGCGGTTGCGGCACAGGCAGGGCTGTAACGCCACGCTGCAATAGTAACAGGAGCCACAGGAAACGTAGCTCCACACCACGCGGTCGCCGGGACGCACCGGATTGCCCAGGATATCTGTCTTGGCGCCGTTGATCTCCGCGACGATGCCGCACGGCTCGTGGCCGGTGATGACCGGCAGGCTGTCGCCCGTGGGCAGCGGCCCGTGCCAGCGGTGAACGTCGGTCCCGCACAGCGTCGAAGCGACGATCTTCACCAGCATCGCGCCCGGCTCCAGCTCCGGCATGCGGACCTTCCGGATCTCGAGCGGGCGGTTGTGCGCGGTGATGACCGCGGCGCGGCATTCGGTCATGATCCGGCTCCGTCCCTACGAGTGAAGCTTGTAGAAGCGCGCGGCGTTCTCATAGAGGATCGCCGTCTTGTCCTTGTCGCCGATCTCGTCGCTTTCCATCAACTCGCCGATGTCGTGCTTGCAGCTTTCGTTGGTGACCTCGTGCGGGAAGTCGGAGGAGTACAAAAATGGCTTGTTTCCCAATACCTTGATGGCGAACGGCAGGGTCAGCTCCTCGGTCTCGATACCGAGGAACAGCCGGTCGCTGTCGATCAATTTGCGGATGTAATCGCCGGGATCGTCTTCCTCCCGCACGCCGAGCATCCCCTTCGGCATGTACTGGAAATGAGTTTCGTGCGAGGCGTGCAGGCGCTCCAGCAGCATCAGGAACCAGGCGATGCCGCCTTCGAGGAACGCAATGCGGACGTTGGGGAAGCGCTCGAAGATGCCGTTGTAGATCATGTTGGCGCAATTGAGCGTGAGGCCCCAGGGATGGCCGAGCGCATGGACCGGCACGTACATGTTCATGTGGTCGAGCCCGAAGCGGTCGTGGCAGCCACCATGTACGGCGAGGCAGCAACGGAGCCGGTCGGCCTCCTCGAACACCGGCCAGTAGACCTTGTTGCCGAGCGGCTCAGACAGACCGTTCGACGGCATCATGGCGCCCAGCATGCCGAGCTCCTTCACGGCACGGCGCAGCTCCACCGCCGCTTCCGCCGGGTCCTGCATCGGGATGATGGCCATGCCGTTGAAGCGCGGATTGAACCTTACGTAGGTGTCGTATAGCCAGTCGTTGTAGGCGCGGCACGCCGCGACGGCATAGTCCTGACTGACGATCTTGCCGTAGGCGAGCGCGCGGGTCGGATACAGGACCGTCTGCTCGATGCCGACATCCTCAAGAAACTTGAGCCAGCCCCTGGGGTCCATGGCGGGACGGCCGTCGCGCTTGGGCGGCGTCTCCACAGCGCGCCCGGCGTGGAGATGATCGAGCGGCGGGAACACGTCGCCCAGCCGTTCGATGATGGGCCGGTAGTTGGCATCCATGTGGGCGATGATGGCGGCCTCGTCCTCCTGGATATGGCCGTCGCCGTCGATGACCCTGATCGTGTTCTGCATCGCCATGTTTGTCCTCCGGTTCGTATTCATGGAATTGGGTTGCCGGAATTTAATGTGAGGCCAATATTCAAAAAATTAGAAAATGCTTATACTCACTATAAAGATACGGCATATCGAGCGCGCAATGGATTTAAAGGAACTGAGAACTTTTATTCTGGTTGCTCAAACGGGCTCCTTAAGCAAGGCCTCCGACCGACTTCGCCTCGCTCAACCGGCCCTGTCCCGCCAGATCAAGATGCTGGAAAGCGCACTCGGGATTCAATTATTTCACCGGAGCCCGAGGGGCATGCAGCTTACCGGTCCAGGCGAAGAATTTTTCGAGCGCATTTCAGGACTGGTTCGCCAAATCGATCAGACGGTTATCGACGTTCGATCGACGGCATCGAAGATTGCCGGGCAAGTGTCCCTCGGCATCATGGGAACGTTGAGTCATGTTCTTTCGGTTCGTTTGGTCGAACGCGTGGCGGCTGCGCTGCCGGAGGTTTCTCTCCGAATTGTCGAGGGTTCATCGGTACGCTTGGTGGAATTGCTTCAGACCGGCGAAATCGATGTCGGCCTGCTTTATGGCCCGTCAACCAGTTCGCATTTTCGCGCCATGGAGCTTCTTTCCGAGGAGTTGTTTCTCGTGGGCCCGCCGAATAGCGATCTGAAACCGGACCACCCGGTGCGGTTTTCGCAGTTGGCGAAGCTGGATCTTATTCTGACCAGCCGGACTCGCGGAATTCGCGCAATCGTCGAGAATGCCGCCGCACGCGGAAAACACTCGCTGAAGGTTCGCTTCGAGGCCGATTCGCTGGTCGTGCTCAAAAACCTGGTGGAGAGAGGACTGGGGTATACGATCCTCCCAAAGTCTGCGCTATCTGAAGGAACACGCGCGCATCCATTTACTGTTGCGCCTCTGGTCGCCCCCAAATTGCGCCGGCAGATCATGTTGGCGCTGCCATCAGATCGAAGCGACACTCGGGCCAGTTCGGCGGTCGTCGACCATATTATCGACGAAACCGCGAATTTGATTGTATCCGGCGATTGGGGAGCCACATTATTGGCTCACCGTGGTAAGTGACCCCCTCGATACTGCCGACTATCGGAAGCGGCCCTATCCTTCGATCTTCGAGAAATCGGCAACGCGGTTGAGCGCGGCGCGGATGCGCGACAGCAGCCGCAGGCGGTTGGCGCGCACGTCCGGCTCGTCGCAGTTGACCGTGACGCGGTCGAAGAAGTCGTCCACCGGCTTGCGCAGGTTGGCGAGCGCGGCCATGGCGTCGCCGTACTTCTCCGCCCCGAGGGTCAGGTCGAGGGCCTGCGCCTCGAGCCCCAGCACCTCGTTGAGGCGCCGCTCCGGCGGCTCGCGCAGGAGGGCTTCGTCCACCGCGCCGTCGTAGGTTGTCTTGTCCTTCTTTTCCTCGATGGCGACGATGTTGGCGGCGCGCCGGTAGGCGGTGAGCAGGTTGGCGCCGTCCTCGGTGCCGAGCAGCGCGGTCAGCGCATCGACGCGCGTGAGCAGCCGCACCAGGTCGTCCTCGCCACCCAACGTGAAGACCGCCTCGATCAGGTCGTGGCGCACGCCCTTCTCGCGCATCTGCACCTTGAGCCGGTCGGCGAAGAACGCCATAAGCTCCCGCATCGTGAATCATTTCGCGAGAGGATCTCCAACTGAGCGCGCAAGCCGCCATCAGCCCCCACTCGATCTGCTGCCTCTTTTCTTGTCTGCCTGACAAATTCGTTGCCTGCATCAAGATAAGAATTAAGAGCCGTCGCAAATATCGCTTCTAGCGGAATTCTGAGCCCGTTCTCGGTGACGATGCGGATCACGCCGAGCGCGGCACGGCGCAGCGCGAACGGATCGCGCGAGCCGGTCGGCTTCTCGCCCATGGCGAAGAACCCCACCAGCGAATCGATCTTGTCGGCGAGCGCCACGGCGACGGCGACCGGCGCGGTCGGGCAGGAATTGTTCGGGCCCTTGGGCGAATAGTGCTGGGCGATGGCGTCGGCGACGTCGGCATCCTCGCCGTCTTGCACCGCGTAGTAGCGGCCCATCACGCCCTGCAGCTCCGGGAACTCGCCCACCATGCCGGTGACGAGGTCGGCCTTGGCGAGATGCGCGGCGCGGGTCGCCTTGTTGCGGTCGGCACCTGGGATGAACGCACACAGCTCGGCGGCGAGGCTTTCCATGCGGTCGACCTTCTCCGCGACCGTGCCGAGCCTGGCGTGGAAGGTGATCTCGCGCAGCTTGGCGACGCGCAATTCGAGCGGCGCCTTGCGGTCCTGGTCCCAGAAGAAGCGCGCGTCCGACAGCCGCGCGCGCAGCACGCGCTCGTTGCCGGCGGTCACCGCCGCGCCGCCGTCGTCGGTCATCATGTTGGCGATGGTGATGAAGCGCGGCGCAAACTTGCCGTCTTTCGTCTGCAGCGCGAAATACTTCTGGTGGGCACGCATGGATTCGGTGAGCACCTCGGCCGGCACGTCCATGAAGGCGTCGTCGATGCGCCCGATCAGCGCCACCGGCCATTCCACCAGCCCGGCGACCTCGGCCACCAGCGCGGGATCGTTGCGCAGCTTCAGCCCCTCGGCCTCGGCGAGGCGGTCGGCGTCGTCGAGCAGGGTCTCGACGCGCTCCTCGGGGTGCAGCATGACGTAGCGCTGGCGCAGGCCCACGCGGTAATCGGCGAAGGCGGCGACGCGGAAGGTCTCGGCGCCCATGAAGCGGTGCCCGCGCGTGGTGTCGCCCGCGCGCAGGCCGGCGAACTCGAAATCCACCACACGGCTCGCGAACAGGGCGAGGATGGAATGGATCGGGCGCACCCAGCGCGTCTCGCCCGCGCCCCAGCGCATGGACTTGGGCCACGGAAACTTCGCCAGCACGTCGGGCACGATGGTGGCGAGCACGTCGGCGGTCGGGCGGCCCTTGCGCTCGATCACCGCGAACCAGAATTCCTTGCCCTTGACGTCGCGCTTCTCGCACTGCTCCAGCGTGAGCCCGACCGAGCCGAGGAAACCCTGGATCGCCTTGTCGGGCGCGCCCACGGCAGGGCCCTTGCGCTCGTCCTTGACGTCGGGCTGGCTCTCGGCGAGCCCGTCCACCAGCAGCACCAGGCGGCGCGGCGTGGCGAAGGCTTCCGAGGTCTTGTGGTCGAGCCCCTGGGCGGTCAGCGCCTCGGAGACCAGACGCGCGAGGTCTTCCGCCGCGCGCGCCTGCATGCGGGCGGGAATTTCTTCCGACAGGATCTCGAGCAGGAATTCGGCCACGCTACCGCGCTCCTCGAGGCGAGCCATGCCTCGCAGCACGCCTTGGCGAGGTCGCGCACGCGCTGGATATAGGCGGCGCGTTCGGTCACGGCGATCACGCCGCGCGCATCCAGCAGGTTGAACATGTGGCTCGCCTTGATGCACTGGTCGTAGGCGGGCAGCGCAAGCTTCGCGTCCAGCAGCCGCTTGCACTCGCCCTGGGCCTTCTGGAAGCCTTCCGACAGGAGCTGCGTGTCGGCGTACTCGAAATTGTAGGCCGAGAACTCGCGCTCGTTCTGCAGGAACACGTCGCCGTACTTGACGCCGTGGCCGTTGAAGTCGAGGTCGTAGACGTTCTCGACGCCCTGCACGTACATGGCGAGGCGCTCCAGCCCGTAGGTGAGCTCCGACGGTCACCGGCGCGCATTCGATCCCGCCCACCTGCTGGAAGTAGGTGAACTGGGTCACTTCCATGCCGTCGCACCACACTTCCCAGCCGAGGCCCCAGGCGCCCAGCGTCGGGCTCTCCCAGTCGTCCTCGACGAAGCGGATGTCGTGGAGCTTCGAGGTGATGCCGAGCGCCTCCAGGCTCTTGAGGTAGAGCGCCTGCACGTCGTCGGGCGAGGGCTTGAGGACCACCTGGTACTGGTAATAGTGCTGCAGGCGGTTCGGGTTCTCGCCGTAGCGCCCGTCGGTGGGGCGGCGGCACGGCTGCACGTAGGCGGCGCGCCACGGCTCGGGGCCGAGCGCGCGCAGCGTGGTCGCGGGATGGAACGTGCCCGCCCCCATCTCCATGTCGTAGGGCTGCAGGATCAGGCAGCCCTGCGCCGCCCAGTAGCTCTGCAGCCGGAGGATCAGCTCCTGGAACGAGGGCGCGTCGGATGCCTTGCGCGCGGCGGAGGGTGAGGCCATGGCTCGGTCCTTGCCGCTAGCGCGCCTTGAGCGGGCAGTCGTCGCGCCCCGAGGGACAGGTGGCGAGCCCCCGGGTCGCGTAGGTGCCGCAGGCAGGGCACGCGATCAGGTCCTCGCCCACGCTGCGCGCCTCCGCCCTGTTGGCGCGCGCCCGCGTCGTCGCCTGCGCCCCGCGCCGCCCGAACCACTTGAACAGGTTCCAGACGACCAGGACCACGAGGACAAGGACGAGAAGCTTGCCGATGCTCATTCCCAACATGGCGCTGTTTTAGAGGGCGGCGCTGAAAAGGGCAAGAAATGGAGGGAAAGCGCCGTTACAGGCTACAGGCCGTAGCGTCCCCACAGCGCGCGTTCCTCCGCCGCCCCGATGGCGGCCCCGGCCAGACCGGCGGCGAGGCCGTCGGTGCCGAACCGGCGCCGGAGCCAGGAGCGGCGGCCCGCGACGGCGCGCAGGCGCACCCGCTCGCCGAACCGTTCCCGAGCACGGTACGGGCATTGCCGATGCCATCGATCAGGCCAAGCGCGAGCGCACCCCGGCCCGACCAGAACGCGCCCGAGAACAGGTCGTCCTCCAGGCCCTTGAGGCGGTCGCTGCGGCGCTCGCGCACGAGGTCCTTGAAGGCGGCGAAGATGTCGCGCCTGGACCGCCTCCAGCATGGCGGCATCCTCGGCTGCTCGGGGCGGAACGGATCGAGCGCCCCCTTGCGCGCGCCCGAGGCATGGACGCGGCGCTCGACGCCGAGCCTGGCGATGGCATCGACCAGGCCGAACGAGCGGGTGATGACGCCGATCGAGCCGACGATGGAGGACGCGTCCGCCCAGATCTCGTCGCCCGCGAGCGCGAGCCAGTAGCCGCCCGACGCCGCCACGTCCTCGACGAAGGCCAGCACCGGCACGCCCTTCTCGTCGGCGAGCGCGCGGATGCGGGCATGGATCAGCGAGGACTGCACCGGCGAGCCGCCCGGCGAATTGACCACCAGCGCGACGGCGGCGAGACGTTTTGGAGCAAAAGCGCGCTCGATCACCGCATCGAGCCGGCCGGCGTCGAGGCCGCGGCGCAGCGGCCCGACCGTGCCGATGACGCCGTCGAGGCGTAGCACGGAAACGAGCGGCGCCGGCTCGCGCAGGCGCTTGATGGGCATCAGGGGGCGGAGGAAATCGGGAATCATGGCGAGGTCATGCGCCGCCGCTGCGGCCATGGATCGGCAGCGGCGCGCCGTGGCGCAGCACGGCGTCCGCTTCCGGCGTGTAGCCGCCGCCGTCCTCGTGCAGCACCATGCCCTGGGCAAGGCGCATGGGCGCGTGCGAACCCTTGACCGCCTGCACCAGCACGCGCGCGGCGGGCTTCGCCGAGCGGTCGGGCCACAAAGGATAGACCGTGATGCCGCCGGCGCGCCCGCGCAGCACCGCGAGCAGATCGTCGAGCCGGTCGGCGCGGTGCACCATGGTGATGGTGCCGCGGTCGCGCGCCATGACGCAGCCGAACCGCACCCAGGCTTCGAGTCCCGGCGCCCTGGGCCTCGATGCCGGCGCGCACGCGCCCGGCATGGGGCGAGGCGTCGGCGCGCTCGGGTTCGAGGAACGGCGGATTGGCGAGCACGTGGTTGAAGCTGCCGGGCGCGAGGCGCGCGGGCGGGCGGGTCAGGTCGCCGACCATGAACTCGACGCGGTCCTCGAGGCGGTTGAGGCGGGCGTTGTCGTTGGCGAGCCGCAGCAAGGCAGGATCGACCTCGATGCCGGTGACGCGCAGGCCCGGCACGCGCCAGGCGAGCAGGATCGCCGCGGTGCCGACGCCGGTACCGATGTCGAGCGCGCGCTCGCCCGCTTCCGCCGGCACGGCGGCGGCCAGGAACACCGGATCGATGGCGGCACGGTAGCCGTCGGCGGGCTGGCGCAGGCGCACGCGGTTGTCGAGGAAGCCGTCCTCGCTGACCTCGCCGGGGGTGCCCTCGGGCGGCAGGCTCACGCGTCCACCCCAGTGTCGGGCCCGTCATCGGAACGCCAGCGGATGTCGGCGGCGAGCCCGATCTCGGCACGCGCCGCCTCCACCAGCGTGCGGGCGCGGACGACGTTGCGGTCATCGACCATGACGCGGCGGGGAATCGCGCTGATGCTGCCTTCCAAGGTCGAGGTGTGGAGATCGAACACGAACACGGGGATACTGCTCCGCCGCGAGCAGCGCCTCCGCCCACGACACGAGGACGGGATCGTTGGTTCTGAACAGCTCCTTCACAGACGGCTCCGGCTGGCCCGAGCACCCGGCGGACGGGGTTGCAGTAACGGGGGTGCCCTTTTATGCTCCGCGACCATAACCTCCGCGTCAAGCGGGGGCCAGATACAAAGGCTGCCGCCCCGCCGCACGTTACCGCACAAGGGGGCGCGCCGGACCGCGGAGAACCCTTTTGGCCATCGTCGTCAACCTGGATGACAAGCGCGACCGCGCCAAGCCCTCGATCGAGGCCCTGCACGCGCTGGTCGCCGAAGACCTGGGACGCGTCAACCAGGCGATCCTGAAGCACATGGACAGCCCGGTTGCGCTGATCCCGCAGCTCGCGGGGCACATCATCGCCGCCGGCGGCAAGCGGCTCAGGCCGATGCTGCTGCTCGGCGCGGCGCGGCTGTGCGGCTACCAGGGGCCGCGCCACACCGGCCTCGCCGCCGCGGTCGAGTTCATCCATACCGCGACGCTGCTGCACGACGACGTGGTCGACGATTCCGACCTCCGGCGCGGCATCGCCACCGCCAACACGCTGTGGGGCAACAAGCCGAGCGTGCTGGTGGGCGACTTCCTGTTCTCACGCGCGTTCCAGCTGATGGTGGCCGACGGCTCGCTCGACGTGCTGGCGATCCTGTCGAATGCGTCGGCCGTGATCGCCGAGGGCGAGGTGCTGCAGCTGACCACCGCCAACGACACCGAGACCTCCGAGGCGGCCTACCTGGAAGTCATCACCGCCAAGACCGCGACCCTGTTCGCGGCGGCGACGCGGCTCGGCGCCGTGGTGGCGAGCCGTCCCAAGGTCGAGGAGGAGGCGCTGCACGCGTTCGGCCTCAACCTCGGCATCGCGTTCCAGCTCACCGACGACGTGATGGACTACGACGGCGGCGCCGACGCCATGGGCAAGGAGCCCGGCGACGACTTCCGCGAGGGCAAGGTGACGCTGCCGACCGTGCTCGCGTTCCGGCGCGGCGACGACAAGGAGCGCACGTTCTGGCGGCGCACCCTGGAAGACGTCGAGCAGAAGGAGGGCGACCTCGAGCACGCCATCGCGCTGCTTGCGCCGCTGCGGGGCGCTCGGCGATTTGCTCGAGCGCGCGCGCCACTATACCCAGCTCGCGCGCGACGCCCTCGACCTGTTCCCGGACAGCGAGGTCAAGCGCGCGCTCCTGGAGGTGGTGGCGTTCTGCGCCGCGCGCACCTACTGACGCACCCGCGCATACCGCACATAAAAGAAAAACGGGGGACGCTGCCTGCGTCCCCCGTTTTCCGGGATATCGATCCGAGGGTGTGAACGGCCCTGGCGGAGAGAGCGCTCCGCCTACCCTCGGGCCACTCCCGGGATCACACCAACCCGAGCCAGAACAGGCCACCGATCGCGAACAGCAGCATCGAGGAGACGCTGATGACGGCGAGCGCGGCCATCTTGAAGGGTTCGCCGATGGCCTCGAAGTTGTCGTGAACGGCGACCGCCGCCGCACCGCCCCTCGGAACAACCACCTCGCGGGAGGAGACCGCCTGCTCGGTCCGCGACTGGTCGCGATAGAGCGTGCGCGTCATGAACCGGTCACGCTCGGGATCGAAGATCTCCTCGACCACGCGGATGCCGAGGTAGCGCTTGCGCATCGGCCCGCGGGCGTCGCGCAGGGCTTCGTTCTTGTCCTGATAGACGCCTGAGGTGACCCAGCGGCCGCCTCGCATCACATGGACCTCGTAAGAAACGGTTGCAGTCATGGCCGTCCTCCTGAAATGTAAATTTCAGGAACATTTAAATAAGAGGCAGATAGAGTTTCAATTACTATCTATTTGCATTTGTAACTAAACTGTATAAAATTTTAGGTTTCGGGATTTATGTTTATAAAATAATGATTTATGGCCATAAGACAAAGGTCGTAATACTTGAGCGGAGACAAGAAAAAAGGCCCGGCGCAACGCGCCGGACCCGCTTTTCCGGAATGGTCGGGAGAGAGGATTTGAACCTCCGGCCCCCACGTCCCGAACGTGGTGCTCTACCAGGCTGAGCTACTCCCCGGATAAGGCCCGCCCTTATATACCGTGACGCCCGGAGGCGCAACGGCCCCTGCGGCCCTGCCACAGGAGGCCGGTTTCGGCCTTTTCCAGGGCCCCCGGAGGGCCCGGTTCAGGCCCGGCTCAGGCCCGTTTCAGGGATGTCCGACGGTATCGGCGGCGCGGAATTCGCCGAGCTTGGCGAGCAGGTACTCGAGGTCGCCCGCCGCCACCATCGCGAGGTCGAGGCCCGAGTCTTCGTCGCAGCGTGTGAGCACGCGCTCGATCACGCGGCGGCGGTAGCGCTCGCGGTCGTGAGGTTCGCCGTCGTATTCGATTTCCTCGGACGCCTCGATGGCGGCGAGGCCGACCCGCAACAGGGCTTCCGGCATGCCAGCCTTGCGCCACAGCGCCTCCAGCCCGCGCCGGCCCTCGTCGTGGATCAGGACCTGGGCGTTGAGCATGGGCAGCCTGGCGAGGCGCGCCATGGCCGCCTCGAAGAACGCGATATCCCCCATGCACAGGCCGCGGATGACGATGCTGGCCGTGAGCCGGCCACGCTCGTCGAGCGCGTCGACCAGGCGGCGCGCGTCGCCGATGCCGATGCGCGGGTTGACCAGGCTGAGGGTGGCGCGCTCGCGTATGCCCATGACCAGATCGGCCATGGCATCGGGCGAGACGTCGTTGCGATCGGCGAGCTGGCGCTGCAGGTTCTCGGTCGCGGCCGCGACCAGGCGTTCGGCGATGGACATGGGCAGGAGCGCACGTCGTGTCACAGCGGTACTGACGGCGCTGCTGTCGCCGTGCAGGTCCATGACACGCGTGAGCGTCGCCTCGGACAGGCGCGCGCTCGGGTTTTCCATGACCCGCGTGACCACGGCCTCACTGCCCTGCTCGACCAGGGAACCGGCTACCGTGTCGGACAGGCTCGGCCGCGCGGCAATGGCGCATTGCTTGGCCTCGCCCGATGACCGCACGATCGCGAGCAGGTCGTCGTCGGTAAGCAGTTCCGAGTGGCGCAGCATCGGCACCGCCACCGTATCGACGTCGGCGGCAAGGCGCCTGGCGATGGCGCGGGGTATGTCGCGGCATTCCTTGAGGTGCTCGGCGAGCGCCTGGCGCACGCGCTCGGCGGCGTCCTCGACCATGAGGCCGAAGATCTCGACCGCCATGGCGCGCTCGTGATCGCCGAGCGCGCCGTGGTGGAAGTCGCTCGCGAGCTTAGCGGCAGTATCGGCGCGGTTTTCGCTGGACGGATCGGTCAGCAGCCGTTCGACGTCCTGTTTGGTCAGCTTGGCGGTCATTGGACCCCCTGCAAAAATGATCAGGGCAGAAATGATCTCGGCGCGATGGTCCGGTTCGGTCCCGAAACACCTCGGAAGGCCTGCGCCATTGTCGCCCGACGGGCTTAATCGGGCGTTAACGGACGAGCCCCGGAAAACCCCGGTTTCAGGGGCTCTCCGGTTGCCAAGGCCGGGGCCGGGGTGGTACTTGATCGGCACGCTGCGGCCGTTCGGGCCGGGACAGGACCTCGAGGAGCGCTTGAATATGGTCAGGATTTTGTGTGTCGCCACCCTGCTCTGCGCCGTCGCCATGGCCGCCGCCCAGCCGGCCCGTGCCCAGGGCGATGCCGCCCAGGGCAAGAAGGTGTTCCGCAAGTGCGCCGTGTGCCACGACACGCGACCGGGCAAGACCAAGATCGGGCCGAGCCTGTTCGGCGTGATCGGGCGCAAGTCCGGGACCCTGCCCGGCTACCGCTTCTCGTCGGCCATGCGGAAATCGGACATCACCTGGAGCAAGGAGACGCTCGAGCGCTATCTCCAGAACCCGCGCAAGGTGGTGCTCGGAACGCGCATGGCGTTCGCCGGCCTGCGCTCCAAGCAGGACCGCGACGACGTGATCGCCTATCTCGAGACTCTCAAGTAACCCTGCCGCCATAACGCCGAAGGGCCGGTCTCGCGACCGGCCTCTTTTCGTTGCGTTGCCCCTCTTCCGCGGACTTCCTAGAGCCTGATCGGCTCGGATCGGAACGATCTTGAGCCGTGAATCAGGCTCTACACTTTGAATTCAGGGCAGGATTCACGGTTCAGATTGAGCCAATCTGAACCGACCCTGCTCTAGCGCCGCACCACCAGCACCGACACGTCGGAATGGCGCACCACGCGTGCGGCATTGGGGCCAAGCAGGTAGTCCTTGAGCGCCGGCCTGTGGGACGCCATGACGATCAGGTCCGCGTGCACCTCCCGGGCGACATCGAGAATTTCCTCATAGACCGTGCCGCGCGCGACGCGCCATTCGACCGGCACGTTGGGTGAAACCTTCTCGCGCGCCAACGTCTCCAGCCGGGTTCCGGCGTCCTTCTCCGCCTTTTCCACGAAATCGGGCGGGAAATAGGTGCCGATCATGCTCGTCCCGAAGTCCGGCAGCACGGTCATCAGGTAGAGGCGCGCGCCGAATATCTGGCAATACTCCAGCGCCACCGGCAGCGCCATGCCCCAGGAGCTCTCCTGGTCGAGGTCCACGGGCAGCAGGATGCGCTTGTACATGGCGGGAGCTCCTCAGTTTGCAGGGGCCTTCGACGCGACGCGACGGGGACGCTGCAGCGCAACGACACCTCCCAGCAGCAGAAGCGCCGGCACGAACATCCATTCCTTGGCCGGACGATCCGCCGGCACCAGCACCGATGTTATCCTCCAGCCGGCGCGCAGTCCCGTCCTCTCCGCCGCGCTGCCGAACGCCACCGAGAGCACGCGGACTTCGTTGCCGACATGGGTCAGCTCGAGTCCGGCGTCGTGCAGCCGACCCGCCGCATCTTTCTTCGTCGCCAGGCGCAGCGCCAGTGCCCGCGACGTGGGCTCGCCCAGGACGGTCTCGCCGGTGACGTTGATGCGCAGGAAGCCGTCGTCGGGCACTGCAGCAACCACGCGCTGGAGCGCGCTTGCGGGGCGTTCATCATAGGGGTCGAACGCCATGTCCCAGAAGAAGCCGGGTCGGAACAGGATGAAAGCCACCAGGAACAGCGCCGCCGTCTCGTACCAGCGGCTGCGCACTAGGAACCAGCCCATGGCGGCGGCGGCAAAGGTCAGCATCGCGACCAGCGCGCCGGCGATGGTGACGAACAGGTGGAACGGGTCGGTGATCCCGATCAGCAGGAGCTGCGGATTGAAGATGAACATGAACGGCAGGATGATGGTGCGCGCGCTGTAGAGGAACGCCTGCAGGCCGGTCCGCGCCGGATCCGCGCCCGAAATGGCGGAAGCGGCGAACGTGGCGAGCCCGACCGGCGGCGTCACGTCGGCCATGAGGCCGAAATAGAACACGAACATGTGCACGGCGATGAGCGGCACCAGGAGCCCGCCTTGGGCGGCAAGCGTAACCACCACCGGCGCCATCAACGTGGCAACCACGATGTAGTTTGCCGTGGTTGGCAGCCCCATGCCGAGCACCAGGCTGATCATCGCCGTGAACAGCAGCATCAGCATCAGGTTGCCGCCCGAAATCAGCTCCACCAGGTCGGTCATGACGAGGCCGAGGCCGGTCAGCGTCACGGTACCGACCACGATTCCGGCGGCCGCAGTGGCGAGCGCGATCCCGGTCATGTTGCGCGCGCCGCCGACCATGCCTTCGATCACCTCGCGCACGCCGCCGAGGAAGGCCCCGCCCAGGCCGCCGCTTTCGCCCCGGAACAGGCGCGTGAGCGGGCGGTGGGTGAGCATGATCGCCCCCAGGAACATGATCGCCCAGAACGCGCTGAGCGCGGGCGACAGCCGCTCGACCATCAGGCACCACATCAGCACCACGACCGGGATCAGGTAATGCAGCCCTGAACGCAGGGTCGGCCACATCGGCGGCAGCGTGCCGCTGAGCAGGTCGTCGTCGGGCGCCGGATTGCGCGCGGCGAGGCGCAGCAGCACGAGGTAGGCAACCGCGAGGACGCCGCTACCGACCCACAGCACACCGCCGCCCAGCACGGCACGGGTCCAGCCGAGCCCCCAGTAGACCGCCGCCGCGACCAGCGCCAGCACCAGCGCCGCCAGCCCCCAACGGACCAGGCGCACGCGCAGGCCGCCGGGGTGCGGGCGCGCGACCCCGGTAAGGCCCATCTTCAGGGCCTCGAGGTGGACGATATAAAACAGAGCGCCGTATGACAGAACCGCTGGCAGGAAGGCGTGACGGATCACGTCGGTATAGGGAATGCCGACGTATTCAACCATCAGGAAGGCGGCCGCCCCCATCACCGGCGGCATGATTTGGCCGTCGACCGACGCCGCGACCTCGATCGCGCCCGCCTTGGTGGCGGGGAAGCCGACCCGCTTCATCAGCGGGATCGTGAAGGTGCCGGTGGTCACCACATTGGCGATGGAGGAGCCCGAGACCAATCCGGTGAGGCCCGACGACACCACCGCCGCCTTGGCCGGGCCGCCCCTCAGGTGGCCGAGCCCGGCATAGGAGACACGGATGAACCACGCTCCCGCGCCGGCGCGGTCGAGCAGCGCCCCGAACAGCACGAACAGGAACACGAAATTGGTCGAGACGCCGAGCGCCACACCGAACACGCCCTCGCTGGTGAGCCACTGGTGCGACACGGTCTTGGCGAGCGAGGCGCCTTTATGGGCGATCACGGCGGGCATCCACGGCCCGAGGAAGCCATAGGATAGAAACACGACGCCGATGACTACGAGCGGCACGCCGACGGCACGCCGGGTGGCTTCCAGCAGCAGCACGATCCCGATCACGCCCACCACGATATCCTGCGCGATCGGTGCGCCGGGCCGGGACTGCAGCTCGGGCTGAAACACGAACACGTAGGCGGTGGCCGAGGCCGCCACGAGCGCGAGCACCCAGTCGTAGAGCGGCACGCGATGGCGCGGCGACCGCGCGAGCGCCGGGAAGGCGAGGAAGGCCAGCAACAGCGCGAAGCTGAGATGGACCGCCCGCGCCTCGGTAAAATCCAGATTCAGGATATTGAACGTGAACGGCAGCGGCGAGGCATACCAGAGCTGGAACGCCGACCACAGGAGCGCGAGAGAGAACAGCAGGCGGGCCGTGAGCCCTTCGGGCGCACGGCCGCCGCTATCGGCGCTTTCGGCCAGTTCCTTGAGGCTGTCCTCGGCCATCGCCGGGGCCTGCCGCCGGACCCGGCCGTGCTACAGCATGCCCTTTTCCTTGTAGTAGCGGATCGCGCCTTCGTGCAGCGGCGCGGAATTTCCGGAATGCACCATGGTCTTCGGGTCGAGGTGCGCGAAGGCGGGATGCAGTGCCTTGAAGTCGGCGAAATTGTCGAACACTGCCTTGACGATGGCGTAGATCGTGTCGGCGTCGGTGCGGGTCGAGGCCACGAGCGTCGCCCGGACGCCGAACGTCTCGGTGTCGTCCGGGTTGCCTTTGTACATGCCTCCCGGAATGATCGCCTTGGTGTAGTAGGGCTCGTCCTTGAGGAGCTTGTCCACCCCCGGCCCCTTGACCGAGACGATCACCGTGTCACAGGTGGTGGTCGCCTCCTGGATCGAGCCGTTGGGATGACCGACCACGTAGATGATAGCGTCGACCTTGTTGTCGCACAGCGCCTGGGCCTGCTCGGCGGGCTTGAGCTCGGACGCAAGCGAGAAGTCTTTCACCGTCCAGCCCATGGCGTTGAGCAGAACGTCCACGGTGGCGCGCTGGCCCGAACCGGCGTTGCCCACATTGACCCTCTTCCCCTTGAGATCGGCGAAGGTCTTCACGCCCGAATCGCGACGCGCGACCACGGTGAACGATTCGGGATGGATCGAGAACACCGCGCGCAGATCCTTGAACGGCCCGGCGCTCGCGAATTTCGAAGTGCCGTTGTAGGCGTGGTACTGCCAGTCCGACTGGACCACGCCGAGATCCAGCTCGCCCGAACGGACGGCATTGATGTTGTAGACCGAACCGCCCGTGCTCTCGACGGTGCACCGCACCCCGTGCTTGTCGCGATCCTTGTTGACGAGGCGGCAGATGGCGCCGCCCAGCGGATAGTAGACGCCGGTGACGCCGCCGGTGCCGATGGTGACGAATTTCTGCTTGCCGGCGGAGCTGGCGCTCTTCTGATCGCACGCGGACACGAACGCCGCGCCTGCGAGCGCGACGATCACGGCGGCAACGGTGAAGATTCTTTTCATATGGCACCCCCTGGCTCACTCTTTGCTTCGCTGGCGGAAGTCTAACAGGAAATGGCGCACGATAAAGACTCCCGGTCCCATGGCGCCGGGCCATCCGGTTTGCCTCGGACGGCGTGCCCCGCTACAGTTCCGCCGTCGGCGCCGGTCATAATGAGGGGAAACAGCGCGTATGAATCTCAGGGAACACGTCCGCCAGATACCCGATTTTCCCAAACCAGGCATCCTGTTCTATGACATCTCCACGCTGCTGGCCCATCCCGCGGCCTGGAGCGAGACGATCGACCGGCTCGCCGGAATCATCACGCCGCTTGCACCCAACAAGCTGCTCGGAATCGAATCGCGCGGCTTCCTGGTGGCGGCCCCGCTCGCGTTCAAGCTCGGCGTCGGTTTCGTCATGCTGCGCAAGCGCGGCAAGCTGCCGGGCGCGACGGTTGCCTATGAATACGCTCTCGAATACGGGGCCGACGCGATCGAGATGCAGGCCGATGCCCTCACGCCCGGCGACCGGGTGGTAATCCTGGACGATCTGCTGGCAACCGGCGGCACGCTCGGCGCAGCGATCGAACTCGCCCGCCGCCAGGGCGCCGAAGTGGTCGGCGCCGCGTGCATCATCGAACTGACGTTCCTGAAAGGGCGCGAGCGGATCGACGTCCCGCTCCAGTCGTTGATCGCCTACGATTCGTGATTCCAGCCTAAATACGGCTTCAATGGGCGGGCTGACCGAGCGCCTCCGCGATGAAGCGTGCCAGTACCTTGAGCGGCACCGGCTTCTCGATCACGGCAAAGACATTGGAGCCCTCCTGATGCGCCTTGTAGACGTAGTCGGGATAACCCGACATCAGGATCACCTTGGGCTGGTATTCCAGGTTCTTGACGAGGCGCGAGACGTGAATGCCGTCGATGCCGGGCATCTTCATGTCCATGACGACCACCCGGGGCTCGCATTTGCGGATCTGGTGAAATGCCGCGAAACCGTTGTCCTCGGCGATCACGTCGATACCCTGGCGCGTCAGAAACTCGACGATCTCGTCGCGCTGCAACGGATCGTCGTCCACCACGAGAACGACCGAGTTGGTCGCGCTGGCATCCTTGCCATCGAGTCTGCCCGTGGAATGCATGCCCCCGCCCTTTCGACCGATCCCCTCGACCTACACAGAACACCATAATCGCACGAGAGATGCTTCGGTTTCAACCGCGCACCTCCACTGGATGGATTTCAGGCGGATAGATTTCAGGCGATGTCGTCGTGACCCGCCTGGATTGCGGGCAGGCGTATGGTAAACAGCGCGCCGCCGCCGAAATTCTCGACCGTGATCCGGCCGCCCATGGCGTTAACGATACCGTAGCTGATGGATAATCCCAGCCCCGTCCCCTTGGTCACTTCCTTGGTGGTGAAGAACGGGTCGAACACGCGGTCGATGACGTCGACCGGCACCCCACCGCCGTTGTCCTTGACCTTGATCAGAACTTCACCCGAGGGCGCTTCGTCGCTGTCCTCCACGCTCTGCACCGTGATCTCGATCCGCCCGCCGGTAGGCGTCAGCCGACCCTTGCGGCTGAACAGGGATTCGATGATCGCATCGCGTGCGTTGGAGAGAAGATTGATGATGACCTGAGCCAGCTCGTTGCGCCGCCCGAGCACCATGGCGCAACGGTCCGGCATGTCGAGAGTCACGGAAATTCCCTCGTCCTCGAACTGGCCGGCCAGGAGGGAATGGGCATCACGCACCGATTCACGCGGATCGATGATCTCCTGGGGCCCCTCGCTGCGACCGACCACGCACATGCGCTTGATGAGTTCACCCATGCTCTCGGCCTGATGGGAGATCAGTGCGAGCTTGTTCTTTTCGAACTCGGCGTCGGACTTGCCCGATTCGATCGCCATCAAGGTGTTCTCGGCCGCCAGACGGATGGTGTTGAGCGGCTGGCTCAGTTCGTGGGCCATGCCGACGGCCATTTCTCCGAGTGTTGCGAGGCGGGAGACCTGGGCGACCTGCTTGAGGTCGCGGGCCATCTGGCCCAACTCCTGGGCGAGGTCGCCAAGCTCGTCTGCGCGCTCGATGGGCGGCGGCTCGTCGTAGTTGCCCGAACCGATCCGGCGGGTATAACGCGACAACTCCTGGATGGGATGGACCAGCCCGCGCACCATCCACAGGCTGGCGCCGAGGCCGAGCAGCACGGTCACCACGGCCATGCCGATATAGAATGCGATGAAATGCCTCTGGTTGGCGCTCATCACGTCGTGAAGCGTGTTGCGGATGAGGTCGATATCGGTGCTGATTTCGGCCAGCGACAGGCCGATCTTGACGCTACCGATCATGCGCCGGCCAACCAGGACCGGCGCTACCACATAGAAGCTGCTGCCGTCGGACGACGACATGACGCCGCCGGACGCGACCGCCTCGCGCACCAGGGGCGAATTGGGCGCCGGGCCACGCTTCTCGGCACCCGGCGGGCTTGCGCTCAGCACACGGTCATTTTCGTCGTAAACCACGACGAACAGCACGCCTTCCTGGCGCTGGGCGGCATGAACCATTTCGCTGACCCGGTCCACCTCCAGCCGGTAGATGGAATCGGCGACCGAGCTGGCCAGAAACTTGCCCAACCCTTCGCCCTCCTTCTTGACCTGGTTGAACAGCGCCGCCGTCATCACCTCGCCGAACACCCGCGAGCTGCTGCCGAACATGCCGCGCAGTTCGAACAGGTGGATGCCGACGATCAGGCCCACCATGGTGGCGAGAAGGCCAACGACGATCAGCGAATAGCGTGCTTGGAGACGAAGCTGCATGGCGCTACCGGAGATGCCCGCGCATGCTCTGGTATATCGCACGCGCCTCGTCGAGGTCTTTGGCGGTCCTGCCCGTGATCGACGCGAAGCGAGCGACGCCATAATAGGTATCGCGCACTGAAATCGCGTCGGATGACGTACCGAACTGGTTGAGCGCATCGATGACGGCCTTCTTGAGGCCGGGCGCCATGCCGACCCGGGCCACCACCACCGCATGGATCAGCGGCGGCGTCACATGGAAGATGCGCAGCTTGTTGCGGAAGCGCTTGGGATTGGTCTTCTTGCGCTCCCAGTCGCGGTTGGAATAGGCACCGGCGTCGATCAGGCCGCTCGCGGTCCAGGCCGAGATATTGGACTCGCTGCGCGCGAACACGTAGCCGACCGTGCCCTCGGGAACCGGGGATTCGGCATTTTCCAGTGCCACCGGCTTCAGTCCCGCGCGCAGCAGGGCCGCCAACGGCAACAGAAACCCCGTGGTCGAGCCGCGATCCTCGAATGCCAGCCGCCGGCCTACCAGGTCCTCGAGCTGAAAGATCGCGCTCTTGCGCGGTGCGATGAACACGGTCTGGTAGTAGGGCCGCCCGTCCTTCCATTCCGCCATCAGGATCTCGGCGCCCGCTCGTTCCTCGTAGATCATGGCGGTGAGCACCGATTCGGAGACGATATCGACGCGTCCCCGGCGCAGCAACTCGACCATGGCACCGATGTTGGGAACGACGATGCCCGCACCCGCGACGATGCCCTGGCGCTTCAGCCTCGGTGCAAGCCAGTCGGCGAAGGCCTCGAGCTTGGGCTGATGCTTGGTCGCGCTGTTGGAGACCCCTCCCACGACCAGGACCTTGCTGCGCGGGATGGTCTTGCCGTTGCGGACGAAGACGCCGCCCTCCTCCTCGGCTCCGACCGCGGCGGCATGGACCGGCAAAGCGAGCGCCAGCACGGCGAGCACCGTCGCAATCGCAACGAGGCGCCAAGTCGTCAATTTTTCCGGATACACGTTGCCATCGCCCGCCCGCCAGAGTTCCGGCGATGTTCGCCGTGACGCCACGCAGTGTCAACGCCGCAGCGGCCGGCACCTTCCTGCGAGTTATACACGCGCCCCACCCCTGCGTAGTACTTAAGGCATCCGGGCATGGCGGGCTCATTCCCGGTCCCGGACCGTGTCGAACGGCCCCCTGCCGGTCCCGGGGGCGAATAGTGTCGCGCGCGATCCGGCCGGAAAACCGGCGGATCGCGTGGCTGGTACGTGGATTGCCCTGCCGCGGATCAATGCCACGACACGGCCCCCGAGCCTTGCCCGCCGCCCGCCGCCACGCTAGGTTGGCCGCGAACAACCGGATAACGCGCGTGCTTTGCCGTTGAGCGCCGCAAGGAGGTCGTCATGAAGAAAGTCCTGATCGTCATCGCCGCGCTGATCGTGATCGTCGCCGGCGCGCTCATTTACCTCGGCTCCAATATCGACGGTATCGTCAAGACCGGCGTGGAAAAATACGGCCCGCAGTACACCGGCGCCGCGGTACGGCTCGGCAGCGTCAAGTCCTCGCTGCTCGGCGGCGAAGTGACGGTGAACGACTTCTTCCTCGGCAATCCGCAAGGCTTCAAGACCGACCACGCGTTCAAGGTGGGCAAGGTCCACGTGGCCGTGGACGAAGGCTCGCTCCTGTCCGACGTGATTCACGTCAAGGAAATCGTCATCGATTTGCCGGACATCATGTACGAGCTCAAGGGTGGTTCGTCGAACCTGCAGGCGATCCAGAACAACGTCGCCAAGGCGTCCGGCGGCGGCGGAAAGTCGTCCTCATCTTCCGGCTCGGGCGGCGGCAACGGCAAGAAGGTGATTATCGACGATCTCTACGTCCGTAATGCCAAGGCCGCGGTCAGCGCCGACATGCTCGGCGGCAAGATCGTCCCGCTGCCCCTTCCCGACCTGCACCTCAAGGACATCGGCAAGAAGTCCAACGGCGCCACCATGGGCGAGGCCGCGAGCCAGGTCATGGATCAGATCACCGATGCGGCCAAGAATGCGGTCGGCAAGATCGACCTCCAGGGCATGAGCAAGATGCTCAACGACGCCGGCAAGGGGGCGGGTGATCAGATGAAGGGTCTCGGCGACCAGCTCAAGGGCCTGTTCGGCAAGTAGCCACTGCATGACGGAAACCACCGTGCCCACCCCGGGCGTCGCCGTGATCGGCTGCGGCGCCTGGGGACGCAATCACGTGCGCACCCTCGGCAAGCTCGGCGCCCTCGCCGCCGTGAGCGACGCCGATCCCGACGCGGCGCGCGCGGCGGGCAAGGAGGCCGGCGTTCCCGCCCTTGCGCCCGACGACGTGTTCTGCGACCAGGCCATCGCCGGCGTGGTGATCGCCGTCCCCGATGCGCTCCACGCCCGGATCGCCCGGCAAGCCCTTGCCGCCGGCAAGCACGTTCTCGTGGAAAAACCCATGGCGACCACGGTGGCCGACGCCGAGGCGCTGGCGGCGGAGGCGGAACGGCGCGGCCTGGTCCTGATGGTCGGTCATATCCTGCGCTACCATCCGGCGTTCGTGCGCCTGAACGCGCTGGCGACGGCAGGCGACCTCGGCCGGCTCCGGCACATCGCGGCGAAGCGCCTGCACGTCGCACGCGGCACGCCGCGCCACGCGCTATGGGACCTCTGCCCCCACGACGTCTCCATGATCCTCGCGCTGGCGGGACGGATGCCCGCGCGCGTACGCGCCTTTGTCGGCGCCTTTGCCGCCCCCCAGGTTCCCCAGACGGGCGCCGTGATGCTCGATTTCGGCGACGGCCTGACCGCGGATATCGCGTTCTCGGCGATCCACCCGGTCAAGTTGCACCAGATCACGGTGGCCGGCAGCGAGGCCCAGGGGGTGTTCGAGGATTCGCGCGGCCGGGAGGAGAAGCTCGCGCTCTACCGGCCAGGCCTCGGCCGGCCCGGCGAGGTCCCCGCGCGCGAGGCCGTCGCCGTGGCGCCCGCGGAACCCTTGGCCGAGGAAGCGCGTTGCTTTCTCGCGGCCATGGCCGGCGGGCCGCAACCGCCAAGCGGCGCGGCAGAGGGGATGCGCGTTGTACGGGTACTGGCGGCGGCGGCCCGTTCGCTGGAATCCGGCGGAATTCGAGCACCCCTAGCCCGATGACCGCAACGTTACAGCGGCCTTGACACCCGGCCTTCCCGGCCCTACCAACATGACGGCGGAAGGCCTTGAGAATCATCGAAGAATCGAGTCCTCTCCGGTTCACTGATCTGGCAGGTCCGTCCCTATGTCCAACAAGCCCTCCGGCAACGTTTCCCCGCTTCGTGCCCCCGTTCCGTTTTCCTCGACCGCGCCGCTCGACGAGCGCCACATCCCGTTCATCGACCTGCAGGCGCAGCGACAGCGGCTCGGGCGCCGTATCGAGGAAGCGATGGAGCGCGTGCTCAGTCACGGGCGCTTCATCAACGGCCCGGAGATCGAGCAACTGGAAGAGAAGTTGTCGGCGTGGTGCGGCGTCAAGCATGCGGTCGCCTGCGCGTCGGGCACCAACGCACTGTCGCTCGGCCTGTCGGCACTCGGCGCCAAATACCGCGATGCCGTGTTCGTGCCTGCGTTCACGTTCGTATCGCCGGCCGAGGTGATCGCGCGCCTCGGCTGCGTCCCGGTATTCGTCGACGTGGACCGCGACACGTTCAACATGTCGCGCGACAGCCTGGTACGGGGCATAGAGACTGCCAAGGAACATGGCCTGACGCCGCGGGGCGTCATCGTCATCGACCTGTTCGGCCAACCCGCCGACTACGACGAGCTGACCGACATCGCGACCGGTCACGATCTCTGGGTGATGGCAGACGCGGCCCAGAGCTTCGGCGCGAGCTACAAGGGCAAGCACGTCGGCACCCTTGCCCGCGTCACCGCAACCAGCTTCTTTCCCTCCAAGCCGCTCGGCTGCTATGGCGACGGCGGCGCCATCTTCACCGATTCCGACGAGCTTGCCGCCGAAATGCGCTCGCGCCGCCAGCACGGCCAGGGCGAGGATCGCATGACCCACGTGCGTATCGGCATGAATGGGCGGCTCGACACCCTGCAGGCGGCCATCCTGATCGAGAAGCTTGCGATCTTCGACGACGAGCTCAAGGCACGCGACCGCATCGCGCGGGCCTACAACGACGCGCTCGCCGACGTGGTCGAGGTGCCGCGCATCAAGCGCGGCCGCGTCTCCGCCTGGGCACAGTACACCGTGCGTCTCAATCCCGGCGAGCGCGAGACGGTGCGCGCGACGCTGGAGGACGACGGCATCCCGAGCGCGGTCTATTACCACACGGCGATTCATCACCACGCGCCGTACACCGGCTATCCCCAGGCGGGCGGTGGCCTTGCGGTCGCCGAAGAATTGGCCGACACGGTGGTGAGCCTGCCGTTCCACCCCTACCTCACGCCGGACCTGCTGGAACGCATCGTCACGACCTTCCGCAAGGGCCTGAACAAGGCACGGGCCAAGCGGGCCTGACCGTCGCGCGAAGGCGCGCGATGCGAGGCCGGCAAGTCGTCGCGTCCCTGCCCACAGATTAATCACGGAAAGTATAAATCAAGTTTCGGGACGTCCTTTAACGTGCCTGTAATTCACCTGTTCTTTTGGCGCCGAGTATCCGAAGAACAGGACGGCCTCACCGCATTTATACTTAAATAGTTCCATAATTATACTTTGTTCGTTCCGCCGAAGTTGACCTTCGGCAACGGTCATCTATATAATGACCCTGCCAATTCAATCATCAATTCAATGAATTACTGACGGAACATGAATCCCGTCCAGACGACGGATTCCCCGCCCGGCCCCGGGGCGGACCGCCTTGGCACGGCACGTTCCCGGCCCACCTTTCCCATCCGTTACCGATAGCGAAGATTATGTGCGGACTCTGCGGCGAAATCAGATTTGACGACTCCGAACCCGACCTTGCCGCGGTGGCGCGCATGGCCGATGCCATGCGGCCGCGCGGCCCGGACGCCGGCGGCTTCCTCGGGCACGGCGTGATGGCGCTCGGCCACCGGCGGCTCAAGATCATCGACGTGAGCGAGGCCTCGGCGCAGCCGATGATGGATTCCGAGCTCGGCCTCGCGGTCGCCTACAACGGCGCCATCTACAACTACCGCGAACTGCGCCAGGAGCTCGAAGCCAAGGGCTACCGCTTCTTCTCCAAAGGCGACACGGAAGTCCTGATCAAAGGCTATCACGCCTGGGGGCCACGCTTCGTGGAGCGGCTCAACGGCATGTTCGCCTTTGCGATCTGGGAACGCGAGAGCGGCCGCATCGTGCTCGCCCGCGACCGGCTCGGCATCAAGCCCCTCTACCTCGCGCGCGGGCCGAAGCGCCTGCGCTTCGCCTCGACCCTGCCGGCGCTGCTGGCCGCGGGCGACGTCGACACGTCGATCAATCCGGTGGCGCTCGACTTCTACATGTCGTTCCACGCGGTGGTACCGGCGCCCCATACCATTCTCAACGGCGTCGAGAAGCTGCCGCCCGCCACCGTCATGGTGATAGAACCTGACGGCACCATGAAGAGCGAGACCTATTGGTCGCTCGAATTCGGCGCCCGCGGTGATGAACGCCAACGTTCGGATGCCGACTGGGAAGAGGCGGTCATCGGGGCGCTGCGCGCGGCCGTAAAGCGGCGTCTCGTCGCCGACGTGCCAGTGGGTGCGCTGCTCTCGGGCGGGCTCGATTCCAGTCTGATCGTGGCCCTTCTGGCCGATGCCGGCGCCAAGCTGCGCACGTTCTCCATCGGCTTCGAATTGGTGGGCACCGAGCGCGGCGACGAGTTCCAGTATTCCGACGTCGTGGTGAAACGCTTCGGCACCGAGCACACGCGCATGCGCATGGACACGGCGCGCGTGCTGCCGGCGCTCGACGGCTGCATAGCCGCCATGTCGGAGCCGATGATGAGCCACGACGCGGTGGCGTTCTATCTGCTCTCCGAGGAGGTCGCCAAACACGTCAAGGTGGTGCAGTCCGGCCAGGGCGCCGATGAGGTGTTCGCCGGCTATCACTGGTATCCGCCGCTCGCCAATTCGGAACGGCCGGCCGAGGACTATGCGCGCGTGTTCCGCGACCGCGACCATGACGGCTTCTGCGAAGCGGTCACGCCCGCCTACCACGACGGTGACGCCGCGGGCGACTTCATCACCAGGCATTTCGGCCGCCCCGGCGCCGACGGCCCGATCGACAAGGCGCTGCGGCTCGACGCCACGGTCATGCTGGTGGACGATCCGGTCAAGCGCGTCGACAACATGACCATGGCGTTCGGACTCGAGGCGCGGGTGCCGTTCCTCGATCACGAACTGGTGGAACTGGCCGCGCGCGTGCCCGCCAACCTCAAGATCGCGGAGGGCGGCAAGGGCGTGCTCAAGCGCGCCGCGCGCAAGATTCTGCCCCACGAGGTGATCGATCGCCCCAAGGGCTACTTCCCCGTGCCGGCGCTCAAGTACATCCGCGGGCCCTACCACGACATGGTGCGCGACCTGCTCTCGCCCGAGCGCGTGGCGGCGCGGGGCCTGTTCGATCCTGCCTACGTCGCCCGCGTGCTGGCGGCGCCCGACGACCACATCTCGCCGCTCAACGGATCCCATCTGTGGCAGATGGCGGTGCTCGAGAAATGGCTTTCCACCCACGGTATCCAGTAAGGAGACGGTGATGAAGAAACCGAATCCGGCTCGGCCATCCAAATCCACGCGCGGTGCCAAGCCGGCCCGTGCCGCCTCCCAGGCACGGCTCGAGCGCCGCTCCGGCCCGTCGCTTCGCGGCAAGAGTCCGGACGATGGCGAGGCGCGCACCGACGCCGTCCTCGACTGCGGCTGGGGCCGGCTGATCTTCGCCCATACCTTCGCCAGCCCCGATGCCATCGCCGACGAGCTGTCGCACGAATTGGAAGGGCGCCGCGATATCGCGTTCTATGTTGCCGACCCCCACGTCGTGCTGGCACGCGCCCCGCTCAACCTGTTCCTGGACCCGTCTGACACCTATCGCCTGTGGCTGTCGGATTACCGTCCCGGTCAGCGGCGCGAAAGCGGGTTCGTCATCACCCCGGCGCGCATTCCGGAAGACTTCGACGATATCAATCGCATCTATCTCGCGCGCAGGATGATGATGCTGGATCTGACTTCTTTCCCGGGCGCCGAGACGCCCAAGCGGCGCATCATCCTGGTTGCACGCGACGAGGAATCCGACGCCGTGATCGGCGTGGTCATGGGGGTCGACCACGTCGAAACGTTCGACGATCCCGAAGGCGGCTCCAGCCTCTGGAGTCTCGCGGTCGACCCCCAGACGCGCCATCCCGGTATCGGGGAAGCCCTGAGCCGGCGACTGGCGGAGCGCTTCAAGGCGCGCGGGCGCGCCTTCATGGACCTGTCCGTGATGCACGACAACAGCGAGGCGATCGCGCTTTACAAGAAGCTCGGGTTCCAGCAGGTCACGACTTTCGCCGTCAAGAACCGCAACCCGGTCAACGAACGGCTCTACACCGGGCCCGAACCCGCCGCCGAGCTCAACCCCTACGCCACCATCATCGTCGACGAGGCGCGCCGGCGCGGCATCGGCGTCGAAATCCTCGATGCCGAGCGCGGCTATTTCCGGCTCGAGTTCGGCGGCCGTTCGATCCGCTGCCGCGAATCCCTGACGGATATCACCAGCGCGGTATCCATGTCGCTGTGCGACAACAAGGAAGCGACCCATCACGTGCTGTCCCGGGCGGGGCTCAACGTCCCCGAGCAGATCCGAGCTGCCGAGCCCGAGGTCAATGCCCGCTTCCTTGCCCGCCACGGCGAGGTGGTGGTCAAACCGGTGCGCGGCGAGCAGGGCCAGGGCATTACCGTCGGCGTCACCGAAGCGGACGCTCTGGCGCGCGCCGTCGAGAACGCCAAACTGATCTGCAGCGACGTGCTGATCGAGCAATGCGTGCCGGGCGACGACCTGCGCCTGGTGGTGATCGGCGAAGAGGTGGTCGCCGCCGCCGTGCGCCACCCGCCCGAGATCGTCGGCAACGGCACCGATACCGTGGCCCATCTGATCGGGCGCCTGAGCCGGCGCCGCGCCGCCGCCACCCACGGCGAGAGCTGCATCCCGCTCGACCACGCGACGCAGACCTGCATCGCTTCGAACCACCACACCCTCGAGGACGTCCTGCCCTATGGCGAGAAGCTGCTGGTACGCCGCACGGCGAATTTGCACACCGGCGGCACCATCAGCGACGTGACCCCGAAACTCAATCCGGTCCTTGCCGAGGCCGGGCTTGCGGCGGCCCGGGCCCTCGCCATCCCGGTCGCCGGCATCGACATGCTGGTGCCTTCCGTCGAAGGCGAGCAATACGTGATCGTCGAGGTCAACGAGCGCCCCGGTCTCGCCAACCACGAACCGCAGCCGACCGCCGAGCGTTTCATGGACCTGCTGTTCCCCCAGACCGTCACCCGCCTTCCCGCCCACCGGCAGCAACCAATGAGGGCCCAGCCGTGAAAGCGATCAAGCCGAACCCCCAGTATCTGGAGAAAACCCTGCTCAAGCTGCTCGAGATCCCGAGCCCGACCGGCTACACCGACGGCATCGTGCATTTCGTCTCGACGGAGCTCGAGAAGATGGGCGCCCAGGTCGAGCTCACGCGGCGCGGCGCGATCCGTGCCACGCTCAAGGGCAAGCAGGAAAGTCCCGACCGTGCCGTGGTCAGCCACATCGACACCCTCGGCGCCATCGTCAAGGAGCTCAAGGACAACGGCCGGCTGCGCGTCTCCCCCATCGGCCACTGGTCGGCGCGCTTCATCGAGGGGGCCCGGGTGACGCTGTTCACCGACGACAGCGCGTTCCGCGGCACGGTACTGCCGCTCAAGGCTTCGGGGCATACCTATAACAAGGAAGTCGACTCTCAGCCGGTCGGCTGGGAGCATGTCGAGCTGCGCATCGACGCCCGGATCGAGAACCGGGACGACCTCGTGCGCCACGGCATCAACGTCGGCGACATCATCGCCGTCGACCCGATCCCCGAGATCACCGACGGCGGCTACATCAATTCCCGCCACCTCGACGACAAGGCCGGGGCGGCGGCGATGCTGGCCGCCGCGCGCGAGATCACGGCGGCGGGCGCGACGCTTCCCGTCGACTGCCACCTCCTGTTCACGATCTCAGAGGAGGTCGGCTCGGGCGCCTCGGCGGTGCTCCACGGCGACGTCGCCGAGATGGTCTCGGTCGACAACGGCACCGTGGCCCCGGGCCAGGGCTCGCGCGAGTTCGGCGTGACCGTATCGATGGCGGATTCGACCGGCCCATTCGACTACCACCTGACGCGCCGCCTGATCGAGCTGTGCGGCAAGCACGGAATCGACTGCCAGCGCGACGTATTCCGCTACTACCGCTCCGACAGTGCCACCGCGGTCGAGGCCGGCAACGACATCCGCACCTCGCTCATCACCTTCGGCATCGATGCCTCCCACGGATACGAGCGCACCAACATGGATGCCATCGCCTCGGTGGCGAAGCTGCTGATCGTCTACATGCAGAGCGCGCCGCTGTTCTCGCGCGAGAAGGAGGCTCTGGCGCCGCTCGACGGGTTCCCGGACCAGCCGGTGGCCATGCCCGACATCCAACGGAAGTAGAGCATGATGTTGCTCACCGGCCGAGCAGCTGGTCGATTTCCGCCTGGTTGAGGGTGGTATCGGCGCTTTCCACGATCTCGCCGCGGTTGAAGCTCACGTGGGCGCCGTTGATGATGGCGGCCGCCGCCTCCTGCAGTTCGCGGATCGCGGGCATGGCACGTCCGATGATGCGGTCCGCGGCCTCGGTATTGCCGCGTGCGATCATGGTGCCGGCACAGGCGATGGCGGCCTGAACCAGGTCGCCGAGCCGGCGGATCACCTCGTCAAAAGGCTCGCGGTACTCCGCCGGCGAATGGGCATAGGCATTGATGACGAGCGCACGACCCGAGAGCGAGGAACGGCGGAAATGCTCCTCGTAACCGATCGGCTCCCAACTCGCCAGATCATCGAGGCATTCGGGCATGTCGGGCACCAGCTCGAGCAACATCAACGCCTCGTTGAAATGGTTGAGGTAGTCCGTCGCAAGCAGAGTCTGCTCGTTGACGTTGGCCTCCTTCGCCCGCGCCCGGATCGTCTCGATGTCGGCGGTTTCGGTCACGTCCGTCACCCGGTTACAGTCGCTCGCCGCGGCCACCCACACGGTGGCCGGGAGGGACTGTTTTCTCAGGTTTAGGTTGAGCCCGCGTTAACGGGCCGCGCGCGCTCTGGAAACAAGGGATTCCAGTTGCGCCACCGGGAGATAGCCGGCCACCAGCGTGTCGCCTACGACGAAAGTCGGTGTCGCATTGACGCCAATACGGTGTGCGAGCGTGAGGCTGCCATTGATGACGCGCGCGACCTCCGGCCGTGCCATGTCGGTACGCAACTTGGCCACATCGAGGCCCGACTGCGCGGCGAGGGCCATGACGGTGGCCTCGCTGAAATCTCCCTTGTGGCCCATCAGCACGTCGTGGAAGGCAAGGTACTTCCCCTGGAAGGTGGAGGCGACCGCGACCCGCGCCGCGAACACCGAATCGTCGCCGAGCACCGGGAACTCCTTGAACACCACCCGCACCTTCGGGTCGGCGGTGATCAGCGCCTGCACCTCCTTGAGCGACTGCTTGCAGTAGGGGCAGCGATAGTCGAAGAACTCCACCAGCGTGACGTCGCCCTCGGGATTTCCCGCCACCGGCAGCCCCGGGCTCGCCTCCAGCGCCGCGCGATTGTCGCGCACCGCGGCACGCTGGCTGTCGGCGCGGTTCGCCGTATTGCGCCGCTCGAGCGCGGAGACCGCCTCCAGGATCACCTCGGGATGGGACATCAGGTAGGCCTGGACACGCCGCTCGAACCCGCCCGCCTGCCCCGCGCCGGGCCCGGGCAGGGTTGCCGGCACCAGGGCGAGCGCGGCCACCACGATCAGGCACAGGACGGCAAGGAGGGGGACAAGGGGTGAACGCATGGCGCGACTCCGGCAAAATTAGGCGGCAAACTGGGCGGCAAACCGGGCCAGGACCGGCCCGGAAACGGCGAAACGATACTATCCTATGGTAGCCTGAGACAGGTTAATATGGGATCACGGTCCCGTGGGGGGACTGGGTTATAAAACGACAGGGCGCAAGGCCCGCAAGGGGACCGGGGTTACCAGTTGATGAGGCGTTTCTTTTCCGCGGTGCTGTGGCCGGGCCTGATGGGCATCTGCATCACCCTTAATGCCATGGCCATGCAGAGCGCAAGGCCGATGCTCCATTTCAACATGATCTACTTCGGACTGGCCGCGACGCTGCTGCTGCTCGAACGCTTCATGCCGTTCGAGCGCAACTGGCATGCGAGCGACGGCCAGGTCGGACCTGACCTCGCCCATACCATCCTCAACAAGGGGCTGATCCAGATCGCGGTGGCGACCATCACCGCCATGGGCATCGCCCAGTCGGTCGACGCCGCACCGTCCCTGTTCTGGCCCGAGACCTGGCCGATGGCGGCCCAGGTCGTGCTCGGCCTCGTGATCGCCGAGATCGGGCTCTACGCCGCTCACCGCCTCGCCCACGAATGGCGCCGCCTGTGGCGCTTCCATGCCGTCCACCACAGCGTTACCAAGCTGTGGATCGTGAACACCGGGCGCTTCCACTTCGTGGATACCATGGTCTCGGTCGCGCTGAGCCAGCCGCTGCTCTATTTCGCGGGCGCGCCCAAGGTGATCTTCCTGTGGGTCGCCGCGATCACCGCCTTCATCGGCATCCTGACCCACTGCAACGTCGACATGCGCTCGGGCTTCCTCAGCCAGATATTCAACACGCCCGAGTTGCATCGCTGGCACCATTCGCGCAATCCCGCAGAGGGCAACGCCAACTACGGCGAGAACCTGATGCTGTTCGATCATCTGCTGGGCACGTTCCTGTTCCCGGCGCGGCGCCCGCCGGTGGACATCGGCATCAGCGAGCCGATGCCGGCGTCTTTCCTCGCCCAGTTGCGCAGCCCGTTCGGCGCCGCCGGCCTGCCGCCGCTCGCCGCAGAAACGGCGGAGGACGCAGGCCAGGAAATCTGACACGGCGCGGGGCTGGTACCGCCCGGCCATCGCGACACGAACAAGAACGGCGGCTTACAAGGAGGCCCACATGAGCACCGCTGCGAGCAAGATCGCGGAAGTCCGCATTGATCCCTGCATCCTGCCCAAGGACGATCCCGAATGGAAATTCGCCCTCGCGGCCAATCCCAACTCGGAGGGCTGGATCGTCACCCTGGTGACGGAGGACGGGACCTGCGGCTACGGCTACGCCTCCTCCATGCCCCATTACGGCGCGCCGCTCGCCGCGGTGCGGGCCAACATCGAAGGCTTCTCCGAGGTGCTGGTGGGCACCGATTCGCGCGCCATCACCGCCATCCTCCACAAGCTCGACCGGCGCGTGGTCGGCAACAACCAGGCCAAATCCGCCATCGACTGCGCGCTCCACGACCTGCAGGCGCGCCGCTTCGGCGTGCCGCTGTGCGAGCTGTTCGGCGGCGCCATCCGCACCGAGTTCGCCTCGCTGCGGATACTGCCGATCAAGTCGCCCGCCGACATGGCCGCCAACGCCCGCAAGCTGATGAAGAAGGGCGTGCGCCACTTCAAGATCAAGGTCCATGGCGACGTCGAGGAGGACGTGGCGCGCGTCGCCGCGATCCGCGAGGAATGCGGTCCCGACGTCGGGCTCACCATCGACGCCAACCAGTCCTACACGCCCAAGGACGCGATCCGCGCGATCACGGCCATGGCGGCCCACGGCATCGCGCTCGCCGAACAGCCGGTGGCCGCCGGCGACCTGCGCGGCCTCAAGCTCGTCACCGATTCCGTGCCGGTGACGGTGGAGGCCGACGAGGCGGCCGATTCGCTCGACCAGGTGTTCACGCTCGTGCAGGGCCGCGTGGTCGACGCCGTCAGCCTCAAGATCACCAAGCTCGGCGGCCTGCGCAACACGGTCGCGGCGGCACGCATCTGCGAGGCCGGCGGCGTGCGCTACCGCATCGGCGCGCACGTGGGCTCGCGCCTGCTCGCCGCCTGCGCCGTGCACATGGCGGCGACCCTGCCCGGCATCTGGTATGCGTGCGAGCTGACCGAGTTCGACCGCCTGCTCGACGATCCGTTCGAGGGACTCGAGGTCGAGAACGGGATCGTCCGGCTGCCGACGGCGCCCGGCACCGGCGTGCGCCCGCGCGCGGGCAGCACCATCGCCAGCGCCGCCGAGTAGGCCAGGGCACGACACCATGTCGTCGCGGGCCGATAACGGGTGGCGCGTCGACCGCGCCGCCCTCGATGCGCTGCTGCGGCCGCGATCGGTCGCCGTCGTCGGAGCGTCGGACCGGGCCAACGTCGGCGGGCGCATTTACCGCAACATGATCGCGCGCGGCTTTGCCGGGCCGTTATGGCCGGTCAATCCCAATTATGAGACGGTAGGCGGCGTGCGCTGCTATCCCGATATCGGTGCCCTACCGGAAGCACCCGACTGCGTCGCCATCGCCGTGCCCTTTGGTGCGGTGTTCGAGCCCCTGACCGACGCAGCCGAACGCGGCGTGCGCGCCGCGGTGGTCGTCGCCGAAGGCTTCGCCGACGCGGGAACCAAGGCGGGCCGCGAGCGCCAGCGCCGCCTGACCGAGATCGCGCGGGCCCACGGCATGGCGATCAGCGGCCCCAACTGCATGGGCACGCTCGGGCTGAAGGCGCGCCTCGGCACCGCCTTCACCAACCTGCCAAACGATTTCGTCGAAGGCGGCGTATCGGTGGTATCTCAATCGGGTGGCCTGCTTAACGCGGTGGTCGAACTCGGCCATAACCGCTCGCTCGGCTTCAATTACCTGATCTCGGCCGGCAACGAGGCGGTGGTGACCGCAGCCGACTACATCGACTGGCTGGCCGAAGACGACGGCACACGGGTCATCGTCAACATCGTGGAAGGCGTGCGCGAGGGCGCGCGCTACCGGGAAGCCGTAGAGCGCGCAGCCCGGCGCAAGCCGGTCGTCGTGCTCAAGCTCGGCCGCACCCGGGCGGGCAGCCGCGCGGCAACGGCGCACACGGGAAGCCTCGCAGGCGAAGCGGCGATCTTCGATGCGCTGCTGGCGGGTACCGGCGCGGCCCAGGTCGAGACCATCGATGCGCTGGTCGAAACCGCGCTGCTCTTCGACCGCGTCCCCTTGCCTAAGGGCGAACGCGTCTTCGTCTTCTCCGTCTCCGGCGGCGCCACCGTGCTGTCGGGCGACCTCGCCGAGCGTGCCGGCCTCACCCTACCGCCCCTCGCCCGGGCAACGAGCAGGGCGCTCAGTGAAATCCTCGGCGTCACGCGCGCCTTCCACAACCCGATGGACGTGGTCGGCGCGCCCCGGCTGGTAAAGGGCGACAACTTGACGCGCTGCCTGCGCGTGCTCGACGCCGATCGCTCCATCGACGCGATCGCGCTGGTGATGGTCATGCAGCGCGAGACCTCGGCCAGCCATAAGGTGCTGCTCGATCAGTTCCGCGCCGCGCAGCCGACCCTCGCCACGCCCTCGCTGCTGATCTCCGAGATGGCCTGGCATCCCCACGTGCGCCCGCCGGCGGGCGACGCGCCGATCGCCGGCACGCTGGCCGACGGCATGACGGCGCTCAAACGGCTGGTTGATTATGCAGCATTCCGCCGCACGGCTCCCCGCCGTCCCGCGACCGACCGTCCGCGGCCCGCCGCGCCCCTCGGTGTCAAGGGCCGTCGTCCCCTCGACGAGGCGGCGAGCGCCGCGCTGCTCGCGGAGGCGGACCTGCCATTTGCTCGCCATGCGGTCGCCAGCAGTGCGGCCGAGGCGGCGCGCGCCGCACGCCGGATCGGCTGGCCCGTCGCCCTCAAGGTCGTCTCCGCCGACCTGCCGCACAAGAGCGACGTCGGCGGCGTGCGCCTCGGTCTCAGGAGCGCGGCCGAGGTCGAGGCGGCCTGGCGCGGCATTCGCCGCGACGTGCGCCGCCGGGCGCCCAGCGCACGCATCGACGGCCTGCTGGTGCAGGAAATGATCGCTGGCGGCACGGAAATGATCCTCGGGGCCAGGATTGATCCCCAGTACGGGCCGATGGTCCTCGTCGGCGCGGGCGGTACACTCGCCGAACTGATAGCCGATACGGCGCTCGCCCTGGCCCCGCTCGACCTCGCCGGTGCACGACGCCTGATCCGCGGCTTGCGCGTCCACCGCTTGCTCGCCGGCTGGCGCGGCGGCCCGGCGGGGGACGAGGCGGCGCTCGCACGGGCGCTCACCGCCCTGTCGCGCTTCATCGCCGCCCATGCCGGGGAGATCGCCGAGATCGACTTGAATCCGGTTGTCGTGTTACCAAAGGGGAAAGGCTTGCGGGTGGTGGACGCGTTGGTCGTCCCGGCCCACCCGTCCAACTCTTAGCCTGCAAAACAAACAAGCTTCACGGAGGCAGACCATGATGAAACCCGCTCGTAATCCACTGTCGCGCCTGACCCGGGGGGTCGGCCTGGCGCTCGCCGTCGGCCTCGTCGTCGCACCGTCGGCCGTACGCGCCGCCAGCGTGCAGGAGGTTCTCAATTACAAGGGCGCCGACCGCCAGAAGATGCTGGAGGACGGCGCCAAGAAGGAAGGCGCGCTCACGATCTACTCGTCGCTGACGGTGAACCAGGCGCTGCGCCCGATGGTCGAGGCCTTCCGCAAGAAGTATCCCTACCTCAAGACCGAGTTCTGGCGTGGCGACACCCGCCAGATCTCCCAGAAGATCCTCGCCGAGCAGCGTGCCCACGCGGTGCAGGCCGACGTTCTGGAGAGCAGCGGCCTCGGCGAGATCATGGTCAAGGCCAAGTCGATCGAGAAGTTCTCGAGCCCCAAGATCGACGAGATTCCGGAGAAATTCCGCGACAAGAGCCGGCTCCTGGTACCGAGCCGCTTCAGCTTCATGGGCACGGCCTACAACACCAAGCTGGTGCCACCGGGCACCCAGCCCAAGACCTTCGAGGACCTGCTCGATCCCAAGTGGAAGGGCAAGCTCGCCTGGCGCGCCCACTCCGAGAGCGGCGACCTGCTGTTCGTCATCAACGTGCTGATCACCATGGGCGACCAGAAGGGCGAGGAATACCTCAAGAAGCTGTCCGCCCAGAAGGTCGTCAACTTCAACGGCAGCGCCCGCACCCTGGTCAACCGCGTGGTGGAAGGCGAGTATCCGGTGGCGCTCAACATCTTCCTCCACCACCCGATCATCTCCGCCAAGAAGGGCGCGCCGGTCGCGGCCTAGCCGATGGAGCCGGTGCCGTCCATCAGCGGCTCGCTGATGATCCCCAAGGGCCTCAAGCACCCCTCACGCGGCCATGCTGTTCATCGACTTCTACCTGTCGGACACCGGCCAGAAGGTGCTCCAGAAGGCGCATTACTTCCCGGTTATGCCGAACATCAAGCCGCGCAAGGATATCCAGGTGGTATCGCCGCGGGTGATGAACCTCAAGGAGGACTACGTCGATCCCCAGACGCAGTTCAAGTACCGCCAGAAGGCGGTCGACATCACCAACAAATATTTCCGATAGCCTGATCCGTCCCTCTCCCGCGCCGAGCGGGGGAGGGACCGGCCCGGCAATTCCAGGATACCGTCAGTGACCGTCACGGCACCCCCCGCCCCGCGCGCCGCTCCGGCCCGCGGCTTCGGCGCCCGGCTCGGGGCACGATTCTCCGTTTCGCCGCTCGCGCTCGCGCTGAGCGCCGTACTGGTGGCCCTGGTCGTGCCGGCGGCCATCTTCCTGGTGCAGTCGAGCCTTTATGAAACCAATTTCGACGGCACCTTCGGCGCCTTCACCTGGCGCAATTACCTCGATCTGTTCACCAGCGACCGGTTCTTCGGCAACCTCGTGAATGCGACCTTCTTCGCCACCGGCTCGGCCGTGGTGGCGATCACGCTCGGCACCGTCCAAGCCTGGATCGTGGAACGCACCAATACTCCCGGGCGCTCGCTGGTGATCGTCATCTCGATCATCTCGCTCGGAATCCCGAGCGTGCTCTACACGGTCTCGTTCCTGTTGCTGCTCGGCAAGACCGGACCCTTCAACCACGCCCTCATGTGGCTGATCGGCTCCGACACCCCGGTGTTCAACATCTATTCGCTGTGGGGCATGGTGGTCGTCGAGGGCATCGAATTCGCGCCGCTGTCGTTCCTGCTGCTGTCGTCCGTGTTCCGCTCCACCGACGCCGCCTTCGAGGAAGCCTCGATGATGTCGGGCGCCGGTATCCTGACGACGTTCCGGCGCATCACGCTCAAGCTCGCGCTGCCGGGCGTGATGGCCCTGATGATCCTGATCTTCATCCGCGCCTTCGAATCGTTCGAGACCCCGGCGCTGGTGGGCATGCCGGGCGGCGTGCACGTGCTGACCACCGACATCTATTCCGCGATCCAGGTCAATATTCCCGCCAACTACGGGCAGGCCGGCGCGTTCTCGGTCATGCTCCTGTTCATCGTGGTCGGGCTGCTCTACTGGTACAACCGGCTGTCGCGCCATGCCGAACGATTCCAGACCATCACCGGCAAGGGCTTCCGGCCGCGCGTGATGGACCTGGGTCTCTGGCGCTTCCTGACCGCGGGCATCCTGGTGCTGATGTTCTTCGTCATCGTCGGTTTCCCGGTGGGCATCGTGACCTGGGTATCGCTGCTGCCCTATTACGACGGCCTGCACATGTCGGCGATCAAGCTCATGTCGCTGCACCACTACCACACCGTGATCCACGGCGGCATGTTCCAGGACTCGCTCACCAATACCCTGATCCTGGGCGCCGCCAGCGCGACCCTGGTGACGCCCTTCACCGCGCTGTGCGCCTGGCTCGCCGTGCGCCGCCATCGTGGCGGCCAGCTGCTCGACCAGCTCGCCTCCATGCCCCTGATCTTCCCGGCGATCGTGATGGGCGTCGCCTATCTGCAGCTGTTCCTGCAGGTACCGATCCTCTATGGCACGCTGGCCTCGATCGTGATCGCGTCGATGGCGCGCTACCTGCCCTACGGAATGCGCTACTCCTACGCCGGCATGCTGCAGATCCACAAGGAGCTGGAGGAGGCCTCCGCCATGTCCGGCGCGCACCAGGCCACCACGTTCCGCCGCGTCGTGCTGCCGCTGGTGGCGCCGGCGATGATGACCTGCTGGCTGTTCGTGTTCCTGGTGGCGGTCAAGGCGATCTCGATCCCGATCCTGCTGTCGGGCGCGAACTCCCAGGTGGTGGCGGTCACCATCTTCGATCTGTGGCAGAACGGCGTCATCGGCGAGCTCTCGGCCATGGGCATCATCTGGATGGGTATGATGACCGTGGTCAGCGTGACGTTCTCGCTGGTCGCGCGCCGCTATGGCCTCACCGTGAGATAACAGGACAGGAAAAAACGACGTGCTCTCGGTCACCGATCTCTACAAGCGTTACGTCACCGCCGAAGGTACGCCCGGCGGCGGCGTGTTCGGCGCCAGCTTCGACATCCGCGAGGGCGAGCTGTTCACGCTGCTGGGGCCCTCGGGCTGCGGCAAGACCACCACGCTGCGCGCCATCGCCGGGCTCGAGAAGCCCGAGGGCGGGCGCATCTCGCTTGCCGGGCGCGACCTGTTCGATGCCGGCGCCGGGATCAACGTCGCCATGTACGACCGCGACATCGGCATGGTGTTCCAGTCCTACGCCATCTGGCCCCACATGACGGTGTTCGAGAACGCGGCCTATCCGCTCACGGTCGGCCGCAAGCGCCTGTCGCGGCGCGCCCTGCGGGAAAAGGTGATGGAAAGCCTCGCCCTGGTCGGCCTCGACGCGTTCGCCGAGCGCCCGGCGCCGCAGCTCTCGGGCGGCCAGCAGCAGCGCCTCGCGCTCGCCCGTGCGCTTACGCGCGAGCCGGCGCTCCTGCTGCTCGACGAACCGCTGTCGAACCTCGATGCCCAGTTGCGCGAGCAGATGCGCGCCGAGCTCAAACGCCTGCAGAAGAACACCGGCGTCACCGCCATCTACGTCACCCACGATCAGGCGGAAGCGCTCGCGATCTCGGACCGCATCGCGGTGATGAAGGACGGACTGATCGCCCAGATCGGCGCCCCGCGCGAGATCTACGGCCGGCCGACCTCCGAATTCGTCGCCCATTTCATCGGCCGTACCAACCTGCTGCGCGGCCGGCTCGCGAGCGATGCTGCCACCGGGTCCGAGGGCCGCGTGGAAACGCCGCTCGGTCCAGTCGCCTGCACCTTCACCGCCGCGGCCAGGGCGCAGCCCGGCCTCGGCGTCGTGATCCGGCCGGAAAACATCCTGATCGCCAAGCCGGGCACCCCGGCGGCGGCGGCGCTCGGCCCGGCCAACTGCGTCACCGGGCGGGTCGTCAGCGAGACCTATCTCGGCGAAATTGCCGAGTTCGAGATCGACGTCGGTGGTATCATGATTATTGTGCGCACCCGGGCCGATACGCCGCTCGCCCCCGGGGACGAGGCGATCCTCGCCTTCCCGGTGGAGCACAGCATCGCACTCAACGAAAGCGTCCGGGACGAAAGCGAGGCCTGACGGGCTCTGCCTTAGAGCCTGATCGGCTCGGATCGGAACGATCCTGAGCCGTGAATCAGGCTCTACACTTTGAATTTAGAGCAGGATTCACGGTTCAGATTGAGTCAATCTGAACCGACCCTGCCCCAGGAGGAAGCCATGACCAGCCAAGCCGAACACACAACCGATCCGGCCCCGTGGGAAGGCGGCGATGCCGTCAAGCCGAGCTTCTTCAGGATGCGGGCACAGCTGCTCGATGCCGGCAACACCGAGACGCCGCTCGCGGTGGGCGAGCACCTGTGGCTCAAGATCAAGGTCTACGCCAGAGGCGGTGAGAACCAGCTGCATGCCCATCCCTACCAGGACCACAGCTTCATCGTCCTGGCGGGCCGCGCGCGCTTCCACGGCCCGCGCGGCGAGGAGAAGGAACTCGGGCCCAATGACGGCATCTTGCTGCCCAAGGGCTGCTTCTACTGGTTCGAGACCATCAGTGAGGAGCCCATGGTGCTGTTGCGGGTCGGCGCCACGGTGGCGCCCGACAAGCACCCCGACACGCGCATCATGGACGACGGCCAGTGGAAGGTGCGTCGTGGCCGCGATGAGACCTTCGTCTCCAAGGACGTGAAATACCGCAACGGCGCCTACTACGGCTGAGGCCGTTTCCGCGACCGGCCACCGGGGTACTGGAATAAGGCACCCCCGGCCGGGGTCTGTATTTCGTCATCGATAGAAGAACGGCAGGGTCCGAAAGGATGCCTTTTGCCGCATGACGAAACGAACACGATATCTCCCGCGCATGGCGCACATCGGTCTGGCTATCGCCTTGGGCCTCCTTCTCGCCCTCGCCGCCTGCGGCAGTGACGAACGTGCCCAGCAGATAGCGCAGTCCCTGACCCGCGCCCAATTGGCGATCGACGTCACCAAGTCGTCGGACGCGCAACATTACGCCCGGGACGAAGTCTTGGCCGCGGAAGGCAAGCTCGCGGAATCGCGTGCGGCCAGCCAGCACGGCGATTACACCAAGGCCGACCGCCTGCTTGCCGAAGCACTGGTCAATATCGATCTGGCCCGCGCCAAGGTCGATGACGGAAGGGCCAAAGCCAGGCTCGAGCGCACACAGAAGTCCGGGAACGCGTCGTCAGGCAATACCGCCGAACAACACTGACCGGAATCCGAAACCGGCGTCGGAGACACGATCATGGCTGCTCGCTGGACGACAATCGTATTCGGTTTTTTGCTGGCTGCATCCGTTGTCCTGACCGGATGCGCCCTCAATCCTGCCGATGATCCTGCCTTCCAGGACGCGCAGCACCAGTTGGATGCGGCACGGGCCGACCCGGACGTCATGAAATACGCGAGCGGCCCTCTCTCGGACGCCACCGACACGCTCGACGCCGCGCGCAAGGCGACCAAACCGGCGCAATTGAATCATCTCACCTATCTCGCCGGCAAGAAGATCGAGATCGCCCGTACCGTGGCCGAGGCCCGGGCAGCGGAAAGCCGGCTCCAGTCCCTCGCGAACAAGCCGCAGTCCGCAACCGCCGCGCCGAAGCGGGTCGAGCGCGAACATTTGCCGCCGGTTGCGACATCAGCGGACGCCAAGACGGGACAACGCGATCAACAGGCCCTGCAGGCGGCACGCGAAGCCCAGGAAAAGGTTCGCTCCCTGGAAAAGGCGCTGGCCGAATTCCAGACCCGCGAGGCGGCACGGAGCATCGTCCTTACCCTGCCCGACGTGAGCTTCGCACCGGGCGAGACCCGGCTCACGCCGAGCGTCACCCGGCGGCTCTCACCGCTCGCCGACTATCTCAAGGCCAACCCCCGGCGCAAGGTCGTGGTCAAGGGATATACCGACGACACCGGCAGCCACGAAGTCAACATCGCACTGTCGAACCAGCGCGCCCAGGCGGTGAAGACCTATCTCGTCCACAACCACGTGGATGCCGGCCGGATACTGACCATCGGGTACGGCGAGGCCGATCCCGTCGCGAGCAACAAGACCGCGGGAGGACGGCGCGAGAACCGCCGCGTCGAAATCGTGCTGGTCGACGCCCGGACCGGGTTCGACCGCTAGAACTCCTGGAGCGCCCGCGCGTCGCGCCGGAGGCGCCAGGGCAGGAATCAACGCGCGGAGCGGTGTCGCCGTTACAGCCCGTAAAACGCCCGCGCGTTGCTGTCGAGGATCTTGTCGGCAACCGCCGCCGGAATCTTGCCGTCGTCCTTGATCTTGCGCAGCGCCTCGATCTCGGTCGAGGTGTCGGCGTGGCCGTAGTCGGTACCCACCACGAGCTGCCCCTCGCCCGCGTATTCGAGCACGTAGGACAAGTCGTCGGTCACCTGACAGGCAACGAAGAAGTTGTTATCCGCCATGATGGTCTTCGACATGCGCTTGCCCTTGCGCTTGAAGCGGATCTCGATGTCGTTGAGGACATAGGGAACCCATTGGGCGCTGACCTCGACGAAGCCCCAGCGCAGCTTCGGGAACTTGGCCGGGATACCGCCCATCAGCAGATAATGGAACGCTGAGACCACCGGCAGCTTGGAGCGGCCGAAGCCGGCCTCGGTCGCATAGATGTCGCGCACACTGAACGAGTTGTTGCCCGAGTGGAAGCAGATCGGCAGGTCGAGCTCCTGGGCCTTCTTGTAGACCGGGAAGAAATAGGGGTTGTCGAGGCGCCGCTCGCATTCGAGGCCGCGCATGAACACGCCGACCGCGCCGTTGGCCTTGCCGAACTCGAGCTCCTCCATGGTCTTCTCCATGGACAGGAGCGACGGCATCACGACCCATTTCAGGCGGTCGGGCGCCTTGCTCCATATCTCGGCGAGCCAGCGGTTGTAGGACTTGCACAGCGCGTACTCGGTGGTCGGGTCCTGTGTCCAGGCGCGCAGGAACACGGTCGGATAGAGCACCTGAACGTCGATGTTGAGTTCGTCCATGTGGTCGAGGCGGATTTTCACGTCCGCCATCTCGCGCGATTCCTTGGTGGTGTTGTGACCGATATTGCCTTCCTTGGGCTGGACACGGCCGTCGATCACCCAGTATTCCCGCTGCGCGCGGCCCTCGTTGTCGAGCTTGAGGTTGTCGGTCGACTTCTGGACCATCACCCGCGGCTTGAGGTCGTGGAACTCGGGATCGACGTAGTCGAAGGTCTTCTCGCATTCGACCACGTGGGCGTCGGAGTCGATGGCTCCCATCTCGCTTCCTCTCTGGCTGGGGCGCGCCCGGCTTTCCGGGGGAACGCCCCCGGTGCGCGCGCCGTTGTTTCCTGCGTAGGCCAATGTTAAGCCCGCACGGTGCGGGCGAACAAGCGCCATATGGCGGCTCTGGCCTGTTGTCGGGCCGCGCCCGGAGCGATAACCTGTGGCTCCGCCACGACCGGCGGCAATGAAAACAATTCTTAGAAAATATCTCGCGGGAGGACCTGCCACGTGACCCACGCGCTCGACGGCGTCACCGTACTGGAATTCGCAAGCTACGTGTCGGGGCCTTACGCGGGCATGCTGCTCGGCGACCTCGGCGCGGAGATCATCAAGATCGAGGACCCGAAATCGGGCGACCCGTTCCGCGGCTGGGGCGCGGCCGACTATTCCGCCACGTTCGGCTCGGTCAACCGCAACAAGAAGAGCGTCATCCTCGACCTCAAGTCCGAGGACGGGCTCAAGGCGGCGCGCGCGCTCGCGGCCAAGGCCGACGTCATCATCGAGAACTATCGCACCGGCACCATGGACCGGCTCGGCCTCGGCTATGACGAACTTTCCAAAACCAACCCGCGCCTGATCTACTGCTCCATCACCGGCTTCGGCTCCACCGGCCCCTATGCTCAGCGCCCGGGCTACGATACCGTCGGCCAGGCCATGGGCGCGCTCCTGTCGGTACTGACCGACCTCGATGCGCCCCAGCCCATGGGCGTGTCGCTGTCGGACCACCTCACCGGCATCATGGCCGCCTACGGCGTCCTCGGCGCACTGATGGCGCGCGAGCGCACCGGCAAGGGCCAGCGGGTCGAGACGTCGCTTCTTGCCGCAACGCTGGCCTTCCTCGGCGAGAACGCCGCGCGCTACTTCGAGGAAGGCGACATCCCGAAGCGCAAGACCCGCACCCAGACCGCGCAGGTCTATGCCTTCGTCGCCGGCGACGGCAAGCCGTTCGTGGTGCACCTGTCCTCGCCGCCCAAGTTCTGGGAGGGCCTGTGCCGCGTCGCCGGCCACCCGGACTGGATCGCCGATGCCCGCTTCAAGACCAAGGCCGACCGGCGCAAGGCCTACGATACGCTGCACGCGGGCTTCCAGGAGGTGTTCTCTACCAAGCCCCGCCAACACTGGCTCGACGCGCTGCTGGCCGCCGACGTGCCGTCGGCGCCGATCTACACGCTGGACGAGGCGCTGGCCGATCCGCAGGTCCAGCACCTCGGCATGGTCAAGGAGCTGTCCCATCCCAAAGTCGGCAAGGTCAAGCTGGTCACCGGCGCGGTGACGTTCTCCGATACCCCGGTCGAGATCGAGAGCCCTGCCCCCACCCACGGCCAGCACACCGACGAAGTGCTCGCCGGCATCGGCATGAAGGCCGGGAGGGCGGCCGAGTGAACGTCACCCCCAATCCCGCCTACCGCGACCGCTACGCGATCGTCGGCACGGGCACCTCGCCGCTCGGCAAGGTGCCGGAGATGAGCGCCGTCGGGCTGGTGGAGCAGGCCTGTGTCAATGCGCTCGACGACGCCGGCCTCAAGGCATCCGACATCGACGGCCTGCTGGTACGCGGGCCCGACGACGTCTACACGTTCCACCAGGTGATCGGGGAGCGGCTCGGCATCAATGCGGGCTTCTCCACCACCACCACCAACGGCGGCGCGAGCCAGATCCTGTCGGTCATCATGGCCTGCATGGCGATCGAAGCCGGGCTCGCCAGCGTGGTGCTGTGCGGCTACGGGCGCGATGCCTGGTCGCGCTCTCATCGCAGCGAGGCCGCGCGCATGCGCTCGGCCACCCGCTCGGAGGAAATGGACTCTTCCGAGTTCGGTCCCGAATACGGCCTGTTCGGCGCGCCCGCCATGCACGCGTTCGGCGCGCGCCGCCACATGCACCTCTACGGAACCACGCGCGACCAGTTCGGCGCGATCTCGGTGGCGTTCCGCGAGCATGCGCTCCGCAATCCCGACGCGATGATGAAGAAGCCGCTGACGCTCGACGACTACCGTGCCGCGCGCATGATCGTGGAGCCGTTCGGCCTGCTCGACTGCTCGCTGCGCTCCGATGCCGCCGGCGCGGTCATCGTCACGACCCGCGAGCGCGCCCGCGACCTGCGCCAGCAGCCGGTCCTGATCAAGGGCTTCGGCACCCACAACAACCTCAAGGGCTGGTTCGCCGACGACAACATGGTCAACACGGCGGCCGGACCATCGGGCGCGCGCGCCTACGCCATGGCGGGCCTCGGGCCTAGCGACATCGACTGCGCCCAGATCTACGACTGCTTCACCTACATGGTGATGACCCAGCTCGAGGACTATGGTTTCAGCAAGAAGGGCGAAGGCGGTCCGTTCGTCGCCTCGGGCGCGCTGCGCATGGACGGCAAGCTGCCCACCAACACCTCGGGCGGCCAGCTTTCCGAGGCCCATGCCGAGGGGATGCTGCAGGTCGTCGAAGGCGTACGCCAGATGCAGGGCATCTATGGCGCCGACCGGCAGGTGCCGGGCGCCGAGACCTGCCTGATCTCCGGCCACGGCGGCAACACCGTGTGCCATTCCACCCTGATCCTGGGAACCGCCACATGAGCACCGAGACCGAGCACGCCTATCTCAAGCCGCTGCCGCGCCCCTCGGCCGAATCCCAGCCGTTCTGGGATGCCGCCCGCGAGCACCGGCTGATGCTGCAGAAGTGCCGCGCCTGCGGAAAGTTCTGGTTTCCGCCGTCCCAGCGCTGCGTCCATTGCCTGTCCGGAGAGCACGACTGGACCGAGGTCAAGGGCACCGGCAAGGTGTTCAGCTTCGTCACCTATCAGCGGCTCTACCACCCCGGCTGGGACGGCGAGCTGCCCTACGTGGTCGCCGTGATCGCGCTCGACGAGGGCCCGCGCATCCTGTCGACCGTCACCGGTATCCCGGCCGACCGGGTCGCCTGCGACATGCCGGTCCGGGTGGTATTCGACGACGTGACGCCGGACGTCACCCTGCCCAAATTCACCCCGGCCTGAAACGCCCGAAATCCGCCGATCTTTTCGCTCAGGAGCAATACCCTGTGCCACTGAGGCACGGCTTGCTTGCCTAATGCGTCACATATTATGTCCTTTCATAAGCATAATTTAGGTCTATTATTTCTTGGAAATGCTCTAAAAATCGAGAGTAATAGCAGGAGTGGCATGATGGACGATCTCAACGAAATCGCGATCTATGCGCGCGTCGTCGAACGCAAGGGCTTTTCCGCAGCCGCGAAAGAACTGCACTTGTCGCCTTCGGTAGTCTCCAAGCGCGTGACCGCGCTCGAGGAACGCCTCGGCGTACAACTGCTCAACCGCTCGACCCGGCGCCTGTCGCTCACGGAAGCCGGCACCCAGTTCTACCGGCGCTGCGCCAAGGCGCTCTCGGAGATCAACCAGGCAGCAGGAGAGGCTTCGGGCTACGCCGAGAAGCTGGCCGGGCAGATCCGGGTGCACGCCACCATCGGCGTCGGCCTGCGCACGGTCGCCTCGGGCATCATCCAGTTCGCGGAGCGCTACCCCCAGCTCACGGTCGAGCTGTCGATCGGCACCGAGCCGATCAACCTGATCGAGCACGGCATCGACCTCCTGATCCGCAGCGCCGACCTCCGGGACGCCAGCATCGAATCGCGCGTGCTGGTGCCGGTGCACTACCACGTCGTGGCAACGCCGGACTACTTCAAGAAGCACGGCAAGCCCCTGACGCCCCATGATCTCGCCAAGCACAACTGCCTGATCCACACCGGCCGGCGCACGCCCTACGACTGGGCCTTCATGGGCCCCGAAGGCCCCTACTCCGTGCGGGTCTCCGGCAACTTCGCCACCAACTCGGGCGCGGCGCTGCACGAAGCCGTGCTGCGTGGCATGGGGATCGCCCATCTGCCCGACTACACCTCACGCGACAACCTGGCCTCGGGACGGCTCGAATCGGTGCTGGAAGGCCTGCACTCGTCGGATCGCTGCATCCGCGCCTATTACCCGCGCACGCGCTATCCGCAGCCCAAGGTGACGCTGCTGGTGGAACATCTGCAGGAATACATGCAGGCGCAGATGATCGGCGAGCGCAAGGTCGCCGGCGCCGCCTGACAGCTCCGGCGCCGCAAAAAACAGAGTTTCGGAAATAGCAGGTACCGTCCCCCGCGGCCGGGGCCTATCCTGCATGAAACGGCGCGGAAAACCGCGCTTCTGCCGGGGAGGCGGAGATGGCGACGGGTACCCACGCGGACATGATCGACGGCTTCTCTCACATGGTGCTCCATGTGACCGACCTCGACCGCTCCGAGAAGTTTTATCACGACGTGTTCGGCCTCGACGTGGTCGGCCGCGATCTGGTCGCCGACGAAGGTCCGAACTCGCTACTCGCCATGAATACCCGCCAGCGCATCCTGCTGGTCGAGGTGCCCGAGGTGGTGGCGATCCGCCCTAATTCGTCGTCCATCCACCACGCATGGCTGCTGACCATCGAGGAGTTCGAGCGCGCCAGGCAGCGCCTCGCCGCCCACGGCTTCGACATTTCCGACAGCCGTGCCCAATTCCGCGCGACCGGCGAGAACTCGCTCGACGTGTTCGATCCCGACGGCCACCGCTTCCAGGTCCAGGCCTACGGGCCCGAGGCGACCGCGGTGGTGGTGGAGAACGTCGGGCCGATCGCCTGCGGCCACATCGACGACTTCCCGGTCGGCACCGTGAAGGCCTTCGTCAAGGGCAAGTTCTTCCTGGTACGCCTCGACGAGGGCTTCCTCGCGGTATCGCGCTGGTGCACCCACATGAACGGGCTGCTGACCTGGAAGAAGGAGCACTGGAACTTCTACTGCCCGATGCACGGCGCCATGTTCAACCGCAAGGGCGAATCGATGCCGTGCTCGCGCGAAGCGCCGCCGCTGCGGCTGCACCCGATCACCATCGGCGCCGACGGCACCGTGACGGTCGATCCCGACGTCGCGATCAAGCGGACCGGCTACGACCCGTCCCAGGCCGTGCCGGCGCGCCCCGGCGCTGCGAGCCAGCCCGCCCAAGCCCAACCCGCCACCCAGGGAGCCTGACATGGCCGACGTCGAAACCCTGTCCCATTCCGGCATTTCCGTCCACGACCTCAAGGAGGCCGAGGACTTCTACTGCGGCGTGCTCGGCGCCGAGGTCCATGGCGCGGTCAACTTCGTCACCGAGGACACGCTCAAGGGCCGCTCGGTGCACCAGTCCTACGTGCTGAGCGACTTCCTGTTCGCCCTCGTGCTGGCGCCCGACTTCATGCCGATGCCGCCCGCGGACAGGCTGATGGGCGCCAACGGCTTCCGCCACGCCTTCGCGGTCCGGCACGCCGACTTCGACCGCATGGTCGCGCGCCTCACGGACCACGGCGTGCCGTTCAAGGGACCGGTGGACCATCCCGAGGCGGGACCGTTCGGGCAGTCGGTCTATTTCAAGGACCCGAGCGGCAATTTCCTCGAGCTCCTGTGGCGCCGCGACGAGGACGTGGACTACGCCAGGGCGCCCGAGATGATCGTGGGATAAGGGCAGCGTGACGGTGCCGGGCCAGAACTTTTCCGCGGGCGGGCTCGCCCATCTCGTGATCGAGGTGGACGATTTCGCCACGGCCGATTTCTACCGCGACACCCTCGGCTTCGCGGACGCCGGCAGCGACCGGGTCGCCGACTGCGGCACGTCCCGGGCGCTGCGCGCCGCCGACGGCGCGCTCCTGGTGCTGTCGCGCCGGTGCGACCGCCCCGACCTGACTAAGACCGGCGTGCACCAGGCCTACGGCGTGAGCCCGGAGCGCCGCCAGCGCGTCGCCGAGGCCCTGAAGGCCCGGGGCGTGCCGGTGTTCACCTACAAGGAGGACCGCCCGGCCGAGGAAGGCGACAACGTCTACTTCTTCGATCCCGCCGGCAACCGCGTGCAGCTGGTCGCGGCGCCCGGCGCCAACGGCGGCCCGCCGTCCCTCGATCACGCCGGCGTCCAGGTCGCCAACATGTGGTGGGCGGAAACCTTCTACACACAGACGCTCGCCTGCGCCGTCGAGCACCGCTCCGGCTGGAAGACCGCCGACTATGCCCGCGCCCAGCTATGGGCCGACGGCAAGGAGGACATGGCGCCCGGCACGCGGCGCATGGACAGGCGCTATTCCTCGATCGTGAACCAGCGCGAGATGCCGCGCGTCAACCTGCAGCTCTATCTGCGCGCAGGCCGCGTGCCGTTCGCGGTCTATCTCGCCAACCAGCACTTCCAGGAGCCGCCCGAGGACGCCCTCGTCGGCACCCCGCGCACCGCCTTCGCGGTCGCCGCACCGGTGCTGGACGAGGTCTGCGCCCGCCTCGCCGCCGAGAAATGGCCGTTCAAGGGGCCGGTTGCCCAAGGCGACGGACCGGTCGCGACGTCGCTCTACTTCAAGGACCCGGGCGGCAACTTCATCGAGCTCGCGGTGCCTGCGACACGCGGCTGACAGAATAACAACCGACAACACCAACAGGGAACGTCCAGAGAGAACCATGGCACAGCTTCACGAATATCCGCGTTTCTCCATCGCCGAGCGCGACCGCCGCTGGAAGACGGTGCGCGCGCTCATGGCCGAGCAGGGCATCGACGTCATCGTGTGTCCCAACAACACCGGCCATTCCACCGACTTCCAGGCGAACTCGCGCTACCTCACCCATGTCGGCGGCGGCGGCGATGCGGATATCGCCGTGGTGTTCCCGCTCGAGGGCGACCCCACCGCCATCGCCACCTCGGCCGCGCCGCGCTGGCCGACCGTGCAGGACTGGACCACGGACGTGCGCGAGGCCCGGCGCAATTACGGCAAAGTCGCGGTCCAGCGCCTCAAGGAGTTGGGCGTCGAGAACGGCACCATCGGCATCACCGGCCTCGGCGAGGTCGGCGGCACGCGCACACCCGAAGGCACCATCAGCCTCGGCTTCTGGAAGCAGGTCCGCGAGGCCTTCCCCAAGGCGAAGATCGTCGACGCCAGCCTGATCCTGGTTGAGGTGCGCTACGTCAAGAGCGACGAGGAAGTCGCGGCCCTGCAGAAGTCCATGGACATCATCGAGGAAGGCGTCAAGGCCAAGGTCGCCACCGCGCGGCCGGGCATGAAGGACTGGGAAGTGTGGGCCGCGGCCCAGTACGCCATGATGAAGAACGGCTCCGAGATTCCGGTGCACTGCAACTGGATCTCCGGGCCCAACGTGGTGCGCACGCTGACCCGCCCGAGCCACCGCATCCTGCAGCGCGGCGACCTGATCATCAACGAGCTCGAAGCCAACTGGATGGGCTACCGCTCCCAGGCCGTGCAGCCGGTCTTCGTCGAGGTGATCGACCCGGTGCACAAGGAGCTCATCAAGGTCCAGCGCGAGGTGTTCGAGGCCGTCCGCGAGATGCTGCGCCCCGGCGTCACCGTCAAGGAGCTGGCCGAGGCCACCGCGAGCGCCGGCGCCAAGGCCGCGCCCAGGTCGGGCCCGGCGGCGGGCGCCGAATGCGGCCTCACCATGCACGGACGCGGCGCCGGCGACGACGGGCCGATCATCACCAGTCACGCGCGCGAGCCGGAGCAGCTCGCGACCCAGCTCAAGGAAAACATGGTGTTCATCTTCAAGCCCCATGCCCAGACGCCGGGCCGCACGCATATCTGCACCTGGGGCGACACCACCGTGGTCACGCCCAAGGGCGGGCGCCGCCTCGGCAAGCGTCCCCACGACATCGCCGTCGCGGGCGGCTGACGCCTATCCATAACGGGCGCGGAATCCACCGCGCCCCGAGGCCAACGAACAGGGAGGCCACCATGACCAGCATCCACCGCGTTCTCCGCGTCGCCGCGGCCGCCGCGATGGCGGGCGCGTTCATCGGTACCGCCGCGGCGGCGGACCTGACCAAGTCTAGCCAGGCCATGCTGAAAGAGCTCAAGCTGCCCGAGAGCATTCTTAGCGGGCTCGACAAGGAGCTCGCCATCCCGGCCAACTGGATCGCCAAGGCGAAGCAGGAGAAAAAGCTCATCGTCCTGTCGACCTGGGACCAGAACCAGTTCCGCAAGCTGGTGCGGCCGTTCAAGGAACGCTACCCGTTCATCGACGTGAGCTACGCGCGGGCCTCCTACAACCAGCGCGTGGTCAAGACCCTGATCGCGTGGAAGGAGAAACGCTACCTCGCCGATATCATCACCGGCTTCGGCGGCGGCTACTTCCTGTTCCGCGACGCCCATGCGCTGGTGGACCTGCGCGACATGCCGGGCTGGAACAACGTGCCCGACGGCATGAAGGACCCCAAGGGCATGTGGGTGGGCCAGCGCCTGCGCTACTGGTGCATGTCGTACAACACCAACATGGTGAAGAAGGCCGACCTGCCCAAGCGCTGGGACGACCTGCTCACCAACAAGACGTGGCACAACGGCAAGATCGGCCTCGCCAACCGGCCGCAGCTCTGGCTCCTGATGCTGTGGGGCGCCAACGGCGAGGGCTGGACCAAGAGCTACATCAAGAGCTTCTTCGAAAACGTCAAGCCCCAGCTCCGCAAGGAGGGCGCCAACGCGCTGGTGGCGCTGACGGTCGCGGGCGAATTCGCCGCCTCCATGCCGTCGGCCGCCTACCGCACCAAGCAGTACCTCGACAAGGGCGCGCCGATCAGCTGGCACTGCCCCGAGCCGGTGCCGCTCGCGGTCTCCGAGCTCGGCATCGTCAAGGGCACGCCCAACGAGGACGCGGCCAAGATCTTCGCCAACTGGTTCCTGTCCAAGGAAGGGCAGATCGCGCAGTTCGCCGCCGACCAGGCGCCGCCGGTCCACAAGGACCTGCAGACCAAGGAGTTCCTCGCCTTCCCCGACGAGATCATCGGCCACAAGATCGCGTTCCGCTCGCCCGAGCTCGAGAACGACACCAAGAAGCTGTTCGCCTACTGGGACCCGATGTGGAAGCAGATCGCCGGCGACGACAAGCCGCAGAAGATGGTCAAGGTCTCGACCACGCTCGACGCGGTCAAGAGCCGCGGGCGTACCATCGCCTTCAAGCACAACGGCAAGCTGCGTGAGATCGGCGTGTCGGGCAGCCGCACCAGGATCACCATCGGCGGCAAGAAGGCGAGCCGCAGCAAGCTCAAGCAGGGCATGAGCTGCGACATCGTCGCGCCCGAGAGCGGGCCCGAGGCGTTGACGGTAGCGTGCAAGTGAGGGGGTAGAGCAGGACATGGTCCTCGACGGCGCGTTCAGTCATCTCGTGGTGGAAGTCTCCGACCTCGACCGGTCGGAGGCCTTCTACCGCGACGTCATCGGCCTCGACGTGATCGGGCGGAACCTGGTCGCCGAGAACCGTCCCACCTCCCTGCTCGCCATGAACACGCGCCAGCGCGTGCTGCTGGTGGAGGTGGGAAAGGTGCCGCCCTACCCGGCCTCGGGCGGCTCGATCCATCACGCCTGGCTGCTCACGCCCGAGCAGTTCGCGCGCGCGCGCGACCGGCTGGAAGCGGCCGGTTTCGAGACCGGCATTGACCCGCGCCAGAGCTTCCGCGCGGTCGGCGAATACAACATGGACATCTTCGACCCCGACGGAAACCGCTTCCAGATCCAGGCTTTCGGCGACGAGGGAAGCGAGGTGCTGCGTTCGGGGGAAGGCCGTGTGGTGATGGGGCATATGGACGAATTCGCGCCCGGCAGCGTCACCCATTACCGCAAGGGGCGGTTCTTCCTAGTGCACGACGACGCGGGCTTCCTCGCCATCTCGGCCTGGTGCACCCACAAGAACGGCATCACCATCTGGCAGAAGGAGAGCTTCCACTTCTACTGCCCGTTCCACGGCGCCAAGTTCGACCGCACCGGCTGCTACCACGGCCACATGCGCTGCACGCCGATGCGGCTCCACCCGGTCGAGATCGACGACATCGGCACCATCGCGGTCGACACCGACCGGTTCTTCGCGCGCCCCAGCTTCGACCCCGCCCAGGCGGTGCCGGCGCGCCCGGGCGCGAAGTTCGATACGGCCGGCCTTGCCGAGCTTCCCGCGCGCGACGAGGCCGAAATCCGCGCCAACGCCAGAAGGGAGAGCTGACATGGCCGACATCGAGAGCATTTCCCACAGCGGCATCTGTGTCCACGACCTCAAGGCCGCCGAGGATTTCTACTGCAAGGTGCTCGGCGCCACGGTCCACAGCCGCGTCAACTTCAAGACCCAGGACGCGCTGCGCGGCCGCTCGGTCCACACCACCCTCGAGCTCGACGACTACGTGTTCGCCGTGATGCTGAGCGAGGACTGGATGGATGTGCCACCGGCCGAGGTGATCCGGGGCGCCAACCGCGTGCGCCATGCCTTCTGCGTACCGCGCGCACGCTTCGCCGACCTGGTGGCGAGCCTTGCCGCGAACGGAATCCCCTACGAAGGCCCGGTTGCCCACCCGTCCCACGGGCCGTTCGGCGAATCGGTCTATTTCCGCGATCCCACCGGCAACTTCCTCGAGGTGCTGTGGCGCCGCGACGAGGACGTCGCCTACAACAAAGTCCAGCCCCTCGGCCACGGCGGCAACGGCGCCTGACCACGGCCGAGACCATCCCGGCCTGCGGGCCGGCCTGAAAAAAGGGAGGCACCGATGTTCCACAAGATGCTTACCACCGGCGCGGCAGCGGTCGCGATCCTCGCGGCGGGCGCGGCACAGGCGGCGGAATTGCCGAAGGCCACCCAGGCCATCATGAAGAAAAAGAACCTGCCGGCCGACGTACTGAACGGTCTCGATGCCGAACTCAAGGTACCGCCCGCATGGATCGCGGGCGCGAAGAAGGAAGGCAGTCTCACGGTCGGCGCGACCTGGGATTCGGAACAGTTCGATGTGCTGTCGAGCCCGTTCCGCGAACGCTACCCGTTCATCAAGATCACGTATTTTCGCGCTTCGCGCTTCGATCGCGTGATCAAGCCGCTGATGGCCTTCAAGCAAGGACGCGTTCTCGCGGATGTGCTTACCGGCGTAGCCGATAAATACACCTCCTTCAAAAAGGCGGGGGCGGTGCTCGATCTGCGTCAGCTTCCCAACTGGAACAACGTGCCCGACGGCATGAAGGGGAAGGACGGCGGCTGGGCCGGAGCGCGCCTGCGCTATTGGTGCATGTCCTACAACACGAAGGCGGTGGCGAAGAAGGACCTGCCCAAGACCTGGGATGATCTTCTCAAGAACCCCAAGTTCCGCAACGGCAAGATCGGCATGGGCAACCGTCCGAACCTTTGGCTGCTCGCGATGTGGGACGACTGGGGCGAGCGGCGGATACAGGATTACGCACGCCAGCTGTTCGGCGTGGTCAAGCCGCAGCTCCGCAAGGAAGGCATGAACGCGCTCATCAGCCTCGCCGCGGCGGGCGAGTTCGACATCGCCCTGCCGTCGGCCGCCTATCGCGTCAGCCAGATGATCCCCAAAGGCGCCCCGATCGGCTGGCATTGCCCGGAGCCCGTGCCGACGGCGGTTTCCGATATCGTCGCGATGAAAGGCGGCCACGAGAATGCCGCACTACTGTTCATAAACTGGTTCCTGTCCAAGGAAGGTCAGGTTGCCCAGTTTGGTGCCAATAACGCGCCGCCGATCCACAAGGACCTTCATCGTCGTGAATTCCTTGCCTTTCCCGACGAGATTCTCGGGAAGAAGATCGCCTTTCGCGAACCGGAGGCTCTCGAGCGCGACCTCAGGAAGCTGATGAAGTTCTGGGACCCGCTGTGGTTCTCGGGCCGCGGCCTCAAGCTCGACTACGTCACCGCCAAGCTGGAGAAGGTCGGTCGCAAGGGCCGCGACGTCACCTTCACGGCCAAGGGCAAGAAGCAGAAGGCCAAGATCTCAGGCTCGCGCACCTCGATCGAGATCGACGGCGACGAGGGCGCGCGCGCTGACCTCAAGCCGGGCATGACCTGCGAGATCGGCTACCCCGGCAATAACGAGGAAGCCGTCCGCATCGACTGCAAGAAGTAGTCCCGGCTATTCGGCCGCGGATTCGGCGGTGGCCGGCTCCGCGGCCGGACGCGTCTCGCGTTCGGCCTCAAGCGCCGGGGTCATGGTACGGCGCCGCGTGAACACCCACAGCCACGCGGCAAGGCACACCACGCCCGAGGCGGCAAAGGTCGCGCGCAGGCCGAGATGCTGGGCCGAGATGCCGACCAGCAGTGCGCCCACCGCCGGCATGCCGCGGTAGATCACGGTATAGAGACCCATCACCCGGCCCCGCAGGTCGTCCGTGAGCGCCGACTGGGTCAGGGCTTGGGTGCTGGTCGACATGGTGTTGAGGCTGAAGCCGGACAACACGCCGAAGGCGACCGCGACCCACAGGTGCGGCGTCGCGACGAAGCCCAGCATCGCCAGGCCGAGGCCAGCGCAACCGAAGGTGATCACCCTGACGAGGCCCGAGATGCGTCCGCGCGTCGCGATCCAGCCCGCCGAGATCATGGCGCCCACCCCCATGGAGGAGGTCAGCCAGGCGAGGCCCTGGGGGCCCGCCTCGAACACCTTGCCGGCAAATCCCGGCAACATGTCCTGGACCGGGCGGATGAACACCGCGATCACGCTCATCAGCACGAACAGGGGACCGATGCCGGCATGGCCACGGACGTAGGCCAGGCCCTCGGCCACATCGCCGAGGATGTGTCGCTCCTTGCGGTGGCGGCGGTCGGGCGGCACCAGGTCCATCATCGAGAGCAGCGTCACGAAGTACAGGCAGGCGACCGCGTTGGCGATGAAAGTGCTCTTCACGCCGCCGAACGGGATCAGCACGCCGGCGATGGCCGGTCCGACGAAGCGCGAGGCGTTGAACAGGGTGGAAATCGATGGCGATGGCCGTCGCAAACTCCTCGCGCGGCACGGTCGCCGGCACGATGGCGTAGCGCGCCGTGGAGGTGAACGGCTGCACGCAGCCGCTGAACAGCACGAGGGCGAACAGCAGCCAGATGTTCAGCACACCCGTCATCATGCTCACGGCGAGCGCCAGCGCCTGGCCCGACAGCAGGACAAGCGTGATCTTTTCCTGGCGCAGGGGTATCGAGCGGTCGGTGACGGCCCCGGCCAGGGGCGCGATCAGGATCACAGGCGCGAGGTCGGCGGCGGCGATCACGCCGAGCCAGATCGTGGAGTGGGTCATCTCCCAGGCGAGCCAGCCGATGCCCAGCCGCTGCATCCACAGCGTCACCAGGTAAGGCGACATGCCGCCCATGAACAGCGCGTACTGGCGGTGGCCGAAGACGCGGACGATGGGCACGAGGACACTGGGCAGGGTCATGGAGGCGTATTTCCCGGAAAAAAACCGGCCTTAAAGGAGGATTCACGGCTCCAGCGGCCGTGCGATTCGGCCCGCCTTCTTACCATGTTTCCGCGCCGTTGACAGGGCGGGCACCCCCTCTCCATACTTTTTCGAAACAGTTTTTCATTTTTGGAAAAGCCCGGCCGGCGTAATCAGGGGTGGGCGCAAGGAGGAACACCATGGGACGTATCCGCTACCTGGCGGCGATCTGCCGGGACCCGAACAGCCTCGCGCACTTCTATGCCGACGAGATCGGCATGGAGGAGATGGCACGCTCGCCCGAGGGCGATATCTCGCTCACCGACGGCTATTTCAACCTGACCCTGTTCCGCCAGCGCGCCTCGCTGATGGAGCTGCGCCGCGAGCTCGGCCTGCATCACCTCGGCTTCGAGGTCGACGACATCGATGCCGTGCTGAAGCGCTATCGTGAACTGGTGCCGGGCGGCGTCGCGCTACGCGAGCCGGGCGGTCCGCACTATGGCGAGGTCCGCATCTTCGACCCCGAATGCAACCCCGTCAGCCTGTCGGAGAAGGCGTTCGGCATGAAGGGCGAGGCCCATGGCCTGCCGCGCATCGGCCACATCGCCATTCATACGCTCCAGCCGCAGCGCTGCGCCGACTTCCTCACCGCCCTGTTCGGCATCCGCGAGCTGCGCACCACCCAGGAGAGGCGCACCCAGGGCCGTTTCAACTGCTTCATGGGCGACGGCTTCACCAACCTCGCCCTGCATCCCTACTACCGCAGCCGCGACGAAGCGGGCTTCGCGGTCTACAACCGCATCGGCCACGATGGCGAGGAGGAGAGCTTCGAGGAGCGGCGCTTCGGCATCCACCACTTCGGCTACCTGATGCGCGACGCCCACCAGAAGGTGGCGCAGCTCAGCCACGGCAGGATTCCCGTCGCCGATCGCCCGGACGTCCGGCCCTACGCCGAGTACCGTGTCGTCGACCCGGAGGGGAACGGCTTCGACCTGTCCCAGACCAAGGGATGGGAGGTCGACGTGGACAAGTGGGAACGCGTGGAGTGACGCCACGCCCCTAAGGGAGACAGCGCGTTATCGGCGGGCGGCACCATCGTGCCGCCCGTTTTCTCGCGCTCAGTTGAGCTGCATCTCGCCGTTCAGGAACCGGAACTCGGCCGGCTGGATGATGCCGACGCTCGCGACCCGGACGGCGTGCAGCGGGCCGTCGAGGTTAAGGTGCCAGAAATCCAGGAACTTGTGCAGGACCGGGAACTTCGGCGCGATATCGAAGTCCTGCCAGATGTAGCTCTGCAGGACGGCGAGATGGTCGGGCATGCGGTAGATGATTTCCGCCGTGGCGAGGCGGTAGCCGTGGAGCTGAAGCTCCAGAGCGCTTCGGGACGGGTGCTCCATGACGAACCCTCCTGGAACCGAAACGATACCGACACAAGGCTGACACGGTCCTGTTACGAACCGGTAAATTCCATCACGGGTTCGGTATTTTCTCAATCTTTTTAATGCTTTAGCAGCCAACAGGCGGGACTGCTGACAAACCGGCGGCGGCTTCACTCGGTGCCGATGTCCTCGTTCCAAAGCTCCGGCTTCGCCGCAATGAACCGTTCCATGAGCGCGATGCAATCGGGATCCTGCAGGACCTCGAGCGCGACGCCGCGCGACCGGAGGAGATTCTCTTCACCCATGAAGGTCCGGTTCTCGCCGATCACCACCTTCGGGATGCCGTAGAGCAGGATCGCGCCCGCGCACATGGAACAGGGCGACAGCGTCGTGTAGAGCACGGCGCGGCGATACACCGATGCGGGATGGCGGCCGGCGTTCTCCAGCGCCGCCATCTCGCCATGAAGGATGGCGCTGCCCTTCTGCACCCGCTGGTTATGGCCGCGCCCGATGATGCGCCCGTCGTGGACGATGACCGCGCCGATGGGGATGCCGCCCTCGTCGCGGCCGCGCCGCGCCTCGTCGATGGCGGCCTGAAGGAACGGGTCCAACGAGGGCTCCGGGCCTACCGGCCGTTGCGACCCGGCGCCCTACGCGCCCTTCCCCATCTTGGTACCCTTCTCCATTTTAGTGAAGGTCTCGTGGATCGCCTCCACGGGCTCGCCGCCGGCGCGCAGGTCCTTCCGCGACTCGTAGTTGATGTGCTTGATGTTGTTCTGGTTGCCCGAGCGGTTGCCCATCATGATCATGGGACTGTCGCCCGAGTTCTCCAGCATGTAGAACGAGCCGCCGGTGATCAGCGCCGCCATGCCCGGATCGAGCACCGCCTTGCCGCCGTCGGGGAAGTGCATCGTGCACTGGCCCTCGATGCAGTAGAAGGTCTGGTCCTCGTTGTGGCAGTGCATGTCGTCGTGGTCGCCCGGGGTCGGGTAATAGTGGACCCAGGCGTGCATTTTCCGGGTGTTCATCACCACCGTGCGCTTCTTGGTGGATTTCGCCAGTTCCGGGCAGTTGATGACTTCGATTCCCATGGTTTCCTCCTCTTCCCCCGGTCTCGGGCGGGGCTCCCGTTATGCTAACCCCCGGGGGCTGCGGGTTCAATTGCGCCGCCGGCCGCCGGGCGCCGCCGGTGGCGGGTGACACCGCCGCCGGGGCATTGATAGAATGGCGCGAAACCGCCCCGTCCCGGCCCTCGCCGGGGGCGAGGGCGCCAAGAAGGCATACCAAGAAGGCAAGGGAGCACGCCACCATGGGCAGCGTCGACGCGGACGCCCACGTCATCGAATCCGACCTTACCTGGGCCCACGTGGCCGAGGCCGACCGCCGCTACATGCCGCTGGTGGTGAGCCAGACCTGGGGCGCCAAGGACGCCGACCCCGACGGCCGACGCGCCAACGAATACTGGCTGATGGACAACCGGCTCCACGCCAAGGACCGCAACGTCGGCAGCGACACCACCGTGGAATCGCGCGAGATGCGCGACGTCACCGCGAGGCTCGCCCACATGGACGAGCTCGGCATCGACGTCCAGGTGCTCTACCCCACCGTGTTCCTGCGCCCGGCCGTGCGCACGGCGGCGGCCGAGCTGGCGCTGATCCGCGCCTACAACCGCTGGCTCGCGAGCCTGTGGCAACGCGCGCCGGAGCGGCTGCGCTGGGTGGCGATGCCACCGCTGCTCACGCCCGAGGCCATGCGCGACGAGCTGACCTTCGCCAAGGAGCACGGCGCCTGCGGTATCTTCATGCGCGGGCTGGAATGGGACCGCAACGTGGCCGATCCCTATTTCTTCCCGCTCTACGAACTCGCCTCGGAGCTCGACCTCGCGATCTCGTTCCATTCCGGCAACAACTCGATCCTGCACCACGATTTCTTCCTCGACGACACCACCTTCACCAAGTTCAAGCTGGCGGTGGTGGGGGCGTTCCATTCGCTGCTGGAGAAGAACGTGCCGGGCAAATTCCCGGACGTGCGCTGGGGCTTCGTCGAGATCAGCGCCCAGTGGGTGCCCTACGTGTGCCACGACCTGCGCTACCGCTTCCGGCGCCTCGGCCGGCGCCTGCCCGACAAACCACTCGCGGCGAATCACATGTATGTCGCCTGCGAGGTGACCGACGACATCCCCTACATCCTGCAGTATGCCGGCGAGGACAACATCGTGATCGGCACCGATTACGGCCACCACGATCCCTCGACCGAGATCAACGCCTTCACTCTCCTGCGCCAGCGCAACGACCTGTCGCCGGAGGCCATCCGCAAGATCACCGACACCAACGCGCGGGTGCTCTACGGGCTGTAGCCCGGAGACCCGCCCTCAGGGAGGAACGTATAGCGTGACCGACGTCAATTCCGGGACCCTCGACGCCGAGATCGAGAAGGACGGTACCACCATCGTCCGCGACGGCATGAAGAAGGGCGATCTCGCCGTGGTGACGGGCTGTGCCCGCGGCTTCGGCCGGGCGATTTCGCGCCGGCTCGCGCGCGAAGGCGCCAGGCTCGCCATCTGGGACGTGCTCGACGGCGAGGGCGAGGAGACGGCGAAGCTGTGCCGCGACGCCGGCGCCGAGGTCGCCTACTTCCACGCCGACATGGGCGACGCGGCCTCGGTCGCCGCCGCCGCCAAGGCGACCGTGGACAAGTTCGGCCCGGCTTTCGTGGTGGTCAACAACGCCGGCATCAACCTGCGCTGCCCGGCGATCGACCATCCGGTCGAGATGTGGCAGAAGACCCTCAACGTCAACCTGGTCGGCGCGTTCCTGTGCGGCCAGGCGTTCGCGCGCGAGATGATCAAGTCGAAGCGCGGCGGCATCATCATCAACTTTGCCTCGGGCCGCGCCATCGAGGGTGCCGCCAATTCCATCGCCTATGCCGCCTCCAAGGCCGGCATCATCGCCATGACCAAGACCCAGGCGACCGAATGGGCGAAGCACAAGATCCGGGTGAACGCCATCATCCCGGGCGTGTCCGAAACCCGCCAGCCGCTGGAAGCGGGCGGCACGCTCGAGGAGCTGCGCGAGCGCGGCAAGGGCATCCCGCTCGGGCGCGTCGGCCACCCTGACGACATCGCCGGCATGGTCGCCTTCCTGGCCTCGGCGGACGCCGCCTACATCACCGGCCAGGGCATGGTGATCAACGGCGGGCGCATCATGCTGCCGTAAGGTAGCCCAGGAAGGAACCGACATGCAGTACCGCACCATTGGCCCGGACGGGCTCCCAGAGAAGCTCAAGGTCTCCGCCATCGGCCTCGGCGGCCGGCGTCTCTCGGACAACCACACCGAGACCCAGGGCGACGACGCCAGGGCCCAGGCGCTGCTCGACCGGGCCATAGAGCTCGGCCTGACCCTGATCGACACCGCCGACATCTACGCCAATACCGCGAACGAGTCCCTGTTCGGCCGCCTCCTCAAGGGGGGGCGCCGCGACAAGGTGGTGCTCGCCACCAAGTTCGGCATGGTGACCAACCCGGACGGTTCGCGCGGCATCAACGGCAGTCCGGGCTACGCCAGGCAGGCCTGCGAGGCGAGCCTGAAGCGCCTCCAGACCGACGTCATCGACCTCTATTACCTGCACCGGGTCGACCCGGACGTGCCCATCGAGGACACCGTGGGCGCCATGGCCGCGCTCAAGAAGGAGGGCAAGATCCGCCACCTGGCGCTGTCCGAGGCGGGCCCCGAGACCCTCAGACGGGCCTGCAAGGTGCACCCGATCACCGCGCTCCAGAGCGACTATTCCCTGTGGGCGCGCGACTACGAGGCCGACACCCTGCCCGCCTGCCGCGAGCTCGGCATCGGCTTCGTCGCCTACTACCCCCTCGGCATGGGCTTCCTGGCGGGCGCGATCCGCGCCGTGGACGCGCTCGGGCCCAAGGATTCGCGCCGCAAGACGCCGCGCTTCCAGGACGAGAACATCGGCCACAACACGGAACTGCTGATGGACCTCAAGGACATCGCCGACGAGAAGGGTTGCAAGCTGTCGCAGCTGGCGCTCGCCTGGATACTCGCGCGCGGCAAGGACTACATCGCGATCCCCGGCACCTCGCAGATTCCCCATCTCGAGGACAATATCCGTGCCGCCGACATCCGCCTTTCGGCCGAGGACATGGCGCGCATCGACGCGATCTTCCCGCGCGAGGGCGCCGTCAGGGGGCCGCGCCTCGCCCGCGAACGCCTCGCCGAGCTGAACCGCTAACAGGGGAAACAAGCATGGCCACCCGGCTCAACCACGTCGCCATCGTCAGCGAGAACTACGCCATGGTGACGCAGTTCTACCAGGCGATCTTCGGCTTCCGCGCGCCGGCCCGACAGACCAACTTCAACGCCGCCACCGTCGGCGACGGCTACGTCGGCATCAACGTCAACCCGCGCCGCCCGGCGCGCCCCGCCGGGCTCGACCATTTCGGCGTGCAGGTGGACGACGTGGGTGAGGTGCTCGACACCCTCAAGCGCAAGTATCCCGACATCCATGCCCTCAAGCGGCCGAGCAACCGGCCGTTCGCCGGCATCACCACCCACGATCCCGACGGCAACGTGTTCGACTTCTCCCAGAGCGAGATGACCAACCGCAGCGAGATCTACAAGGAAACGGAATCCAAGGACGGCTGGCGCCAGGAGCGCGTGGTGACCCATATCGGCGTGCGCACCCTGCATCCCGAGCAGGCGGCCGAGTTCTACATCGACGCGCTCGGCCTGATGCCCGCCAACAAGGCCGCGAACGATCCCAACTGCTACGTCACCGACGGACGCGTGACGCTCACCCTGATGAAGTGGGATATCCTCGACTTCGCCGGCACCGGTATCGTGCGGCCCGGCCCCAACCACATCGGCATCCGGGTCGAGAACATCGACGCCTTCAGGAAGGAGCTGGTCGAGAAGTCGGGCATGAACCCGACCCTCGCCCCCAGGGAGATCGCCATGGGCCCCGAGGGCGAGGCCACCCGCGCCATGTTCGAGAACAGCGTGCCCTATGCCCGCTACCAGATGTCGGACAACAACAACGTCCTGATCGCCATCCACGAATAGGGGCGCAACGAGTTGCGGCCCCGTCAGAAGTTCGAGCTCAGCACGAAGAACAGGCGCGGGTCGTTACCGTGATCGCCGAGCGCCTCGACCGAGCGCGTGAGCGGCTTGGCCACTTCCAGCGACGCGAAGAACCCGCCCCGGATCAGGAGACGGGCGCCGACCCCCGCGGAAGCAAGCTCGAAATCGTCGGTGGACGAGCGGAGCCAGGTCGCGCCGTGGTCGTAATAGGCAAAATACTGGTGCTGGCGGATGAAATCCTCACCCTGAGGCGAGGTCCACTGCAACTCCACCTTGCCGGCAATCGCATCGTCGCCGGCGATTTCCGACGGATCGTAGGCGCGGCCGAACTGCTCGCCGCCGATGCCGTACTGCTCGGACAGGAACAGCTTGGTCCCCGACCGCTGGCCGCCCACCGCCGCGAGCAATCCCCAGCGCGGCGACAACGGTTGGTAGCGCGACAGGTCGAATACCACCTTGGTGAAATCGTTGGGCGCGCCGGTGCGTGACGACAGAGCATCGTCTTGCGGCGTCGCATCGAAGATTCCGAGCCCCTTGCTGACATAGACCGCCGCCGTGTTGCGCCCGTCGAGACCGTCGGTCAGACCACCGCGCACCCACAGCCGCAGGACCCTGATCCGGTCGTCGATGGTCTTGATGTCGGCTTCGTCGCGGTTGGACTGGAAAATATTGAAGGCGCCGCCGAGGAACAGGTCCTCCGCGCGCGACCGGATCAGGGGATGCTCGATACCCGCGGACGCGAACAGACCATGGCTGTCGATACGGTCCGCGGCGAGCGTATGGCCGGGACGCGACCGGCTCGTGCTGGCGCCCAGCGTAAGGCGCGTGCCTTCGTCGCCGATGATCTCGCTGTGGGAAATGTCGGCGAACTGCAGCTCGCGCGTATTAGGCACGGTCACCGCCCGGACCTGGGTATTGTCCCAGCCGCCGAACAGCGAATTGACGCCGCCACCGGCCCACATCTGGACCGGCCCCTCGTAGCGGCTACCCCGGTTGTCGATGCGCGCAAAGCCGTAGGCCGTGTCATGGTTCAGGGTGACGATCAGGTTGTAGGCCCCCTCCTCGCCCGGCACCGGCACCAGACGTCGCTTGGCAGAAAGGCCCGGCAGATCGTTCATCAGCAGGATGTAGCGCTCCAGCACGTCGGCCTTGAGCGGCTGCGATTCCGTGATCTTTGAGGCGTAGGTCTCGAGCAGCGACGTGGAGCCCTTCACCTTTCCCTCGAAGATGATGTCCTTGAGATAGCCCTCGATCACGTGGATATGAATGATGCCGAGCTCGACCTTCTGGGCCGGCACCACGGCCTTGGAGAGCAGATAACCGTCGGCGGCGTATTTCTTCGTGATCCTGGCCGCCACCGCATAGATGTCGGCAAGACTGACCTCCCGGGCGAGTAGGTCCTGGTAGAACGGCGCGAAGGCATTTTCCGGATAGGCCGTGGCGCCATCGATGACGATGGCGGACAGGACGGAGAAGCGGATGCTCCGGGCGCGCTCCGGCGTGAGCTCACGTGAAACACCGGGAATCAGCGGCGCCACCTCCTCCCGAGGCCTGGTCGGTGCCTGGAAACGCTTCTCGATCTGGCCAGGGTCGACGGAACGGGGTACCTCCTGCGCGCGGACCGCCCCCGCGAGCAGGCACCCCAATGCAAGCCCCAAGAAGAGGCCACCTCCAGCTATGGAGATAGCCCGAAATGTCGCGTCTGCCAGAAGGCGCACCGTCCTTCCCCTCTGCATAGCCCTAAAAAAGTGGCCCGACCGCGCCCGTCAAACCCCTGACGCGACGTATCTAATTCTAGATAGTTAAAATTTTAGATAACTGCAAAACGAAATGATTTGAAAGTCCTGACGTATTTTGGAAATGTTGCTTCTAATATCTCGCCAAAGACATAGGCGTGATCTGAATCTAAAACTTGCATGAATCAATTAATACTTAATTAACCAGTTTTTTTATTTGCGTGCGGGCAGGTATCCACCGGGATAGCCGGTGAAGTAGCCAGACGGATGAAAGGCCAGGAGGCCACGGCAATGTACGATACGGTAAACCGGATCAGCTCGAAGAACAGTGGGACGGCCTTGCTGCGCCGCCTCTCCGGCACCCTCGCCAGCGGTCTTCTCGCCGTAGCCCTGCTCCTGGGCACGAACACGGGCGCGCGCGCCGGCTGGGACCACGACAACGACATCGTCTGGACCGCGTCGGTGGTCAAGGGCGACGTTTCCTACCGCGAGAGCAGCGCGACGCACTGGATTCCCCTCAGGGTCAACGGGCTGCTCTCGTCCAACGCCGAGCTGCGCACCGGCGGCACCGGCCATGCAGAGCTGCATTATCAGAACAGCCTGATCGTTGCCGCACCCAACAGCGAGTTCAAGCTGCCCGGGCCAACTCCCAAGGACGCCGTCTATCGCGTGACCCAGAGGGTCGGGACGTTTCTCTACAAGATCAAGCACGTGGGCAAGGACAAGTTCGAGGTCCATACCCCGTTCCTGACCACCATCATCAAGGGCACTATCTTCTCGGTGCTGACCGGGCCGAACGGCTCGTCGGTACATGTGATCGAGGGCGCCGTGTTCGTGCAGCCGCCGATCGGCGTCGGCGCCTTCGTGCGGCCGGGCGAAACCGCCCACGTTAACGACAAGAACCGCAGCCGCGTGATCACCGAGGGCAAACGCGCCGCGGCACCGGGCACGCCCGACCAGAACAAGGACAAACGCGGCAACAACGCAGCCCCGGGCAAGAGCGGGCCCGCGGACAAGGCCGCGCCCGACCAGCGTGCGCAGAACAACCGCAAGGTCAGGATCGTGTTCCGCGATGCCCCGGCCCAGTCTGCCACCAACAGCACTAAAGGCCCGGGCACCATGAACGAGAACAGAGGCAAGAAAGCCGACAAGTCGCTCGGACACGGCTCGGAGGCCGCGCTGGCCGGACTTGGCAGCCAGGGTCCAGACGGAACCAGCGGGAATGGCCTCGGCAACGGGAACGGCCTCGGCAACGGTCTGGGCGGTGGTAACGGCAGCGCAGGCAGCAACGGCAATGGCAACGGTGGCCTCGGTGGCGGCAACAGCAACGCCGGCGGCAACGGCAATGGCAACGGCCTGGCGGTGGTAACGGCAACGCCGGCAGCAACGGCAATGGCAACGGTGGTCTCGGTGGCGGCAACAGCAACGCCGGCGGCAACGGCAATGGCAACGGTAACGGCGGTGGCAACGCCGCCTCCAACGGCCACGGCAACAGCCATGGCAACAGCTGAGCCAGCCGCCTCGCTTCCAGAAAGAGCCGTCCCCACGGCCCGGTAACGGGTGCAGGGACGGCTTTCCTCTTTTGACCGGATTAGCGCCATCTTAACCCTGTTGTCCCCATTTTCGGGACCGATGGGAAAGACCATGACGCGGCTTGTGAGACTCCTTGCGATCCTGGCCCTGGTGGCCGGCGCGTATTTCGCCAACGTGCTCGAGCCCAGCGAGCGCGAACTCACCGAACTGCGTTACCGCTGGTCGCACGTTGCGGCATCCCCGAAACTGGTGATCGTCGAGATCGACGGCCGAGTTTGCGCCGGATCGATGTCTGGCCCTGGCCCCGGCATGTGTATGGCGAGGTTCTCCGGCGCCTCGCGGATGCCGGTGCCAAACGCGTCGCCTTCGACATCGACTTCAGCTCGCCGTCATCGCCAACAGGATCGACTGTTCGCCGAGGCACTACGCCGTTCGCCCGTCCCCGTCATTCTGCCGGTTTTCCGCCAAGGAATCCGACAGCCGAACGGCACCATGCAAATCCTCAAATCACGGCCGATACGACCGTTCCTCGACAATGTTGCGCTCGCGGCATTCAATGTCCGGCCTGATGACGACGTAAGGTACGCCGGCTTTTCACCCGCGAGCGGTGGAGCGACCGGATCGTGCCGCACTATGCGGCCCTGATCACCGGACGGCACAGCGCCGCCTTCACCAGCTACCACGTCAATTTCGCGATCGATCCCGCCAGCGTTCCGCACGTCAGCTTCGCCGATGTGCTGGCGGGACGCGTCGACCCGGCCCTGATCAAGGGCCGCGAGGTCCTGATCGGCGCCACGGCCGTGCAGCTAGGCGATATGGTGACCGTACCGGTCTACCGTTCCCTGCCCGGCGTCATGCTGCAGGCGTTGGGTTTTTCGTCCCTGGCGCTCGGCAAGAACGTCACCCGCCTCGGCCCCGAACCAACGCTGGCGATTCTCGTCCTCGTACTGCTGCTCCTCGAAGGGCTACGCACCGCCGGGTGGTGGCGTCACGGCCTGCTGGCGGGAACGGGGGCCTCGGGGCTCGCGGTCGGCGCAACCTGGCTGCTCCAGGACAAATATGCTGTCGCCGTGGATGCCGCACCGCTGCTGCTCCTGTTTGTCCTCGACTTTCTCTCCAGTCTGCTCGTTCAAATCCACCGCCAGGACATCCGCCTACTGGTTCAGGCCATCACCCTGCGGCGCCGCGATCTGTTCATGCGTCTGGTCGTCGAGAACAGCTTCGATGCCATCCTCACCCTCGATCCGGAAGGCCAAATCCTCAGCTGCAACCAGGCGGCAGAACGATGCTCAGGCGGTCGCGCGAAGACGTCGTCGGCAGCGCCGTCGCCGACCTTCTGCCTGACGTTAGAATCGCGGGAACCGCTTGCGGCGACGCGGAACTTATGGCGCTGCGTGGGATTCATGAAATCTCGTTCGCGGGGCCCGACGGCGACCGGTTGCGGCTCGATCTTTCGATCAGCCAAATTCATACTGAAAATCACGCCGCGACCATATGGCTCGCACGCGACATCACGGAGAAGCGGCGCGCGGAAGCCAATGCCCGGAAAGCGCAGGACCGGCTGCTGGAATCCATCGAGAGCGTGCAGGAAGGCATTGCCCTGTTCGGCCCTGACGACCGGCTCCTCATATCCAACCGCAAGTACCGCGAGAAAGGACGTGACATCCGTCAGCCCCCCGGAGAGATGCCGCACTATGACGAGATCATCCGTGCGCTTTCGGAAAGCGGCTATTTCGCCGCCGCGAAGGACGATCCTCAGGCCTGGGTCGCGGCCCGGCTCGAACAGCACCGCAACCCTACGACGGCACTTGTCGATCGGACCAGCGACGGCAGGTGGATCCTGACCAGCGAGCAACGGACCCACGACCGTGGCACCATCGTCGTCGAGACCGATATCACCGCACTCAAGGAGCGCGAGGCAGAACTTGTCACGGCCAGGGACGCGGCCGAGCAGGCCAGCCGCGCCAAGACGGAATTCCTGGCGACCGTGAGCCACGAGCTCAGACACCGCTCAATGCCATCATCGGCTTTTCGGAAATGATGAACCTCGAGGTCTACGGTCCCCTCGGGAGCGGCCGGTACAAGGACTACATGACGGACATCCATGCGTCCGGCAAGCACCTCCTCGAGATCATCAACAGCATCCTCGACATGGCGAAGATCGATGCCGGCGAGTTCAGGCTGAACGAGAGCGAATTCGACCTCGGTGATACGGTGGGGTCGGCGCTGCGGCTGATGCGCGAGCACGCCACGCAACAGGGCGTGGTGCTGGAATCTGATATCCCGGAGGGTATCGTAGCCGTGATGGCCGACCAGCGCCTGATGCGTCAGATCACGCTCAATCTGCTATCCAATGCCATCAAGTTCACACCGGAAGGCGGTCGCGTCGCTGTTCGCCTCACCACTGGCCAGGATGGCACGATACGACTGTCGGTCGAGGACACCGGTATCGGCATGACGCCGGACGACATCTTGAAGGCGCTCGAGACCTTCGGCCAAGTTCAAAGCAGCCTCTCGCGCAAATACGAAGGCACCGGCCTTGGCCTGCCCCTGGCAAAACGCTTCACTGAGCTCCACGGCGGCATATTGCGGCTGGAAAGCTCCCCCGGTGCCGGAACGCGGGTGACGATCGATCTCCCCGCCGAACGTCGGAGCGCCAGTGGCCCGGCGAGGCGGGCAACCCTCGCAGCGCGCGACGCGTCTTCCCAGCTCAGCCGCTGGCGTGCTGGACCGCCGCGCCGCGGCCGAATCCCATCATGCGCAAGCCGACAGTGATGAGGAGCAACACCAGGATCAGCAGCACGCCGATGGCGCCCACGGTCTCGATGTTGCCCTCGTCCCACATATTCCAGATCAGGATCGACAGCACCTGGTTCTCGGAGCCTTCGTAGAGCACCAGCGGCTTGCCGGCCTCGCGCACAGCATGCAGCATCGACCATACCCAGACGCCGACGAAAGTCGGCATCATCAGCGGATAGAACACCCGCCACATGGTACGCCAGTGGGGCGCGCCGGAGACATGGGCAGCCTCCTCCAGGTCCTTGTGGATCTGAAGGATCGCGCGCATTCATGGAGCGCGTGCCGTAGGACATGAAACCGACCGTGAAGGCGATCGAGATGGCAAGCACGCCGCCATGGATGGGGATGCCGTAACGGTTGCCCTGCAGGAACACCCACAGGAAAGCGAGGCCCATGACGATGCCCGGAATGGCATGGGGCATGAACGAGAGCTGGTCGAGCACCTTGCGGCCCCAGAACTTCGAGCGCACCACCACCAGCGACACCAGGAACGACAACACCACCGTCGCGGTCGAGGTGATCACCACCATCAACACCGTGTTCTTGAGCACCGTGCCGATCAGCGGCGTGCGCCACAGCTCGATGTAGTGCTCGAAGCTCATGTGCTGGAAAGCGGAGACGGACGGCGTCTGCAGGTAAGGCAGGAACGACACGAACAGCAGCACCAGGAATGGCAGGATGATCGAGAACAGCATGAATACGAACACCACGCCGAAGGCGACCCAGCGCCAGCGGCCGAGGGCAATCTCGCGCGGCCGGTAGCCCTTGCCGGTGATGATGGTGAACCGCTCCGACCGCGAGATCACGCGGGCATAGAGCCAGGTCGCGCCGATGGCGATGAACACGTAGATGATGGCGAGCGCATTCGCCTGCCCGTACGCCGGGATCACCGACACCGAATGCAGGATCGAATAGATCTTGGTCGAGAACACGTAGATGCTCGCGGGAAGCCCCAGGATGCCCGGCACCTCGAACACCTCGAGCGCGGTCATGCACTGATAGATCGTCACCGCGAGCAGGCCCGGCAGCATCAGGCGCAGCGTCACCTTGCGCAGGGTCGCACCGGGATTGGCCCCCGACATGGCGGCGGCCTCCTCCAGCGACGGATCCATGGAGCGCAGCAGCGGCACCATCATCAGGAAGGCCGTCGGCACCAGCCGCAGACCCTCGATGAAGATCATGCCCTCGATCGAATAGATGTTGATGGGGCCAAGGCCGAACACCGCGATCGCCTTGTTGAGGAAACCGATGCGCGGGCTCAGCAGCAGCACATAGGCCATCGCCTGGAGCATGCCGGGCATGGCGAGCGTCATCGGCACGCCCGCGTAGATCCAGAGCTTGCCGGGAATGTTGGTACGCTCCACCAGCCAGGCGAGCATGCCTGCCAGGCCGATTCCGACCACCGTCGCCCCCACCACGTAGATGATGGTATTGACGAATACCGAGTAGGTGTCCGGGTCGAACCACACGTCCTCGTAGTTGACGAGGCTGAGCTCGGAAAGCGTGAATTCGGTCGGCAGGCTCGCGGTCGAGAACGACCCCAGCACCAGGAACACCACCGGCGTGAGCACTGCCAGCGCGACGACGACGAACACGATCCAATGCCACAGGGTGAAGTTGGAAATCCGCGAACGCGCGAATTCCCGCATGCCTCCCGCTGCTCCGATCGCCGTCATTCTGTCCTCCATTCTTTACGCCGCCGGGTATCGTACCCGGTCGTGAAATCAGCCATTGAACTCGACGATGTCGAGCCCGTGAAAGCGGTCGAGCACGTAGACCAGCCCGCGCCGGTCCACCTCGACGTCGTTGGTCTGGACGTTCTTGCCCTTGGGCCCTGGCTCCGGGATGAAATAGCCCGTCTCCTTGGGATCGAACGGGTCGGAAAAGTCGACCGCGCGCAGGCCGCCCGAAAACCATGTCGCGAACAGCAGGGGCTTGCCGTCGAAATGCTCCTGATACTGGTGCGCCCCGAAGCGCCCGCCATTGCGGGCATAGGGCGTATCGCCCTCGTTCACGTGAAAGGTCGAGATCGGCTTCATGCCGGTGCCGCCGGTGATGTCGAAGAACCACAGGAAGGCATGCTCGCGGCCCTGCTCGTGCTCGGCCTCCTCGTCCATCACCACGACGATGTCGCGCCCGCCGACCTTGAACGGCGGACGCATGGCGGTATGGGTCGGATGGAAGAATGCCGGGTGATAGTCGTATTCGGCGATGGTCCGCGGCTTGGTGATGTCGGAGATGTCGATCCCGCGCACGCCGCCGTACCAGCATCCCGCCCACAACTCGTCACCGATGCGCATGGCGTGGTGAAGCTGGTTGCGCGTGCCTTTCCAGGTCGGCTTTTCGCCCGCGCCGATATTCTGGCCCGGCAGCCACCACAACGACACCTTCTCCGGCTTCGCCGGATTGGCGATGTCGTAGATCTGCAGGATGTTGCCGACGAAGCCGTCGTGGCCGCTGGAGATGAAGGCGTAGCGGCCGTCGCAGTCGAACCGGTGCGAGCCGTCGCCGCCGGTCTTGACGTGGCTGATGAGCTTCGGATTGGCCTTGTCCTTGACGTCCCAGACCTTGAAGCCGCCCTGGTCGTAGGAGATCGCGCCGGCCTTGAGCAGGTCGGGCACGGCGGCCGGGTCGTAGCCGCCGGCCTCGGCGATCTCGGCGTTGCCGGGCGCGTGACCAAGCTGCGTCTCGAGCCGGTTGCGGATCGCCACCGCGTCGCGTCCGCGCCGGAAGAAGCCGCGCCGGGCGCGCTCGCAGTTGGTGATCATGATCTCGCCGTTCTGCACCACCCGCGCCTTGTGGCTGTGGGTGTCGTTGCCCTCGAGCGCGATGGAGGCCACCACTCGGGGCTTCCTGGGATCGGAGACGTCGATAATCGAGGTCCCGTGGGGCGGGTCCATGTGGCCGACGTAGGCGTAGTTCCCGTCGACCATCACCTGGCCGCCGCCCGGGATGTCGAGCCGCGCGACAGACTTGAAATTACGGACCAGCACCGATGCCCTCCTCAGGCCGGAGGGCCCCGATGCCGCCCGCTGCCCCGCCAGGGGCCGGTCGCCCCGTGGCAGTGGAAATGGCGGCGAAAGACACCAGAACTCCCTGCGGCACGGGCCCGCAACACCAGCGGGCCTTGTTGTTCGTTGCGCCGAAGTCTAGCGCGAATGCGCCGGCGGCTGCCATAACTGCATGACCCGCGAGGTGTATTTCCGGACGGAAGAGAATTTCCCGGGAGGCATCACGGGAGATATTTCAAATTTTAGACAAAATAAAAATGAATTTTAAATAAAGTCAAAACGAATGAAGTTGACTTGCGTTTCAAATTGTTCAATGATGTTTACATCAAAATAACACGGAATTCCGAAGTAAATAAAAAGTATACTAGAGAGACTTCTTGGTGCTCTTCATCGGTGGGTTTCGAAAATCGCGTTTCTGGACTTTCAGGCGTCAGTAAAAGGGTACGGTACCTCCAAGCAAGAGCCGGCGGCCGTCCGTAGCGTCCCCTCAGCCCCTTAACCGGGGTTGCGCTACGGGCGGCCGCTCGCTTATTCCGCCACTTCCATCCCTTCCTTCCCCGCGGTGCGCCTTCCCCGCCGTGCGGTGGTGCGTAGCGCCGCATGATCGCCTATAACAGCTTCCACACGCACCGCCCCGGCCCGCCTCAGGGCCCTGTGGCGGATCGGCAAAAACGAACCGACGGGGAGAGCCATGGCCGGAAAGCCCGAGGCAAAGGAACGAATTGCGCTCCTGGAGCGCATGCTGATGATGCGCCGCTTCGAGGAAGAGGCGCTGCGGGTCGCCCAGGCGCACCCCTATGTCGGACGCCAGCACCTCTACATCGGTCATGAATTCGACGGGAGCGTCCATCGCCGGGGCGATACGGCCCGACGACCTCTCCCACACCACGCACCGCAACCACGGCTACCTGATCGCGCGCGGCGCCGACCCGGGACGGGCGCTGGCCGAGATCATGGGGCGCAGGGACGGCCTCAACGGCGGACGCGGCGGACCCTGGCACCTGTGCGACCGCAAGGCCGGCTTCCAGTCCACCTCCGCCATGGTGGGCGGCAGCATCGGCCTTGCCATCGGCGCCGCCTTCGGCCTCAAGAAGCAGGGCAGCGACGCCATCGGCGTCGCGCATTTCGGCGACGGCACGCTGGACGAGGGCATTTGCTTCGAATCTCTCAATATGGCGTCGATCTACGAGCTACCGGTCCTGTTCATATGCGAGAACAACGCCAAGGAAGGCCAGCGGCCGTCATCCATGCTGGCGGCGAAGCAGTTGCGCGATCTGCCCGCGGCGCTGCAGATCGACTGCGTCGTGGTGGATGGCCGCGACGCCGAAGCGGTGCTGGACGCCGCCAGGGACGCGGTCGCCAGGATCCGCGCCACCAAGAGGCCGGTATTCCTGCAGACCCAGCACGAACGCTGGCCCGGCTCGCACCAGGTCAAGCCCGAGTTCCCGACCGGCGTGACCGACCTCACCCTCGCCTGGGAGGAAGACCGGATCGACGGCAAGCACGCCGACTGGACACGTGCGCACGACGGCATCCGGCTCTACGTCAAGAAGCTCGTCGGCGAGAAGGCCGTCACCCGCGAGGACGTGCTGGCACTCGACCGCAAGGTCACCGCGCGCATGGAGGAGGCCCGCGCCTTCGCCGAGAACAGCCCCTTCCCCGACCCCGCCACCGCCACCGACCACGTGTTCGCCTGAGGGAGACGAGAGCAATGACCGTCAAGACCTACGCCGAAGCGGTGGTGGATGCGCTCACCGGCATCCTCGAGGAAAATCCCCGGTTCCACATGATCGGCCGCGGCATCCTCGGCCACGGGGCCGAGGCCCATTTCGCCAAGCCGCTGCAGGCGCGCTTCGCCGACCGCATCACCGATCCACCGACGTCCGAGGGCGCGACCTGCTCCATGGCGGTCGGCGCCGCCATGTCGGGGCTCACCATGTACTATTGCTTCGGCACCGCGAGCTTCGCCCACGAGGCGTGGAACCAGCTCGTCAACGAGGCGGCGACGGCGAGCTCCATGTCGGGGGGCCAGCTCAAGGTGCCGGTGGTGTTCCACATGTACCACGGCCTGCGCGGCGGCGGCTCCGGCCAGCACTCGTCGAGCCCGCAGTCGTGGCTCGCCAATGCCGCCGGCCTGCAGGTCATGATGCCGACCAGCCCGCACGACGTGAAGGGTATGCTGCGCGCGGCCCTCAAGGGCAACAACCCCGTCATCTGGATGGACCACGGCGACCTCCTCGGCCAGAAGGGCGAGGTGCCGGACGGGCCCTACGAGATCCCGCTCGGCAAGGCCGACGTCAAGCGCGCGGGCAAGGACGTCACCATCGTCGCCTCCTCGCGGCCCGTCCTGTGGGCGCTGGAGGCGGCGGACCTTCTCGAGAAGGACGGCATCTCGGCGGAGGTCGTGGACCTGCGCTCGATCGTGCCGCTCGACGAGAGCACCGTCGTCGCTTCGATCGAGAAGACCGGCCGTCTCGTCACCGTGGACGAGAGCATCCAGATGTGCTCGGTCGGCTCGGAAATCGCCGCGCTCGCCGCGGAAAAGGCGCAACACGCGCTCAAGGCGCCGGTCCAGCGGGTGGCGCGACTCGCCACGCCGGTGCCGTTCTCGCCGCCGCTCGAAGCGGCGATCACGCCCTCGGCGGCGCGCATCGCGGCCGCCGCGCGACGCATCGTCAACTAGCGGCTCCAACCTCGACGGGCAACCAAGGAGGTGCAAATGGCTGAACAACTCGCAGGAAAGACATGCGTACCGTGCCGGGGCGGCGTGCCGCCGCTCACGGCCGCGGAGGCCGGCGGCTTCCGCAAGCAGACGCCGAAATGGGAGCTGACCGACGAGGCGACCTGGCTCAGGCGCAGCTTTTCGTTCCGCGATTTCGTCGAGGCCCTCGATTTCGTGAACAAGGTGGGGGCTCTGGCCGAGGCCGAAGGCCATCATCCCGACATCGCCTTCGGCTGGGGCTACGCCGACGTCTCGCTCCAGACCCACAAGATCAAGGGCCTGCACCAAAACGATTTCATCGTGGCGGCCAAGATCGACGCGCTCGGCGCCGGCAAGTAACGCCGCGGCGGTCCCACATGGAAAAGGGCTCCCGGCCACCGCCGGGAGCCCTTTCCGCGTCCGCCGTCCGGGTTACTTGCAGTCCACCAGCGAGGCTTCGAGGCCGCGCCCGGGATAAGTGAGCGTGCAGGCCATGCCGGCCTTGATGTCGCCGCGCGCGGCCTTCTTGCCGGCGATGACGACCTTGGTGCGCGAGCGCGACATCGGACTGGTCACGATCTTGCCATCACTCATCTTGACCTCGATCGCGCGACCTTTCTTCACCAGCTTGGTGACGGTACCGGTCTCCTTCATCTCGACGATCTTCGCCTTGAGGCGCTCGCCCTTGTACTTCATGGTATCGGCCGCCTTGTCGATCACCGCGCGCGGCGTCCTGATGAGCTTGGCGATCAGCGACTGCATGCGCTCGCCCGACACCAGCGCCACGTCGAACTTCACCTTCTCCATCTCCTTGACCAGCTTCCTGTCCCGGGCGGCGGCGGCGAAGGCACCACGTACGGCGGCGACGCGCTCGGCCGGCACGCCCGGCGGCATCACGAACGGACGGCCGAACGCCTGGGGCGCGAACACCAGCTCCAGCACGTCGCGATCCTCCTCGCCCTTGGCCATGTCCATCACGAACGGCGCCTTGATATCGTCGAGCTTCTCGACCGAAAGCTGGATCAGGATGTTGATGGAGCCGTTCTTGAGCCAGTCGGGATGCTGGTTCTTTAGCGACGTCCACGACCAGCCGCAGCGGCCCTGGACCTCGCCCCGCTCCATGGCGAGCGCGATGTCGGGGCCCTTGTAGCCCGACACGATCTTGAACCTGGTGCCGAGCAGGTTGTTGAGAACCGCCGGGAAGTTCTCGGTGTCGTTGGCGCCGGAGCCGCCGATGATCAGCGTCTTCTTCATGGCGTCCCGGATCGTCGCGATTCCGGAATCCTTGCGCGACACGCACACAGAGACCTCGTTGTTGAGGCTGCCGATCCAGTTGAACTTGAGCGGGTCGTACTGGAGCCCGCTCTTGCCGTAGAGCGGCAGGATCGGAATGGTGCGCTGCACCGCGCCCATCATCGTGCCGTCCCGCTTGGCGACGTTGTAGAGGAAGTTGGCGGCGCGGATCGAGCCCGCGCCCTGCATGTTCTGGGACAGGATCGAGGGCTTGCCCGGGACATAGTCGCCGATGAAACGGGCGAGCTGGCGGGCGTAGACGTCATAGCCGCCGCCCGGCGCGCCGCCGATGATGATGGTGAGGCGCTTGCCCTGGTAGAAATCGGCGACCGCGTCGGCCCGGGCCGCCTGGACCGCGCCGAGGACGAGGATGAGCGCGAGCCCCGCCGCGGCCGAAATCATGCCTTGAAGTCTCATGGACACACTCCCCGTTCGCCGCCGCACGGGCGGCCCTGTCTGGTGGATGGGACGGGACGCCGCGGGTTGCCCCTGTCTTGCGCCCGATATGTCTGGAACAGGAACGCGCCGGGCGCGGTCAGCTGTAGATGCCGCCGCGCCGCTGATTGAGCTCGATCTCGAAGCCGTCGGGATCGCAGATGAAGGCGATATAGGTGTTGGTGCCGCTCGTGGGCTCGGCCACCGGCTTGGTGAAGCGGACGCCCGCCGCCTTCAGCTTCTCGACCAGGGCCGGCACGTCGGAGACCGCGATGGCGATATGCCCCGCCCAGGGCTTGTCATGGTTGCCGGTATTCTCGATCAGCTCGAGCACCGGATGGGTGCCTTCCTCGCCATAGCCGACATAGGCGACGTTATGGCCGCCGGGGCCTTCCGTGCGCTCGCGCAATACGCTCATGCCGAGCAGCCCGGTGTAGAACTCGACCGAGCGGGCGAGGCTGCCGACCGGCAGCATGGTATGGCGAAAACGGAATTCGATCCCTTCGGCGCTCACGGTGTCCTCCCTGCTGAGAGCCTGATCGGCTCGGATCGGAACGATCTCGAGCCGTGAATCAGGCTCTACACGTTGAATTTAGAGCAGGATTCACGGTTCAGATTGACTTAATCTGAACCGACCCTGCTCTAGCGGCCCGGTCGCTTGTTATGGTTCCCGGTCCGGGCTTTGACGGCGACGACCCGGGTCAGACCCAGGTCAGCCGTTCGTGGCTCCATTCTAGGCGATCGGCGTCGGTGGCGGAAGCCGCCGCGGCGATGGTACGGCGGCGCTTCTCGAACCGCTCGCGCCAGGTCGCGCTCAGCGCCGTCACCGCCAGGGCACGGTCGAGCGCTTCGGCCCCTGCCCCCTTGTCGGCCCACAGCGCCAGCACTTCGGCGAGGGTCAGGCGGACCGGATCGCGCGATTCGCAGGCGATCTCGTCGCCCGCGCCGATCTCGCCCTCGCCCAGCACCCGGAAATAGAAACCGACGTGCCCCTCGGCGGCGAACCGGCGCGGCAGGTCGTCGTCGGCGAACTTCATGGCGAGCTTGTGGCACGGCGTACGCGGCTCCGTCACCTGCAGCCGCGCCCCGCCGATGCGGAACACGTCGCCGATGGCGACGTCGTCCTCGCGCATGCCGGTCACGGTCAGGTTCTCGCCGAACACGCCCGGCACGAGGTCGTCGCGGCCGAGGTCGCGTGCCCAATGGGCATAATTCTCCTGGCCGAAGGCATAGACCGCCATGTCGGGACCGCCGTGGGTACGGAGGTTGCCCTGAGCGTCGCCGTCGATGTTGAGGCGGCGCACCATGACGCGGCCCGCGACCGGCTGCTTGAAGATCGCCGTGGGATAGCGGCGTCCGCGATAGGCGACCTCGCGGGGACGGGCAACGTTGACCGAAACCAGCTTCATCGCGTGCCCTTCTCCGCCGTTACAGCCGGACGTCCCAACCTTCGGGGATCACGCCGGCCTTGCGGCCCTCGCCCGCATAGTAATTCCACATCTTGCGGATATGGTGGCTGCGGTCCTCGTATTCCCCGACGCGGGCAATATCCTCGGCAGTCAGCGGCACCAGCTCGCGGCCGAACGAAAGCGCCTCCTTCTGGGCCTTGAGGTTGTCCTCGAAATGGACCGTGTCGACCAGGATCGCAGGCGCGCTCTCGCTGGTGAGCACAAGCCCGTGGGCACGCAGCAGCAGCGCGCTGGCGTCGCCGAGGGCGCCGGCCAGCGCCTCGCCGTCGGCCTTGGTCTTGATGTGGCCGACGTCCTGCATCACCGGGATGCCCGAGGCCCAGCGCGAGGCATGAAAATCCATGATCTCGATCTTGGCGCCCTTGGCCATGGTGATGGCGGTGGCGAGCGGCATGTGGTTGTGGATCACCGCGCCGACGTCGGGGCGCTTGCGGTAGACCTCGGTGTGAATGACGAGCTCGCTGGGCGGCTTGCCGGGGGCACCTTCCAGCACGTTGCCGTCGAAATCCACCAGCAGGACGCTGTCGGGCGAGACCTCGGCGCGGCTCTCGGTGCGGGTCTGGATGTAGCACTGGTCCTTGCCCGGGACACGGACCGAGACGTGGCCGGAGTAGTGCAGGATGCCGAGCATGTTGAGCAGCCGCGTGCAGGCGGCCACCTGGGTGCGCTGGACGGCGCCCGAGTTGGAGCCGGCGGACGTGGCCTTGGCGGCGGTATTCATGGCGGTATTCTCCCGGCGGGGGCCGGCTTGGGCCAGCCTCGGTGTTTCTGACGATGCCCTGTTCTAGAGCATTATTCCCCAAGTTTGAACTGCCTGCGTTGCGCCGCGGTGCGGCGATCCACTAGGCGTGCCGCGAAGCGCGATGCAGGGACATCGGGCAAGTGGCGCAACGCCGCGGGCGCCCGCCGCGGCACAACCCGAAGGGCCGGGCGCTTTTCCGCCCCGGGTTCGTCGCGGGGCTTGCCCGTACTCCCCGGTACGCGCCGCGCCCCGTTCCTGCCCGGGGCGGAAAATCGTCCCGGCGCAGGCGATCCAAACTTGGGGAACAATGCTCTAAAGGGCGCGCGGCCCGCCAACAAGCTCCTTGCGGGGGCCGTTCAGGACCGGTGCCGGCGGCGCTCGGCCCAGGTGTTGAAATAGGCCGCCGAGAAGATCAGCCCGGCACCGATCCAGGTCCAGATCTCGGTCGGCTCGGCGAAGAACAGGAAGGCGAAGCCCGCCGTGATCGGCAGGCGCAGGAAGCTGAACGGCGACAGCGAGCTCGCCTCGGCATGGCGCAACGCGCGGATGACGCAGTAGGGCGCCACTGTCCCCGCCGCCGACACGACAATCAGTCCGGGAATGTCGGCGAGCGTCGGATGCACCCAGACGAACAGCGCCGGCGGCAGCGCGAACAGAGTCAGCATCCCCTGGTAGTAGAAGGTGGTGGTCGAGGCCGCGTCGGTGCGCCCGAGCACGCGCGAGTAGATCCCCACGCCGGCATAGAGCGATGCCGAGCCGAGCACCATCAGCGATGCGACGCCGATCGGGATGATCCCGGGCCGCAGCACGATCAGGACGCCGACGAAACCCGCGGCGATGGCGAACCAGCGCGTCACGCTCGGGTGCTCGCGCAGCAACAGCACCGCGAGCAAGGCCGTCAGCAGCGGCTCGGTGAAATGCAGCGCGATCGCCTTGGCGAGCGGCATCGCGGCGATCGCCGCGAACCACAACCACATGCCGACGAAGTTGCAGACATTGCGCTGCAGGTGCAGCGAGAACCGTTGGGTCCGGAGCGAGCCGAAGCCGTACCAGGCGAAGAAAGCCGTGAAGAACACCAGCCCGATCGCGTTTCGGAAGAACACGATCTCGATCGACGGCATGTGCCCCGACAGCATCCGCACGCCCACCGGCACCAGCGAATGCATGGTCGCCGCGGCGGTCGCCCAGGCCGCGCCCTGGATGAAGTCGCGCGAAGTCATGACGGCGGGACGGCCGGACGGCGGGTTTGACGACATGGCCGCAGTCTAGCCCGAAATAGCGACCCAATTCGTCAATACGAAACGCACCCAGGCCCAGGCGATGACGAGACTGAGCGCGGTCACCGGCACACCGATGCGCGCATAATCGCGAAAGCCGATGTACACGCCCTCGCCCCCGGCGCGCCCGACGGCGATGATGTTGGCCATCGAGCCGACGACGAGGAGGTTGCCCGCCAGCGTCGAGAACAGTGCAAGCCCATAGTAGCCGTCCGGTCCGAGCGCGAGATTGGACGCCAGCACCATCATCACCAGCGGCACATTGCCGATGGTGTTGCTGCCCGCCGCCGCGGCAAGCGCGAGGGAATGGGTCGCGCGCAGGTTCTCGACCCCGAGCGCGGCGAGCACGTGGGAGGGCGCGCCGCTCGCCGCGAGCGCTCCGGTCACCACGAACAGGGCCGCGAACAGCACCAGCAGGTGCCAGTCCACCATGGACAGCATGCGCGCGGTGGAGAAGCGCCGCGACAGGAGCAGCACGCCGGCGACAGCGAGCGCCCAGGGCGCCCGGTCCACCGGCAGGGTGAACACGATGATGACACACAGGATGGCGATCACGCCCTTGGCGAGGGCGGTGGGTTCGGGCGCGGGCGTCACGGCGCCGTCGGCGGGCCCTGCCCCGTGGACGAGCGCGTCGCCGCAGCGCCACGCGATCACGCCGTAGACCGCCGCCAGCGCGGCGAACGCCGGCACGCCGCAAGCGGCGACGAACGGCCAGAAGCCGAGCTGGCCGGCGCGCGCGATCAACAAATTCTGGGGGTTGCCGATCACGGTTGCCGCCGAGCCCGCGTTTGCGGCCATGGCGAGGCCGATCACGAACGGCCGGGCATCGAGGCCGCGGGCGCGCAACCCCCGCACCAGCACCGGAGTCATGGCCCAGACCACCACGTCGTTGGTGAGCAGCGCCGACATGGCGGCCGAGACGCCGAGCGTGATGGCGAGGATGCGCCTGGGCGAGGCGCGGGTACGTGCGATGGCAGCCGCAACCCATTCGAAGAAGCCCGAGGCGGCGAACTGCGCCGCCAGCACCATCAGCGCGAACAGGATGGCGAGCATGCGGAAGTCGATGCTCGCCACCACCAGACGGGTATCGGCCGCACCGCCGAGGAACAGGACGATGGCGCCAATCAGCGCGACCCCGGTGCGGTCGATGGCAAGCCCCGGCCAGCGGCCCAGCGCCATGCCGAGATAGACCAGCCCGAACACCGTGACCGTCAGCCATTCCAACGCCACACCAAATCTCCCAAAGCGCGCACGCGCATATTCAGAGCCGTCCACGCTCCCGCGTGGGCGGACGGGAACGATGCCGGTCCGCCAGAGCCCGATCGGCTCGGATTGGAACGATCTTGAGCCGTGAATCCTGCTCTAGAGAAGCCTGGAGATACCGTTGAACGCTACCACGGTGCCGACCCCGATCACCACCACGGCAAACAGCAGGGCGAGCAGACGCCGTTCCGCCGCGAGCCGGCGCGCGAGCGCGACACCGGCGACGGCGCCACCGGCGCCGCCCAGCACGAACAACCCGGCCACGGGCCAATCCACCAGTCCGGAGACGGCGTAGCTCGCCGCCGTGGTCGCGCCGAACGCGGCGACCGAGACCAGCGAGGAGCCGATGGCGTTGAGGAGCGGCATCGCGGTTGCGCCGATCAGACCGGGCACGATCAGGAAGCCGCCGCCGATACCGAAGAAACCCGAGACGCCACCGACCGCGAGGCCCGACCCCACCAGCGCCGGCAGCAGGCGCGGCGCGCTGCCACGGTCGAGATGCACTTCGGCGTTCTCGCCACCCCGGCGCGGGCGCAGCATGAGCAGGCCCACCGCGACCATGAGCAGGCCGAACAGGCCGATCAGTTTCTGGCCATCGACCATCTTGCCGATGGCGGCGCCGCCCGCCGCGCCCGCGATGCCGAAGGCGGCGAACACCAGCGCGCAGGGCCATTTCACGTGGCGCGCGCGCACATGGCCGGCGAGGCTGAGCGCCGCGCTCGCCGCCACCGCGACGGCGCTGGTGCCGATCGCGGCATGGGGCGAGGCCACGCCCACCACGTAGAGCAGGAGCGGCACGGCGAGGATCGAGCCGCCGCCGCCGATCAGCCCGAGCGTGACGCCGACCAGCGCGCCGGAGGCGACCGCGAGAACAGGCTGCAACTCGATCATCGCCGGGCGCCCCGATCCGTCTCGCTCAGACCGCGGGCACGCGCCGGTTCCACGGCATCACGGCGAGCAGCTTCGCCATGCCGCAGAAGCCGGTCACGCCGGCAAACACGAGGCCCGCGCCGACGAAGCCGGCAAGGGCGAGGAAGCCCGGGTGCACCAGCACGCCGAGCACTACGCCGAGCACCACCAGCGATCCCGCGCCGATCTGGACCTGGCGCTGGATGTCGATCGGCTGGCTGCGGTCGAGCGCCACCGTCAGGCCCGCCTTGCGCCAGGCCTCAAGGCCGCCCTCCACCATGAACGCCTCGCACCCCGGCGCGGCGCCGGCGAGCCGTTCGGCATTGGCGGCGGTGCGCGCACCGCTGCGGCAGTGGAAGATCACGACGCGGTCGCCGGGCTCCACCTTGGCGCCCGCGACGATGCGGTCGAGCGGCAGATGGCGCGCGCCGGGAATACGCTCGCGCGCGTGCTCGTCGGCGCCGCGGATGTCGATCAGCGTGGCCCCCTTGCGCAGGAGGGTGGCGGCCTGTTGCGGCGAGATGGACTTAAGCGTGGTCATGGTGGTCGGGCTCCTCGAAGCCGGGCGATGTGCCAGTGGTGGTACTAGGGGCAATAGATATTCTTGAGAGCGGTCATCAGCCGTTCGACGCGGGCATCGGCGATCCGGTAGAACACCGTCTGCGCCGCGCGCCGCGTCGCCAGCAGGCCGTCCGCCCTGAGTAGCGCAAGGTGCTGAGACAGGGCCGACTGGCTGAGCCCCACCGCCTGCGCGAGGGTACCGACGGAGACCTCGCCGTCCTGTACGATCCGGCACAGAATAAGCAGACGCCGCTCGTTGGCGAGCAGCTTGAGCATGGCGCTCGCCTCGGCGGCACGGGCCTCCAGGGCGGCGGAATCGAACAGCTCGGTCGAAGTCATGATCGTCTCTCTTATTTTTAGATGTTGCTAATTTAGTTATTTCTAATATATATGTCAAGTACCGGCCCATATCGAACGAAGGAGCCCGCCATGACCGCGCCCGACGCCCTCCGCATCAAGGCCTTCTTCCATGACGGCACCGCTACGATCAGCTACCTCGTCTGGGACGAAGCCAAGCATCAGGGCATCGTGATCGACCCGGTGCTCGATTTCGACCACCGCTCGGGCAGGATCGCGACCCGCGCGGTCGACGCCCTGCTGGCCGAGGCCGGACGCCTCGGCGTCACGATCCTCGCCGTGCTCGAGACCCACGCCCATGCCGACCACCTGTCGGCCGCCCCCGTGATCAAGGCGCGGACCGGTGCCTGGATCGGTATCGGCGAGCATATCGGCGACGTGCAGCGGATCTTCGCGCCGGTATTCAACGCCAAGGACGTATCCGGCAAGGGCGCGGAGTTCGACCGGCTGTTCAAGGACGGCGAGAAGGTCGGCATCGGCCCGATCGAGGTCGAGGTGATGCACACGCCGGGCCACACGCCGGCCTGCGTCAGTTACCGCATCGGCGACGCGGTGTTCGTGGGTGACACCCTGTTCATGCCCGATTACGGCACCGCGCGGGCCGACTTCCCGGGCGGCGACGCACGCACGCTGTACCGCTCGATCCGCCGGCTATTGGCACTGCCGCCCGAGACGCGGCTGTTCCTGTGCCACGACTACCTGACCGAGACCCGCCGGAGCCATGCCTGGGAAACCACGGTGGCGGTGGAGCGCGCCCGCAACGTCCACGTCCATGAAGGTATCAGCGAGGACGATTTCGTCGCCGCGCGCGAGGCCCGGGACAAGACGCTGGACGCGCCGCTCCTGCTGCTGCCCTCGGTGCAGGTCAATATCCGCGCGGGCCGGCTACCGCCGCCCGAGGACAACGGTAAGCGCTACCTCAAGCTGCCGGTCCGGGAGTAACCCGCGGAGGGCGCTGGCCGACCCGAGATTTTTTCGGCCGCCCGAAGATTCCACTTGTTCTCTTTTTGTTCTACTGATATAAAGGCGGGGTCGAATTCGTTCGCTGACCCATCCGGGGCATGGCCATACCGGAAAAGTCGGCCAAGGGTCCGGCCCGGTGGCTCCCTCTTGAGGTCATCGGCATCGGAGAGTGCGCGGGCGCTTCCCAGCCGGAGGGCTGCGACGTTTCTGCCTCCTCAGGTGCACCTCGGTAAACCGCGTAGCGTCGCAGCAAGGCGGGAGGAAGGCTTAAAAGATGTGGGCGGACTAAACGCTGAAATCCGAACGGGACACCCCGCGGCAGCTCCCCGTACCACCCCTTACCTCCCAGGGATTCCAGGCGCCAAGGTGGTGTTTCAGCGCCGATGCCCGCGCATGTCCGAACAAGGACATGCGAACCCGCGCCCGTGTCCGTTCCGCAACGTAGGGGGTTCAAACTTGGGGAATAATGCTCTAGCGGCTGACTTCGAGCTCGTCGTAGCGCTTCACGCGGTAGATCACCACGGACACGATCCAGCTTGCGACGAAGATGCCGATGATCAGGTAGCCCAGCGTCCCGAAGTTGTCGTTGAGGGTGCCGATCACGTCCCAGAAGCCGCCCTTGAGAGCGAGCTTGTCGACCAGCAGGCCGAGCGCCTCGATGCCGCCCACGATCAGCGCGACCACCACCGAAACCGCGGTGATGGTCATGTTGTAGAACAGCTTGCGGATCGGCTTGACGAACGCCCAGCCGTAGGCGCGCAGCATGAGGATGCTGTCGGCCGTGTCCACCAGCGACATGCCGGCGGTGAACAGCGCCGGGAACACCAGGATCGACCAGATCGACAGGCCCTTGGAGGCACCCGCCGCGGAGATGCCGAGCAGGCCGACCTCGGTCGCGGTGTCGAAGCCGAGCCCGAACAGGAAGCCGAGCGGATACATGTGCCAGCTTCGATGGATCATGGAGAACAGCGGCCGGAAGATGCGCGCGAGCAGCCCGCGCCCGGCGAGGAGCGCGTTGATATCCTCCTCCTCGTAGCGACCGCCCGCCTTGACACGGCGGAAGGTCCGGTAGAGGCCCGCCAGGATCATGATGTTGATCGCCGCGATGGTGAGCAGGAAGAAGGCGGAAACCAGCGTACCCACGACCCCGCCCACGGCGTGGATCGACTCGAACTCATGCTTGAAGGCAAACGCCGTCGCCGCGATGGCGACCGAGGCCAGCACGACGATGGTGGAATGACCGAGGGAGAAGAACAGGCCGACCGCGGCCGGGCGCTTGCCCTCCTGCATCAGCTTGCGGGTCACGTTGTCGATGGCGGCGATGTGATCGGCATCGACGGCATGGCGCAGGCCGAAGCTGTAGGCGAGCAGCGCCGTGCCGAGGAGGACGGGATGATCGCGGAACGCCACGAGCGCCCACAGCCAGGCGCCCAGGTTGGCGAGGACCAGGAAGATCGAGAGCCCGAGGACGCGGCGGCGCAGGCCCGACGAGCCGTCGCCGAAAAGGGTGAGCACCAGCTTCAGCATGAAATGCCCGCCGCCGGCGCGCGCCGATCCCGGCGCATTCCGAACGCAAGAGCCGTCGTACGCACTGGCAACACAGCTTTCCTCCTCCGTTCCGGCGCCGCTCCATTGCGATCGCACCGCGTGACCGGTGCAGGACGACGCCTGACCCGAGCCCCTTACGTGCAGGACGCCGCCGGACCGGGCGTCGCGTCCATGCCTCCTTGCCGGGGCCAGTGTTCCGGGGTTTTGTTCCGGGGTTTTGCCGGCCGAAACGACCGATGAACCTGTCGTTATGATAAATCATCAAAAGTTCATACCGTCAACCCGGAACTGTGATATCGATTCGCAATGGCTATGACTCGGCCGGGGTTCCCCCCGCCCGAACGGAGACGGCAATGCAGCGAATCACGATCTCGGTGGACGACGAGCTTCTCGGCCAGTTCGACGCCTATATGACGGCCAAGGGCTACGGCAACCGCTCGGAGGCGTTCCGCGACCTGGTGCGCGACCGGCTGAGCGACGACCGCCTCAGACCCGAGGTCAGGGGCCATTGCCTCGCCTGCTTCTCGTTCGTCTACAACCACCACAAGCGCGAGCTCGCGCGCCGGCTGGTGGAAGCGCAGCACGCCCACCACGACCTCGGCGTCACCACGCTGCACGTGCACCTCGACCACGAGAACTGCATGGAGGCGATGATCCTGCAGGGCCAGGTCGAAGACGTGCGCAGCTTCGCCGACGCCATCAGCGCCGAGGGCGGCGTGCGCAACAGCAGCCTGCACCTGCTGCCGGTGGAGCGCGAGCAGGGCCGCCACACCCACGCCGGCCAGGGCGAGGCCGGCCACGTCCACAGCCACGGCCACGTCCATCCGCGGACGTGAACGCTTTTTAACGTACTTGCACGCCCGCAGGCTTTACCCGCGGGCGTGGATGATGTGTGATGGCGCCATCCGCACCATTCCCCGCAGCCGCCCATGGAGGCGATCATGGACAAAACCGAACTTCTTGCCGCCCTCAACCTCCTGGCGCAGCAACTCGACCACGCGCCCGACGACCTGCACGAGGTCCACTTCAAGGTGCAGGAGATGATCGCCGAGCTGCGCGCGACCGGCATGACGGTGCCCGGTGACCTGCTCGAATTCGACCGCGAGCTCACGCAGCGGATCGAGGGTGCCGCGAAGTAAGCGTCAGACATCCATAGGCGGGACCCGACCTGCGGGGTGCGGGCCGGCATCATCGGCCCGGGGCCGAACTGGAGTTCGGCCCTTTTTATTTTCTGTTATTTTTCAATGTATTATATGGAAAGCCGCCACGGCGGCTCGTGAAGCATTTTTGGCGCCGTCCCCCCTTGAAAACGGCGGCGGCGCCCTATACTGTACGTCTTACATATTATAAGCTTTACTTATTATATGGAGACCATGCCTTGGACCTCCCCTACGACCCGGAACGCAGCCTCGGTTTCCTGATGAACGATGTGACGCGGCTGATGCGGCGCAGCTTCAACCGCCGCGCCCAAGCGCTCGGCCTCACCCAGGCCCAGTGGCGCGCGGTCGCGCAGCTCTCGCGCCATGAGGGCATCCGCCAGGCGGCGCTCGCCGAAATCCTCGAGGTCCAGCCGATCACGCTCGGCCGCCTGATCGACCGGCTGCAGGAAGCGGGGCTGGTGGAGCGCCGCGACGACCCCACCGACCGGCGCGCCGTCCAGCTCTACCTGACCGCCAAGGCCGAGCCCGTGGTGCAGCAAATCTGCACCTTCGCGCGCGAGGTCCAGGAACAGGCCATGGCGGGGCTCTCCGACCAGCGCCGTGATGCGCTGCTCGACGCCCTGAAGCATCTGAAAAGCCACCTTGGTGAGGCCGAGGCCGAATTCCATAGCGCCGCAAACCAGTAACCGACGAGTTCCAGTGATGAACCAGCACACGCGTGACACCGACTTTCGCGACCCCGATGTGGGGTTTACTCCCGCCGATTCGCCCCCCGAGGTGAGCCGGAAAGCACGTTTCGGCGACGCCAGGCGTCGCCTGCGCTGCATCCTGATGATCGCGGGGCCGGCCCTGGTGATGCTCGTCGGCGGCTGGTTCTACGTCACCGGCGGACGCTACGTGTCGACCGAGAACGCCTACGTCAAGGCCGACAAGGTTGCCGTCAGCGCCGAAGTGACCGGCCCCGTCGCCCAGGTGACGGTCGCCGAGAACCAGCACGTCGCCAAGGGCGCACCTCTGTTCACGATCGACGACCGCCCCTACCGGGTGGCGCTCGCCCGTGCTGATGCCGCCCTCAAGGCGGCGCGCGAGGACGTCGCCGGGCTCAAGGCCTCGTATCAGGAGAAGCAGGCCGAGTTGAAGGTCGCACGCAGCAACGCCGACTTCGCCGAGCGCGATTTCACGCGCCAGAACACGCTGTTCCGCGAGAAGTTCGCCTCCCAGGCCAAGCTCGACGATGCCCGGCGCAACCGCGACGTGGCCCGCCAGCGGGTCGCCGTGGTGGAGCAGGAGATCGCCCAGATCGTGGCGAGCCTCGGCGGCAATCCCGACCTGCCGGTGGAAAGCCAGGCGCGCTATCTCGAGGCCAAGGCGGTGCGTGACCAGGCGGCACTCGACCTCGAGCGCACGGTCGTGCGCGCCCCGTTCGCCGGCATCGCCAGCAACGTGCCGAAGCCCGGCCAGTTCGCCGCCCCCGGCACGGCCATGATGAGCGTGGTCGCCGATTCCGGCCTGTGGATCGAGGCCAACTTCAAGGAAGATGCTCTGACCTATGTGCAACCGGGCCAGCCCGTCACGATCGAGGTCGACACCTATCCCGGGCGCAAATGGCACGGCACCGTCGCCAGCATCGCCCAGGCCACCGGCGCCGAGTTCTCGGTGCTGCCGCCCCAGAACGCGACCGGCAATTGGGTCAAGGTGGTGCAGCGCATCCCGGTGCGCGTGGCGATCCCGGCGGTGGCCGGCGCCCCGCAGCTGCGCGCCGGCATGAGCGCCAGCGTCGAGATCGATACCGGCCATCGCCGCGGCCTGATCCGAACCGTGACGGCGTGGTTCACCGGCGGCAACCGGGCCGAGGCCGCGGTCCCCGCGCCCGCGTCATGACCACCGCCGCCTCGGCGCGGGCGGGCACCCCGCGCGGCCTGATCACCGTCTCCATCATGCTGGCGACGATGATGCAGGCGCTCGACACCACCATCGCCAACGTCGCCCTGCCCCACATGCAGGGCAGCATGTCGGCGACCCAGGACCAGATCTCCTGGGTGCTGACCTCCTATATCGTCGCCGCGGCGATCATGACCCCGCCGACCGGCTTCCTCGCCCGCCGGTTCGGGCGCAAGCGCCTGTTCGCGGGCGCGGTCGCCGGCTTCACGATCGCCTCCATGCTGTGCGGCATGGCGACCTCGCTGCCGGAGATCGTCGCCTTCCGCCTGCTGCAGGGCGTGTGCGGCGCGGCCCTGGTGCCGCTCTCCCAGGCGGTGCTGCTCGACACCTTCCCGGGCGAGCAGCACGGCAAGGCCATGGCGATGTGGGGCATGGGCGTGATGGTCGGCCCGATCCTGGGCCCTACCCTCGGCGGCTACCTCACCGAGGTCTACAGTTGGCGCTGGGTGTTCTACATCAACCTGCCGTTCGGCATCCTGGCGCTGCTCGGCATCCTCGCCTTCGTGCCGGAGACCGAGCGCGAGCGCGACAGCCGCTTCGACTATTTCGGCTTCGCGCTCCTGAGCCTCGCCATCGGCGCGCTGCAGATGATGCTCGACCGGGGCCAGTCCCAGGACTGGTTCGGCTCGACCGAAATCATCATCGAGGCGGTGGCGGCCGGCCTCGCCTTCTACCTGTTCATGGTCCACATGTTCACGGCGGAAAAGCCCTTCATCGAGCCGGGCCTGTTCCGCGACCGCAACTTCGCGGCCGGGCTCGCGCTGATCTTCGTGGTCGGCATCATCCTGCTGGCGACGCTGGCGCTGCTGCCGCCGTTCCTGCAAAACCTGATGGGCTATCCGGTCATCACCACCGGGTTCGTGCTGGCGCCGCGCGGCATCGGCACCATGGTCGCGATGATGCTGGTCGGCCGGCTTATCGGCAAGGTCAACACCCGCTGGCTGATCCTGCTCGGGATCGCGCTGACCGCGGTTTCGCTGTGGGAGATGGCGGGATTCACCGCCGAGGTACCGGTCTGGACCGTGGTCCGCTCGGGCATCGTCCAGGGGCTCGGTCTCGGCTTCATCTTCGTGCCCCTGACCACGGTGACTTTCGCCACCCTGCCCGTGCGCCAGCGCGGCGAAGGCACCGCCATGTTCAGCCTGATGCGCAACATCGGCAGCAGCATCGGCATCTCGATCGTGGTCACGCTACTCGCCCAGAACACCCAGGCCAACCACGCGATGATCGCCGAAAGCGTGACTCCGTTCCGGGCCGCGACCCGGCTTTCCGCCCTGCCCCGCCTGTGGGACTGGGCGACCACGGCGGGCGCGGCCGCGCTCAACGGCGAGGTCACGCGCCAGGCCGAGACCATCGCCTATCTCACCGATTTCCGGCTGATGATGTGGGTGACGCTGCTGGCAGCGCCCCTAATCCTGCTGCTGCGGGTCCGGCATAATGGCGAAACGGTGCCGGCGCCGGTGATAGATTAGAGCCTGATCGGCTCGGATCGGAACGATCTTGAGCCGTGACTTAGGCTCTACACCTTGAATTCAGAGCAGGATTTTCACGGTTCAGATCGATCCAATCCGAACCGACCCTGCTCTAGGCGTCCTCACCTCCGTAGCCGTCTACTCCTGGCCTTCCTTCGGGCCCGATGCCTTGGTCTTGCCACGGGCCTTTGGCTTCTCGGCGGCGGCCTTCTCGGCAGCGGCGGCCTTGTCGGCCTCCTCCTTTTGGAGGCGTAGTGCGCGCAGGTGCTCGATCTTCTCCGCCTCGCGTTCCTTCGCCCGGCGCAAGTCCCTCATCGCGTCGGTCTCCTTCGGCGGCTTGCGATTGAAACTCTGCTGCGCCAGCTGGCGAGCGGCGTCTTCGATCTTCGTCATGCACGATCTCCTGCTGATCCGATGAGCGGCGCCACCGGCTGCTTGCGCCGGGTAAGGCCGCGTTTCATCGTGGTGAAATATCGCCCGCACGACCTTGCAGGCTTTCAAACCCGCCGAACGGCAAAGGACGAATCCACGATTCTGCAAATCGCCCACGCGTCCGGATTGATTCCGCCCGCGACGCGAGACATTTATCCGCCGCCGCACGAGGAACCGGCGCGGGACAGATTCAACAAGGCTTTACAGAGAACGCCTGCGCTCAAGCACGTCGGCACACAGGACAATTCCGTATCGGCTCGTGCCGGCTTAGCGAGCCGGCACGCCTTCAACCCGTTACCCGACGCTACCGGCGCCGGGGTTTTCGGGGCTCTTCTCTTCCTTGCGCGCCTCGGCCTGCTGACGCTTGGCCTCGGCCTTGGCGGCCTTCTTTTCCTTCTTCTGGATCTCGCGCTGGCGCTTCTCGAAATTGTAGTTCGGCTTGCGGGCCATAGCTCCCTCCAGGCTGTCTGTCTCTGCGAATCTTCGCGGCGGGCACGGCCCGCCGCGTTACTCAGGCCGCGCGGCGCGCGGGTCGTCCACCTTGCCGGCGCGGCCGGTTGCCCTGGCGGCCGGGACGGCCGCGGCCGTTCTGGGGCGGCTTCGCCCGGACCACAGCGGACGGCCGCTCGCCGCTCGCAACGGCGATCGGCATGCGGATGAGCGCCTCGATATCGCGCAGGAAGGCATATTCGGTTGCATCGCACAACGACAGTGCCGCACCTTCGGCGCCGGCGCGGGCAGTGCGGCCAATGCGGTGCACGTAGCTCTCGGGCTCGTTGGGCAGCTCGAAGTTGATCACGTGGGTGACGCCCACCACGTCGATGCCGCGCGCGGCGATGTCGGTCGCCACCAGCACCCGGGCAGTGCCGCGGCGGAAGTTCTCCAGCGCCCGCTGACGCGCGCCCTGGGATTTGTTGCCGTGGATCGCATCGGCGGCGATGCCCGCCTTGTCGAGGCTCTCCGCGACCCTGTTGGCACGGTGCTTGGTACGGGTGAACACGATCACGCGCGCGAGGCTCTGGTCGGCGAGAAGGTCCCGCAGAAGCCCGAGCTTCGCCTGGCTATCTACGAAATGGACGCTTTGGCGGATTGCCTCGACCGCGACCTTCTTGGGCGCAATATCGATGCGGGTGGGCTGGTGCAGGATCTCCCGTGAGAGGCGCTCGACCTCCGCCGGCATGGTGGCGGAGAACAGCAGCGACTGCCGCTCTCGCGGCAGGGCCGCGATGATCTTGCGGACATCGCGGATGAAGCCCATGTCGAGCATGCGGTCGGCCTCGTCGAGCACCAAGTGCTCGATGCGTCCAAGCGCGACATGGCGCTGTTCCATGAGGTCGAGCAGTCGGCCCGGCGTCGCGATGATGATGTCGACGCCGCGACGCAGGGCCTCGACCTGTCCGCGCTGGGAGACGCCGCCGAAAATCACGGCCAGGCGCAGCTTGGTATGGGCGCCATAAGCCTTAAAGCCGTCGGCGATCTGGATGGCGAGCTCCCGGGTCGGCGCGAGCACGAGCGCGCGCGCACCGTTACGGCCGTCGGGCGTGCCCAGCATCTGCAACACCGGCAGCGCGAAGGCCGCGGTCTTGCCGGTGCCGGTCTGGGCGATGCCGAGGATGTCGCGGCCCTGGAGCAGCAGCGGGATGGCACGGGCCTGGATCGGCGTCGGAGTATGGTAGTCCCTGGCGGCGAGCGCGCGGCACAGCGGCTCGGCGACGCCAAGTTCGGAAAAACTGGAATCGTTACGTTGAAGATTACTCAATGTTCTTGTCTTTCTGCGCGGGCGCGCACGCGGGCGAGCGACATGGTCGAGCCAGCACGCGCCGCACCGGGCGCTTTTGCCGCTTCCACGCGCATCTGGAAACAACGGAGATAAATAAGGAGAGAATTCCCGCGGCGGACGGCTTTTATGGCAGCGTCTTGCGCGGCCGCGGGATATTCGGGTGAGGCGGAAGCGCCTCCCTGCGGCGTTACTCGGCCTGCAGGTTGACGGCCTTGGGGCCGCGTGCATCGGGCTGAACGTCGAAGCTCACCTTCTGGCCTTCGCGCAGATTGGCGATGCCGGCGGCCTCGACAGCCGAGATGTGGACGAACACGTCCTTGGAGCCGTCCTCGGGGGAGATGAATCCGAAACCCTTGGTGGCGTTGAAGAATTTTACGGTGCCTGTGGTCATTGTCTTGCTTTCAAAGTCTCTGGTACCCGGACAAATTCGTTCCGCCCGGGGCGAAAGGTCTCACAACGACTTAAGGGGGGTCTTCTGCCGCGAAGCGGCGGAGGCATCACCGGAAGGGCTGTGGAGCCGTCACGCCGTGCATATGCGCATAGCCCCCTCGAATTGCAAGTTTTTTCTGCTCGACGGGCAAATATCTTGCAATGTTTCGGGCCACTGGATTTCGCGGTTGCAGCCTTGAAACCCGCACGTTTCCACGTTTTTCGGAGAGAATTACTTAGCAAAACCTTACCAACACTGCTAACTTGATTGTCCTCCTCACAGACACCGCTTCGGGCGGAGAAAGCGCTCCCCATGAGCTACAAGAAACCCGCCCCCGACGGCAATATCGACCACAAGATCCGGACCTGCCTCGCCTGCAGCCAGCCTTTCGACAGCGCCTGGGCGGGCGAACGCATCTGCCATAAGTGCAAGTCCTCGTCGTCGTGGCGCAGTGGGACCGTGCGCCAGTTCGCCGCCAGCGGGGCCAAGCGCTCCTGAGCCTGGCCGGTTACGCCGCGAGTTCCCGGGCGACTTCCCGCGTCACCGGCAGCCGCGCCGGCGCCGTGGCGAGCCACAGCACCACGTAGCCACACAGCGCTGATACCACCGAGCCCGAGAGCACGCCGAGCCGGACCGCGCGGGCATATTCAGGATCGCTGAACGCCAGGGTGCCGATGAACAGGCTCATGGTGAAGCCGATCCCGGCCAGGAGGGCGAGGCCGTACATCTGTCGCCAGGTCACGCCCTTGGGCATCTCGCAGATGCCGAGCCGGACCGCCGCCCAGGAGAATCCGAACACGCCGAACTGCTTGCCGAAGAACAGGCCCGCGGCGATCGCCATCGGCACCGGCGCGAACAAGTCCTCGGGCGACAGCCCCTTGAGCGACACGCCTGCGTTGGCGAAGGCGAACAGCGGCATGATGCCGAATGCGGCCCAGGGATAGAGTTCGGTTTCCATACGCTTGAGGGGTGAGCGCCCGAATTCGTCGCGTGCCCTGAGCGGGATCGTGAGCGCCACGATCACGCCGGCGATGGTGGCATGGACCCCCGACTTGAGCACGCACACCCACATCACGATGCCGACGATGATGTAGGGCGCGATCCGCGTGACACCCTTGGCATTGAAGGTCCACAGCACGGCGGTGCCGGCCACCGCGACGGCAAGCGAGGCCAGCGAAATGGTGTCGGTATAGAACACTGCGATGATCAGAATCGCGCCGAGGTCGTCGAGGATCGCGAGTGCCAGCAAGAACACCTTGAGCGCCACCGGAACACGGCTGCCGAGGAGGGCCAGCACGCCGAGCGCGAAGGCGATGTCGGTGGCGGTCGGGATCGCCCAGCCGGAAAGGCCGGTGGCGTTGCCGTTGTTGATCGCGACGTAGATCAGGCCCGGCAGCAGCATTCCGCCGAACGCCGCGATCGCGGGCAGCGACGCCTGCTTCCAGCTCGACAGCTTGCCCTCGATCAGTTCGCGCTTGATCTCGAGGCCGACCAGGAAGAAGAAGATCGCCATCAGGCCGTCGTTGATCCACAGCAGGGCCGGCTTGTCGATCTGGAACGCGCCGATCTGGATACTGATCGGGGTCGCAAGGATCGAGGATTCGTAGAACCGGCTGAGCGAGGAATTGTCGAGGATCAGCGCCAGCGCGGCGAACGCCATGAGCACCACGCCGGGCGATGCCTCGTGGTGGAACACCAGCTGCTTCCATCTGCGCAGGGTCGAGCCCATGTACCGCTTCCCTGTAGGATTTATCGGCCACGCCGGTTGGCCCTGGCCCGGGTTTGCGAGGTGCGTGCCGGCCACCGCCGGGTCGGGTGGGTGTCATGCCGCCCCTGAGCGGACGCGACCGGCCCGCACCTCGCCACTTAATGTGGTCGGCACGGGCGAAATTTAGAAATTCGATTTGGCCCCCGATTTGATAGGTTTTCCCGATAGGACCGGAAACCCGGGGAAACAGGAGCCGGGCTTGGTATGTTGCGGAGACACGGAGAGACGATGCCCCCGAGCACCAACGCGATTGCCTCCATGCTGACGGTCAAGCACCTCCGCTTCCTGGTGGCGCTGGCCGACAAGCTTCATTTCCGCCGGGCCGCCGAGGCGGTCCACGTGACCCAGCCCACCATGAGCGGCCAGATTCGCGAGCTGGAGGAGCGCCTCGGGGTCCAGCTGGTGGAGCGTAGCCGCTCCAAGGTGATCCTCACGCCGATCGGGCGGAAGATCGTCGCCAAGGCGCGCATCGTCCTGCGCGAGGTCGAATCCATCGTCGATCTCGCCAAGGAGAACCAGTCGCTGCTCGACGGGGTGATCCGGCTCGGGATCATCCCGACGCTGGGACCCTATCTCCTGCCCCATATTCTGCCCGAGCTGCACCGCGGCCACCCGCGCCTCAAGCTCTACGTGCGAGAGGGCATGCCGCAACTGCTGTTGCGCGACCTTGAGGACGGCAAGCTCGACATCCTGTTCTTCCCGTTGCCCGTGTTTGGGGCCGACCTCGAGACCGTGCCGCTGTTTCGCGAGCCGCTCTGGGTGGTGGCCCCCGGCGATCACAAGCTCGCCCGGAAGGACGTGGTTGCCCGGGAGGACCTCAAGGGCGAGGTAGTATTGGCACTCGAACACGGCCACCGCCTGCACGAGCAGGTCCGCGCCCTGTGCGAGGATTTCGAGGCGGAAGTCTCCCTCGACTACGAGGGCACCAGCCTCGATACGCTCCGACAGATGGTGGAAATGGGGGTCGGCATCTCTTTCTTGCCGGCGCTCTACGTCATCTCGGAGATCCGCGACAGCAGCCAGATCGCCGTGCGCAGGCTCGCCGGCAACCCGCCCAATCGCATAGTCGGCATGGTGTGGCGCAAGCACTCCTCGCGCCAGGACGAATACGCCGCGTTCGCCGAACTGATCCGCGGCATCCTCGCCAACGGCCCGTCGGAGATCGCGCCGGTTTCGTGACGCTCAGGCGAGCGAATGGGGCCGCAGCGCCGGCGCGCCACCCACGGCGAGGACGGAGCACGCCACGTCCGTGGATACCCGGCGCGCGGCGCTGCTGGCGAACAAACGGCCCAGGGCGGGCCCGGGGCCGCTTCCCATCACCACTAGGTCGACCCCATGCTGGTCGGCGAACTCGGGGATCACGAAATCCGGCTCGCCGCGCACCACGTGGATCCTGAATTTCGCGCCGTCGAGTCCCAGGTCCGAGATCAGCCGGGCGATGCGGGCACGACGCCCCGCGCCCTCATGTCGTACCAGTCCGTCGAGACGGTCGCGGGGCAGTTCCGAAAGAGCACGGTCGCGCTCGGTGCCGACGAAATCCCACGCATGGACGATATCGACCGTGCAGCCCTCGACGCTCTGCAAAGCGCCGGCCAGCGCCAGCACCCGTTCCGCCGTCCCATGGTCGCCGTCGAGATCGTCCGGCAGGGCGACCGCGGCCGCCACGCGCCCAAGCGCGCCCTCGATCCCGGGATGGGCCAGCCACACCGGGCAGGGACAGTCGCGCATCAGGCGTGCTACCAGGCCCGCCGAAACACCCGTGCTCGTGAGCTCCGCCATGGGCGCGGTGAGGATGACGAGATCGACGCGGTCCTCGATCACGGCGCGGATCACGCTGTCATGGGCCGGGCCATCGGCCAGCACGCGGCATCGGACCGGCACGTTGAGACGCCGGATTCCCGTGGTGAGCCGCTCGAAATGCGCTTCGCGCTCGGCCACGCACTGATCCCACTCGCGGCGCGCCCGCGAGGACGGCGGGACCAGCCAGGTAAGGCGGCCCGGCGGTGCCGGATCGAGCGCCTCGGCCACGATCAGCGAGCCCTCGACCTTGCGCGTGAGCGACACGGCGCGCTCCAGCGTCGCCTCGTCGCCGACCCCGCGATGATAAAGGACGAGAATATTCCGAATAGGTGACATCGCCGCATCTCCCGGGCCACGCGCCACCCCTACGCGGACCATGACGCCCTATAGGGTCTCAGCCGGGCGGCCCAAAATCCAATCGGTTTATCCGCACGCCTGATTGGATTTCCCGATGGCCTCACGGACCAAGGCAACGGACACCGTCACAGCGATGCGTCACCACCAGTGGCGGAGCCGTTCGCAGGCGATACCGTCGCCATCGCCATCCAGATAATGAGGGTCGCCCGGTCCGGCTGCCTCGTAAAAGGCCTGCGCCTCACGCCATGTCCGGAAGTCGGAGCAATCGCGGTCCACACCGTGGGGATCGTACCGGAGCATGGAATCACCGGAATCCGCCCCGGCAAAGACAGTCCTGGCAAAGACAACCCCGGCCCATATCGCAACCCAGAGCGCGACAGGGCGCATATTGGTTTTCGCAGACGCCCGCATTCTCATGGACGAGACTCTATAGGCTATAGAGTCATGCCCACACGGAGATGCGTTTTGGGTTTGTGCTAATTTCCGCCGATCTCCGGGAACACCCTCCGGACCGGCCCGGCGGCCGCCTACCCGAACTTCCGCCACATATCGAGCGGCGGCAGAAAATACTCCCGGCCGTGGGATTCGCGCAGCACCGCGACGATGTCGGCGGCAATCGAGATGCGCTCCTCCGACGAGGTGCTCTTCTCAGTGCCGTGGCGGGTCTTGGAGGGGAACAGGAGCAGCATGTCCTCCTCCACCGTAATGGAGGCGCCGGGCGAGAGCAGAAGCGAGGGCGTGATCGTCTTATCGAGGAAGTTCTCCTTGTGCAGGAGCCCGGGGATGAACTCGTTCGGGTTGTCGCGCGTGAACGGCTCCAGCACGAAGTTTCCCGCGCCTTGCGGCGTCTTCAAATAGTAGACCGCCGAAATATGCGACTGCATGTGCTGGTGGAGATTGATGAGCTGGCTCGTGGACGAGACCGTCGCCCAGGAGCGCGTGAAATAGAAATCGAGCACGTCCGCCTTGAGCTGGAAGGCCTCCCGATAGGCCTCGATGTGCTGCGCCATCGCGCGGAACAGCGGCTCGAACGCCTCGCGGGCGTGCAGGAACTCGAAGCCGCTGACGTCGCCGGTCCAAGCATACTGCTCGGCACGGTCGTAGCCCGACTTTTTGGCGTCTTCGACGATCCGGGCGATCATCTGCTCCCGGTAGGACGGCTCGAGGCCTAGGCTCGCCTTGTAGATGCTCAGGGGGAAGAAATGCGAAATCTCTGCCATTACCGTGCGTTCCCGTTCCTGTTCGTTCGTTGCGACCCCTGGCGCGGTTCCGGGCCGCCCTATTTCCAACTCACCGGCGCGAAATCGGCGTCCACGTGGTTGCCGCGATCGAAGGTATGGGGCTTGCGCGTCCACAGGTTCGCGAGAAACGCAATGCGACGCCCGCGCGCAAGCCGCGTGACCCGATGCCAGAAGGACGGATTGAAGATCACCAGCCGGTTCTCGACCGGTCGGATGCGCTCTAGGTCCGAGGATTCGACCTCGATCAGGGACGCCTTGTCCGAAACCTCGAGGAAGCCCCCGTCGACGTCCTCGACGGTCGCGTAGTAGATATGGCCGACCTGGGGACAGTCGTAGCGCCCGTCCCGCTTGCGGATCGCCTCGTCGCAGTCGCGATGCCATTTCAGGGTGGCGCCGGCGGAAAGATCATTGAACCAGTACTCGAACCCGGCCACGTTCTGCTCGTCGATCTGTCCCTGCCAGATCGCCTGCACCGCGGCTTCGAGAGGATTGGCGGGGGGCGCGCGCCACCACCCTTCCCACCAGTTGTAGGCCGGAACCCTGCGCCAGATATCCTTGTCGCGGAGTGCCTCCAGCAGCGCCGGATCCCGCAGAAAGCCGTCGCAAACGAACATCGATAACTCGTCCCCCGGTCTCCCATTCCGCCCGACCCCTCCCGGCCGGACCGCGGCTGTTCCCGCCGCCCGCGCAGGATAGCCACTATCGCCGGATTTGCGGACTGGTTTTTTCGTAGCGTGGAACGCGAAGAGGGCACCGGATGACGCCCTCTGGTGGGCGCGCAAGGACCCGAACCCCACACCCGTTTGCCGGCTGTTACGTAACACTACGTACGGGAACTTCCGGATTTTGCCGCCTCTCACCTCATGGGACTTTCTTGCGGTCTTAACCGGATCGTTTGATTTGCCTCAGGATTTCGTGGACTACCCGCTGCAAGCGATGAACGGATTTCCTGTCAATCGCAGCCTGTAAACGCCAAGTGCAGTCTCTACCGAAACGGAGGTTGGCAATGCAGCTATTTCATCTTACCGCGCGGGGAGATCACGCCGAAGAGACGGTGTCTCGTACCTGGCTTGTTCTGGCCAATACCCTGCGCGAAGCCCTGCCCCTCGTTCCCGACGGATGCGCGCTAGAGGCAACGGTAGCATGTCCCGCCCGCGGCATCGGCCGGGCGCGCGTCATCGGCTGGATGGGCTCCCCGATGCCACACCTGAATCCCGAGCAATAAGCCGGATAACCTGCCCGGAGGATCGCCGATGTGTGAATTGGAAAGCTTGGATGGCACGAGCGAACAGCATGCCCTTGCGGTTTACCGCGAACACAGGAAGGGCGGAAAGGACCACGGCGCCGCATACGCTGCCGCATTGCGTGAGTTTCAGAGACTGGCTCCGGAAATCACCGCTTACGACGCGATGGGCGCGCTGAAAGATGCCCTTTGGCGGGAACCGGAGCTCGGATTTGTGGACAGTGCCGCGATCGCGTAAGGCGCGCACAACTCAGCGGAAAAAACCAAGGGGCCGTTTCCTGCGAAACGGCCCCTAAGTCATTTTGAAGCAATGGTGGGCCAAGCCCGACAAATCCGGGCACTGGATTCTGGTGGTGGCTTGCCCCGTTGCGGGCCGGCACACCTGGTGACACCAGATTTTCGATCGTGTCCTTGCCACCCTTGGATAAGGCCGATCACCTGCGATCAATCTCCGAGCATGTTCAACGCCGCCCGGCGCTCGCCCGGCTTCAATCTGAGAAACAGCATGCGGGCTTTTTTGATGTCCTGTTCGGAGCCGCTCTCGGCCGCCGCCTTGAGGGCAAGGGTCGTCGCATGGTCCGGGCCACAGATAAAAGCCAGCGCTTTGGCGAGCCGCCCCATGGCGGCGGGGTCAATCTTCGTCTCTTCCATCCGGGCGTTCTCCGCACCTCAATCTGTTTCGTCGCGCCCCGCAAATTTGGTCGCTTGATGTCACGTGCATATTAGCGCCTATTAACGAAACCTTGTCCGCCAAGGCAACACATCGTTCAATCGGGAGCATGCAATGGCCAAGAGTCAGAAACGAAGCAATCGAGAGATCAAGAAACCCAAACAGGTAAAATCGAAGCCTGCCGCCGCGGGCACGCTGTCATCCATCGCCGCGGCGAAAATGAAGCCTGCCACAGGCGGCAAAAAGAAGTAGCCGTTCGCAGGGCCCGGATAACCCCTGCGAGGCGAACGGGCTATCTTTGCCGCGCCTTGCGGGCGGCATAGCGGGCATCGCGCGCTGCCTTGCGCTCAGCCACGAGCGCGATCTCGCGGGCAGCCTGGTCCGCGGCCTCGGCCTCCTGACGTTCCTGTTCGGCCTTTAAGGCGATGGCGTGCGCCACCTCTTCGGCAGCCTGTTGGGCGGCCTTGCTGGCCTTGTCGGCCAGCTTAGCAGCTTTGCGCTCGGCGACACGCGCCTCACGCTCGATCGCGGCAGCCACCCTGGCCGCCTGCCGTTTGGCAAATTCCGGGTCATTGGCAGGCGCATTCGCCCGTGCCTTATCGAGCTGGGCCTGTTTTGCCTTCGCCGCCACTTTCAAACGATCGGCGAAGCTTAGGTCATAGTTCTTCAACGCAATCCACCTGTATCAGTTGGTTAGAATTCTTGGACGAATATATAGGGAGCGGCAAACGATCCCGAAATGCTCTCCCACTTGCTTCCAATATGCTTCCGAAAAATCTAAGGGCCTAGCCGCGAAACGGCTAAGCCCTTGATTTTATGGTGGGCGCACAAGGACTCGAACCTTGGACCCGCTGATTAAGAGTCAGCTGCTCTACCAACTGAGCTATGCGCCCCAATGCCTGCGAACCCCGGGGGGCGCGTTGGGAGGCATGGATATACCAAGGGAGGGCGGCTTTGTCGAGGCCGTGCGCGGCTTTTTTGGGGCGCCTCGGAACGGCCCCAAGCCCCTGATTTCGGAAGCATTTCCGGGGAGCGCCTGGCACCGGTTCAGGGCTCGCTGCGGGGCGAGCGGCCGATCACCATGTCGCGGTGCACGTTGACCCCGATCAGGATGCCGAAGCCGAACAGCAGCGTCAGCATCGAGGTGCCGCCGTAGGAGATCAGCGGCAGCGGCACGCCGACCACGGGCACCAGGCCCATCACCATGGCGATGTTGATGAACACGTAGAGGAAGAAGGTCGCGGTCACACCGATGGCGAGCAGGCGGCCGAACTGGCTCTGCGCCCGGAGCGCGATGTGGAAGCCGTAGACCAGCACCAGCCCGTAGAGCACCAGCAGAGTCATGCCGCCAACCATGCCGAACTCCTCGGCCAGCATGGTGAAGATGAAGTCGGTCTGCTTCTCCGGCAGGAAGTTGAGATGCGCCTGGCTGCCCTGCATGAAGCCCTTGCCGAAGAGGCCGCCCGAGCCCAGCGCGATCTTGGATTGCAGGATGTGGTAGCCGGCACCGAGCGGGTCGGATTCCGGGTTCAGGAAGGTGTAGATGCGGTCCTTCTGGTAAGGCTTGAGGACGTGCCAGGCGACCGGGATCGCCCCCAAGACGCCGAGGATGGCGACGGCGAACTTCCACAGCCGCACGCCCGCCATGAAGAAGACGATGCCGGTCACCATCAGCAGCATCAGCGCCGTGCCGAGGTCCGGCTGGCGCAGCACCAGCGCCGCCGGGGCGAGCGCGAGCAAGGCCGGCCAGATCAGGTAGCGGACCTTGCCCTGGGCCTCCTCGGGCAGGGCATGGAAATAGCGCGCCAGCACGATGATCAGCGCGATCTTCATCACCTCGGACGGCTGCAGGTTGATGATGCCGAGGTTGATCCAGCGCTGGGCCCCCATGCCGATGTCGCCGGCGACTTCCACCGCGACCAAGAGCAGCAGCGAGATTCCGTAGATGGCGTAGGCGTAGCGCAGCCAGAACTTGAGATCGACCATGGCGATCGCGACCAGCAGGCACAGCCCCACCACGAAACGCGCCATCTGGCGCACAGCCCACGGCTGGATCGACCCGTTCGCGGCCGAATAGAGCATGGCAAAGCCGATCGATGCGATCACGGTCAGGATCAGCACAAGGCCCCAGTTCACCTCGGCAAGCTTCTCGCCGAAGGTCATCTCGGGCTGGCGGTAGAAACCGGACAGCATGTCAGTTGCGGCCCGTCTTGCCGGCGATGTCGGTTGGGGTTGCGCGCGCCTCGCGCAGCGGCAGGCGCTTGCGCAGGGGATCGCGCTTCAGCGTTTCTTCCATCACGTCGCGGGCGATCGGCGCGGCCACGGCGGAGCCGCCACCGCCGTGCTCCACCACCACGCAGATGGCATAGCGCGGCGCGTCGGCCGGGGCGAAAGCGACGAACAGGGCGTGGTCGCGTTCGCGCCACGGCAGGTCCTCGTTCTTGCGCACGCCGTGCTCGCGCTCGGCCATGGTGATGCGCCGCACCTGGCTGGTGCCGGTCTTGCCGGCGATCTCCCAGCCCTTTTGCTTGATGCGGGCGCGATAGGCGGTGCCGTGGATATCGTTGGAAACCAGCCACATGCCGCGCCGCACCACGTCGAGCGAGCTTTCGGCGACGCCGAGCGCGGGAAACGGCGGCGGCGGAGCGGCCGCGACGGTGGGATCGCCAGCGGCGGCAACGGTCGTGGCCGGCGCGTCGTCGAGGGTCAGGTTCGGCTTGAGCGCGAACTTGCCGTTGGCGAGACGCGCCGCCATGACGGCAAGCTGGAGCGGCGTCGCCAGCACGAAGCCCTGACCAATGCCGGTCACGAGGGTCTCGCCCAGTTGCCACGGCGTGCCGAGGATCGCGAGCTTCCAGTTGCGGGTCGGGAGCACGCCCGGCTTCTCCCCGGGAAGCTCGACGCCGAGCTTGTGGCCGAGACCGAACTTCTTGGCCATGGCCGAAATACGATCGACGCCGACGCGCTTGGCGACGTCGTAGAAATAGATGTCGCAGGAATGCTCGAGCCCCTGCTCCATGTTGAGGCGGCCGTGGCCGTACTTCTTCCAGCAATGGAAGCGGACGTTGCCGAGCTGGATATGACCGCCGCAGAACACGGTATGGTCAGGCGTCACGATGCCGGATTCGAGCCCGGCCAGCGCCACCATCGGCTTGAACGTGGAACCCGGCGCGTACTGCCCGGCGATCGCCTTGTCGGTGAGCGGCGAACGCTCATTCGACATCAGCTCCTGCCAGTAGTCGCGGCTGATGCCCTTGTTGAAGGCGTTGGGATCGAACGCGGGCGCCGACGCCAGCGCCAGGACCTCGCCCTTCTCCACGTCGAGGACGACGACCGCGCCCGACTGGTCGCCGAGCCGCTTGTGGGCGAACTCCTGGATGTCCATGTCGATGGTGAGCCGGACCTCGTCGCCGGGCTGGCCCTCGCGCCGCGACAGCTCGCGGATGACCCGGCCGAAGGCGTTGACCTCGACCTCGCTGCGCCCGGCCTTGCCGCGCAGGCGCTCGTCGTCGGTCTTCTCGATGCCGTTCTTGCCGATGCGGAACGACGGCAGCTCCAGCAGGGGATCGCCGGTCAGCTCCTTGGCCGAGACCTGCCCGACGTAGCCGATCAGATGGGCCGCCGTCGGACCAAAGGGATAGAAGCGGGTCTGGCCGACCTCGATCTGGACCCCCGGCAGGTCGGGGGCGTGGATTTCGATGCGGGCGACCTCCTCCCAGTCGAGGTTCTCGCGCACGGTGATTGGCACGAAGGCGCGCTGGCGCGTGGCCTCACGCAGGACGCGCTTGCGCTCGTGATCGCCGAGCGTGATCAGAAGCCCGATGCGATCGAGCGTCGCGGCGAGGTCGGGGCTGCGCTCGGCCACCACGATCAGGCGGTAGTTCTGCTGGTTGGCAGCGATCTCAACGCCGTCGCGGTCGAGGATGCGCCCGCGCGGCGGCGCCAGCAGGCGCAGGTTGATGCGGTTGTCCTCGGCCAACGTGTGATACTTGTCCGCCTCGACCACCTGCAGGTAATACATGCGCCCGGCCAGCGCCGAGAACAGCGCGAGCTGGCCGCCCGCCAGCAGCACCGAGCGGCGCGTGAACAGCTTGTAGCGGTCCTGGTCGCGGATCATGTCAGCCCTCCGCCGGAACCAGGTGCTGGGCGCCGTGCAGCACCCAGGTGACGAGCGGATAGACCGCGATGGTAAGGAGATACTGGAATGCCGCGGCCCGCGGCGGCACGAAGGCACCGCCCGCGATCATGGCGACGACCCACGACAGCACCGCGGCGGCGAAGGCGACGATCACGAAACCGACCCAGACCTGGATGAAGGTGCGGTTGTTGAAGAACCGGCGCTGCGACACGGTGACGCCGTAGGTGGCGAGCAGCACGACGGCGCCCGAACCCATGGACGCGCCGGACAACGTGTCCTGGATCAGGCCGATCGCGAACACCACCACCGGCGGCAGCAGGCGCGGATGGTGCACCGCCCAGAAGAACACCGAGGCGAGCGCCAGCATCGGCACGATCGAGGAATAGCCGGGCACCGGAACCGGCAGGACCGCGAGAAGCACGAACAGGAGACAGAGGCCTGCCGGGAGCGTGCGGCGGGCCCAGAGATCGAGCCGCTGCCAGAGACCGCCGGTCACCGGGGCTCCTTCTCCGTCCCGTCATCGGCGGCGGAGGACGTCTCGGGGGATACAGGTGCCGGCGCCACGTCGAAATCGACGATCTGGACGTATTCGAGGCGCTCCCAGTCGACGAACGGACGCACGCGCACGCTGCCGCCGTCGGTCACGGAGACAACGCCGACGGGAACGCCCGGCGGGAGTGCGCCGCCGTCGCCCGACGTCACCACCCGCTGGCCGGTTTTGACCTTGGCGGTCTCGGGCAGGAACGCGAGTTGCGGGCGCCCGGAATTGTCGCCGGCGAGGATGGCGCGGTCGCGGGTCTCCTGGACCAGTACCGGAATACGAGAGTTGAGGTCGGTGATCATCAGGACGCGTGCGGAGCGTTCGCCCACCTCGGTCACGCGCCCGACCAGGCCGAGTTGGGTCACGACGCCCTGCCCCTTGGTGATGCCGTCGCGGGTGCCGACGTTGACCAGCACGCTCTTGACGAACGGGCCGCGCCCGTCGGCAATCACGCGCGCCGACACGAACGAGCGGCGGTCGGGACCGGAATAGTGCAGCAGATCGCGGAACGAATTGTTCTCGGCCTCGAGCCGCAGCGCCGCTGAGTGCCAGCCGCGCAGGCGCGCCACCTCCTCGCGCAGGCGTCGGTTCTCCTCGTGCAGCGCGGCGAGCTCGCCGAGATAGTCGAACCCCTTGTCGATGGCCGAGACCGGCTCTGCCAGCACTTCGAGGATCGGCGTCGCGACGTCGGTCACGGTAGTCCGCATGCGCTCGACGAACTGGGTGTCGGTCTTGCCGAGGAACATGAGGGCGAACGAGGCGACCACCAGCGAGCCGAGCGCAAAGCGCTGGGCGGCGCCCCGGAGGGGCACCGCGATCCGCGCAATCAGGCTAGGCCGCCGGAATTCCACCTGTCATCTCCCCCGCTGCGATCACCGTCCTAGTAGCTCGAGGTGAGAACGTTCTTGAGGGTCTTCATCTCCTCGAGCGCGCGGCCGGTGCCGAGCACCACGCAGGAGAGCGGCTCGTCGGCGATCGAGACCGGCAGACCGGTCGCGTGGCGCAGCACGTAGTCGAGGTTCGACAGCAACGCGCCGCCGCCGGTGAGCACGATGCCCTTGTCGACGATGTCGGCGGCGAGCTCGGGCGCGGTGTGCTCGAGGGCGACCTTGACCGCCTCGATGATGGCCGAGACCGGCTCGGCCAGGCTTTCCGCGATCTGGCGCTCGGAGATGATGAGCTCCTTGGGTACGCCGTTCATCAGGTCGCGGCCCTTGATCTCCATGACCCGGCCTTCCTCGCCGTCGGCCGGCGGGCAGGCGGAGCCGATCTCCTTCTTGATGCGCTCGGCGGAGCCCTCGCCCACCAGGAGGTTATGGTTGCGGCGGATGTAGGCGATGATGGCCTCGTCCATCTTGTCGCCGCCGACGCGCACGCTGCGCGAATAGACGATGCCGCCGAGCGACAGCACGGCGACTTCCGTGGTGCCGCCGCCGATGTCGACCACCATGGAGCCGGTCGGCTCGGTGACCGGCAGGCCGGCGCCGATCGCGGCGGCCATCGGCTCCTCGATCAGGAACACCCGGCGTGCGCCGGCGGCCTCGGCCGATTCCTGGATGGCGCGGCGCTCGACCGCGGTCGAGCCCGACGGCACGCAGACGATGATCTGCGGGCTGGCGAAGGAGCGCCGGTTGTGCACCTTGCGGATGAAGTGCTTGATCATTTCCTCGGCGATCTCGAAGTCGGCGATGACGCCGTCGCGCAGCGGACGGATCGCCTCGATGTTGCCGGGGGTACGACCGAGCATCATCTTGGCCTCGTCGCCCACCGCCAGCACCTGCTTGCGGCCCTTGACGTTGGCGATGGCGACCACCGACGGCTCGTTGAGCACGATGCCGCGCCCCTTGACGTAGACGAGCGTATTGGCCGTGCCGAGGTCGATCGCCATGTCGGCCGACAGCATCCCAAGCAATCTTGAAAACATGGACCCTCACTTATCCCTATTTTGGGGGCCGGCCCGAAAGCCGGCCCCAGTCCCCTGGAATACCCCGGTCACGCGGACATCGCCGATACCGACTTCTCCCGCTTGACCAACAGCTTGTTGAGCGCGTTGACATAGGCGCGCGCGGACGCCACCAGCGTGTCGGTGTCGGCACCCTGGCCGTGAACCGTGCGGCCGTTCTCCTCGAGCCGGACCGTGACCTCAGCCTGGGCGTCGGTGCCGCCGGTGACGGCGTGCACCTGATAGAGCTGGAGCCGCGCCTCGTGGGGGAACAACTCGCGGATGGCGCGGAAGGTCGCGTCCACCGGCCCGTCCCCGTTGGCGGTGGTAGTCCGACTCTCGCCGTCCACCTTGAGCTTCAGTTCGGCGGTCTGCGGACCCTCGGTGCCGCAGGTGATCTTCAGGCTCTCGACGCGGATGCGGTCGTTGGCCCGCACCACCTCGTCGTCGACCAGCGCGAGGATGTCCTCGTCGAAGATCTCCTTCTTCTTGTCGGCCAGATCCTTGAAGCGCCGGAACGCATCCTCGAGGGCGTTCTCGCCCAGCTCGAAGCCCATCTCCTTGAGCTTCTCGCGGAAGGCATGGCGGCCCGAATGCTTGCCCATGACCAAGTTCGACTTGGTCAGGCCGACGTCCTCGGGGCGCATGATCTCGTAGGTCTGGGCGTGCTTGAGCATACCGTGCTGGTGGATGCCCGATTCATGAGCGAACGCGTTCTTGCCTACGATCGCCTTGTTGGGCTGCACCACGAAGCCGGTGATGGCCGAGACCAGGCGCGAGGCGCGCGTGATCTGGGTGGTGTCGATGCCGGTCTCGAACGGCAGCAGGTCCTTGCGGGTCCTGAGCGCCATCACGATCTCCTCCAGCGCGGCATTGCCGGCGCGCTCGCCGAGACCGTTGATGGTGCACTCCACCTGGCGCGCGCCCGCCTTGACCGCGGACAGCGAGTTGGCGACCGCCAGCCCTAGGTCATTGTGGCAATGGACCGAGATCACCGCCTGGTCGATGTTGGGCACACGGTTCATCAGCATCGCGATCAGCGCGCCGAACTCCTCGGGGATGGCATAGCCCACGGTGTCGGGGATGTTGACGGTGGTAGCGCCCGCCTTGATTGCCGATTCGACGCAACGGCACAGGAAATCGTGGTCCGTGCGCGAACCGTCCTCGGGGCTCCACTCCACGTCGTCGGTGTAGCCGCGCGCGTGGCTGACAGAGGCGACCACTGCGGCGTGGACGTCCTCGGGCTCCATCTGCAGCTTGTACTTCATGTGGAGCGGCGAGGTGGAGATGAACGTGTGGATGCGCTTGCGCCTCGCCGACTGCAGCGCCTCGGCGGCGCGGTCGATGTCGCCCGCGTGCGCACGCGCGAGACCACAGACGATGGCGTTCTTCACCGTGCGCGCGATCTCGGCAACCGATTCGAAGTCGCCGTTCGACGCGATCGGGAAGCCCGCCTCGATCACGTCCACGCCCATCTCCTCGAGCACTTCCGCGATGCGGATCTTCTCGGAGAGGGTCATGGACGCGCCCGGCGACTGCTCGCCGTCGCGCAACGTGGTGTCGAAGATTCTGATGACGTTGGAATCCGTACTCTTGCTCATGGGTCTATCCTTGCGACTTGAGCGCCCCTTGAGGGCGGCCGTGTTTCATCACATATAGGTCCCCCCGAACGGCGTGCGCGGAAAACGCGCGCGGCTCAGGGGTGCCTAAGTCGCAGCCCCACCCCACAGGCGAAGAGATCGGTCACGGACAGCACGCGCGCGAACGCGCCCGGCACGGCGCGCAAGGCGCCGGTGCGAGACTGTTCAGACGTGATGCCCATGCAGTTCATGTCGTTCCCGTACGTCGTCTCCCGGGCCATCCCGGTCGGGCAAACATTGCCGCCCTCTTCTTGGTCACGCTCCGACCGACCTCGTCATGCCGGAATAAACACAACAGACTAAATGACTTAACGAGGGTAACGCCGTGAGCGTTAATAATTGCTAAAGACGTTAAGAAAACTGGTTAACGCCTTCATTTTAAGCCTTTTTCAGTCCCGTTCGCAACATTGGAATGGAAAAAGTGGGGATTTTCCCGGGGATTTCGAGACCCGCAAGAAAATTTCGCGCTGCCGGCGGCGATGCCAACGAAAAGGGCGGCCCGCCGGGCCGCCCTCTGCCAAATACCGATTTCCGGCCGGAAGGCGGCCAGAGCATTATTCTCCCCAGATTTGAACCACCTGCGTTGTGCCGCGGGGCAGCGAGCCGCTAGGCGCGGCGCAAAGCGCGATGCAGGGACATCGGGCGAGCGGCGCAACGACGCGGGCACCCGCCGCGGCGCAACCCGAAGGGCCGGGCGCTTTTCCGCCCCGGCGCAGGTCATTCAAATCTGAGGAACAATGCTCTAGTTCTTGGTCTTGTCCACGAGCCGGTTCTTGGTGATCCACGGCATCATGCCGCGCAGCTTGGCGCCCACCTCCTCGATCGGATGGTCGGCCTCGCGCCGGCGCATGGCCTTGAAGCTGGCCTGGCCGGCCCGGTTCTCGAGCACCCATTCCTTGGCGAAGCGGCCCGACTGGATGTCGGCCAGGACGTCCTTCATGCGGGCCTTCACGCCATCGTCGATGAGGCGCGGGCCCGAGGTGTAGTCGCCGTATTCCGCGGTGTTCGAGATCGAGTAGCGCATGTTGGCGATACCGCCCTCGTAGATCAGGTCGACGATCAGCTTGACCTCGTGGAGGCACTCGAAATAGGCCATCTCCGGCGCGTAGCCGGCCTCGACCAGGGTCTCGAACCCGGCCTTGATCGAGCGAGGTGAGGCCGCCGCACAACACCGACTGCTCGCCGAACAGGTCGGTCTCGCATTCCTCGCGGAAACTGGTCTCGATGATACCCGAGCGGCCGCCGCCGATGGCCGAGGCATAAGACAGGCCGATGTCATGGGCGTTGCCCGAGGCGTCCTGCTGCACCGCGATCAGGCACGGCACGCCGCCGCCCTTGAGGTACTCGCCGCGCACGGTATGGCCGGGCCCCTTGGGCGCCACCATGAACACGTCCATGTCGGGGCGCGGCTCGACCAGCTGGAAATGGATGTTGAATCCGTGGGCGAAGGCAAGCGCCGAGCCCTTCTTCATGTTGGGCAGCAACTCGTCCCTGTAGAGGTCGGCCTGGAGCTCGTCGGGCACCAGCACCATGACCACGTCGGCCCACTTGGCGGCTTCCGCCGGGGTCATGACCTTGAGCTTCGCGGCCTTGGCCTTGGCCACCGAGGACGAGCCCTTGCGCAGCGCGACCGCCACTTCCTTGACGCCCGAATCCTTGAGGTTGAGCGCATGGGCATGGCCCTGGCTGCCGTAGCCGATGATGGCGACCTTCTTCTTCTTGATCAGATTAACGTCCGCGTCGCGGTCGTAGTAAACGCGCATGGTTCGGTCCCTCGTCAGATTTCGCTTTTCGGTTTCGTTTGGCCGGCCGCCCGCGGGCGGGACGGCATGGTTTTAGATAGGCTTTTCGCCGCGGGCAATAGCGACGATCCCGGTCCGGGAAATGTCGACCAGCCCAAGGGGTTCCATCAGGCGCATGAAGGCGTCGATCTTCTCGGTCGAGCCGGTGATCTCGAACACGAACGAGCGCGCGGTCGAATCGACCACGCCGGCGCGGAAGATATCGGCGATGCGCAAGGATTCCACCCGCTTCTCGCCGGCGCCGCGCACCTTCACGAGCGCGAGCTCGCGTCCCACATGGGCGCCCTCCTCGGTCAGATCGGAGACCTTGTGGACCGGCACCAGCCGGTCGAGTTGGGCCTTGATCTGCTCGACGATCTGGGGCGTGCCCGAAGTCACGACGGTGATGCGCGACAGCGCCTTGGCCGCGTCCACCTCGGCCACCGTCAGGCTCTCGATGTTGTAGCCGCGCCCGGAGAACAGCCCGATCACGCGCGCCAGCACGCCCGCCTCGTTGTCCACCAGCACGGCGATGGTATGCCGCTCGATCGTCTGTCCGCTCACGTGTCCATTCCTCGCAACCGCCGGTATCTAGACCAGCACCATGCCTTCCTCGGAGATCGGCTTGGCCGCCTTGTCGGCGGGACCGAGCAGCATCTCGTAATGGGCCGCCCCCGAGGGGATCATGGGGAAGCAGTTCTCCGACTGATCGACGCGTATGTCAGCGATCACGACCGGTCGGCCTTGATCATCTCCTTGATGACATCGTCCACCTCGGACGGCTTCTCGGCGATCAGGCCGACGCCGCCGAACGCGTCCGCGAGCTTCACGAAGTCCGGCAGGCTCGCCATGTAGCTCTCCGAATAGCGCCCGCCGTGCAGCAGCTCCTGCCACTGGCGCACCATCCCCATGTACTGGTTGTTGAGGATGAAGACCTTGACCGGCAGCCGATACTGGGCTGCGGTCGACAGCTCCTGGATGTTCATCAGGATCGAGGACTCGCCCGCCACGTCGATTACCAGCGACCTGGGATGCGCCACCTGCACGCCGATGGCGGCGGGCAGGCCGTAGCCCATGGTGCCGAGCCCGCCCGAGGTCATCCAGCGGTTGGGCTTGTTGAACTTGAGGAACTGGGCCGCCCACATCTGGTGCTGGCCCACCTCGGTGGTGAAGTAGACGTCCTTGTCGGCGGTCAGCGCCTGGAGCCGCTCCAGCGCGTACTGCGGCTTGATGATCTTGTCCGAATGCTGATAGGCGAGGCAGTCGCGCGCGCGCCAGCCGTCGATCTCCTTCCACCACTTGGCGAGCGCCTTGGCGTCGGGCTTGTACTTCCACTCGTCCCAACGCTTCATCATCTGCGCGAGCACGGTGCCGCAATCGCCGACGATCGGCACGTCCACCAGCACGTTCTTGTTGATCGAGCTCGGGTCGATGTCGATGTGGATCTTCTTCGACTTGGGCGAGAACTCGGCGATCTTGCCGGTCACGCGGTCGTCGAAGCGCGCGCCCACGCACACCATGACGTCGCAGTCGTACATGGCGAGGTTGGCTTCGTAGGTGCCGTGCATGCCGAGCATGCCGAGGAACTGCCGGTCGCTGGCCGGATAGGCGCCGAGCCCCATCAGGGTGTGGGTGATGGGATAGCCGGTCTTGCGCACGAGCTCGGTGAGCAGCCTGGAGGCGCGCGTGCCCGAATTGATCACGCCGCCGCCGGTATAGAAGATCGGCCGCTTGGCATTGGCCATCAGCTCGACCGCGCGATCGATCGCGTCCTGGCTGCCGCGCACCTGCGGACGGTAGCTCTTGTGGGGCTCGCGCTTGGCCGGCGCGGACGCATAGGCGGCGAGGCCCTGCAGCACGTCCTTGGGCAGGTCCACCACCACCGGGCCGGGCCGGCCCGAGCGCGCTACGTAGAACGCCTCGCGCAACACGCGGGCAAGCTCGTTGATGTCCTTCACCAGGTAGTTGTGCTTGGTGCAGGGACGCGTGATGCCGGTGGTGTCGGCTTCCTGGAAGGCGTCGTTGCCGATCAGGTGGGTCGGCACCTGGCCGGTCAGGCACACCAGCGGAATCGAATCCATCAGCGCGTCGGTGAGCCCCGTCACCGAGTTGGTCGCGCCCGGGCCCGAAGTCACCAGCACCACGCCCACTTTGCCGGTCGAGCGCGCGTAGCCCTCCGCCGCGTGGACGGCGCCGCCCTCCTGACGGACGAGGATGTGACGGACCTGCTTCTGCTTGAACAGCGCATCGTAAATGGGCAGGACGGCGCCGCCGGGATAGCCGAATACCACTTCGGTCCCTTCCTCGGCGAGCACCTTGAGCACGATCTCGGAGCCGGTCAGCTTGGCGGTAGCCATGTCTCCATTCCTCGGGTCTGGGGCCGCGCCGGCGGCCCGGTCTTCAGTCGGTAAAAAACAGCGGAGGGCAACATGCCCTCCCCGTCCCCGCAGCGGAAACAGCGCGATTCGCCAGGAAATCCGCGCCCCTGCCCGGCGGGGAGCGCCAAACTAGGGGCATGATCCGCCCCGGTCAAGCAAAATCATAGAATTTCCGACAAGATTTTTTCGCAAAGACTTTCCGAAAATTTCTCCGTTTCCCGGAAATCCGCAATCATCTGCCCGTGAAACCAAGTCACCTGGCGCTTGGCGTAGTTGCGCGAGGCGGTCTTGGCCTTGGCCACCGCCTCGGCGAGGGGCATCTCGCCGCGCGCCGCCGCGGCCAGTTCGGCGACGCCGAGCGCCTTCATGACCGGCAGATCCTCGGCCACCCCCCGTTCCGCCAGTACCCGGGCCTCGTCGAGGGCCCCGGCCGCCACCATACGGTCCAGGCGCGCCTCGATCGCGGCATAGAGCTCCGCGCGCGGCGGGTCGAGCAGCACGGTACGGAAGGCAAGACCGGCGGGCGGGCCGGCGGGCGGCAGTGCCTGCCAGTAGGACAGCGGGCGGCCGGTCGCTTCCAGCACCTCGAAGGCACGCATCATGCGCTGGGAATCGCTCGCCCGGATCGCGCGCCCGGCGTCGGCGTCGCGCCCGGCGAGCTCGGCGTGGAACGCCGCCTTGCCGATCTCGGCCAAATGGGCGCGGACGCGTGCCCGGACGTCCTCGGGAATATCGGGCACTGGCGCGATGCCCTCCATCAGCGCCTTGAGATAGAGCCCCGTGCCCCCGGTCACGATCGCGGTCTTGCCCGCGGCGCGCGCGCGCGCGATCTCGGCCAGCGCCATGGCGCGCCAGCGTCCCGCCGAGCACGGATCGGTGGGGTCGAGAATGCCGTAGAGCACGTGGGGCGCGCGGGCGAAGGCATCCTGCCCGGGCTGGGCCGTCAGTATCTCGAGGCCGCGATAGACCTGCATGGAATCGGCGTTGATCACGACCCCGCCGCGACCCTGGACGGCAAGCCGTTCGGCCAGCGCCAGCGCGAGGCCCGACTTTCCGGATGCCGTGGGCCCCGCGATGACGAAGACGGTATCGGTCGCGTCTTCCGCCATCGCGACCCCGGTCATTTCAGCACGAGCGACGCCATGCCGTCGGCGAGCTTGGGCTCGAACCAGGTGGACTTGGGCGGCATCACCTGGTTGTCGTCGGCGACCGCCATCAGATCGGCGATCGAGGTGGGAAACAGCGCGAACGCGACCGCCCAGCCGCCGGCGACGCGCTTCTCCAGGCCCTCGAGGCCGCGGATGCCGCCCACGAAGTCAATGCGCTTGTCGGTGCGGGGATCGCCGATGCCGAGCACGGGGCCGAGCAGGCGGTCCTGCAGCAGGCTCACGTCGAGCCGCGCCACCGGCGAGACCTCGGCGCCGGGCTTGTCCTTGAGATCGAGGCGGTACCAGCGCCCGCCGAGATACATGCCGAACTGGTTGGCGGCGGTGGGCTTGGCCTGCCCCTGAGCCGGCCTCACGTCGAACAGCTCGCTCACCTTGACGAGGAACGCCTCGGGCGCGAGGCCATTCAGGTCCTTGATCACGCGGTTGTAGTCGTAGATGCGGACCTCCTCGGCGGGGAAGCTCACCAGCAGGAAGTAGTCATAGGGACGCGAGCCCTCGAGGTGGGCGTCCTCGTCGGTCAGCGCGGCCGCGACGCGCGCGGCGGCCGCCGAGCGGTGATGGCCGTCGGCGATATAGATCACGTCCATGTCGTCGAACGCGGCGTTGACCTGGGCGATCGCATCGTCGCCGTCCACCACCCACAGCGTGTGCATGACGCCGGACAATTCCACCGTGTAGTCGGGCTTGCCCGCGACGGTCGCCTCGATCACGGCGGCGAGCCGGGGATCCTGATGATGGACCGTGAACACCGGCCCGGTCTCGGCCCCGGTCGCCTCGATCTGGCGGACGCGGTCGTCCTCCTTGTCGGGACGGGTGAACTCGTGCTTGCGGATGCGGTTCTCGTTATAGGCGGCGACCGAGCCGCCCCCGACGATGCCGGTCTGGACGTGGGCGCCCATCTTGAGGCGGTAGACGTAATAGCAGGGCTTCGGATCGCGCCGCAGCACGCCGTCCTGCACCATGCGCTTCAGGTTCTCGGCGGCCTTGGCGTAAACCTCGGGGGCGTAAGGGTCGGTGCCCTCGGGGAGATCGATCTCGGGCTTGGAGACATGCAGGAACGAGAGCGGCCGGTCCCCGGCAAGCTCGCGCGCTTCTTCCGTCGAGACCACGTCGTAGGGCGGCGCCGCCACGTCGGCGGCGTGCTCGGGGGTGGGACGCAGGGCGGCAAAGGGACGGAGAAGCGGATTCGCGGTCAAGGAGAGCTCCTGATGGCGGCTTGTGCGTGTGAGGGCCCCATCCCGGCGCCGGGCGGGGCACGGCATTACTAACGCCGGGGGCATCGCATTTCCAGTGCCGTGGCGGAAAAGAACCGGGGGCCGCCCTTGCGAGCGGCCCCCTGGCGGACCGGAACGTGCCCTTGGGGGCGTTTGATGGCGCGATATTGCCCTACAAGATTGGCAGCACGATGAACTGGCGGATCTTCTTGCGCTCGGTCAGCAGCAGCACGGTCTTGCGCTTGGCCTCGCGTGCCTTCTCGATCTTCGCCTTGAAGTCTTCCGGCGAGGTCACGGGATCAGGCGCCACCTCGAGGATCAGGTCGCCCGCCTGGAGGCCGGCCTTCCTGCCGGCGCTGCCTTCCTTGACGTCGGTGATGAGCACCCCCTTGGCGCGCGAATCGAGCTTGTAGGTCTGGCGCAGGCTGTCCTTGAGCTCGTTCAGGGTAAGCCCGAGCATCTGGAGCGCGAATTCATCCTCGACCCCGGACGCCTTGCGCTCCTTGATCTCGTCGGGCAGTTCGCCCACCTGCACCGACAGCTCAACCGGCTTTCCGCCACGGATCACGCGCACCTTGACGTCCTTGTCGATCGCCGTCTCGGCTACCAGACGCGGCAGGTCGCGCATCTCGTCGATGTCCTGGCCGTCGAACGCGACGATCACGTCGCCCGACTTGATGCCCGCCTTGTCGGCCGGGCCGTTGTCGGTCACGCCCGCGACCAGCGCACCGCGTGCCCTGCCCATGGCGAGGCTCTCGGCGATCTGGTCGGTGACGGTCTGGATGCGCACGCCGAGCCAGCCACGCCGGGTACGGCCGTACTTGCGCAGCTGGTCGATCACCGTCCTGGCCTGGGCCGACGGAATGGCAAAGCCGATGCCGATGGAGCCGCCCGACGGCGAGAAGATGGCGGTGTTGATGCCGATCACCTCGCCGTCGAGGTTGAACATCGGGCCACCCGAGTTGCCGCGGTTGATCGAGGCATCGGTCTGCAGATAGCTGTCGTAGGGCCCGGAATTGATGTCGCGCTTGCGCGCCGAGATGATGCCGGCGGTCACGGTACCGCCGAGGCCGAACGGGTTGCCGATCGCCAGCACCCAGTCGCCGACCCGCGCCTTCTCCGAATCGCCCCACTTGACGTAGGGCAGCGGCTTCTTCGCCTCGACCTTGAGCAGGGCGAGATCGGTCTTGGTGTCGCGGCCGATGATCTTGGCCTTGAGGTTGGTGTCGTCGTGCAGGATGACGGTGACTTCCTCGGCATCCTCGATGACGTGGTGGTTGGTGACGATGTAGCCCGACGGATCGATGATGAAGCCCGAGCCCAGCGACGTGACCTTGCGCGGCGCGCTGTCCGGGCGGTTACGGTCGAAGAAGTCCTTGAAGAACTCCTCGAACGGCGAGCCTGGCGGGAACTGCGGAATCTCGGGGCCCCGGTCGGATTTCTTGCTGATCTGGGTAGTGGAGATGTTGACCACCGCCGGCAGCAGCTTGTCGGCGAGATCGGCGAAACTCTCGGGCGCGGCGCGTGCGATCGCCGGCGGCGATAACGGCACCGACAGCGCCAGCATGGCGATGGCCATCACGAGCGTGACGAAACGGCGCACGGACATCCGGCCCGCTGAACGCAAAGGGGTCGCCTGGATGGTCAATCTCGTCTCCCTGACATATGCGACGGCAACAGCTGCAACGGTACCGGGCGCGACGCGCGCCTCATCCACCCCTCGTGCCGGCGAGGGATAGGCGACGAATATGGTTCAAATATGGCACCCCGGGCCGCACCGATCCAGCCGTTCGGCATCACGAGATGCCCGCGAGCATCGCGCGCAGAGTCTCGAACCCGAGCCGCCCCCCGGTCCCCGCCCGGGCGGCCACGACATGGGCCAGAACGAATAGGGCGACCGCGCCCACCACCACGGCGATCAGGCCGAGACGGCGCAGCCGCTCGGGCGGGGACAGCGCCATCGCCGCCATCATGCGCCGCAGCGCGCCCGGGAACAGCGCCAGCAGAACCCCTTCCACCAGGATCGCCAGGCCGAAAAAGGTGAGCAGTTCGATCCCCATGACAGAATTCCCGCCAGCGAAGGCGGACGGCGCGGTCAGCGCCGTCCCTTGGTTTTCGCGTTGAGGTCGTTGAAATAGCGGAAGAACTCGCTGTCGGGCGAGAGCACCAGGCTGGTGTCGCCGTTGGCGAAGGCTGCCCTGAACGCCTGCATGCGGCGATAGAATTCATAGAACTCCGTCGCATCGCCGCCGTAGGCCTTGTTGTAGACGGCCTGGGCCTCGCCATCGCCCTCGCCACGCAGCTCCGCTGCCTGCCTCTGGGCGTTGGCCAGCAGCACGGTGCGGTCGCGGTCGGCTTCCGCCCGGATGCGCTGGGCGATCTCGGCGCCCTCGGCACGCAGCTGCTTGGCATCGCGCACGCGCTCGGACTTCATGCGGTTGTAGATCGCCTCCGAGTTGGCGGGCGGCAGGTCGGCACGGCGGATGCGCACGTCGATCACGTTGATGCCGAACTGCTGGGCTTCCCCGTTCACCCGGTTCTTGATCTCGCTCATGATGCGTACGCGCTGCTCGGTCAGGAGCGCGCTCAGCGAAAAATCGCCGATCACGGAACGCATGGAGGCGTTGATCACGCGCCCGAGCCGGACCCGGAGACCGGCCTCGTTGCCGACCGACTGGTAGAACTTGAGCGGATTGACGATCTTGTAGCGCGCGTAGGCGTCGGCGACGATGCGCTTCTTGTCGCCGGCGATCATCTCCTGCGCGCTGGGATCGAGGTCCAGCACACGGCGGTCGTAAGACACCACGTTCTGCACGAACGGAATCTTGAAGTGCAGGCCGGGCTCGGTCACGACGCGCTTGGGCTCGCCGAACTGCAGCACCAGCGCCTGCTCGGTCTGACGCACGGTATAGACCGACGAGAACGCCACGATGCCGAGCGCGACGACGATGATGCCAAGGATGGTCGCGGCGCGGTTCATTTTGCACCTCCCTGCTTGTCGCCCATTCTCTTCCCGATCTCGGGGAGCGGCAGGTAGGGCACGACGCCGGAGCTGCCGGCCTTGCTGTCGATGATGACCTTCGGGTTCTTCGACAGCACGTCCTGCATCGTCTCGATGTAGAGGCGCTGGCGCGTCACCTCGGGCGAGGCGCGGTACTGCTTGTAGATGGCGAGGAAGCGGCTGGTCTCACCCTGGGCTTCGGCGACCGTCTGGCTCTTGTAGGCCTCGGCTTCCTGCACGATCTTGGACGCCTGGCCGCGGGCGCGCGGCAGGATGTCGTTGCGATAGGACTGGGCCTCGTTGCGCTGGCGTTCCTTGTCGGCCTCGGCGCGCTGGACGTCACGGAACGATTCCACCACCTGCGCGGGCGGATCCATGCGCTGCAGCTGCACCTGGGTGATCTGGATGCCAGAGCCGTAATCGTCGAGGATGCCCTGGAGCAGCTTCTGGCCCTCGATCTCGACCTCGCGCCGTCCCTTGTCGAGGATGTCCTGGATCATGACACCCGACGGGACCTTGGCGACGGGCGCCTTGGCCCCCACGGCCGCCGAGGGGTTGATGTCCGCCCGCTGGATAGAGGAGCGGCCGATCACTTCGCGCATCGCGCTTTCGGCGGCCGCCTTCACCGTCTGCTCCGGATTGCGGATATTGAACAGGTATTTTCCGGCGTCGTTGATGACCCAGAACACCGTGAACTCGACATCGATGATGTTCTCGTCGCCGGTCAGCATCAGGCTTTCCTCGGGCACATCGCGCGAGCCCGCGCCGCTCGACGACGCGCCGGTGGAACGGAAGCCGATGTCCACGCGGTTGACGCGAGTGACCGAAGGTGTCAGCGCCGTCTCGATCGGCGCCGGCAGATGGTAGTTGAGGCCCGGCTGGGTGGTGCGGTTCCAGGCACCGAAGCGCAGCACCACGCCCTGCTCGTCGGGCTGCACGCGGTAGAAGCCGGAGGCGAGCCACACGGCAATCGCGATCAGCAGCACCAGGATGACGCCGCGCGACGATCCGACGCCGCCCGGTATGATCGAGCGCAGCTTTTCCTGGCCGCGCCGCAGCATGTCCTCGAGATTGGGGGGCTGCTGGCCGCCGCCGCCGCCGGAGCCCCAGGGGCCCTGTCCGCGGCCGCCGCCGCCCGATCCCCAGGGGCTTCCGCCACCACCTTGACTGTTCCAGGGCATGTGCTGTCCTTTCCGTGGAACTGCTTGGATTGTGCAGCCTTCCGTCCGCCGAGACCGGTAAGGCGATGGATGTGCGCGACCTTCGAACCGGGCGATACCTTTGAATTCGCGGGCGCGTCCTCTATATCCAGCGTTATATAAGGCAGCTTGCCGTCGGGCGCAACGCAAGGTCCGGCGCGAGGCCTCCGTAATTTATTGAAAAAGGCAGGGAATTCATGGACGCCAAGGGCGCAAAGATCACCGAAGCCGAAGTCCGCGACGCGCTCACGGGCGTGGTCGATCCCGACCATGGCCGCGATATCGTCACGCTGGGGCGCATATCGGGGCTGGTGGTGCGCGACGGCAACGTCGGTTTCGCCATCGAGGTCGAGCCCGAGCGCGGCCCGCAGCTGGAACCCCTGCGCAAGGCGGCGGAAGACGCCGTGATGCGCCTGCCGGGCGTGGTCTCGGTGACGGCGGTGCTGACCGCCGAACGCGCGGGCTCGCCCACCCCGGCGGAACGCGCCGCACCCGGCACGCCGGTACCGAGCGCCGATGTGCGCGGCGCGCGCCATCAGGCCCAGGCGCCCCATGGCGGCCCCTCGGGTGCGGCTGGGGCGCCCCAGCCCCTGGTTCCCGGGGTCAAGCACATCATCGCCGTCGCCTCGGGCAAGGGCGGCGTCGGCAAGTCCACGGTCGCGGCCAACCTCGCGCTCGCGCTCGAGGCGGAAGGTCACCGCGTCGGCGTGCTCGACGCCGACATCTACGGTCCTTCGGTGCCGCGCATGCTCGGCATTTCCGGCCGGCCCCGGTCGCACGACGGCAAGATTCTCGAGCCGATGGAGAACTACGGCCTCAAGGCCATGTCGATCGGCTTCCTGATCAAGGAAGACACGCCCATGATCTGGCGCGGACCGATGGTGATCGGCGCGCTCGAGCAGATGATGCGCGACGTCAACTGGGGCGAGCTCGACATCCTCGTGGTGGACATGCCGCCCGGCACCGGCGATGCCCAGCTTACGCTCGCCCAGCGCGTGCCACTGGCGGGCGCGGTGATCGTCTCCACCCCCCAGGACATCGCCCTGATCGACGCGCGCAAGGGGCTCGCCATGTTCCGCAAGGTCAACGTGCCGGTGCTCGGCATCGTCGAGAACATGTCGACCTTCGTCTGTCCCAATTGCGGCCATGAGAGCCATATCTTCGGCCACGGCGGCGCGCATGCCACCGCGGACGAGCTGGGCGTGCCGTTCCTCGGCGAGATTCCGCTCGACATCGAAATCCGCGAGACCTCGGACAACGGCGCGCCGATCACCGTAACCGCGCCGGACGGGCCCAACGCCCAGCGCTTCCGCGCCATCGCGCGCGCGGTATGGGAAGCGGTCGAGGGCACCGCCCGGACGCGCGGCGGCCCCCGCATCGTGGTCGACTAACCCGCTTTCATCCACCGGAGACATCTTTCCCCGGCCACCGATTTTCTTTTGCGGGCCCGTTTCCTTTTCACCGGAACGGGCGTACAAGACCGCTGTTCCCCGGTCCGCGCCCCGGAGCCCGTGCCCCGGAGGAGGAGTGGTCGCATGCTCGCCGCCTACGCCGCCGACGACGGTCGGCTCGTCAAGACCGATATCGAAGGTCCCGAGATCCCGGGGAATCCGGTGTGGGTGGACATGCTCTACCCGACCCCGGACGAGGCCTGGAGCGTGCGCAAGTCTCTCCGGGTCGACCTGCCTACTCACGAGGAGATGCAGGAGATCGAGCTGTCGAGCCGGCTCTACAGCGAGAACGGCGCGCTGTTCATGACCGCGACGCTCCTGTCCAAGACCGAGACCGACAATCCCGAGGCCAAGCCGGTGACCTTCGTGCTCGCCGGCAACCGGCTGATCACCATGCGTTACAGCGAGGCGGCGCCGTTCCGGCTGGTGGCCACGCGCCTGCAGCGCCCGGGCAGCGGCGCCAACGAGGCGACGCCGGTCCTCGCCGGGCTGCTCGACGCGATCGTCGACCGCATCGCCGACGTGCTCGAGAAGATCGCGGCCGAGGTGGACGCGATCTCGCACGAGATCTTCGAGCATGACCAGGGCGAGCCCTCCATCAGCCGCGACTACCAGGAGATTCTGAAGCGGATCGGCCGCAAGGGCGACCTCAACTCGAAGTCGCGTGAAAGCCTGGTCAGCATCGGGCGGCTGCTCAGCTTCGTCACCCAGAAGCTCGATTCCCGGCCGGTCGATCCCCAGATCAAGGCGCAGCTCGCGACCATCGCCCACGACGCCCATGCGCTCACCGACCACGCCTCGTTCCTGTCCAACAAGATCAACTTCCTGCTCGACGCCACGCTCGGCATGATCAACATCGAGCAGAACGCCATCATCAAGATATTCTCGGTGGCGGCCGTGGTGTTCCTGCCGCCGACCCTGATCGCGTCGATCTACGGCATGAACTTTCGGATCATGCCGGAACTCGGCTGGCACCTCGGCTATCCCCTCGCGATCGTGTTCATGGTGATCTCGGCGATCCTGCCGTGGTGGTACTTCAAGCGCCGCGGCTGGCTGTGAGCGGCCATCGCCGCTTACCACGCGGCGCCGCCTCCGCTATCATCGCCCGAACCTGAAGGATCGGCATGGCGATCGACGGCGACCCATCGCGACAACCTTTCGCATTCCTGGTACGCGACGTGAAGCGCCAGCGCGCCGTCGCGCGCGGCCTGATCGACGACGCCGAGGCGGTCGCCCGGCTGCTGGCGAGCGACACCGCCGCGCTCGGCAGCGAGGAAATCGCTTTTCTCGAGCGCCTGCGCGCGGATCTTCTTGCCCATGCCAGGACTTTGGGCGAAAACGCGCGCGACACGGCGAGCGGCGTGATCCGCGCGCTCGACCGCCGCTGACGCAGAAGAGGGATTTTGCAGATGGACGACATGGAACGCATCCGCCGCGCCGTGGAAGGCGACGATTCGGTGCTGGAATCAGCGGTGGCCGAGCACGCCCGCGACGAGCGCCGGCGCGGGCCGCTCGACATCGCCCGGGTGGTGGTGGTGTGCTACCTGATGTTCCTGTTCGCCTATCTCGGCTACCTGTTCGCCAAGAGCCAGTTGCGCCACGTCGACGTCACCGGCGACATCATGGAGATGTTCAAGGTCTTCCTGCTACCGCTGGTGATGCTGGTGCTGGGCTACTATTTCGGCGCCGCGCGCCGATGACGGCTACAACGGGCGGCGTGCCGTCCTGAGCGCGATCCAGACCAGCGTCAGGAACAGGAACGGCCCCACCAGCACGATTCCCGCGTCGGTATAGGACAATCCCCAGCCATAGACGGCACCGAAGAACGCGGCCACGGTCCCGGCGACCGGCGTGAACCCGGCAACCGGTGCCGTCAGCAGGGCGGCCAGCCAGTGAAAGCCGCCCCACTTCACCAGTCCGCCGAAGATCGCAAAGCTCTGCAGAACGCACAGCGCCACGTAGATCACCACGATGACGGCATGCATGGCCCACCTCCCGCAGCGATTGAAGGAGTGCGGGCGGGGCTGCGCCAGAATGGCGCATGGGGTAACGGCCCCGCCGCACGTCCAAGGTGGGTGCAATTTCTTTAAAAATCGAAAATATTATAGCAATTACAATGGTATATGGCTTTATGGGTAAAATCGGGCCGCAACCGCTACGCCCTGGGCGGGAGGGCCACCTACAGCTACCGCGGCGGGTGGATGCCGTGGCGCGCCAGCTCGACACCGAGACGGCCGGTGAGCGCCAGCGCGCACATGCGGAAATCCGACGCCAGCGACCACACGGGATGGCCGAAGGTGGCGGGGCGGTTGCCCTCGGTCGTGAAATGGGCGGCCCAGGCGAAGGCATAGGGCACCACCACCGCGGCGATCAGCCACCACCACAGCGCGGTGGCCACGGCGACGGCCAAGAACGCGAATAGTGAGGCGGTGCCGAGGTAGTGCAAGGCGCGCGTCGCCGGCCGGGCGTGGGCGGCGAGGTAATGGGGCCAGAATTCGCGGTAGCTCGCGAACCGTTCGGGCGCGGGGGCCATGACATCATCCTAGCGCCAACCGGTGGCGACGTCGCGCACGGGAGCGCGGTCGCATGTCCTGGTTCGGACATGCGCGGGCGTCGGCGCTGAAAACACCACGCGGCGCCTGGAATCCCTGGGAGGTAAGGGGTGGATACGGGGAGCTGCCGGGGGGTGTTCGGGACCGGATTTCAGCGTTTAGTCCGCCCACATCTTTTAAGCCTTCCTCCCGCCGCACTGCGACGCGAGACAATGGTACCGGAGGGAAAAAGCGTCGCAGTCCTCTGGCTGGGAAGCGCCCGCGCACTCTCCGATGCCGGCGCCCCCGACAGGGAGCCACCGGGCCGGACCCTTGGCCGCCGTCCGGAGCCTGCAGTCTCGGGATCACGCGGCGAACGAATCTGACGAAAGTTACGCTAACATAGGAACATAACAAGAACAAGAAGAATCTTGCCGCGTGGGCGAAAAAAGTTGCGGCACGGCCGGACACGCGCCCTTGGCGCCCTTCTCCGGCCTCGTCGCGAGGCGCCGTCAGCCGATCTCGTCGACCCGCCAGCGGGCACCGTCGGCCTCGGGCGTCAGCAGCAGCGGCGCGCGGTGGGTGACGCGGAAGCGCTGGTCGCCGGCCAGCAGCAACTCGCGCAGCGCGCGGAACACGCCGGAATGGGACACGATCAGCGGCAGGCCCGTACCCGGCGGCGCGGCCTTGGCGAAGCCCGCCATCAGGCGCTCCAGGAATTGGTCGAGGCTTTCGCCACCGGGCGGCGCCTCGCGGTATTCGTTCCTTTCCGGCGGATGGCCCTCGAGCGCGCCCCAGTTGCGCTCGGTAATCTCCGGCAGCACCGCGACCGGCAGCCCGAGGCGCGTGCCGATGATCTCGGCAGTATCGCGGGCGCGCGACAGAGGGACTCGCATGGATCGCGGTGAGGCCGATGCCGGCGAGCGTCTCGGCGGCGTCGGCCGCCTGGGCGCGGCCACACGCGGTCAGCGCCACGTCGGTCCAGCCGGCGACGACGCCGCGCACGTTGCTCTCGGATTCGCCGTGGCGCAGGAAGCAAAAGCGGCCGAGGGGCGGCAATGCCCCGAAGCGCGCCCCGTCGGGATTAAGCGGGGTCACAAGACACAGCCAGCCTCTTTTCTTCAAACTAGCCCATAAACCGGACAAACCAATAAACAGGGGAATGTCCCGACCTCTGTTGAAAATGTGAAGTAGGCGTTGCTCGCCTTGAGCCGGTAGGCTCGGGGTGCTTAATCCAACGAAAGGAAAGCAACGCCATGAAGAAATCTACCACATCGGCCGCCGTTGTCCCGGCGGCAATCGTCGAAGAAGCTTGGCAAGAGGTTGGGGCGAGCTTCGAGCGCTTTTGCCTGACATCCGGGCTCGCGACCCTGGCCGGCATGCTGGAGGAGGATGCGACCCAGGTGTGCGGTCCGCGCTACGGCCGCGCCGACGGAAGGGACGGGCACCGTTGGGGCGGGACCACGGGAAAGGTCGGCTTCCATGGGGGCAAGGTCGAGATCGAGCGGCCCCGCGTGCGTAGCCGCGACGGCGGCGAGGTCACCCTGCCAAGCTGGGAGGCGGCGTTATCGGAGGACCTGCTGGGCAAGTGGGCGCTCAACCTGATGCTGATCAACGTCTCGACGCGCAAGTTCGGCCGCGCCGTCCGCCTGCCGGAGGGCGACGTGCCCGCGCCGAAGGGAGCGGGGGTGTCCAGGTCGGCGGTATCGCGCCGCTTCGTGGAATTGTCTGCGGAACGCATGAAGGAATGGATGGCGGCCGACCTGTCCGAGTCTGGACCTGCTGATCATCCAGATTGACGGCATCCACATTGGTGAGGACCTTGATTCTGCTGGCCGCCGTCGGCATCGACGGCAACGGCGAGAAGCATCCCCTCGGCGTGATCGAGGGGGCGACTGAGAATGCCGCCGTGGTGCAGGCGCTGCTCGACAACCTGGTCGGGCGCGGCCTCGATCCGGCGGTCTGCCGCCTGTTCATCATCGACGGGGCCAAGGCGCTGTCCAAGGCGATCCGCAACACCTTCGGCCGCCATACGCCGATCCAGCGCTGCCAGGTCCACAAGGCCCGCAACATCACCGAGCGCCTCGCCAGACCCTTGCATGCCAGCGTCCGCAAGGCGCTGCGCCAGGCGTGGGAACTGGACGACGCCGACAAGGCCGAGCGGCTGATCAGGAACCTGGCCCGCCGCCTGGAACATGACGCGCCCGGCGTCTCCGCCAGCATCCTGGAGGGGCTCGACGAGATCCTCACCGTCACCCGCCTCGGCCTGCCGGTCGAACTGCGCCGTTCGCTCGCCTGCACCAACATCATCGAGAACATGAACGGAACCATCCGGCAGGTCTGCCGAAACGTCAAACGCTGGCGCGATGCCAGGATGGCGCTCCGCTGGACCGGCGCCGCCATGCTCGAGGCCGCCAAGGGCTTCCGGCGGCTCAAGGCCCACAAGCAACTACCTGCCCTGCGGGCGGCCCTGGCGGCCCATCAGGCCAGCCGCGTCGTCAACCACGACCTTGAACAGCAGACCAAGGCTGCGTAGCCTGCTTAACCAGCAATGCCTGCTGAACGAATTTCAACAGTAGGCGGGACATTCCCATATCTGAGGCCCTAAATGTCCAAGGACGTTGCGAACGTTGAGACTCCCGAGATTGAGGTAACCCCGGCCATGATCGAGGCGGGGGTAAATTCCCTTAAGTCTCATTATCATGAATTGAGATCGTCTTTAGAGGATGTCTACCCAAAGATTGTTGAAACACTGTATCGCTCCATGGCGGCAGTTCGTTGACCACCCGGTCATGCAGAGCATTTATCCGGCCGGAGATTGTTTGGATCGCTTCGGCTACGGCGTCTATTTCATGGCCTGGCGTTGGCAGCAGTTCAAACACTAGCGTCTTATAGGCGCTAATTTCGAAACGGTGTATTTGCCCTGAATGGATTATCCACGGATCGTGGACAGCTCGGTTGCGGCGACGCGCCAAGGCATCGGCGTCCACGAAAAACTTGTTAAATTCGGTAATTAGTTTTTTCGTGCCGCCGCGTAATTTAACAAGGGCGATAAGAGCGTTTATGCGATTGCTTGGCGATATAATTTGGGCCGTAAGACACGCGCCGACTTCGATGTCTATGTTCCCCAAGTGCCATATCAACAGGTTTATTTCGTATTCAAATTTTGCCCACCGTGCGGCAATCTGGCCAATCTTGTAAAGATGATCGCGCCGCAAGGCTTCTTCGGTTTCTTGTGTCATGGTACATTCCCCCCATGAATGACGGCCAGAACAGCGCCAAGGAACAAGAGCAGGGGCTCAACGAAGCCTTGCTGCGCTTGCTGAAAACGCCCCCTCAACCGCGCCCCAAGCGGGAGCGGGACAAAAGCGTACAACCCAAGGGTAAGAAGCCCAAGAAAAAGACCCCGGCCAAATGACCGGGGTTTTTCAATAGGAGACATAAATGGAGAATTTTTTTACCGAGGAATACCGCGCTATGGGCATGCCCGGTGCGCACCTCACATTTACCGCGATTGAAGCAGCTGTTCGATCCGTGAAAGCCGATGATCGAGATCAGTTAGCTGTTGTTGAGCCTGTCGGATCAGCGCCTTCTGTTCCTCAAGTTGCGCCCCCGTATTGAAATAATCGAGAGCCCCAAAAGGCGCCCCACAGGTGGAGCACTGAGAGGAAATTCTGTTTATACCGCCCGCCACTTGGCGCGATTTCTTTGATCTCAAAGAAAGTCCCCGCACAATGCGGGCATTTTGAAAGCGCCATCTTACCCTCCGTTTTTTGCGCGCCACCGAAGGAAATTGCGCGCCTTCTGTTTAGTTGTATGCGGCTTTGTCAGGTTGATGGTACATGAGCCGCTTGCCCTTGGCACCCTTGAGCAAGGCTTCGGCCCGCTCCTTGTCGCTGTCCTCGCGGTGGTTGTACCTGAAATCAAATTCCGCGAGGTAACGGTACAGGTGGGCTTCTGAAACGCTGTGGAATGAGCCCATCATCCCGCGCTTGAGGATAGCGAAGTAGCTTTCAACCGTGTTGGTGTACCAGAACGTACCCCGGACATATTCGCCCGCGCTGTGGTTGACCGAGCCGTGCCCGGCAAACTCGTCCCCGATCTTGGGATAGATCACGCTGTCGTCGGTCATGAGATATGACTTGCGGCTGGCGTTCTTGACGATGATCGGGCGCAGGGTCTTGGAGTTGACGTTGGTAACGTGGAAGGAGCGCACTTCGCCTTCGCGCTCAACGAGGGAGACAACCGCCGCCTTCTTCGGCACGGGCTTTCCCTTGTGAGCGTTCTTGGCTTTGCCGCCGACATAGGTTTCGTCGGCTTCCACAACTTTGTTGCCACCACCAATCGGGCCGCGCTTCGGATCAATGGCGCACTCCCGCAGACGGTGGAACAGGAACCACGCCGCTTCGTAGCTAACGCCGAGTAGGCGCTCAAGCTGTTTTGCGCTCATGCCTTTCTTGGCCGTCATCATTATGTAGGTCGCCAATACCCACTTGGTGAGCGGGATTTTGCTGCGCTCCATGACGGTGCCCACGGTGACGGTGAAGGGCTTGCGACAGTCCTTGCACTTGTAGACGCCCGGACGGGTGGACTTGCCCTGTAGCTTGGTGATCCTGTCGCCCATGACGCCACAGCGCGGGCAGTTGGGGCCTTCGGGCCAGAGGATTTCCTCTAGCCGCTCGCGCGCCTTGGTTTCGTCGTGAAAGATGGGATTAGAAATGTCGAATTTCGGGGCAGTCATGGCGTGTTTCCTTCGATGTTGAGGAAACCCTACACCTGCGCCCGTGGTACGTCAACCTTATACTTCCCAGAATTTTTCTTACGCTCCATCACTTATACTTTCCTGCCGAGGGCGTCCATCATTTCGCGCCATTCCCGCGCCGACAGCCCCGACTCCTTCTGGCCGACCTTTTCGCCCGCGAGCAGGCGCTTCACCACGGCGAGCCCCTTCTCCGAGAGGTGGAAGCCGCCAAGCCGGTACTGGCAGAACGCGTCGTAGGTGATCGGCACCCAGCGCTTCACGGTCTCCAGCATGGCGTCGGCATAGACGCGGATCTCGTACTGGGCGTGCGCGTCGGCGCGCAGGCTGAGGAAGTGGAGCAGATTGTGCAGGTCCACCTTCCAGTACCACTGGGTATAGAAATTGAGCGTCAGGTTCATGCGCGCGAGCTCGCGCGCGAGGCCGTCGCGGGAGGGGTCGCGCGGCTGGCCGTCGGGCCCCTCGTTCAGCATCTCCTCGTAATGGGCATAGCTGCGCTCGGCATCCTCGCGCAACAGCGCCAGCACGTGCGCGGCCTGTGCGCCGGTGAGCGCGTCGCCCCGGCCCTGCCGGTTGGAGCTGGACTGCACGCCGAGCTGCTCGGCCTTGGGCAGGTAGAACTCGTTGTCGAGGATCGAGTAGCGCGCCGAGTACTCGTTGACGTTGGCGGTGCGGTGGCGGATCCACTGGCGCGCGACGAAGATCGGCAGCTTGACGTGGTACTTGATCTCGCACATCTCGAACGGCGTGGTATGGCGATGGCGCATCAGGTAGTTGATGAGCCCTGCATCCTCGCTCACGCGCCGCGTGCCCTTGCCGTAGGAGACCCGCGCCGCCTGCACCACGGCGGCATCGTCGCCCATGTAGTCGACCACCCGCACGAGGCCGTGGTCGAGCACCGGCAACGCTTCGTAGAGGATCTCCTCGAGGGCCGGGACGGTCGGCCGCCGGGTCTGGTGCTGCTCGGCGCGGGCGGCCTCGATCTCGGCTTTCTGGTCGGGGGAGAGGGGCATGGGCGGGATACCTGCTAGGGAGCCAATTCTTGTGGGATATGGGCCCTTGAATACCATATCTTGTGGACCTGAATAGTTTAAACGCAGCCGCGCGCGAACGGAAGAGCGTGCACGCGGGGTTGGCGCCGCACCGCCGTTGGACGTATGGTCTCGCCCCGTCCGGAAAGGCCCGCACCATGTCCCAGCCCCCCGCGTCCACGCCTGAGCGCCGCCGGCCCGCGCCATCCTTCAACGAATTCGTCCTGATCGTCGCCGTGATGATGGCGCTGGTGTCGCTGTCGGTGGACAACCTGCTGCCGGCGTTCGCGCCGATCCAGGCGTCGTTCGGCATCGGCGACGAGAACGACCTGCAGCTGATCGTCTCGGTGTTCCTGATCGGCTTCTCGACCATGCAGATCGTGTTCGGGCCGATCGCCGACGCCGTCGGGCGCCGCCCCGTGGTGATGTTCGGCCTGGTGGTCTACGGCATCGGCACCGCGCTCGCGCTGATCGCCGACGGATTCACGGTGCTGCTGGTCGCCCGCGCGGTCCAGGGCATGGGCGCGGCGGCGGTGCGCGTACTCGCCATGGCGATCGTGCGCGACCGCTTCGCCGGGCGCGAGATGGCGCGCGTCATGTCGCTCACCATGATGATCTTCATCATCGTGCCGGTGTTCGCGCCGGCTACCGGCAGCGGGCTCCTGCTGCTGGGAAGCTGGCACCTGATCTTCCTGTCGATGTTCGTGCTGGTCTTCGTCATTGCCGGCTGGTTCGGCCTGCGCATGCCGGAAACCCTGCACCCGGAGTACCGCCAGCCGCTGTCGCTCGGCGGCGTGGCCCGCGCCTTCGCGCTGACCGCGACCACGCGCGAGACCGTGGGCTATTCCACCGCCATGGGCCTTATGTTCGGCTGCATCGTCGCCTATGTGTCGTCCTCGCCGCAGATCTTCGAGACCGACATCTACCGGCTCGGCCCGCTGTTCCCGGTTGCGTTCGGTGCCATAGCCGGCGTGATGGGCATCTCGTCGTTCCTCAATGCGCGCCTGGTGCGCCGGCTCGGGATGCGCCGGCTGTCCCACACCGGCCAGCTCGGCTTCGCCGTCTGCGCGGCCGGGCTGCTCGTGCTCGCGGTGGCCTTCGACGGCCGCCCGCCGCTGCTCGCTTTCGGCCTGCTGCTGGCGACGGCGCAGTTCCTGTTCCCGCTGACGGTCCCCAATTTCAACGCCATGGCGCTGGCGCCGCTCGGCGCCATCGCCGGCACCGCCTCGTCGCTGACGGGCTGCTACATGACGCTGGTGGGCGCGCTCGCCGGCCTCGGCGTCGGGCGCGCCTTCGACGGCACCGTGACGCCGCTCGCCATGGGCTATCTCGGGCTCAGCCTCGCCAGCATCGCCGTGGTGCTGTGGACCGAGCGTGGCCGCCTGTTCCAGCCCCAGAACCCCGACCCGGAGCCCGCCTCGGCGGGTGGAACCGGGGGCTGACCGGGCGCCGCGCCCCTTTCAATTGCCCGCCGGAATCCCTATATTTCGGGCGCCGCCTCGGCGGCTATGGCGATAAACGTTCTGCGGCATAAGCGTTGCGGACCCGGGGGCAGTACCCGGCGCCTCCACCAAATCCTTCCCGTCCGTCCAATATGACCGGCGGCCGATATGGGGGCGAACCAGGATCGACGCGCGTGGTAAAGGCAGGATTTTTGCCCGGCATGATACCGCCGTTATCGGGTCAAACTCTAAGTGCGAACGATAACGAGTACGCACTCGCTGCTTAAATAAGCAAGCGCGGCCCGGGGGGCGCCGGGCAACAGAAGCCCCCCACCTCATCCCCTAATCCCCTCCTCGGTTCCTCCAGATGCCCGGTCACGCGGGTGTCATGGATCGTTCATGTCCGTGTCGCCTCCATGTCATGGCGCACCACTAAACAGGACCGGTCATCCTCGCGTGGCCACGGCCCGCATCCTTCCATCCCGGGACCGGCATCCGGCCATGAACCAGACAGGCGAAACCAGCAACGGCATCGCGGTCGCGAGCCTCAATAAGGCGTTCGGCGGAACCACGGTGCTCGATCGCGTTTCCCTCGATATCGCGCCCGGGGAATTCCTTGCGGTGCTGGGGCCGTCCGGCTGCGGCAAGACCACGCTCCTGCGCCTGATCGCCGGCCTGCTCGCGCCCGACCGCGGCAGCGTGACGATCGGTGGGGAGACGGTCTGCGATGGTGCGCGCGGCGTGTTCGTGCCGGCCGAGCGCCGGCGCCTCGGCATGGTGTTCCAGGATTACGCTTTATGGCCGCACATGCGGGTGCGCGAGAACGTCGCCTTCCCGCTCGAATCCCGACACGTGCCCAGGGGCGAGGCGGTGCGCCTCGTGACGGCGGCGCTCACCCGCGTCGGCCTCGGTGCGCTCGCCGAGCGGTTCCCGGCGGAGCTGTCGGGCGGGCAGCAACAGCGGGTGGCGCTCGCCCGCGCCATCGCCGGATCGCCGCGCGTGCTGCTGTTCGACGAGCCGCTGTCGAACCTCGACACGGCGCTGCGCGATTCCCTCGGCCACGAGATCGCGCGCCTCACGCGCGAGCTCGGCCTGACCGCGCTTTACGTCACCCACGACCAGTCCGAAGCCCTCGGCCTCGCCGACCGGGTCGCGGTCATGCGCGCCGGGCACGTGGTGCAGCTCGATTCGCCGGAACGGCTGTTCCGCGACCCGGAAGATCCCTGGATCGCCGAGTTCCTGCGCGCCGGCAGCCTGGTGCCCGGCACCTTCACCGATACCGGCTTCACCCCCACCGGCACCACCGCCCGCATCCCGGTGCCCGCCGCCAACGGCTACCGCGGCGCGGCGCGCCTGCTGGTGCCGACCGCCGCCGTGCGTCTCGGCGGCGCGCCCCAAGCCGAGGTGATCGTGTCGTCGGCGCGCTTCAAGGGCGAGCGCTACGAGATCCTGGCGCGCTGGCCCGGTACCAACAGCGGCGAGGCGCTGCAGTTCTGGCACGAGGCCCCAATCGCGCCGGAAACGCGCCTGCCCGTCGCCTTCGACCCCGACCGCCTGCGCCTCTACCCGGAAGAGCCGCACGCGTGAGGGCCGCTTCCGCTTCCATCCATCCAACCCGTCAAGCCAATCCGTCAAGAAGGAGGACAACCATGACGATTCATGTTTCGCGCCGCGCGCTGGGCGCGGTGCTCGCCACCACCCTGATCGCCGCCGCCGGCGCCGCCCGCGCCGACGAGATCACGGTCTACAGCGCCGGCCCCGCCGGTCTCGCCAAGGGCCTTGCCAAGGGCTTCACCAAGAAGACCGGCATCGAGGTCAAGCTCTACCAGGCCACCACCGGCAAGGTGATGGCGCGGATCGCCGCCGAGCGCGCCAACCCGCACGTCGACGTGCTGGTCTCGGCGTCGTGGTCGTCGGCCGTCGATCTCAAAAAGAGGGGCGACCTGATGGCCTATACCTCGCCCAACGCGGCCAAGGTGCCGGCGGCGCTCAAGGACAGCCACTACGTCGCCCAAGGCGCGGCGGCGCTGGCGCTGGTGTGGAACAGCAAGTCCGGCAAGCCCAAGCCGTCGGACTGGTGGGACCTCGCCAAGCCCGACTACAAGAACGCCGTGACCATGCCGGATCCCGCGTCGTCGGGTGCGGCCTATGGGCTGATCGAAGGTCTCATCGCCGCCAAGGGCGACGCCGCCTGGGACCTGTTCAAGGCGCTCAAGACCAACGGCATGATCGTCCCGGGCCCCAATGCCAAGGCGCTCAATCCGGTGCTGCAGGGCGCGCGCGCCGCCGTGTTCGGCGCGGTCGACTACATCGCGCTCGGCCGCAAGAAGAAGGGCGAATCGGTCGATGTGATCTATCCCTCGACCGGCACGGTGGTCGAAGCGCGGCCGATGATGATCTTCCACTGGTCCAAGAACCCGGCCGGCGCCAAGAAGTTCATCGACTACGTGCTGTCGACGGCGGGCCAGAAGATGGTCGCCAAGACCATGATGCTGCCGGCACGCACCGACGTGAAGGCACAGCGCGCGGGCTGGGACGAGATCAAGCTCCTGCCCGAGACCGAGGCCTCGGCGCCGCGCCGCGCCGCGACCCTCAAGCGCTTCAAGGCCGTGATGGGGATGTAGTCCACCCGGACACGCAACCTTGGACGCCACCACGGGAGGACGGAGCGGCGGCACGCTGGCCGCGGCCTCGATTACGGGGCTCGCGGTCATCGTCGCGTTGCCGCTCGCCTTCGTCCTCCTGCAGGCGGTCTTCCCGCGTTTCAACGAAGGTTCGCTCGCGGCCCCGTTCGGCGGCTTCGCCGCCGCCTTCTCCGAGGGCGGGCTCGGCGAGCTCATCCTCAACACGGTGGCGCTCGGTGCGGCGGTCGCGGCCGGAACCTTCATCCTCGCCCTGCCTCTGGCGATGCTGCGCGCGAGCGGCCGGGTCGCGGGCGGGGCGGTCTGGGACCTGCTGTTCCTGATCCCGTTCATGATCCCGCCCTATATCGGGGCGCTGGCCTGGATGCTGACCCTGCAACCGGCGGGGTACGCCACCCAGCTGCTCGGCTTCAACCTCTCCGGCTTCCTGTTCTCGTTCTGGGGCATCACGGCGGTGATGACCCTGCACCTGTTCCCGGTGGTCTATTTCGCGCTGTCGCGCACGCTGATGACCATCGGCAGCCGTTTCGCCGACGTCGGCCGCGTGTTCGGCGCGTCGGGCGCGCGCGCGTTCCGGCGCATCACCCTGCCGCTGGCGACGCCGGGCATCGCGGCGAGCCTCCTGATCGTGTTCGCGCTCACCATCGAAGAATACGGCACGCCCGCCACGCTGGGCCGCGAGAGCGGCTTCCTCGTCATGGTCACCAGCATCGAGCAGCGTTTCTCGGAATGGCCCATCGACCTCCCCGGCGCCGCCATCCTGTCGCTGGTGCTGGTGGCCCTCGCGCTCGCCGCCTACCTGCTGCAGAACTGGATCGCGACCCGGCGTTCCTACGTGATCGTCGCCGGCAAGGCCGGGGCACCGCCGGCGCCCCTGCCGCTGGCCCTGCGATGGCGCGTCGCCGCCTTGGGCCTGTTCATTACGGTCGCCCTGCTCGCGGTCGTCCTGCCGGTGACCGCGGTCACCGCCACCGCGCTGTCGCGCACGCTCTCGGGCGGGCTCACGGTCGCCAACCTCGGCCTCGACAACTTTCGCGAGATCTTCTCGAACCGCACCGGCGGCCTCGACGCGCTGCTCAATTCGCTCGGCCTCGCCACCGGCGCCGCACTCGGCACCGGGGCGCTCGGCGCGCTGGTGGCCTATGTGGTGGTGCGGACCGAGACGCGCGGGCGCGCGCTTGCCGACGCGCTTTCGGCGCTGCCCAACGCGCTGCCGGGCATGGTGGTGGCGGTCGGCCTGATCCTCGCCTGGAACCGGTCATGGTGGCCGGTCGCGGTCTACAACACGCCGGTGGTCGTGCTGCTCGGCTATATCTGCATCATGCTGCCCTATCCGGTGCGCTACGCGGTTGCCGCGCTGCGCCAGGTCGGCCCCTCGCTCGACGCCGCCGCGCGGGTTTCCGGGGCCGGCAACGGGCGCGTCCTGCGCCGGGTGCTGCTGCCGCTGATGGCGCCCAACCTGATCGTCGCCATGCTGCTGGTGTTCGCGATCGCCTCGCGCGAGCTGGTGACCTCCATCATGCTCGCCCCACCCGGCCTGCAGACGGTCTCGATCTACGTGTTCCGCCAGTTCGAGCAGGGCTCCCCCGGCGCCGGCATGGCGCTCAGCGTGCTCGCGATCTTCTCCTCGACGGCGGTCCTGGTGGCGCTCGCCGTCCTGCGCCGCCGCCTCGTCCACGGCGACCTCTAGAGCCTGATCGGCTCAGATCGGAACGATCTTGAGCCGTGAATCAGGCTCTACACTTTAAAATTAGAGCAGGATTCACGGTTCAGATTGAGTCAATCTGAACCGACCCTGCTCTAGGGGCCGCCCTCCCCGGACATATCGGCCCATGACAGCGGCGTGACGCATCCCCGCCGGCGATGTATATTGGGCGCGACACTTCCCAATCCTCGCCCGAGCACGGACAACCGCACGATGAGCGACAACGGCTTCAACTACGACCGCATGGTGGAAGACGCGATGCGCGGCGTGGTGCGCGAGGCGCTCGTCCGGGCCGCAGCGGAGGGCCTGCCCGGCAACCACCATTTCTACATCACCTTTCGCACCGGCGCCGACGGCGTCGCCATCGCGCCGCGCCTCAGGGCGCAGTATCCGGAAGAGATGACCATCGTCGTCCAGCACCAGTACTGGAACCTCTCGGTCGCCGAGGACGCGTTCGAGATCGAGCTCGCCTTCGGCGGCAAGCGCGAGCGTCTGGTGATACCGTTCGCGGCGCTGACCGGCTTCGTCGATCCCGATGCCCAGTTCGGCCTGCGCTTCGGCGCCGACGGCGTCGCCGCTGTGGGCACCGGGAGCAAGGCCCCCGCCCCGGCCGCTACCGACGCCGACACCCCAGCGCCCGACGGGGGCCCGCCGGGCGAGAAAGTCGTGTCGCTCGATTCGTTTCGCAAGAAGTAGCCCTATCGGGGCTTGCGAACTACCTCTCTTTGCGACGCGGGCCGACCCGGATCAACGCTTCGCGCTCCCGCTCGTGGCGCACGGCGCCGGCGCGAACCTGCAACAGGTCCCGTCGCGCAACCAAACCCACAAGGGCACCATCGATACGCGACAGGATCGGCACGCGACCAACACCGGCAGATGCCATTCTATCCGCCAGGGCGCCGACCAGTTCGTCGTCGTAACCCGTCACCGGCGTGCCTTCGCGCATCACGTCACTTAAAACCTGGCCGGCCGGCCAGCCGTCCAGGGTCCATCGCAGCACATCGGCCCGCGCCGCCATGCCGACGAGTCGTTCATCAGCATCAACGACCGGATAGCTCTTGTGACGCCGGGCAGCGTCGGAAGCGGTGAAGAATGCGACCGCCTCACCCACCGGCAGGTCCGCGGGTAGCGTGTCCACCGGCTTTGCCATGATATCGGCGACGCGCGTGGTCTCGAAGGGATCGACCACGTATTCACGCATCACATGATGGCCGCGTCGTGCCACTTTCTCCGTCAGGATCGAACGCTTCAGCAGAAGTACCGTCGTGGCATGGGCCACGACGCAGGCAACCGCGACCGGCAGCAGCGCGCCCAGGTTATGCGTCAGCTCCAGCGCAAAAACGATGGCGGTCAGGGGCGAACGCATGGTGCCGCCCATCATCGCCGCCATCCCGGCCAGTGCCCAGCACCCCGGATCGCCGACCGGCACCACCCACCCGAATATGGTACCGAGCGCGCCGCCCATCAGCAGCAACGGCGCCAGCACGCCGCCCGACGTCCCCGATCCCAGAGCTATCGCCCAGATCACCGATTTCACCACCATCAGACGGAGCGTGGCGTCGCTCGCGACGTGGCCGGCAAGCAGCGCCCCGATAGTGTCGTAACCGACGCCCAGGGCATGAGGCTCGATCAGGCCGCCCACGCCGATCACGATGCCGCCGATCATGGGCCACCACATCCAGTGGATGGGCAGCTTCTGGAACAGGTCCTCGCTCGCGTAAACCATCAGGGTCAGGATTCCGGAACCGAGCCCGGCCGCAATCCCCAAGCCGGCCGCGAGCACGAGACCGAGCGCCGGCAGCGGCGCGCTTTCGGGCATCGGGAACAGTGCGCCCCCGGCGATAAGCAACGGCCGCCATGCCGCAGCCACGATGGACGCCACAGCTACCGGCACGAAGCTGCGCGGCTTCCATTCGAACAGCAGCAGCTCGACTGCCAGCAGCATGGCCGCGACGGGCGTTCCGAAAGTCGCCGACATGCCGGCCGCCGCACCCGCCACCAGCAGGGTCTTGCGCTCGGCATCGGACAGGCTGAAGAACTGCGCGAACAGCGAGCCGAATGCGCCCCCTGTCATGATAATCGGCCCCTCCGCACCGAACGGACCGCCGGTACCAATCGAAATAGCCGACGACAGCGGCTTGAGCAGCGCGACCTTGAACTGGATGCGGCTGCGGCCGATCAGAATGGCTTCCATCGCTTCCGGAATGCCGTGGCCCCGGATCTTGTCCGACCCGAACCGCGCCATCAGGCCGATCGCCACGCAGCCCGCCACCGGGACCAGCATGGACCACGGTCCCAGTGCAGTTCCGGCTGGGGTCGCCGGCGCGGCGCTCACGCGTCCGAAATAGGCGAGATTGGTGGCAATATTGATCAGGTGCAGCAGCGCCCAGGCCGCCAGCGCCCCCGCCGTCCCGACCACGAGGGCCATGATCAACAGGAGGAGAAGGCGTCGGTCGGCGGTGAAATCGCGCAGGGTTGCGCGGGGAAGCGTTGCGCGCACCGGGCGCGTACGGTTATGGGTGGACATCGATACCTTGGCCGTGGGTCATGGACTGGGCGGCCGCAAATTATATCGTGTTACGATATTTTTCAAGCCGCGCGCCCACTGGGCGAAAGACGCAATTGGGGGAGCAACGACAGTGACAGGCGCAGGAACGCGCGAACTGACGAAGGCGGACTACGAACGGCTGGCGGAATTCCGCTACCTTCTGCGACGCTTTCTGGCTTTCAGCGAGGAGGCCGCGGTGGCGGCCGGACTGACGCCCCAGCAGCATCAGGCCCTGCTGGCGATCAAGGGCTGGCCCGGCCGGAACCACATCACTGCGGGCGAACTGGCGGAACGGCTCGGCGTCCGCCATCACAGCACCGTCGGGCTGCTGGACCGGTTGGAGTCGAAGGCACTGATACGCCGCGCGCCGAATCGTGCTGACCGCCGTCAGGTGTTCGTCCGCCTGACACCCGGAGCGGAGAGAATTCTCGCCGATCTGTCGCGCGCGCATCGCGATGAATTGGAGCGCTTGTCACCCCTCCTGCGCCAGTTACTGGCGCATTTTGAAGACGGCCGATTCGATCCCTAGTTTCGGGCTTTTGCACTTCCCGCGGCCGTCGGGCACGGCGTGCCGCCATTGACCACCCGGTCCGGGGCCGGGTACTTTCCAAGCCCTGAACTCCCGCCCCCTATTCTGGCTGCCGGAAACGGAGATCATGTCCGATTTCACGTATCACAAGATGTTTCCCCTCGCCCACGCAGAGATGCCGTGGCGCAAGATCACCGGCGACTATGTCGAGACCGCGCGCTTCGGCGAGCGAAGACGTGCTCAAGGTCGATGGCCGCGCGCTGACCGAACTTGCGCGCGCGGCCTTCTTCGACGTTTCCCACCTGCTGCGCCCGGGCCACCTCGCCCAGCTGCGCAAGATCTTCGACGACCCAGAGGCCTCCGCCAACGACCGCTTCGTCGCCTTCGAGCTCTTGAAGAACGCCAACATCGCCGCGGGCGGCGTGCTACCCATGTGCCAGGACACCGGCACCGCCATCGTCATGGCCAAGCGCGGCCACCGCGTGTTCACCGACGGCGACGACGAGGCGCGGCTCGCGGAGGGCATCGCGCGCACCTACGCCGAGAACAACCTGCGCTATTCCCAGATGGCGCCGCTCACCATGTACGACGAGGTCAACACCGGCACCAACCTGCCGGCCCAGATCGACCTGTTCGGCGCCGAGGGCGACGAGTACGAATTCCTGTTCGTGGCCAAGGGCGGCGGCTCGGCCAACAAGACCTACCTCTACCAGGAGACCAAGGCGCTCCTGAACCCGGCCTCGCTGATGAAGTTCGTCGACGAGAAGATCCGCACGCTGGGCACCGCCGCCTGCCCGCCCTACCACCTCGCCATCGTCATCGGCGGCACCTCGGCGGAGCTCACCCTCAAGACCGTCAAGCTCGCGTCGTGCCGCTACCTCGACGGGCTGCCCGACGGCGGGCAACGAGCACGGCCAGGCGTTCCGCGACCTCGAGCTCGAGCGGGAAATCCACAAGCTCACCCAGAACACCGGCATCGGCGCCCAGTTCGGCGGCAAGTACTTCTGCCACGACGTGCGCGTGATCCGCCTGCCGCGCCACGGCGCGAGCTGCCCGGTTGGCATCGGCGTCTCGTGCTCGGCCGACCGCCAGGTGCTGGGCAGGATCACGCGCGACGGCGTGTTCCTCGAACAGCTCGAGGCCGATCCCGCGCGCTACATGCCCGAGATCGACGAGGCGACGCTGTCGGGCGACGTGGTGAAGCTCGACCTCGACGCGCCCATGGCGGAGATGCTGGCCACCCTCGGCAAGCATCCCGTCAAGACGCGGCTGTCGCTGACCGGCTCGATGGTGGTCGCGCGCGACATCGCCCACGCCAAGATCAAGGAACGCCTCGATGCCGGCCAGGGCATGCCCGAGTACCTCAAGGACCATCCGGTCTACTACGCCGGCCCCGCCAAGACGCCCAAGGGCATGGCATCGGGCTCGTTCGGCCCGACCACGGCGGGGCGCATGGATTCCTACGTCGACCAGTTCCAGGCGGCGGGCGGCTCCATGATCATGCTCGCCAAGGGCAACCGCTCGGCCCAGGTGACGGCGGCGTGCAAGAAGCACGGCGGTTTCTACCTCGGCTCCACCGGCGGGCCGGCGGCGCGCCTCGCTCAGGACTGCATCAGGAAGGTCGAGGTGCTGGAATACCCCGAGCTCGGCATGGAGGCGGTGTGGCGCATCGAGGTCGAGAACTTCCCGGCCTTCATCGTCGTCGACGACAAGGGCAACGACTTCTTCGCCAACCTCAAGGGCTGAGGCCCCGGTGGCCGTATCGTTCCTGTTCGACGGGCCGAAGCGCGCGCCGCTCACCCTCGCGCTTGCCCACGGCGCCGGCGCGCCCATGGACCACCCGTTCATGGAGACTGTGGCACAAGGCATCGCCGACGCGGGCTTCCGGGTGGCGCGCTTCGAATTTCCCTACATGGCGGCGCGGCGGCGCACCGGAAAGAAGCGCCCGCCCGATCGCGCGCCGGTGCTGCGCGCGACCTGGCAGGAGGTCGCGGATGTGCTCGGTACGGGCTCCCTCGTCATCGGCGGCAAGTCCATGGGCGGGCGCATCGCGTCCGAGATGGCGGATCCGCTCGCGGTGCGGGGACTCGTCTGCCTCGGTTATCCGTTCCACGCCCCGGGCAAGCCCGACGCCGTGCGCGCCGATCATCTCAAGACGATCCGCACACCGACCCTGATCCTGCAGGGCACGCGCGATCCGTTCGGTACACAGGAAGAGGTCACAGGCTACCAACTGTCGCGTAAGGTAAAAGTGCATTTCCTTATGGACGGCGAGCATTCCTTCAAGCCGCGCAAAGCGTCCGGCCGCTCCGAGGCGGATAACCTCGCCGAGGCCATCGCCGAGACGGTCAAGTTCCTGGTATCGCTACGGAAATGACACCGGACGAAGCCCTGATCGCGCGTGTCACGACGCTGACGCTGCCGCTCGGGCCCATGACCGCGCGGCGCATGTTTTCGGGCCATGGTCTCTACCTCAACGGCGCGATGTTTGCCATCGTGGCCCGAGGTGCGCTTTACTTGAAGGCGGACGCCGCCGGCGCGGACCGGTTCCGCGCGGCAGGCTCCTGCCCTTTTACCTACCGCCGCCGGGGGCGCGACGTGGCCCTGTCCTTCTGGCGCCTGCCCGAGGACGCCTGGGCCGGGATCGGTGCCTTCCTGCCCTGGGCAGAGACGGCGCTGGCGGCGGCGCGGCGCGCGAAGCGCAGCGCGTCCGAGAGACGAAAGCGGAGAGTATGAACGAGGCGACACGCATCGAGACCGATTCGCTGGGCAACATCGAGGTGCCCGCGGACCGCCTGTGGGGCGCGGTCACCGAACGCGCGCGCCGCCACTTCCCGATCGGCACGGCGGCGGACCGCATGCCCGAGCCGATCATCCGCGCCTTCGGTCTGCAGAAAGCGGCTGCCGCCACGGTCAACAAGCGCCTCGGCCTGATCGAGGGGAAGCTCGCCGATGCCATCGTCGCAGCGGCCGAGGAAGTCGCCGCCGGCAAATGGTCCGACCACTTCCCGCTGCCGATATGGCAGACCGGCTCCGGCACCCAGACCAACATGAACGCCAACGAGGTGATCGCCAACCGCGCCAACGAGATGCTGGGGGGCAAGCGCGGCGCACGGTCGCCGGTCCATCCCAACGACCACGTCAACCGCTCCCAGTCGTCCAACGACAGCTTCCCCACCGTGGCCTACGTGGCGGCGACGCTGGAGGTGCACCAGCGGCTGATGCCGGCGCTCGAAGCCCTGCGCCGGGCGCTCGCCGCCAAGGCCGAGGCGTTCGCCGAGATCGTCAAGATCGGCCGCACCCACCTCCAGGACGCGGTGCCGATGACGCTCGGCCAGGAATTTTCCGGCTGGGCCACCCAGGTCGCCCACGGCATCGAGCGCGTGCGCGCCGCGCGGCTCCGCCTCGCCGAGCTCGCCCAGGGCGGCACCGCGCTCGGCACCGGGCTCAACGCGCCGGCGGGCTTCGACGAGGACATGGCGGCCGAGCTGTCGCGCCGCGCGCGCGTGCCGTTCCTGCCCGCGGCCAACAAGTTCGAGGCGATCGCCGCCCACGACGCGCTGGTGGAGATGTCGGGCGCCCTCAACGTGCTCGCGGTCTCGCTCAGCAAGATCGCGGGCGACATCCGCCTGCTGGCCTCGGGCCCGCGCGCCGGGCTCGCCGAACTGATCGTGCCCGCAGGCGAGCCCGGCTCCTCGATCATGCCGGGCAAGGTCAACCCGACCCAGGCGGAGGCGGTGCAGCAGCTGTGCTGCCAGGTGATGGGCAACCACGTCGCGATCACGATCGCGGGCGCGCAGGGCTCGCTCGAGCTCAACACCTTCAAGCCGGTGATGGCGGCGAATCTGCTCCACTCGATCCGGCTGCTCGGCGACGGAGCGAAGAGCTTCGCCGAGAACGGTATCGCCGGGATCGAGCCGGACCGCGCGCGCATCGCCGCGTTGATGGAATCGTCTCTCATGCTGGTGACCGCGCTCGCGCCCCACATCGGTTACGACAAGGCGGCGAGCATCGCCAAGAGAGCCCTTGCCGACGGCACGTCACTGCGCGATGCCGCGCTCGCCACCGGCTACGTCGCCGCCAAGGATTTCGATGCCTGGGTCGATCCCCGCGCCATGACCCGTCCCGATCCCAGGCCCAAGGGTGCACCCGACGCGGACGACAGCGAAGGAGGCGGCGAATGAGCATCCGACGCCACTCGGTCAGCATCAATGGCCACCGCACCTCGATTTCGATCGAGGATGCGTTCTGGGCCGAGCTCAAGCGTATCGCCCACGACGAGAAGCGCAGCGTCGCCGCGCTCATCGCCGCGGTCGACCAGGGGCGCGGGGCGGGCGATCCCGGCACGTCCGAGGCACCGAACCTCTCGAGCGCGCTCCGGCTCTACGTGCTCGGTACGCTGAAGGCGGCGGCGCAAGGCGGCGCACCTACTTCTTCTTCTGATTAAGGATGTCGAAGATCCCCTGAATGAACTGCTCGGGCTTGGTGCCGCCGCTTCCCGACTTGTCCTTCTTCTTCAGGAACTGCTGCATCAGGCCGCCGACGCCGCGGCTGACGAGCCACGACTGAAGCTCGTTGAGGTTGAAGATGCGCCGCGGCTGGTCGAGCGGGCCGGTCAGCTTCATGCGGAACGGCGGTGCGTCCTTCTGGCCCGACAGATGGAACACCGCATCGGCATCGATGATCCATTTGGGCAGATCGGCGGTCAGCGTCGCCGTGCCGTCGCCGCCGTCCGCCTTGAGCGCGATATCGGTCGACCGCACCACGCCCTTGTCGATCTTGAACGTCCCCGAGAACTTCGAGAATTTCGTCTCGCCCCCCGACATGGCGGTCTGCAGCAGGGTCAGGAACGAGGTCGGCTCGTTCAGGTGCTTGAGCTGATCGTTGACCCGCCCGAGGTCGAAGCCGGTGATCGACCCGTCCACGGCCTCGAGGCTGCCGGCACCGTTGAGCGAAGACGCGAGCGCGCGGGTCGAGGCGCCCCGGCCGGTCAGATTCATGTGCATTGTCACCTTGCCGCGCGCGAGATCGAGCGCGGCGAGATTGAACATCGCCTGGTTCAGGTCGGCGCGGGTGATATCGAGGTTGCCCTTGAGATCGGCCGGGCCGCCCGGCTTGGGCGGGGCGGCGAGCGAGCCGGTCATCTGGAACGTGCCGCCGACGGTGTTGCCGGAAAGCCGCTTGAGGTCGAAGCGGCCGTTCTCGAGCGTCATGTCGATGCGCGGCGACGACACCTTCCACGCCCGCCACAGCAGCGACTTGGCGGAAACCTTGATATCGGCGTCGAACGCCCGCAGCAGGTCGAGCTCGAGCGGTTCGTCGGTCCAGGGCGCGCCCGAGCCGGCGCCGCCCGCCGACGGACCCGGAATCCCCGCGCGCTTGCGCGCAGGGGCAGAGGATTCGCCGCCGCCGACTTCGGGCACGAAATTCTCGGCGACGAGGTCGCCCGCCTGGAAGTCGGCGGTGATCTTGGGATGGGTCGCGGCGAGCGCGACCGAGGCCGTCCCCGTGACCTTGGCCTGGCCGAACTGGCCCTTGACGTCCGTGAGCTTGAGATCGAGCCCGGCGCCCGCGGCATGGGCGCTCAGGGCGAACGGCCCCGACGGCGGCTTGCGCGGCGTGAAGCGCGGATCGAACAGGCGCATGAACTCGACGAAGCTGGGATGGTTCGCCTTGAGGTCGAGGGCAAGTCGCGGCGCGGTGGTGAGGTCGGCAAGCGTGCCGTCGACGGCAAGGCGGAGCGCACCCGCGGCGAGCTTGGCGTCGACCCTGGTTTCCCTGGCGCCCGACTTGAACGCACCGTCGAGGGAAAGCGGCGCCAGCTTGGCGGGCGCGACCGGCGACTCGATCCCGGCAAGCGCGAACAGGCGCTCGGGCCGTTTGGTCGCGAGCGAGAAGCGCAGATCTGGCACCGGCGTCTTGTTGATGTGCGCGACCTTGCCCGACAGGCTCACGGTGCCGCCCGAGAGATTGGCGACCTTGAGCGTCCGGATGGCGAGATCGCCGTCGATCAGCGACGAATTGAGGCTGATGCCGTCGAGCGCCACGCCGTGGATCGTGAGGGATTTCGCGCTTGCGCGGATATTGGCGTCGAAGCCGCCAAGCGCGGCGAGCCCACCGCCTGAATCCCCACCCGCCGAAGACGGCTTGGCGATCGCACCCGCCGCTGCGGCCCCCGCGGCGGTGCCGGGCTTTTTGCCGCCCCCACCCGCCATGTAGCCGTCGAGGTTGAGTTGGTCGACCATGATATTGGCGCCGATGCCGGGCCGCGCGCGCAGCGCGACCACGATGCCGCCGCCGATCCGCGTCGCGTCGAACCGCAGGTCCATGTCGCTCAGCTCCAGGCGGTCGCCGGAGATGCCGACTCCCGCCCGGAAGCTCGCCCGATGCAGCCGGTCGGGCGCCACGGAGGAGAGGTCGACCTTGAACCAGTCGGCGAGCGCGCGCACGTCGGCCGCGGTGAGATCGACGCGCCCGTCGAAGCGCGGCGCGCTCTTTGCCGCGGTCACGCGCCCGGTCAGCGAGAAATCGGAGCTTCCGGGCAGCCGCGCGGTGGCCCGCGTCAGGCTGAACACGCCGCGGTCGAGGCGGCCCTGCAGGTTGACGTCCTGCACCGCGCCCTTGCGGTAGGTGATGCCGCCGATGCGGGCGTCGACCGAAAGCTTGATCCCGTCGGGCAACGCGAAGCCGGCAGCGGCGGGCACGGGACCGGGCGCGGCGCCCTTGCCGTCGCCCGGGGCAGGCGTCGGCGGGGACGCGAGCTTGGACGCCGCCGGGGCCTTGGCGGCGGCCGCCAGCCACGAGTTCGAGGTCGAGGGTATTGATGCCGAAGGTCGCGTCCACGGACGGCACCGTGCCGAGGGTAGCGTTGACCGCCCCGGTCGCGCGGGTGCTGTTGAGCGCGAGCGTGATGTCGTTCACCGCGACCGACTTGGCGTCGCCCGACACGGCGGCGGTCAGGGTGAATTTGTGGGCGAGGATCGCCGGGACGCTGGCTCCGCCCGAAAGCGCCGCCACCGCGGCGCCGAGATCGTCGCCTGAGGCCTCGACCTTGAAGCTGCCGCCCGGCGTATCGCCGGTGGCGACGGTGCCGTCGAGCTTGGCGTGGGCATGAGCGTTCACCAGGGAGATGTCGGCCGAGACCGGCATCGGCCGTCCCGGCTCGTAGCGGCCGGCATGGGCATCGATGGCGAGTGGAATGCCCCGCACGGTCGCTTGGGCCTTGAGATCGAACGGTCCCGAAAGCGTATCGGCGGCGAGACGCGCGTCGATCTTCTCGATATGCTCGACCGTGCCCTTGCGCGAATCGCGCCAGGTGACGCGGCCATTCTCGATCAGCACCCGGTCGAGGCGTATCGCATCGGCGGCCCCGCTCCCGGCGGCGGTGCCGCCGGTACCGGTGGTACCCGGTACCGGCGCGCCCGCCTTGCGTTCGGGCGCGAGCTCCCAGTTGACCCGGCCGTCGGCGAGCGCCTCGAGCTCAATGTCGGCGCCGCGCAGCACGACCGAGTTGACCACGATCTTGCCGGACAGCAGCGGCCAGAACGCGACCCGCACGTCGAGGGCATCGAGCTTGACCATGTCGGGCGTCGCGGCGCCGTCGAGGTTGGCGAGCCGTACCTTGGCCACCGACAGCTTGGGTGCCGGCAGGAGCGCCACGTCGATGGGCCCATCGATGGTGAGCTTGCGGCCGGTAGCCTTGCGGACCTCGGTGGCGATCTCGCCGCGGTAGGCGTTCCAGTCGATAAAGCTGGGCGCGACCAGGGCGACAACGACGGCGAGGGCGGCAATGGCGAATACGCCGATGAGGAATTTCTTCACGAAACCGAACCTATGAACTCTTGATTGTTCACGACCGCCGATCCTGCCGCCCGAGGGCGACGCGGGCCGCAATGCCGTCGACGGTTCCGGGGGCTTGCGGCGGGCCGGGATAATTGCCTAATCTAGATTACGAAATGTGGCGGCATCATGGTAGGGCCGGTTACCGCCACGGGCGCGGCAGGCGCCACGCCCCCGCAAGCGGGCCCGCGGGCAGTCGGTCATGGGCGAAATCGTCAATCTCAACAAGTTCCGCAAGGAAAAGCAGCGCGAGGCAGAGAAGCGCGCCGCGCGCGACAACCGCGTGCGCTTCGGCCGCAGCGGCGTGGAGAAGCTTGCCGACCGGCGCGCCAATGAAAAGGCCGACGCGACGCTGGACGGCAAGAAGCGCGATCCGGCCGCCGACCCCGACGACGCCAAGAAGCCGCCCGAGGAACCGGCGCCCCGTGCGCGTTGAAAATGTTTCGTCACGCGCGCCGACGCAGTGCCTTGTAGATTTCCATCACGCCCAGCAGCCCGAGCGCGATCGCTATGACACCCAGCCAGCGGTCGGAACCAAGCGGCGTGACCGCGAGCACGGTCCGCGTGAACGGCAGGTACATGGCGGCGACATGCACGCCGAGCGCGCCGATTACCCCCAGCACCACGAACGGATTGGCGGAGAACGGCACGCGCAGGGCGGAGCGCGTCTCGGAACGTGCGTTGAACACGTGCACGTTCTCGAACAGCACCATCAGCAGGAGGAGCGTATTGCGGGTCTCCGCCTCGCCCCACCCCGCGGCAAGCGCGAACGCGAAGAAGGCGAAGGCGGCCACGCCCATGAAGCCGCCCGAGAGCGCGACCTGGGTCACCATGACGCGGTCGAGGATGCGCTGGCGGGGCGGCCGCGGCGGGCGGCGCAGCACGTCGGGCTCGCCCCGCTCGAACGCCAGCGCCACGTCCTGGATGCCGTTGGTGACGAGATTGAGCCAGAGAAGCTGGACCGGGAACAGCGGGAGCGGCAGGCCGGCCGCGATGGCGAGCAGAAAGAGGACGATCTCGCCCGCCCCGGTGGCGATCAGCAGATAGACCACCTTGCGCACGTTGTCGTAGGCGACCCGCCCGGCGCGCACGCCGGCCACGATCGAGGCGAAGCGGTCGTCGGTGATGATGAGGTCGGCCGCGTCGCGCGCCACGTCGGTACCGCTGCGCCCCATGGCGACGCCGATGTTGGCCGCCTTGAGGGCGGGCGCGTCATTGACACCATCGCCTGTGACGGCGACGAAGTGTCCGATACGTTGCAGCGCCTCGACGATGGCGAGCTTCTGCAGGGGCTCGACCCGCGCGAACACGCGCGCCCGGGCGCAGGCGGCCGTCAGCGCAGTTTCGTCTTCGCCCAGCGCCGCGAGCTCCGCTCCGGTGACGACGAGGCCCGGGCCATCCTCCCCGGAGCAAGCATGCCGAGTTCGTGGGCGATCGCACGCGCCGTCACGGGATGGTCGCCGGTCACCATGCGGACGTCGATCCCGGCGGACCTGCAGTCCCGGACGGCGTCGGGCGCCTCGGGCCGGACCGGATCGATGAAGCCGACGAGGCCGAGGAAAGTCAGGTCGCGTAGGCCGTCCGCGCCCGGATCGGACGCGCCCCCGGATATCGCGACCGGCCCGCGCGCCACCGCCAGCACGCGATAGCCCGCGGCGGCCAGTGCCTCCTCGGCGGTGCGCACGCGCGCGGTATCGACGCCGGCGCACAGCGGCACGACCTTCTCGGCGGCCCCTTTCACATGCGCCACGAGCACGCTGTCCAGGCGGTTGAAGCTGGCCGCGAGCCGGCGCTCGGCATCGAACGGCAGTAAAGCGACACGGGGCGCGCCCGTTGCCAGCGCGGCACGGTGCAGGCCGAGCTTGTGCCCCAGCGCGATGAAAGCGACGTCCACCGTGTCGCCGTAATGGGTGACCACGTCGGCGGTATGGTAGAGCTCCGCTTCGCTGCTCATGAGGGCGGCCGCTACCAGCGCCTCGATCTCCGCGCGCACCGCGCCCGCAGCCGGCGCGCCCGAGACCAGCACCTGCCCCTCGGGACGGTACCCGGTGCCCGTGACCTCGGCCTCGGCGCCGTCCGGCAGCCACAGACGGCGCGCGGTCAACTCGTTCAGGGTGAGCGTGCCGGTCTTGTCCGAAGCGATCAGGGTGCAGGCGCCGAGACCCTCCACCGCCGGCAGCAGGCGTACCACCACGTTGCGCCGCGCCATGCGCGCCGTGGCGATGGCGAGCGCCACGGTGATCGCCACCGGCAGGCCTTCCGGCACCGCCGCCACCGCGAGCGCGACGGAGGTGAGAAAGATCTCCAGAAGCGGCGTGCCATGCAGGAATTCGATCCCCGCCAGAATCACGATCACGACGGCGAACACGGCGGTGATGACGTTGGTGAAGCGCCGGAGACGGCGCAGCAGCGGCGGTTCGCCGCCCGCATGAGTCAGGCTTTCGGCGATACGGCCGATCTCCGTCCGTGCGCCGGTGGCGACCACCACGCCGCGGCCGTTTCCGCGCAGCACCGTGGTGCCGGCGTGGAGCATGTTGACGCGGTCGCCGAGGCTGGCGTCCTCAGGCACGCTCTCGGCGGCGGCCTTGTCCACCGGCATCGATTCGCCGGTGAGCAGGGATTCATCGACCAGCAGGCCGTCGGCTTCGGTGAGGCGCAGGTCGGCGCCGATGCGCGCACCGGGTTCGATCACCACGACGTCGCCGGGCACCAGCTCCGCCGCCTCTACGCGCCGATGGCGACCGTCACGAATCACGGTCGCCGTGCTGGTGACCATGCGGTCGAGGGCACGCGCGCTCAGCTCGGCCTTCCACTCCTGGACCGTGCCGATGATGGCGTTGACCTGCAGCACCCCGAAGATGAACAACGCATCGGCACCCTTGCCCACCGCGAGCGAGACCGCCGCCGCGACCGCGAGCAGATAGACCAGCGAGCTGGTGAACTGGCGCAGGTAGACGACCACGAGCGAACGCGGCTTCGCGCGTGGCAGTTCGTTGCGGCCAAAGCGGACGAGGCGCTCCCCGGCCGTATTGGAAGCGAGCCCGGCGGCACCGGTCGCAAGCCGGGCCGTCACCTCGGCCAGCGCGAGGGCGTGCCACGGCCGATCGGGAACAGTCCCGGGGGCAGTCATCGTCGTCCCCCCTCGCCGGCGGGCGGGCCGAAACCGCCGCCCCCCGGCGTCTCGATCTCCAGCACGTCGCCCGGCCTCACCTCGACCTCCGCCGAGGGACCGAGGTCCTCTACCGTGCCGTCGGCGCGCACCACGCGGTTGGCCCCCGCGGCACCGTCGCCGCCGCCCTCGAGCCCGAACGGACGCGTCCGTCGCCGCCCCGACAGCACCGCCGCGGTCATTGCCTCACGGAAGCGCAGGCGGCGCACGACGCCGTCGCCGCCCCGGTGCGCGCCGTCGCCGCCAGAGCCGCGGCGCACGGCGAAGCGTTCCACCAGCACCGGGTAGCGCCACTCCAGCACCTCGGGATCGGTGAGGCGCGAGTTGGTCATGTGGCTGTGCACCGCGCCCGCCCCGTCGAAGTCCGGCCCCGCACCGGTGCCGCCGCACAGGGTCTCGTAATACTGGTGGCGAGCATTGCCGAAGGTGACGTTGTTCATGGTGCCCTGGCTCGCGGCAAGCCGGCCGGTGGCGGCGAGAATGGCATCGACGATCAGCTGCGAGGTCTCGACGTTGCCCGCGACCACGGCCGCCGGCGGCTCGGGAGACAGCAGCGAGTGTTCGGGGACGATCACCGTGATCGGGCGCAGGCAGCCGTCGTTGAGCGGAATCGGATCGGTGACCAGCGTGCGGAAGGCATAGAGCACGGCGGCGCGCACCACCGCACCGGGCGCATTGAAGTTGCGCGGCGACGGGCCCGAGGTCCCGGTGAAGTCGACGGTCGCAGCGCGTGCCGCCCGATCCACGGTGATCGCGACCGCGATGCGCCCGCCGTCGTCGCTCTCGACCGTGAAGCGCCCGTCCTCGAGCCGGTCGATCACGCGGCGCACCGCCTCTTCGGCATTATCCTGGACGAAGCCCATGTAGGCCCGCACCACGTCGAGGCCGAAGCTCGCCACCATGCGCCCGATCTCGGCCGTGCCGCGCGCGCAGGCGGCGACCTGGGCCTTGAGGTCGGCGACGTTCTGGTCGGGATTGCGCACAGGGAACGCGCCGGCGCCGAGACGCGCACGCAGCTCCGCCTCCAGGAACCGGCCCTGCGCAACCAGGCGTTCGCCCGAGAACACGATGCCTTCCTGCGCGATCGAGGTGGAGAGCGGGGGCATGGAGCCCGGATGGCTACCGCCGATGTCGGCGTGATGGCCGCGCGCGGCGACGAAGAACAGCGGCACAGCTCCCGCGCGGTCTCCGTCGGCACCCACGTCAGCCGCGAACACAGGGCGGATCACGGTGATGTCGGGAAGATGCGTGCCGCCGTCATAGGGCGCATTGTGGAGGTAGACGTCGCCCGGGGCCATGGCGGCACCGTGGCGGCGCGCCACCGCCTGCACCGCCTGCCCCATGGAGCCGAGGTGCACCGGCACGTGGGGCGCGTTGGCGACGAGCGCGCCCATGCCGTCGAACAGCGCACAGGAAAAGTCGAGGCGCTCCTTGATGTTGACCGACTGGGCGGTATTGGCGAGCGCCACGCCCATTTCCTCCGCGATGGCCATGAACAGATTATTGAACACTTCCAGCATAACCGGATTGGGCAGCATCACGGGATCGGGCGATGCCGGTGCGTGCTCCACGCCGGATAACGGCACCGTGTTCTCCTTCTGCCCCATGCGCCGCAGATGCAGATGCCCCTTGTCCGTCGCCTCGGCGTGCCAGCCCGGCTCCACCACGGTGGTGGCGCCGTCCTCGATGACGATGGCGGGACCGGCGATGCGCGCCCCGGCGCCGAGGTCGCCACGCGCAAACGCCGGTACCTCGCGCCACGCACCGTCGCTGAACATCGGCGCGCGGGCCACCGGTTCGGGGTTTTCGGACGCGCCGTCCGGCACCCGGGCGGGGTCGCCGCCGGCACCGGACGCCCCCGTGGCCTCCACCGAAACCGCCTCGGCGATCACCGGAACCCCTTCCATGACGAACCCGAAACGGGCCCTATGGGCCGCCTCGAACGCCTCCAGCAGAGACTCGAAGCTACCCGCCGGCACCTCCAGCGGCGTGTCGGTGCCGCCGTAGCGCAGGCTGACACGGCGCGAGACCGCGATTTCGGCATCCCGAACCCCCTGTTCGGCGAGCGCGGCACGCGCTTCCGTTGCGAGAACGTCGAGCCTTTCGTCGAGCCGGTCGATCAGATCGGGCGCGAGCGGCGCCTCGACAGCGGCCTTGCGCATCTCGATCATGTCGGCAAGCCCCATGCCGAGCGCCGACAGCACGCCTGCGAGCGGGTGGATGAATACTTCCTTCATGCCGAGCGCGTCGGCGACGCGACAGGCATGCTGGCCACCCGCCCCGCCGAACGACACCAGCGCGTAGCCCGTGACGTCATGGCCGCGCGCGATCGATATCTTCTTGATGGCCGCCGCCATGTTGTCGACGGCGATACGCAGGAAGCCCTCGGCCGCCTCTTCCATGGTCGGCGCGGCACCGGTTTCCGCGCCGATGCGCGCGACAAGGGCCTCGAATCCCGCGCGCGCGGCGCCGTCATCAAGCGGCGCATTCGCGTCCGGACCGAACACGGCCGGAAAAAAGCGCGGCTGCAGGCGCCCCAGCACAAGATTGGCGTCGGTCACGGTGAGCGGCCCACCCCTGCGGTAGCACGCCGGGCCCGGATCGGCGCCGGCGGACTCGGGACCGGCCTGGAAGCGCCCCTGGTCGAACCTGAGGATCGAGCCACCGCCTGCCGCCACCGTGTGGATACGCATCATGGGGACGCGCAGCCGCACGCCCGCCACCTCGGTCTCGACGGCACGCTCGTAGGCACCGTCGAAATGGGCGACGTCGGTGGAGGTCCCGCCCATGTCGAAGGTGATGATCCGCTTCAGCCCCGCCGCGGCCGCCGTCTTGACCGCGCCGACGATGCCCCCTGCCGGGCCCGACAGGATCGCGTCGCGGCCCTGGAAGCGCGCCGCCTCGGTGAGGCCGCCGGACGACTGCATGAACATCAACGGCGCGCCGCCGAGCGCGCCCGCGACCCGGTCGACGTAGCGCCGCAACACCGGCGAGAGATAGGCATCGGCCACTGTGGTGTCGCCACGCGGCACCAGGCGCATCAGCGGGCTTACCTCGTGGGACGCCGAGACCTGGGCGAAGCCGATCTCGCGCGCGAGCGCGGCGACGGCGCGCTCGTGGTCGGGAAAACGCCAGGCGTGCATGAACAGGATCGCGCAGGCGCGAAAACCGTCGCGCCAGGCGGCCTCGAGCCCGACGCGCGCGGCCGCGAGATCGAGCGGCGCCAGCACCTCGCCCTCGACCGTGACTCGGCCGGTCACCTCGATCACGCGCCCGTGCAGAAGGTCCGGCAGGCGGATATGCAGCGCGAACAGCTCGGGCCGGGCCTGGGTACCGATCCGCAGGCAGTCGCCGAGCCCGGCCGTGGTCACCAGCACGGTTTTTTCGCCGCGGCGCTCCAAGAGTGCATTGGTGGCGACCGTGGTGCCCATCTTGACCGCACCGATGCGCCCGGCCGGGATCGGCGCGCCGGCGGCAAGGCCAAGCACGCGCCGGACGCCTTCCAGCGCCGCGTCGTCGTAGCGGCCCGGATTTTCCGACAGGAGCTTGTCGGCCCGGAGCGTGCCGTCGGGTGCGCGGGCGATCACGTCGGTGAAGGTGCCGCCGCGGTCGATCCAGAATTGCCAGTTTTCCGATTGAGTCATTGAAATTATAAAAGATTCAGCCATCCGTGCCGGTTAACGCCACAACCCGCCAACGTAAAAAAGTTATAGAGGCTGACGGTATCGCCCTGTAAAAAAAGTGCCTATAGTGTTCGCCAAGAGAACCCCGCCCGCAAAGGGCGGATATCGAAGAACGCCTGTGAGGGAGCACATGCCATGACCATGACAATGGAACAGATGTCGGCGCGCTACGCGACCGACGAGATGAAAGAAGCCGCGAAGAAGGTCCCGCAGTTCATCGTCTCGTCCGACGGCCACATCGACGAGCCGCTCGACCTGTTCGACGAGTTGCCCGAGGCGATCCGCAAGAAGATCAACCGTCCCAAGCTGATGCTGGAGAACCGTCCCAAGGGCGGCACCGATCCGGTGGTCCGCATCAAGGACATGGAGCTCGACGGGCTCGCCGCCGAGGTCCTCTATCCGACGTTCTCGCTGGCGCTCTTTTCCCAGGAGCAGGACGTGCAGGAAGCCGCGTTCCGGGTCTACAACGACTGGATCGCGGATTACTGCAAGCATTCGCCCAACCGCCTGTTCGCGATCCCCTGTCTCAGCGTCTACAACATCGACAACGCGATCAAGGAGATGCATCGCTGCGCCGACATGGGGCTGCTGGGCGGTCTCGTCTGGCAGGTGCCGCGCGAGGATCTGCCGCTGATCTCCGACCATTACGAAAAGCTGTGGGCCGCCGCCGCCGAGCTCGGCCAGCCGCTCCACTTCCACATCCTGACCGGGTTCAACTATTTCCGCTTCAAGCGCACCGGCATCGAGAAGGTGCGCGGCTCGGTCAACCATAAGACCAACGAGATCGTCAACACGCTCTACGATCTGGTGTGGTCGGGCGTGTTCGAGCGCCATCCCAAGCTGAAGGCCGTGATCGTCGAGGGCGAGATCGGCTGGGCGCCGTTCATCCTCCAGCAGTGGGATTACTACTACAAGCGCAACACGAAGCCGGGGCATCCCAATACCGACTTCCCGATCCGCCGCCTGCCGAGCGAAATCTTCGACGAGCATGTCTGGCTCACCTTCATGGACGACTATGTCGGCGGTCAGGCGCTCAAGTACTGGGGCGCCCACAAGTGCATGTGGTCGAGCGACTACCCGCACCCGAACATGACCTGGCCCAATTCGCGTGCCTTCATTGCGCGCCAGCTCGGCGACCTCGATCCCGCGAAGCAGAAGATGGTCCTGAGCCAGAACGTGATCGATCTCTACGGCCTCGACGTCAAGGTCTGACGGGGCGGCGCCGCTAGAGCCTGATCGGCTCGGATCGGAACGATCTTGAGCCGTGAATCAGGCTCTACACATTGAATATAGAGCAGGATCGGTTCAGATTGATTCCATCTGAACCGATCCTGCTCTAGACGCCCTCACCGGCGTTCCATGAGCCGCCGGCCCGCAAGGGCCGGCGGCTCGTTCTTTTCCGGAGAGGAGACAACGCACGATGAAGGGGCGAACACGGTCGGCGGTATGGGTCGCCATGGCGCTGGCAATCCTGCTCATCACCGGGGTCGCGCGCGCCGCCGGCTTCACCTTCACCTTCGCCTGGGGCAGCATCCCGCTCTGTACGACGGGCTCACCCAACGTCGTCCCCAATCCCGAATTCCATCTGTCGGGCGTTCCCAGGGAAACGCGCGTCATCCTGTTCCAACTGACCGACCTCGCCGTACCCGACTACCACCACGGCGGCGGCCGCGCCGTCTGGCACGGCGAGGACACGATCTCCCCCGGCGTCTTCACCTACCGCAGCCCGTGTCCACCAAACGGTGTGCATACCTACGAATGGCATGCGACCGCTCTCGACGCGGCGGGCCGGCCGCTCGCCACCGCCATCGCGCGCAAGCCCTATCCGTGACGCAAAGATAAAAAAGAAAGGCCGGGCGTACGCCGCCCGGCCTTTCGCAGGTCGTATCAGGTGCCGGCTAATTACCGATGGCGGCCTTGGCCTGGGCCTTCACACTCGGCTTCATGGCGGCGAGCTTGGCCATCAGCTTCGCGGTCTGGTCGCCGCTGTAGGGCGAGATGTCGATCTTCACCTTCTTCGCCTCGGCCAGCATGCCGGCATCCTTCATCGCGGCATCGAACGCGGTGCGTACGGTCTGCACGCGGTCCGCGGGCGTGCCCGGCGGGAAGGCGTAGGTCCGCGCGATCGCCATCTGGCTGAAGATCGCCTCGAGCACGTCGCGCTGCTCCTCGGTCTTGGCGAAGCTCTGGGTCAGCGGCACGTCCTTGAGCGTCGGATAGGGCTCTACGCCCGACTGGATGACCGGGATCAGCTTGCCCTGCTTGAGCAACTGGCCGTAGCTCGACGACAGGGTCGAGCCGTTGATGCCGCAGTTGCCCTGCAGCTCGCCACGCTCGACCGCGAGGATACGGTCGCCCGCGCCCTTGTAGCCGAGGATGATCTTCATCTTGGTGCCGAGCACGCGGTTGATCGCATTCGGAAATGAATAGGCCTGGGCGCCCTTGCCCGAAGCGCCCACCAGCACCTGCTTCTTCAGCAGGTCGTCGAAGGTCTTGACGCCCGCCGCCGGAGAGAAGCTGCACACGTCGGTGTCGCCGGCCATGGAGCCGATCCACTCGTACTTGGTGGGATCGATGGTCTGGCCGCGAATGCCGAGGATCGAATTGAGCATGTTGCTCGCCCGGATGTTGCCGAGCACGGTGCCGTCCTTGGGCGCCGCCGCGTAAGCGTACTGCGCGGAACGGAGGCCGCCGCCGCCCGGCATGTTCTGGATGATGATCGCGGGATGGCCGGGAATGAACTTGCCCATGTGATGGCCGAGGACACGGGAATAGGTGTCATAGCCACCCCCGGTATCGGAGGACACTACCACCTTGAGCTGCTTGCCGGCATAAAAGTCGGCGGCAGTGGCGGGAACGGCGAGGCTGGCAAGGCCGGCGAGGGCGAGCGGCAGCGAGACGCGGAATGCGACGGCGGAATATTTCATGGAAATCTCCCTGAGAGGAAACGCGACAGGCGTCGTTTATGGCCGCAGTCTGCCCCAACCGCAAGGGTGTGTCATCAGGGCCGATAACGCGCCGGGCCCGCGGTGACGGCTGGCGCCGCCCCCGGCATCACGCTAGGATTCGTTCTCATGAGCGTCTCGGTAACCGCGCATCCCTCCCCCAACTTCGGCGACCGCAAGAGCGGGCCAGTAGACATGCTGGTGATCCATTACACCGGTATGTGGACCGCCGATGACGCGCTTGCGCGCCTTGCCAACCCGTCCAGCGGCGTGAGCGCCCACTACCTGGTGGACGAAGCGGGCACGGTCTACGGACTAGTGGATGAGAACAAGCGCGCCTGGCACGCAGGCGTCTCCTGCTGGGCGGGCGAAACCGACGTGAACTCGCGTTCGATCGGTATCGAGCTTGCCAACCGCGGCCACGATCTCGGTTACCACGACTTCTCCGACGCGCAGATGGCGGCACTGGCCGATCTCGCGCGCGGCATCGTCGCGCGGTACGGCATTCCCGCCGCCCGCGTGCTCGGCCATTCCGACGTGGCGCCGACGCGCAAGCTGGACCCAGGCGAGAGGTTCGACTGGGCCCGGCTGGCCTGCACCGGCGTCGGCCTCTACCCGCCCGCGGGCCTGCCCAAGCCGGCCGAGCCCCCCGAACGGTCGCGCTTCCTCGCCAAGCTCGCCCGCTACGGCTACAGCATCGGCACCGATGCGGCCGCCGGAAGCGCCGCGATCGAGGCATTCCGCCGCCATTTCCACGCCCATGCCCTGGGCAACCCGCTCGGGGTCGGCGACGAAGCCCGGCTCGACTGGCTGCTCGCACACCTTCCGGTCCTCGCCTGAGGTCCCGGAACGTGCGGTTCCGGTTGACCGCGCCGCCGTGTCACCCCAGATTGTCGCCGTGCCAGAGGGCCGGATGGCCGCTCCCCGCTCGCGGGGGGAGGAAAGTCCGGGCTCCACGGAGACACGGTGCCGGGTAACGCCCGGCGGGGGCGACCCCAGGGACAGTGCCACAGAAAGCAAACCGCCCGGCCTTGCCGGGTAAGGGTGAAAGGGTGCGGTAAGAGCGCACCGCGCCGCCGGCAACGGCGGCGGCACGGCAAACCCCACCGGGAGCAAGACCGAATAGGGGTCCAGGCCGCCAGAGCGATCTGGTTGGCAGGCGGGTTTCCGCGCCGGATCCGGGTAGGTCGCGCGAGGCGTTCGGCAACGGACGTCCCAGATGAATGGTCATCACCCCGCAAGGGGTACAGAACCCGGCTTATAGGCCGTCTGGCACCTCTTTCCTCCCACTACCGCCCCCGTTTTCCCCGTCGAGACGGTGCTTGGCGCCCACCAAACCGTCGAAACCACGAAAAATCGCGCGATTTTTTGCGTTTCCGGTGCAGGAGACCCCGATTTTAACCATTGTTAACGGTTAGAACTCCCGATTTTTACCCTAATTCGCTGTTTTTCGAGGATTTCCGCGCCGAGCGCGGAATGCGGCCCGGCAAGGGGCGTCAAGTATTCGCCAGCGGTTTTACTTGTCGGCATTTCCGGTCCTCCAGCCGATCCCGGGACGCCGGATATTCCCGAAAAAGAACATAGAATGAACAAATTCCCGCCCCAAAGGGCCGCCATCATGGTCCGGTTCCGGCACCGCGACGACCGTGACGGGGGCAAGTTCTCGACAAATCGGCCCGCCGTTAACGCCTTATTTACCAAGGAATTACTATGAAATCCCGTTGACGCCCATAAAATCCCATGTTAACCCATTTAATCCCATAGGGCGGCGATTTCAGCATGGGATGGCAGGACGGGCACGGGGGACCAAGGGTTCCGGGGCCGGTCGGGCGGAACGGGTTTCCCCGAGGGGGCGTAGTAGATGGCGTTGTTCATCTCCACATTCGTGAACAAGGTGGATCGCAAGGGACGCGTGTCGGTCCCGGCGACTTTCCGTGCCGCCCTCAAGGGACAGAGCTTCAACGGTATCGCCGCGTTCCGCTCATACCGCGAGGCCACCATCGAGGCCTGCGCCATGGACCGCATGGAGCTTCTGTCCCAAGGCGTCGATGCCCTCGACCAGTTCTCCCAGGAGCAGGACGAGCTCGCCTCCACCATCTTCGCCGACGCGCACCAGCTCGCCATCGACGGCGACGGTCGCATCGTGCTGCCGCCGCTTCTCGCCGAGCATGCGGACATCACCGCCGCCGCCGCCTTCGTCGGCCGCGGTGCGACCTTCCAGATCTGGAATCCAGATACCTTCGCCCGCCATCAGGAAGACGCGCGCAAGCGTGCCGCCGAACGCAATGCCACGCTGCGCCTTCCGCCGCGCCCGCGGGGCGAGTGAGGCGGCGATGCGCGAGTTTTCCGGCACCCCACGCACATCCGGCCACGCCCCCGTCATGCTGGCAGAGGTGATCGAGACGCTCGCCCCCGCCGACGGCGAGACCTACGTCGACGGCACCTTCGGCGGCGGCGGCTACAGCCGCGCCATCCTCGAGGCCGCCGACTGTGCGGTATGGGCGATCGACCGCGACCCCGAGGCGGTCGTGCGCGGCGCCGCGCTCGCGGCGCGCTATCGCGGGCGCCTCACGGTGCTGGCGGGCCGCTTCGGCGAGATGGACAGGCTGCTCGCCGCCCGCGGCATCGGCGCCGTCGACGGCGTGGTGCTCGACCTCGGCGTGTCCTCGTTCCAGCTCGACGACGCCGGGCGCGGCTTTTCCTTCCAGGCCGACGGGCCGCTCGACATGCGCATGGGCGGCGAAGGCCCGAGCGCGGCCGATGTCGTCAACACGCTGTCCGAGGAAGACCTCGCCGACATCATCCACGGCTACGGCGAGGAGCGATTTGCGCGCTCGATCGCGCGCGCCATCGTCGCCGCGCGCATCGAGACGCCCATCGCCACCACCGGCGCGCTCGCCGACATCGTGCGCCGCGCCGTGCGCCGCCGCGCCAAGGGCCGGCGCGAGACCATCGATCCCGCGACGCGCACCTTCCAGGCGCTTCGCATCCACGTCAACGACGAGCTCGGCGAGATCGAGCGCGGGCTGCGCGCCGCCGAAAGGCTACTGCGCCCGGGCGGCCGTCTCGTCGTCGTCGCCTTCCATTCCCTTGAGGACCGCAGCGTCAAGTCGTTCTTGTCAGTCCGCTGCGGTTCCCGGGCGCGGCCCTCGCGTCACCAGCCGTCCCTTTCCTCCCGGGGGACAGCGCGAGAGGCCGCGCCCACCTTCTGTCTGATCCGGAGCGGCGCGACCAAGCCCGGTGCCGCCGAAACCGCAGAGAACCCCAGGGCGCGGTCCGCCCGTCTGCGCGCCGCCGTGCGCACGGACGCGCCCCTGGAGGCGGCGGCATGAAGGGCCGGGCGACACTCTTCTGGATATTTCTCGCCGCGGCGGTCGGCTTCGGGTTGTTTCACGTCAAATACAAGGTGCAGGCGCTCGAGGAAGAACTCGCGCGCCTCAACCACGACATCATCCAGGACCAGGAGCAGCTCCACGTCCTGCATGCCGAATGGGCCTATCTCAACCGGCCCGAGCGGCTCGATGAGCTGAACGGAAAATTCCTCGGCCTGGGACCGCTGACGCCCGACCACATGGCCGCGCTCAAGGACCTGCCGATGCGCGCCGCCGACGGCGACGAAGACGACGACAAGGACGGCACCGCAGCGCCCGCGTCCTTCAAGGCGCCGATGAGGAAAGCATCGCGATGAGCCTGTTCGGCCACCACCATACGCACACGCCGATCGAGGGGACCGCCAAGCAGGCGCTCGAGACCGGGCGCACGCGCCTGCTGGTGGCGGGCGCGCTGTTCTCGCTCGCCTTCACCGCGATCGTGTTCCGCCTCGCTGACCTCACCATGATCAAGCCGTCGGGCGAGCCGCGCCTCGCCGCCACGACCAAGCGGGTCCCCGCTTACGCCGCCGGGCGCGCCGACATCGTCGACCGCAACGGCGTACTGCTCGCGACCTCGCTCAACACTGCCTCGCTCTACGCCAACCCGCACCAGATCCTCGATGCGCGCGAAGCCGCCGACAAGATCGCGCGCGCCCTGCCCGGACTGAGCGCCGCCGAGGTGCTGGGCAAGCTCACCTCGGACCGCGCGTTCGTCTGGATCAAGCGCCACCTGACCCCCGACCAGCAGTACGCGGTGAACGCCGCCGGCGTGCCCGGCCTCTATTTCCAGAACGAGGAGCGCCGCATCTACCCGCAGGGCAACCTGTTCGCCCACGTGCTCGGCTTCGCCGGCACTGACGGCAGCGGTCTTGCAGGTGTGGAAAAGACCTTCGACGACACGCTGCGCTCCGGCACCACGCCGCTCCGGCTCTCGGTCGACGTACGCGTCCAGCACATCCTCCATCAGGAGCTCGAGGCCTCCTACACCATGTTCCACGCCAAGGGCGCCGCCGCCATGGTGATGGACGTCCACAGCGGCGAGATCCTGGCACTGGTCTCCCTGCCCGACTTCGATCCCAACCTGCCGCGCGCGATCACGCCCGATACCGCGTTCAACCGCACCACGCTCGGCGTCTACGAGATGGGCTCGACCTTCAAGATATTCACCGCGGCGATGGCGCTCGATTCCGGCACCGCGACGCTGTCCAGCGGCTACGACGCCTCCAAGCCGATCCATGTCGCGCGCTTCACCATCACCGACTACCACGGCAAGCGGCGCTGGCTGTCGGTGCCCGAGATATTCATGTATTCGTCCAATATCGGGGCAGTGAAGATGGCGCTCGACGTCGGCACCGAGCGCCAGCAGGACTACCTGCGCCGCTTCGGCCTGCTCACGCCCGCCACCATCGAGCTTCCCGAAGTGGGCACGCCGCTGGTGCCCTCGCCATGGCGCGAGATCAACACCATGACCATCGCCTTCGGTCACGGCATCGCGGTGACGCCGCTGCAGCTTACCGAAGCGACGGCGGCCGTGGTCAACGGCGGCATCATGCCGCACCCGACGCTGCTCAAGTCGCTGTCGGGAGAGCGGCCCGAGGGCAAGCGCGTGATCAAGCTTTCGACTTCGCGCGAGATGCGCCGCCTGATGCGCCTCGTCGTCACCAGCGGCACCGGCGAGAAGGCCCAGGCCAAGGGCTACCTCGTCGGCGGCAAGACCGGCACCGCCGAGAAGATCGGCAATCACGGCTACCGTGCGAAGTCGCTGGTATCGTCCTTCGCCGCCGCGTTCCCGATCGACAACCCGCGCTACGTGGTGCTGGTGATACTCGACGAGCCGCACGGCACGGCGCGCACCTTCGGCTACGCCACCGGCGGCTGGGTAGCCGCGCCGGTGGTCAGCCATTTCGTCACCCGCGCGGCGCCGCTCCTCGGCGTCAAGCCGCGCAACGAGGACGACCCGGAAATCCTGAAGACGCTGCACGTCGACATACCCTCGGCCCCCAAGCGGCATCGGGGTGATCAAGTTGCGGCTTACTGATCTGATCGGCGAGGGCATGGCACTGGTACAGGGCAACGCGGCACGCGACGTCGAGATCACCGGCCTCACCTCGGATTCGCGCGAGGTACGGCCGGGCTACCTGTTCGCCGCCCTGCCCGGCCACGCCCACGACGGGCGAGCCTATATAAAGGATGCGGTGGCCAAGGGTGCCGCCGCCCTGCTGGCGCCGACCGGCACCAAGGCGCTGCTGCCCGTCACGGAGCTGCCGGCACTGGCCGAGCTGCCGCTGATCGAGGACGACGCGCCGCGCAGGCGCTTCGCCCGTCTCGCCGCGCGCTTCTACGGTGCCCAGCCCGAAGTGGTGGCCGCCGTCACTGGCACCAACGGCAAGACCTCGGTCGCGAGCTTCACGCGCCAGATCTGGGCGCACATGGGGATCGCTGCGGCAAGCCTCGGCACCCTCGGCATCAGCGCGCCCGGTATCGAGGAGCCCGGCTCCCTCACCACCCCCGACCCCGCGCGCCTGCATGCCATGCTCGCGCGCCTCGCCGAAGGCGGCGTCAGCCACCTCGCCATGGAGGCCTCGTCCCACGGCATCGAGCAGTGCCGCCTCGACGGCGTGCGCCTCGTCGCCGCGGCCTTCACCAATCTCACTCGCGATCATCTCGACTATCACGGCACCGAGGAGAACTACTTCGCCGCCAAGGCGCGCCTGTTCTCCGAACTGCTGGCGCCCGACGGCTTCGCCGTGCTCAATGCCGACGTGCCCCAGTACGCGGCACTCGCCGGGATCGCGGCGCGGCGCGGCCAGCGCGTCGTATCCTACGGCGTGCACGGCCACGACATCCGCATTGCGCGGGCGCGCGCCAACGGCCTCGGCCAGCTCGCCACGCTCAACATCAACGGTCGCGCCCACGACGTCCACGTGCCGCTGGTGGGCGCGTTCCAGCTCCACAACGTCACCTGCGCGCTCGGCCTCGCCATCGCCACCGGTGCTGCTTCCGAGGACGCGCTCGCCGCGGTCCCGTCGCTCAAGGGCGCGCCCGGGCGTATGGAACTGGTCGGTACGCGGGCCAACGCTGCCGCCGTGTTCGTCGACTATGCCCATACCCCCGATGCTCTCGCCAACGTGCTGGCGGCGCTGCGCCCCCATGCCGCACGGCAGCTTTCCGTGGTGTTCGGTTGCGGCGGCGACCGCGACCGTGGCAAGCGCCCCGAAATGGGCCGGCTCGCGGTCGAGCTCGCCGACCGGGTGATCGTCACCGACGACAACCCGCGCACGGAAGATGCCGCCGCGATCCGGCGCGAGGTGATGGCCGGCACCGGTGATCGGGCGCGCGAGATCGCCGATCGGCGCGAGGCCATCGCCGCCGCCGTCACCGCGCTCGAGCCGGGCGACGTCCTGGTACTGGCAGGCAAGGGCCACGAACGCGGCCAGATCGTCGGCGACCGGATCCTGCCGTTCTTCGATCCCGATGAAGCGCGTCGTGCCATCGCCGCGGCCGATGCCGGGGGCGGGACGGTGTCATGAGCGAACTCCGGGAGGCAAAACCGGTGCTGTGGACCAGCGCCGAGGCCGATGCCGCCACCGGCGGCCATTCCACCCGGCCCTGGCAGGCAACGGGCGTATCGATCGATTCGCGCGCGGTCGCGCCGGGCGACCTGTTCGTCGCGATCCGGGGCCCGCGCCTCGACGCCCACGACTTCCTCGACCAGGCATTTGCCAACGGCGCCGCCGCCGCCCTGGTAAGCCGCATCCCGCGCAGCCAGAGCGACGCGCATCCGCTGATCATCGTCGAGGACACTTATTCCGGCCTGAAGCGGCTCGCCTGCACCGCGCGCCGTCGCGCCCGGGCCAAATGCGTCGCCGTCACGGGCAGCGTCGGCAAGACCAGCACCAAGGAGGCGCTCGCCGCCGCGCTGGCACCGTCGGGACCGGTCTCTGCCACCTACGGGAACCTCAACAATCTGTGGGGCGTACCGCTGTCGCTCGCGCGCATGCCGGCCCACGCCACCTTCGGCGTGTTCGAGATCGGCATGAACCACGCGGGCGAGATCACCCCGCTCGTGCGCATGGTGCGCCCGGAGGTCGCCATCATCACCACAGTGGAGGCAGTGCATCTCGAATTCTTCGATTCGGTCGAGGGAATCGCGCGCGCCAAGGCCGAGATTTTCGACGGTCTGCGCCCGGACGGCACCGCGGTGCTCAACCGCGACAACCAATTCTTCGAGTTCCTGTGCGATGAGGCCGAAAGCCGGGGCATCGAGCGGATCGTGTCGTTCGGCGAGGATGCCCGCGCCGATGTGCGCCTGATATCGTACCAGGCCGGCCCGCCCGCCATGCTCGCGGCCGACGTCATGGGCGAACGCATCGAATTCCACCTGTCGCTGCCCGGCCGCCACTCCGCCGTCAACGCCATGGCGGTGCTGGCCGCGGTCAAGGTGCTGGGCGCCGACCTCAAGGCCGCCGCCGCCGCGCTTGGCGCCATGGATGCCCCCGCCGGGCGCGGGCGCACGCTCCGCGTCGCGCTCCCGGGCGGCGGCCGTGCCACCGTGATCGACGATTCATACAACGCTTCGCCTGCTTCCATGCGCGCCGCCTTTCGCGTGCTGGCCCAGACCAGCCCCGGCGCCGGCGGGCGCCGCATCGCCGTGCTCGGCGACATGCTCGAGCTTGGACACGGCTCGGCGCGGGCCCATGCCGACCTCGCCGACGACCTGCTCGACGCCGAGGTCGATCTCGTGCTCACCACCGGCGTCAACATGATGCATCTCGACGACGCGCTGCCGCGTGCCAAGCGCGGCGGCCATACCGCGCGCGCCGACGAACTGGTACCGCTGCTCGCGCGCGCGCTGCGCGACGGCGACGTGGTGCTCGTCAAGGGCTCAAACAGCCAGCGGCTCGGCGCGGTGGTGCGGGCGCTGGCGGCGCCCAACGCCGATTCCAAACCTGCCGTCAACGGGAACTGAGGGGGCGACGGACCGGTATGCTCTACAACCTTCTTTCGCCACTCTCGTCCGATATCGGCGTGCTCAACCTGTTCCGCTACCTGACCTTCCGCACGGGCGCGGCGGTGATGACGGCCCTGTTCGTGTGCTTCATCTGCGGCCCCTCGGTGATCCGCTGGCTCAAGTCGAAGCAACGCGAGGGCCAGCCGATCCGCGAGGACGGCCCGGAAGGCCACCTGCTCACCAAGAAGGGCACGCCCACCATGGGCGGCTTCATCATCCTGCTCGGCCTGTCGGTCGCGACGCTGCTGTGGGCGGACCTGCGCAACGCCTACGTCTGGGCCGTGCTGCTGGTGACGGTCGGCTTCGGCGCGATCGGCTTCGCCGACGACTACCTCAAGCTCACCCGACGCAACCACAAGGGCCTGCCCGGCAAGCTGCGTCTCCTGCTCGAAGTCGCCGTGGCGCTGGTGGCCGCGATCTGGATCACGCACCTTACCCATCCGCCGCTGGCCGACGCGCTCGCGGTGCCGTTCCTCAAGTCGGTGCTGATCAACCTCGGCTGGTTCTTTCCGGCCTTCGCCGTCCTCGTGATGGTAGGCGCCTCGAACGCGGTCAACCTCACCGACGGGCTCGACGGACTCGCCATCGTTCCGGTGATGATCGCGGCGGGCTGCTTCGCGCTGATCTCCTATCTCGTCGGCAACGTCGTGTTCGCCAACTACCTGCAGCTCCACTTCATCTCGGGCTCGGGCGAGCTCACGGTGTTCTGCGGCGCGCTGGTTGGCGCCTCCCTCGGGTTCCTGTGGTTCAACGCGCCCCCCGCCATGGTGTTCATGGGCGACACGGGCTCGCTCTCGGTCGGAGGCGCACTCGGCTCGATCAGCGTCGTCACCAAGCACGAGCTGGTGCTCGCCATCATCGGCGGCCTGTTCGTGCTGGAGACGGTCTCGGTGATCGTCCAGGTCGCGTCCTTCAAGATGACCGGCAAGCGCGTGTTCCGTATGGCGCCGCTGCACCACCACTTCGAGAAGAAGGGCTGGGCCGAACCCACCATCGTCATCAGGTTCTGGATCATCGCGACGGTGCTCGCGCTGGTCGGCCTTTCCACCCTGAAACTGCGCTGAGAGGGAGATGATCGAACTCGCGGGCACGGAAGGACGGACCTACGCCGTGATGGGGCTCGGCGCATCGGGCATCGCCACGGCGGCGGCGCTCGCGCGCGCGGGCGCCCACGTACTCGCCTGGGACGACGACGCCGGCCGGCGCGACGCGGCTACGCGCCAGGGCGTCGCGCTGACCGACCTCGGCGCCGCCGACCTCGCCGAAGCGGAAGCCCTGGTGCTGTCGCCCGGCATTCCGCACACCTATCCCGCGCCCCATCCGATCGCCACGCGCGCGCGCGCCGCCGGCATCCCGATCATCTGCGACATCGAGCTGCTGCTGCGCGCCGATGCCGCTCCGCGCGTGATCGGCATCACCGGCACCAACGGCAAATCCACCGTGACGGCGCTGGTCGGCCACATTCTCAAGACCGCGGGCGTGCCGTGCTCGGTCGGCGGCAACCTCGGTCCGGCGGCGCTCGGGCTCGATCGCCAGGGGGCCAACGGCGCCTACGTGCTGGAGCTCTCCAGCTACCAGATCGAGCGCATCGAGACCGCCGGCTTCGACGTCGCCGTCCTGATCAACATCACGCCGGATCATCTCGACCGCCACGGCGGCATGGATGGCTATATCGCCGCCAAGGAACGCCTGTTCGCACTCACCCGCCCCGGCGCGGTCGCGGTGATCGGCACCGACAACACCCCGTCGCGCGCCGTCGCAGCACGCGCCGGCACGCGCGGCGGCCTGCGGGTCGTGCTGATCTCCGCCAACGAGCGGGTCGCGGGCGGCGTCTACGTCGAGGACGGCCGCGTGATCGATGCGACCGGCCCCGAGCCGCGCCGGATCGCCGACATCTCGCGCGTCGAGACCCTGCCCGGCGTCCACAACTGGCAGAACGCGGCGGCAGCGAGCGCGGCCATGCTGGCTTTCGGCGTCGCGCCGGCGCTGATCGCGAGCGGTCTCGCAAGCTATCCCGGCCTGCCCCATCGCCAGGAGAAGCTGCGCCGCATCGGCGCGGTCGCCTACGTCAACGATTCCAAGGCCACCAATCCCGACGCAGCGCTCCGCGCCATCGCCTGCTACGACAATATCTTCTGGATCGCAGGCGGGCTCGCCAAGGACGGCGGCTTCGACAGCCTGCGCCCCGGCTTCGCGCGCGTCCGCCACGCCTACCTGATCGGCAAGGCTGCACCCGAGATCGCCGCCGTGCTCGGCGACAAGGTGCCCCACACCATGTCCGGCACCCTGGAGGCCGCGCTCAAGGATGCCCATGGGGCCGCCCAGGCCGCGGGCGAGCCTGCCGTGGTGCTGCTCTCGCCCGCCTGCGCCTCGTTCGACCAGTTCGCCAATTTCGAGGCGCGCGGCAATGCCTTTCGCAAGCTGGTGGCGGCGCTGCCCGACGATGCGGCCAATGACACGGGAGACGCCCCGTGATCGGCTTTGCCCGCACCGACACCTCAGTCATCGCCAACTGGTGGTGGACCGTCGACCGCTGGATGCTGGCCGCCATCGGCATCCTGATCGGCTTCGGCATGCTGCTGATCCTGGCCGCCTCGCCCGCCGTGGCCGACCGCATCGGTGTCAGCTCCTACTATTTCGTGCGCCACCAGATGATCTACCTGGTACCTGCCGTGGTTACCATGATCGGGCTGTCGCTGCTCGATCCCAAGAGCGTGCGCCGCGCAGGCGTTTGCCTGTTCGTCGTCACCATCCTCCTGATGATGGTAACGCTGGCAGCCGGCGTCGAGATCAAGGGTGCGCGCCGCTGGATCGAGGTCGCCGGTTTCTCGCTGCAGGCGTCCGAGCTGGTCAAGCCGGCCTTCGCCGTGACCGCCGCCTGGATGATGGCGACCGCGCGCACCTCGGAGAAATTCCCGGGCCTGTGGATCGCGCTCGGCCTCTACGCGCTTACCGCGGCACTGCTGGTGGCCCAGCCCGACATGGGCCAGACGGCGCTGCTCACCACCATCTTCTTCGCCGAGTTCTTCGTCGCCGGCATGCCGCTTTCGGTGATCGGCCTCGGTATCGTCGCGGCCAGCGGCGGCGCGCTCGCCGCCTACTACCTGCTGCCCCACTTTGCCAGCCGCATCGACCGCTTCCTCGATCCGTCTTCCGGCGACAGCTACCAGGCGGCGACCGCGCTCGAGGCGTTCATGAACGGCGGCCTGTTCGGGCGCGGCCCGGGCGAAGGCACGGTCAAGGAGGTACTGCCCGACGCGCACGCCGACTTCATCTTCGCCGTCGCCGGCGAGGAGCTCGGCTTCCTCGCCTGCGTGCTGATCGTGTCCCTGTTCATGGCGATCGTGCTGCGCGGCATCGCGCGCTCGCTCGAGGCGCACAACATGTTCGTGCTGCTCGCGGTAACGGGACTGCTGACCCAGTTCGGTACCCAGGCCGTGATCCACATGGCCTCCAACCTGAGCCTGATACCGACCAAGGGCATGACCCTGCCGTTCATCTCCTACGGCGGCTCGTCGCTGGTCGGTATCGCCATCACCATGGGCTTCGTGCTGGCGCTCACGCGCAAGCGCGTCGGCCTCGGGGAGATGTGACCGTGTCGCCCGAGAACCTCTCCCATCGTCATCCCATCGTGCTGGTCGCCGGCGGCACCGGCGGCCACGTGTTTCCGGCGGAAGCGCTGGCGGGCGAGCTGCGCGAGCGCGGCTATACGCTGGCGCTGTTCACCGACCGGCGCGGCGCGGCCTGGTCGGGTGCGCTCGGCGACGTCGACACCCATGCCATCCGCGCCGGCCGCGTCTCGGGCGTCGGCATCCTGCACCGGCTCAGGGGCATGGCCGAGCTTGCGCTCGGCGGGCTCCAGTCGCGCCGCCTGCTTTCGCGCCTGCGTCCCTCCGTGGTCGTCGGCTTCGGCGGCTACGCCTCGGTGCCGGCAATGATCGCGGCCTCGAGCCTGTCCGTGCCGACCGTGGTGCACGAGCAGAACGCCCTGCTGGGCCGCGCCAACCGCCTGCTGGCCCCGCGCGTGTCGGCCATCGCCACCTCGTTCGCGACGGTCGCGCGGCTGCGCGCCGAGGATGCCTCCAAGGTCGTGCTCACCGGCAACCCGGTGCGCGAGGCGGTGCGCGCGCTCCGCGACCAGCCCTATCCCGAACCGGAGCGCGGCGGCACCATCAACATCCTGGTCACCGGCGGCAGCCAGGGCGCGAGCGTGTTCTCGCGCGTGGTGCCCGACGCCATCGCCCGCCTGCCCGAAGAGATCCGCGCCCGCATCAACCTCTCGCAGCAGTGCCGCAGCGAGGACATCGACCTGGTCCGCTCGACCTACGGCGCCATGGGCTTCATGGCGCAGGTCGCGACCTTCTTCTCCGATCTCGCCGACCGGCTGGCGCGCGCCCACCTGGTGATCTGCCGCTCGGGTGCGTCGACCTGCGCCGAGCTCACCACCGCGGGCCGCCCGGCGATCCTGGTGCCCTACCCGCACGCCGCCGACGACCACCAGACCTACAACGCCCGCGCGCTGGCCGAAGCGGGCGGCGCCGAGCTGGTGGCCGAGCCCGACTTCACGCCGGAGCTGCTCGCCGCCCGGCTCAAGCTGATGATCGAGCAGCCGGGCCGGCTCGCCGCCATGGCCGCCGCCGCGCACCGCGTCGGCCACGCCGATGCCGCCGGCAATCTCGCGATCCTGGTCACTGGGCTGGTGCCGGTGCAGTTCCGCAGCTCGGGGAGGGCCGCCGCATGAAGGCCATGCCCCTCACCATCGGCACCATCCATTTCGTCGGCATCGGCGGCATCGGCATGTCCGGCATCGCAGAGGTGCTGCACAACCTCGGCTATTCGGTGCAGGGCTCCGACGTCGCCGACAGCGCCAACGTCAAGCGCCTGCGCGACCTCGGCATCCCCATCCACGTCGGTCACGAGGCCCACAACCTGGGCGAGGCCCAGGTGGTGGTGATCTCGTCGGCCATCCCGCGCGACAACCCCGAAGTTGCCGCCGCGCGCGCCAAGCTGATCCCGGTGGTACGCCGCGCCGAGATGCTGGCCGAGCTGATGCGCCTCAAGTGGTCGATCGCGGTCGCCGGCACCCACGGCAAGACCACCACCACCTCCCTGGTCGCCTCGATCCTCGACCAGGCCGGGCTCGACCCGACCGTGATCAACGGCGGCATCCTCAACGCCTATGGCTCCAACGCGCGCCTCGGCGAGGGCGAGTGGATGGTGGTCGAGGCCGACGAATCCGACGGCACCTTCACCAAGCTGCCGGCGACCATCGCCATCGTCACCAACATCGACCCGGAACATCTCGACTTCTACGGTGAGTTCGACTCGGTGCGTACCGCCTTCGTGTCGTTCGTCCAGAACATCCCGTTTTACGGCTTCGCCGCCGTGTGCCTCGACCATCCCGAGGTGCAGGCGATGATCCCGCGCGTCTCCGACCGCAAGCTGCTGACCTACGGCATGAGCCCGCAGGCGGACGTTCGCGCCGTCAACATCAATGCCGAGCCCGGCTCGATCGGCTTCGACGTGATCATCACCTCGCGCGCCTCGGGCGATCCCCGCACCCTCAAGGGAATCCGCCTGCCGATGCTCGGCAACCACAACGTCCAGAACGCGCTCGCCGCGATCACGGTGGCCCAGGAGATGGGCATCGCCGACGACGTGATCCGCGCCGCCCTGTCGGGCTTCGCCGGGGTCAAGCGCCGCTTCACCCGCACCGGCGAGACCAACGGCGTCATCGTGATCGACGACTACGGCCACCATCCGGTCGAGATCGCCGCCGTGCTGCGCGGCGCGCGCAACGCCACCCAGGGACGCATCATCGCCGTGGTGCAGCCACACCGCTTCACCCGGCTCAAGTCCCTGTTCGAGGAATTCTGCGCCTGCTTCAACGACGCCGACACGGTGATCGTCGCCGACGTCTATCCCGCGGGCGAGAAGCCGATCCCCGGGATCGACCGCGACCACCTGGTCGAGGGGCTGCGCACCCACGGCCATCGCGACGTGATCTCGCTCGCCGATCCCAAGGCGCTCGCCGGCGTCGTGCACGGCCTCGCCAAGGCGGGCGACCTCGTCGTATGCCTCGGCGCCGGCTCGATCACCTACTGGGCCCAGGCCCTGCCGGGCGAGCTTGCGGCCTTGTCGGGCGGTGCGATGGCCTCGGATAAAGGGGAGGCGGCGCGATGATGACGGCACGCACCACCTCTCGGCGCCTGATCGACCGCCTGCCCCCGATCCGGGGTCGCTACCGCGAAGGCGCGGAGCTCGCGCGCATCACCTGGTTCCGCGTCGGCGGCCCGGCCGAGGTCATGTTCCGCCCGGCCGACACCGCCGACCTGTGCGCGTTCCTTTCGAACAGGCCCGCCGACGTGCCGGTCACCGTGATCGGCGTCGGCTCCAACCTCCTGGTGCGCGACGGTGGCGTGCCGGGCGTGGTGATCCGGCTCGGCGGCGAATTCGCCACCATCGACGTGGACAGCACCGATCTCGTGGTCGGCGCCGGCGCGCTCGACGGCAACGTCGCCCATGCCGCCGCCATCGCCGGCATCGCCGGGGTCGAGTTCCTGGCGGGCATTCCCGGCACCATCGGCGGCGCACTGCGCATGAACGGCGGCGCCTACGGCCGCGAGATCAGCGACGTGCTGGTGAACGCCGAGGCGGTTTCGCCCGACGGCGTGCGCCACGATCTCGCCGCGCGCGACATGGGGCTCAGCTACCGCCACTGCGACGTGCCGGAAGACTGGATCTTCACTGCCGCAAGGTTCGCCGGCATGGCCGGCGACAAGGCCGTGATCGCGGCGCGCATTCGCGAGATCCAGGACGCCCGCGCGGCCAGCCAGCCGGTGCGCACGCGCACGGGCGGCTCCACCTTCAAGAACCCGCCGGGCAAAAAGGCGTGGGAGCTGATCGACGACGCCGGCTGCCGCGGCTTCGCCATGGGCGGCGCGCGCGTCTCGGCGCAGCACTGCAACTTCCTGATCAACGAGGGCACCGCCACCGCCGCCGACATCGAGGCGCTGGGCGAGGAGGTGCGCCGCCGCGTCCTTGATGCCACCGGCATCATGCTGGAATGGGAAATCCGCCGCATCGGCGTGCCCGCGGGCAAGGGCGCCGTGCACGGCGCCGACGGAGGCCGGCCATGACCGCGCCCCGCCAGCGCCGCATCGCCGTGCTGATGGGCGGCCCGTCGGCCGAGCGCGAGGTCTCGCTGGTGTCCGGCGCCGCCTGCGCCAAGGCGCTGCGCGCGCTGGGCCACGAGGTGACCGAGGTGGACGTGGGCCACGACCTCGGCCGCGTCGTCGCCGAGCTGACCGCGGCCAGGCCCGAGGTCGCGTTCAACGCGCTCCACGGCCGCTTCGGCGAGGACGGCTGCATCCAGGGCGTGCTCGAGCTTCTCGAAATTCCCTACACACATTCGGGCGTGCGCGCCTCGGCGCTCGCCATGGACAAGCCGACCGCGCGCAAGCTGTTCGCCGACGCCGGGCTCACCTGCGCCGAGGGCGGCGTCTATGCCCGCGCCGAGGTACTCGCCGGCCACGTCATGGCACCGCCCTACGTCATCAAGCCGCTCAACGAAGGTTCCTCGGTGGGCGTCCAGATCGTGTTCGAGGGCGACAGCGTGCCGGCCGCCAAGGACTGGACCTTCGGCGAGCTGGTGCTGGTCGAGCGCTACATCCCGGGCCGCGAGATCCAGGTGGCGGTGATGGGCGCGCGCGCGCTCGGCGCCATCGAGATCCGCCCCAAGGGCCGGTTCTACGACTACGAGGCGAAATACACCGAGGGCAAGGCCGAGCATCTCATGCCCGCGCCGATACCGGAGACGGCCTATGCCGAGGCGCTGCGCATCGGCGCCGCCGCCCATGCGGCGCTCGGCTGCCGCGGCGTCTCGCGCGCCGACTTGCGCTACGACGACACCCAAGGGGCGCCCGGGCGCTTCTACCTGCTCGAAATCAATACCCAGCCCGGCATGACGCCGCTCTCGCTCGTGCCCGAGATCGCCGCCCATGCCGGCATCGGCTTCGCCGAGCTCGTTTCATGGATCGTGGAGGACGCGTCATGCCCGCGTTGAGGAAATCCCGCAGCCGCAAGGCCGCCCCGCGCCGGCGCGTCCTGCCCAAGAACGTGCGCACGGCGCTGCGCTGGGCGATGCCGGGCCTCGCCGCAGCGACGCTCGCCACGGGCGGTCTGTGGCTGTACGCGAGCGGTGCCGGCGCGCGCCTCGTCGGCGACACCCGCGACGCGCTGCTGTCCGCCTCCGCCGGCATGGGCCTGCATATCGAGAACGTGCTGGTGACAGGCCGCAACCGCGTGCATCGTGCGGACGTCGCCGCCGCGCTTCGAGCCGAGCGCGGCATGGCGATCTTCGCCTTCGATCCCTACGCCGCCAAGCGGCGCCTCGAGGCCCTGCCCTGGGTACGCGCCGCCACCGTCGAGCGCCGCCTGCCCGACACCATCTATCTCCGCCTGGTCGAGCGCGAGCCGTTCGCCCTGTGGCAGAAGAGCGGCACGCTCGCCCTGATCGACCGCGACGGCGTCGTCATCACCCAGGACCACCTCGGCCGCTACGGCCGGCTGCCCATGGTGGTGGGCGAGGATGCCGCCGCCCACGCCGAGGCGATCGTCGGCATCGTCCGCGGCCGTCCGGTGGTGAACGAGGTCACCAGCGCCATCGTTCGAATCTCCGACCGGCGCTGGAACCTGGAACTGAAGAACGGCGTGATCGCCGAGCTGCCCGAGGACGGCGCCGCGCGCGCCGTCGCCCAGCTCGCCGACCTGATCGCGCGCGAGCACATTCTCGAACGCGCCATCGTCGCCATCGACCTGCGCGTGCCCGACCGCCTGGTGGTACGCATGGCGCCCGGCGCCAAGCCGCAACCGGGCGCCGACGCGGGTGCGCGCAGCAAGGCACGGCGGGCCAAGGACACATGAGAACGAGGAACCGACCGGCAAACGGAACATGTTGGGAAAGACCATGAGAACGCGCCTCGCAAAACCCAGGGACGGCCTGATCGCCGCGCTCGACATCGGCACCGGCAAGATCGCCTGCTTCATCGCCCGGCTCGGCGACGACGGCGCGATCCGCGTCATCGGCATCGGCCACCATGCCTCCCACGGCGTGCGCTCGGGCGTGATCTCCGACGTCGAGGCCGCCGAGGAGGCGATCCTCGCCACGGTCCACGCCGCCGAGCAGATGGCGGGCGAGACCATCGAGGAGGTGGTCGTGAACCTGTCGGGCGGTACGCCGCGCTCTCATATCCTGCACTACGACGTCTCGATCGCCGGCCACGAGGTGGGCGACGCCGACATCCGAAAGGTGCTGGCCCAGGGCCACGCCGCGTCCCAGTCCGACGAGCGTGAGCTGATCCACTGCATCCCGGTCGGCTACACCATCGACGGCGCCAAGGGCATCCGCGACCCGCGCGGCATGTACGGCGACCGCCTCGGGGTCTCCATGCACGTCGTCACCGCGACGGTCGGCGCGGTGCGCACGCTGGTGACCTGCCTCGCGCGCTGCCGCCTCGAGGTCGCCGACATCGTGCTGGCGCCCTATTCCGCCGGGCTCGCCGCCCTGGTGGAGGACGAAATCAACCTCGGCGCCACCGTCATCGACATGGGCGCCGGCACCACCTCGCTCGCCGTATTCTACGACGGCCACATGATCCACGCCGACGGCGTGCCGGTCGGCGGTGCCCACGTCACCGCCGACATCGCGCGCGGCCTGTCCACCCCGCTCGCCCACGCCGAGCGCATGAAGACGCTCTACGGCAACGCCATCGCGTCGGGCACCGACGACCGCGAGATCATCGACGTGCCGCTGATGGGCGAGGAGGACCGCGACCAGGCCAACCACGTGCCGCGCTCGATGCTGGTCAGCATCATCCGCCCGCGCCTGGAGGAGACCTTCGAGCTCCTGCGTGGGCGCCTCGAGATGGCGGGCTACGACAAGATCGCCGGGCGCCGCGTGGTGCTGACGGGCGGTGCCAGCCAGCTCCAGGGCGTGCCCGAGCTCGCCGCCGACATCCTCGACAAGCAGGTGCGCCGCGGCCGCCCGCTCAAGATCGCGGGCCTCGCCGATTCCACCGGCGGCCCGGCCTTCGCCGGCTGCGCGGGCCTGCTGTCGTTCGCCGCGCGCCGTCCCGACGAGGCCCCGGCTGCCGCGGCCGCCGCGCGCAACCGCACGACCACGGAGGCGCCCAACGGCCTGGTGGGCCGCTTCGGCCTCTGGCTTCGGGAGAACTTCTGAGAGCCCGCCATGGATCACCACGACACGACACGAAACACGACCCTCACCCGTCCCGGAGCGGACGGCCAGCACGCTTTCCGGCGGGGTTTCCCGCCCCGCCCGCTTACCCGCGTTCAACACCAGCCCAGCACCCGGCCCGGCACCGGAACCGTCAACCCTTACCACCCCGGCCCGATGGCCGGCCCATCGTCCTAGGAGGCGCACATGACCATCAATCTCAAGATGCCGCACCCCGAACCGGACCTTAAGCCCCGGATCACAGTCGTTGGCGTTGGGGGCGCCGGCGGCAATGCGGTCAACAACATGATCGTCAACAGCTTGGGCGGCGTGGAATTCGTCGCCTGCAACACCGACGCCCAGGCCCTCGCCCAGTCGCGCGCCGAGCGCAAGATCCAGCTCGGCCGCAACATCACCCAGGGCCTCGGCGCGGGGTCGCGTCCCGACGTCGGCCGCGCCGCGGCCGAGGAGGCGATCGAGGACATCATCGAGCAGATCCAGCAGTCCAACATGGTGTTCATCACCGCCGGCATGGGCGGCGGCACCGGCACCGGCGCAGCACCGGTGGTGGCGCGCGCGTCGCGCGAGCAGGGCATCCTGACCGTCGGCGTGGTGACCAAGCCGTTCCAGTTCGAAGGGCTCAACCGCATGCGCCTCGCCGAGGAAGGGATCGAGGAACTGCAGCATTACGTCGACACGCTCATCATCATCCCGAACCAGAACCTGTTCCGCATCGCCAACGAGAAGACCACCTTCGCCCAGGCCTTCCAGCTCGCGGACCACGTGCTGCATTCGGGCGTACGCGGCGTCACCGACCTGATGGTGATGCCGGGCCTCATCAACCTGGACTTCGCCGACGTGCGCCAGGTGATGAGCGAGATGGGCAAGGCGATGATGGGCACCGGCGAGGGCGAGGGCGACAATCGCGCCATCGCCGCCGCCGAGGCCGCCATCTCCAACCCGCTGCTCGACGACGTCTCCATGGAAGGTGCCAAGGGCGTACTCATCAACATCACGGGCGGGGCCGACATGACCCTGTTCGAGGTCGATGAAGCGGCCAACCGTATCCGTTCGGAGGTCGATCCCGACGCCAACATCATCTTCGGCTCGACCTTCGACGAAGCGCTCGAAAACAAGATCCGCATCTCGGTGATCGCCACCGGCATCGACGCCGAGGTCTCGGCGCAGCCCAAGCCGCGCACCATCAGCCTGGTGCACGACAACACCCGGGCCCGGGAGGCGGCCAAGCTCGCCGCTCAGGGCGGTCCCGGCATCGGCATCCCGCAGCGCATGGCGGCGGCGCCCGTGCCCCAGGCCCGCACCATGGCGGCGCCCCAACCGCGCATGCCGGAGCCCGATCCGGTGCTCGACCTCGACACCCGCGCCGCGGCGGAACCACAGCCGATGCCCGAGGCCATGCCCCCGGTGGCCGATCCGCTCGCCCAGCAGGTGGCGGAACAGGCGATCGCCGGTGGTATCCATGGCGATGCCAACAAGCCGTTCCTGCCGCCTGCCCCGGTGACGGCGCCGGAGAGCCCGGAGATCGCCCGGCCGGCGCGCAGGCCCGACCCGATGGCGGAGGCCGAGATGGTCAACGCCGGCCGCGGCCGCGAGCTGCAGGCATCCCGCAAGAAGGGCCCGAGCCTGTTCGAGCGGATGACCGGCACCGGCCGCGCCCGCCTGCCCGGCGAGGCCCCGGTGGCACCCAGGCCCGCCCCGGCGCCGGTCGAGCCGCGCTTCTCGGCGCCCTCGACCCAGCCGGTACCGGCGGCCCCGCCGGTACCCCGGGCCGAGGCGACAGCGCCCGCTCCGGCGGTGCTCCAAGCGCCCGCAGCCGCGGCCCCGGCAGCGCCGCAACCGGCCGCGCCCGCCCCGCAGCCCGCCCACCCGGCCCCCCAGGCCGCCCCCCAGGCGACCCGGGCCGAGCCGCGCCCGGCGGCCCCGGCGCCCAGCCAGCCGGGCCTGAGCGGACTCGAGCCCCAGGCGGCCAAGGACCGGGATATCGAGGAGGATCTTCTCGAGATTCCGGCGTTCCTGCGTCGTCAGGCCAACTAACGGTACCCGGGCCGGACCCTTGGAAAACCAGGGGTCCGGCCCGTAACATTCTGAAACAAATGTTGATTTGAGAGGTCCAGGGGATATTGGTAAACGTCCCTTGGGTCCTCCTTCAGGGGAGTCCCGCGCACCCCGTTACCGCGGCGTAGGATCACAACCGGTTGAAAATCATGAGTTCCGTGCTCAAACAAAAAACCCTCAAGAATCCCATCGGCTGCTCCGGCATCGGCCTTCATTCCGGCGCCAAGGTGGCCATGACGATCTTCCCGGCCGATCCCGGCACGGGCATCCGGTTCAAGCGCACCGACATTTCCGGCCACCAGGCTGTGATCGCCGCGGATTTCCGCCGCGTTGCCGACTCCATCCTGTGCTCGGCCATCGCCAACGATGACGGCGTTTCCATCCTGACCATCGAGCATCTGATGGCCGCTTTCGCCGGCCTCGGCATCGACAATGCCCTGGTCGAGATCAACGGCCCCGAAATTCCCATCATGGACGGCAGCGCCGCCCCGTTCGCGTTCCTGATCGAATGCGCGGGCATCCGGGAGCAGGCCGCGCCGCGCATGGCCATCAAGATCAAGAAGCCGGTCGAGGTCCGCGACGACCACCGCTACGCCCTGCTGGAGCCGGCGGAGATGTTCTCGCTGTCCTTCGACATCGCCTTTCCTTCGCCCGCGGTCGCAAGCCAGTCCCACGCGGTGGAACTGGTCGACGGCGCCTTCAAGAAGGAAGTCGCCCGCGCCCGCACCTTCGGCTTCGAGCACGAAGTGGCCGCCCTGCGCGCGGCGGGCCTGCTGCTCGGCGGTTCGCTCGACAATGCCGTGGTGGTCAGCGGCGCCAAGGTGCTGAACGACTCCGGCCTGCGCTATCCGGACGAGTTCGTGCGCCACAAGATCCTCGACTCGGTCGGCGACCTCTATCTCGCCGGTGCGCCGATTATCGGCCATTTCCACGGCTCGCGTTCGGGCCATGCCATGAACCATCGCCTGCTCGCGGCACTGTTCGCCGACGCCGACGCTTACGAAATGGTGCCCATGGCGGCATCGGTATCGCGCGGCGAAGCCGAGTACGAGCCCTTCGAGACCGCCCAGCCGCGCGCCGCCACCGCCCGCGGCTGATCCCCTTTTTCCCGCTTCCGGCCGTGACCGGCGCCGCTTGTTCCGGCGCCGCGTCCGCGTGCTATACTCCCGCACCGGACGGGATTTTCCGTCCGGGCCATTTTCGATCCAGCCGCCGATCCCTGCCGCGATGACTCTTGCCCATCTAGCCCCCCGCCGTCGAGAGCGCCCGCGTCCAGCACGCATCCGGAACCTCCCCGGCCTGGCACTGGCGGCGGTGCTATCGCTCGCCCTCGCCCTCGGCGCGTGCTCGCGTCCACCCAAGATTCAGCCCGACCGGCCGGTGGAGGAACTCTACAACACCGGCATGAACCTCATGGGCAGCGGCGATTATCCTCGCGCCATTGAGTTCTTCGAGGAGGTTGAACGCCAGCACCCCTATTCGATCTGGGCGAACAAGGCGATCCTGATGGGCGCCTATGCACGCTACCTGTCGCAGAAATACGACGAGGCCGTCATCGGCCTCGACCGTTTCATCCGCCTCCATCCGGGCAGCGGCGACATTCCCTATGCCTACTACCTGCGGGCGCTCTGCTACTACGAACAGATTGCCGACATCCGCCGCGACCAGGACACCACGCGCAAGGCCCTCGACGCGCTGCACGAGGTGGTGCGCCGCTTCCCCAACTCCAAATACGCGACCGACGCCTCGCTCAAGATCGACCTCACCAATGACCAGCTCGCCGGGCACGACATGGCCATCGGCCGCTGGTACGAGGACCACAAGGAGTATCAGGCCGCGATCAACCGCTTCAGGGCGGTGGTCGACCAGTACCAGACCACCTCCCATGTCCCGGAGGCGCTGCACCGCCTGACCGAGTGCTACCTCGCCCTGGGCCTCACCGACGAGGCGCGCAAGACGGCCGCCGTGCTCGGCCATAATTTCCCGGGCAGCGAATGGTACCTGGATTCCTATGTGCTGATGACCGGGAAGGACCCCACCAAGAAGCCGGCCGACCCCGAGGGGCGCTCCTGGCTCGGCCGGACCTGGCACTCCGTGTTCTGAGCGCCGATGCTGGCACGGCTCTCGATCCGCGACGTCGTCCTCATCGAACGGCTTGATCTCGCCTTCCACGGCTCCCTCAGCGTGCTCACCGGCGAGACCGGCGCGGGCAAGTCGATCCTGCTGGATGCGCTCGGCCTTGCGCTGGGCGACCGCGGCGCCAGCGGCCTGGTACGGCCCGGCGCCGAGCGCGCCCAGGTCACCGCCGAGTTCGACCTGCCCGACGGCCATCCGGTGCTCGCACTTCTCGCCGAGCGCGACATCGCCGCGGAGACGCCACTGATCCTGCGCCGCACGCTCGGCGCCGACGGGCGCTCGCGCGCCTACGTCAACGACCAGCCGGTGAGCATCGGCCTGCTGGCCGAGCTGGGTGCCGAGCTGGTCGAGATTCACGGCCAGCACGAGACCCGCGGCCTGCTCAATCCCGCCACCCACCGCGCCCTGCTCGATGCCGCCGGCGACAACGGCGCCCTTGCGGCCAGGGTCGCCACGGCCTGGGACACGCTGCGTACCGCCGAACAGGCGGAGCATACCGCGCGCGACGAGCTCGACGCCGCACGCCGCGACCAGGAGTTCCTGCGCCACGCGGTCGACGAGCTGACGCGCTTCGCCCCGCAGCCGGGCGAAGAGGAATCCCTCGCCGCCGAGCGCCGCTTCCTGATGGCGGGCACACGCCTGGGCGAGGCGCTGGAGGCCGCGCACCGCGATCTGAGCGAGGAAACCGACGTCGAAGGTGCCATCAGCCGCGCCCTGCGCGCCCTCGAACGGGTCGCGGGCGATGCCGGCGGACGGTTCGATGCCGCCATTGCCGCGCTCACCCGCGCTGCCGCCGAGAGCGCCGACGCGGTCGCCGAGGTCGCCGCCGCCGGGGCCACCCTGGAGGCCGATCCGGGACGGCTCGTCCGGGCCGAGGAGCGCCTGTTCGAGCTGCGCGCGCTCGCGCGCAAGCATGACGTCGCTCCCGACCGGCTCGCCGACCATGCCGAGACCCTCGCCCGGCGCCTCGCCGCCATCGACGATTCCGACTCCGCGCTCGCCAGGCTGGCCGAGGCCACGGCCCGGGCAAAGACGGCCTACGCGGCGGCCGCGAAATCCCTGACCGCGTCACGCGCCAGGGCGGCCAAGGCGCTCGATGCCGCCATGACCAGGGAATTGCCGCCGCTCAAGCTCGAGAAGGCGAAATTCGCAACAAGGCTCGAACCGCTCGGCGAGGACCAGTGGGGCCCGACCGGCGCCGAGCGCGTCAGCTTCGAGATCGCGACCAACCCCGGCGCCGCGGCGGGGCCGCTGCACAGGATCGCGTCGGGCGGCGAGCTCGCCCGCGTCATGCTGGCGCTCAGAGTGGTGCTGGCGGGCGGCGGCGCGGTGCCGACGCTGGTGTTCGACGAGGTCGATTCCGGCATCTCCGGCGCGACCGCCGCGGCCGTCGGCGAGCGCCTCGCCCGGCTCGGCACTACCGTGCAGGTGCTGGTGGTGACGCATTCGCCCCAGGTGGCGGCGCGCGGTATGCAGCACCTTCGGGTCGAGAAGACCACGGCGAAGAACGCCACCCAGACCCATGTCGCCGAGCTCGCGCCCGCCGAGCGGCGCGAGGAGATCGCCCGCATGCTGGCGGGCGCGCGCATCACCGACGAGGCCCGCGCCGCCGCCGACAAGCTTCTGGCCGGGGGCACGTGATGGCCCGCGGGACCACGAAGAAAGGCAACGGCAAGGCCAGGGCGCCGGTGCCGGTCGAGGATTTGAACGAGATCGAAGCATCGGCCGAGCTGGCCCAGCTCGCGCGCGAGATCGCCCGCCACGACGCGCTCTATTACCAGAAGGCCGAACCGGCCGTCTCGGATGCCGAATACGACGCCCTGCGCCAGCGCAATGCCGCCATCGAGGCCCGCTTTCCCGAGCTGATCCGCGCCGACAGCCCATCCCGGCGCGTGGGCGCGGCGCCCGCCGCCGGCTTCGCCAAGGTGCGCCACCGCGTGCCCATGCTGTCGCTGGACAACGCCTTCGAGCCCGAGGACGTGGACGGCTTCTTCGCCCGGATACGCCGGTTCCTGGGCCTCAAGGACGACGACAAGGTGGACGTGGTGGCCGAGCCCAAGATCGACGGGCTCTCGATCTCGCTGCGCTACGAGGACGGCAAATTCGTGCAAGGTGCGACCCGCGGCGACGGCCGCGAGGGCGAGAACGTGACCCGCAACCTCGGGACCATCGGCGAGCTGCCGCGCACCCTCAAGGGCAGGAATCCGCCCAAGGTGCTGGAGGTGCGCGGCGAGGTCTACATGAGCAAGCCCGAGTTCGCCAAGCTCAACGAGCGCCGCGCCGCCGCGGAGGAGCCGGTGTTCGCCAACCCGCGCAACGCCGCCGCCGGCTCGTTGCGCCAGCTCGATCCCGCGATCACCGCCGAGCGGCCGCTGCACCTGTTCGCCTATGCCTACGGCGAGGTCGAGGACGCCGACCTCGGCACGACCCATTGGGAATTCCTGGAGCATCTGCGCCGCTGGGGCTTTCCCACCAATCCGCTGGCGAAGCTGTGCCACGACCCCGACGAGGTGCTGGCGTTCTACCGCAAGATCGAGGCGGAGCGCGCGACGCTGCGCTACGACATCGACGGCGTGGTCTACAAGGTCGACCGCTTCGACTGGCAGGAACGGCTCGGCTTCGTATCACGTGCGCCGCGCTGGGCGATCGCCCACAAGTTCCCGGCCGAGCGCGCCGAGACCGTGCTCGAGGATATCCTGATCCAGGTCGGGCGCACCGGCACGCTCACCCCCGTGGCGGCGCTGACGCCGGTGACGGTGGGCGGCGTGGTGGTGAGCCGCGCGACGCTCCATAACGAGGACGAGATCGCGCGCAAGGGCCTGCTGATCGGCGATCACGTCATCGTCCAACGCGCGGGCGACGTGATCCCGCAGGTGGTCGAGCCCCTGACCGCGAAACGCACCGGCAAGGAGCGTGCCTTCCGATTCCCCAAGACCTGCCCATGCCCGCTCAAGACGCCGGTGGTGCGCAAGGAGGGCGAGGCCGCGACGCGCTGCAGCGGCGAGCTCGCCTGCCCGTTCCAGCAGGTCGAGCGCCTGATCCACTTCGTCTCGCGCAATGCCTTCGACATCGACCACCTGGGCGAGAAGCAGGTGACCGCGTTCTTCGAAGACGGCCGCATCCGCACGCCCGCCGACATCTTCGACCTAGAGCGGAACGACGGCAAAGGCGACCTGACGCCGATCGCCGAAATCGAGGGCTGGGGCGAGAAATCGCGCGACAACCTGTTCGCCGCCATCGACGCCCGCCGCGAAATCGGCCTCGAGCGCTTCATCTACGCGCTCGGCATCCGCCAGGTGGGCGAGGCGACCGCGCGGCTGCTGGCGCGCGCCTACGGCTCGCTCAAGGCCTGGCAGGACGCCATGGTCGCCGCCGCCCGCGAGCGCCGCGCCCATCCCGACGCCGCCAAGCCCGAGGAGGTGGGCGAGGCCTATGCTCAGCTGTGCGAGATCGAATTGATCGGCATGAGCACCGCCGACGACATCTGCCGGTTCTTCACCGAGCCCCACAACGTCACGGTCATCAGGGAGCTGGAGAAGCGGGTCACGGTCGCGGAGGCCGAGCGGCCCACTGCCGGCAAGGGCGCGCCCTTCGCCGGCAAGACCGTGGTGTTCACCGGCGGGCTCACCACCATGACCCGCAACGAGGCCAAGGCGCGGGCGCTCGCGCTCGGCGCCAAGGTGGCGGGCTCGGTCTCCAAAAAGACCGACTACGTGGTGCTGGGCGCGGACGCGGGCTCCAAGGCAGACAAGGCCAAGGGCCTCGGCGTCACCATCCTGAGCGAGGACGACTTCCGGGAAATGCTGGGGCTGTAGGCGTCGGGCACAGGCGTCAGACGGGCGCCGTCGCCCTGGCGAGCCAGGCGCGGGTGGCGGCGTCGACGCGCGGCGTGAGCGACTTGCGCACCCGGGCGTGATAGGCGTTGAGCCAGGCCTTCTCTTCGGCGGTGAGCAGCTTCGCCGCGATCAGGGCGCGCTCGATCGGCGCCAGCGTCAGCGTCTCGAAGGCGAGCATCTGCCGCCCGCCCGCGCCCTTGCCGTCGGCCTTGACCGCGACCAGGTTCTCGATGCGGATGCCGTAGGCGCCGGTCTTGTAGAACCCGGGCTCGTTGGAGACCACCATGCCGGGCCGGAGCGCGACCGTGTTGGGCACCTGGGAGATCCGCTGCGGGCCTTCGTGGACGTTGAGGAAATGGCCGACGCCGTGGCCGGTACCGTGGTCGTATTCGAGCCCCGCCGCCCACAGGGCCTCGCGCGCCAGCACGTCGAGTTGGGAGCCCGAGGTGCCTTCCGGGAAGCGCGCCATGCCGAGCCGGATGTGGCCCTTGAGCACGCGGGTGAAGTGATCCTTCATGGCCGCCGTCGGCCTGCGCCCGCCGCCGACGAACACGGTGCGGGTGACGTCGGTGGTGCCGTCGAGGTACTGGGCGCCGGAATCGAGCAGGTAGAGCTCGCCCGGGCGCAGCAGGCGGTTGCTCTCCGGGCTGACCCGGTAATGGACGATGGCACCGTCGGGGCCGGCACCCGAGATGGTCGGGAACGACAGGCCCTGGAAGCGCGCGTTCTCCGCGCGCATGCCTTCGAGCACGTCGGCCGCCTCCATCTCGCCGAGCCCGCCCTTGGCCGCGCGCACCGACAGCCAGGCGAGGAAGCCCGTCAGCGCGGCGCCGTCGCGCACATGGGCGGCACGGATACCGGCGAGCTCGACCTTGTTCTTGCAGGCTTTCGGCAGCTGGCACGGATCATTGCCCTCGCGGAGGGTCGCGCCGGCGCGGGCGAGGCGGCGGAATATCCATTCGGGCGCGCTGGCGGGATCGGCGCGCACGGTGCGCCTGTGCCGCCCGAGCGCGTCGAGGGCGGGCCCAAGCGCCGTGAACGCCTTGACCGCGACCTTGGGGCCCAAGTGGCGCGCAGTTTCGGCGGTCACCTTGCGCGGATCGGTGAACAGGTCAACGCGCCCGTCGCGGCCGATCACGGCGAAGGCCAGCGGCAGCGGCGAGGTATCGACGTCACCGCCGCGGATGTTGAGCAGCCAGGCGATCGAATTGGGCGCCGTCAGCACGCAGGCGTCCACGCCGTCGGCGGCGAGCCCGGCGGCGATGCCGGCGCGCTTGGCGGCCGCCGTCTCGCCGGCGTAACGGAGCGGCAGCGGCCGGATCGGCGAGACCGGCGCGGCCGGGCGGTCGCGCCACACGACGTCGATGGGATTACGGGCAAGCGCCTTGAGGCGGGCGCCCGCGCCCTCGCAGGCGGCGCGGAAGCGCGCCACCTCGCGCGGGGTCAGCAGCCACGGGTCGTAGCCCAGCACCTTGCCGCGGGCGATGTTGGCGCCGACCCAGGCGGCGGGCGGGCGGCGCGCGATGTGCTGGATCGAGAACCGCGCCGGGTCCACCTCGTTCTTCGCCTGCAGCGTATAGCGGCCGTCCACGAACAGGGCGGCGGCGGCGTCCAGCACCACCGCCATGCCGGCCGAGCCGGTGAAGCCGGTAAGCCAGGCGAGGCGCTGCTCGGAGGCCGGCACGTATTCGCCCTGGTGGGCATCGGCGCGCGGCACGATCAGCCCGTCGACGCCCAGCGCCGCGAGCTTGCGGCGTAATGCCGGCAGGCGCTCGGGCAAAGCGAGGCCAGGGCGCGGTGGGGCTGCCGCCATGCGTGCCCGGAGCGCGGCGAGCTGCGCCGTGAGCGCCTTGGGCGGCTTCGCGGCGATGAGCTGCATCCAGGCCTCGGGATCGTGGCCGACCGGGGCGGCCAGCACGCCCTTCAGCAGGTCGCGCACGGCGCGCGGGCTGCCTATGCGGATACCTGCCGACTTGCCGGCGCGGGCGAGCAGGCGCTCGAGCGCGCCGTCGCCGGCATAGGCCGGCGCGCCGCGGCCGCGGCCGCGGCGGGCGGCGCCTTGCGGGCCCGGCGGGCGGGCGCTTTTCGTTTAATCTCAGGCATCTGTTGGAAGCTAGTGACGCCGGGGCCGCGGCACAAGATGGAAACGGCCGTCCTGCGGCGCAGGCACAATGCACCCTTCCCTTCGCCGCGCAAATAACCCTATATTTTCTAAGTAAAAAATGCCGGGCCGCGCGCCCCGCCAACACGCAGGAGAGGCACCATGACCAAGGGAAACCCGAACCTTCCCGAGCATCTGCCCTACGAGGAAGAGGCCCGGATGCTGTCCGACGTGATCGAGTTCTTCATCCACAGGCTGCCCCACGCGATCGGCGCGACCGTCGATCACATCGACGAGGCGGCGCTCTCGACCGAGCTGATGCACCGTCTCGAGGTGATGAGCGACGACGACCTCAAGGGAATGGGGCTGCACCGCAGCGACATCTCCAAGATCTCAGCCTCGCTCGCGGGCCTGTTCAAGGTCGCCCACAAGGCCGCCAACAACCGTCCGTAGCGGCAAACCTGCGGCAGGTTGTCTCCTGGAAGCACGGGAGCGTGTTCGCATGCCCGGGAACCGGACATGCGCGGGCATCGGCCGGCATCTGGCCTGACGCCTGGAATCCCCGGGAGGAAGGGGCGGTCAGAGGAGGGCTGCTTGATACGTGCAGCATGTCGTCCGGGCTCTTTCTACCTTCCCCCCGCCTTGCTGCGACGCGGGGTACGCGTGGGGGCACGACGGTGTCCCCGAGGTCGACCAGAGAAGGAATGCGTCGCAGCCCGACTGGGAAGCGCCCGCGCACTCTCCGATGCCGATAGCCTCAAGAGGAGGCCACCGGGCCGGACCCTTGGCCGACGGCCCGGCGCTAGCATCCGGACAGGTCGGCGATCGAATACGACCCCGCCTTTATAGCAGAAGAACAAAAACGGAACAATCTTTTTCTGTGGGTGCGTAAAGCCCCGCTTTTCCGGGAGTTTCGCCGCCATGCACATGACGCATGGCGCACATGACGATTTTCGGGGTACTCGCCCTCGGCGCGGGCGGCTATGGTCCCGCCACTAATCGCGTACGCCTCTCTGTATCGGGGGCAAGGCCAGTGTAACATAGCGTAATCGCGTAGCTTTTTCGTACCGCGTTCAGCACCGCATTCAGTACCGCGTACCAGGGCGGCCGGGGAGACCCGGCCGTCCTTTTTCGTGTCGAAGGTGCGCAGGGTACGCATCCCTGTCGGCAACATGACGGGGTTCCTGACGGGGTTCTTGACGGGTATCTGGGGCCCTGTCGGGGCAGGGTGTCGGGGTAATAGCGGGGTAGACGGGTCACACCGGGCACGTCCTTGCAGGACACCACGGAAAGGTTAACGCGCTATGGCAGGGCCCATGCAATTTTCGCATGGCTCATTTCCTTAATAGGCACAAGTAATTTTATGTCTCGGGGCGCATATTCCGTTCCGACAGCGACGGGGACCCGGCAAGCCGGCCCGTCGGAAAAATCACAATAAAGAGCATCGAACAGGCGGGCGCGGCATCGAAAGAGGCCACATCCGCGTGTGTGACTGTTGAACCGAGTTCGAGAACCAGAGGAACGTACCATGACCGACCATTCGATCCTTCATCCCGGCGTCGCCGACCTTCCCTTCAAGGAAGAGGCCCGCCTCATCAACGGCTTCGTGAGGGCGCTGTTCACCGACCTGCCCAAGGCTTTCCGCGGGGCGATGCGCGCGCAGCACATCTACCAGGAGCTCTACGTGCTCGACAGTGCCGGCCTCGCCGCGCTGGGCGTCGAGCGCATGAACATCGGCCGCTACGCGGTCGAGCATTCGGGCCTGCTCGAGAAGTAGGTCGCGTATCACGTAAAAAGCGTTCGGTAGCGTGTCACGCCGCAAGGCGCGCGTCGCGCCGCGAGGCGCGCAGAGTAAAGAGTAAAAAGTAGAGTTGCGTAACGTTTACCGTGTCGCGCCTCACGGCGCGCCTAGCGGATTGTCTCGCGGGCCAGTATGAGCGTGCTCCAGTCGCCGAGCACGATCGCCCGGATCCGCGAGAACCCTTCGGCCCTGTAGGCGGCCGTCACGTCCTGCGCCTGTCGGGTGAGAAGACCCGAAAGGATCAGGCGGCCGCCCGGGGCGAAGACGGCGCCGATGTCGGGCGCGAGCGCGATCAGCGGCTCAGCCAGGATATTGGCGACGATCAGGTCGTAGGGCGCTCCCGCCGCGACCCAATCCCCCACGCCCTCTTCCGCCACCGCCGTCACCAGGCCCGCGAGCCCGTTGGCGGCGGCGTTCGCGCGCGCGGTGTCGGCCGCGACCGGATCGATGTCGCTCGCCCGCACCGCGACGCCGGTGGCGCGTGCAATTGCGAGCGCGAGGATGCCGGAGCCGCAGCCGAGGTCGAGCGGGCGCGCGACCTTCCTCTCGGAAAGAATTTCGTCGATGGCGAGCAGGCAGCCGCGCGTGGTCTCGTGGGTGCCCGAGCCGAACGCGGGCCCGGCATCGAGCCTGAGCACCAGCGCGCCCGACGGCGGCGTCCCTTCGAAATGGGCGCCGTGGACGAAGAAGCGCCCGGCGCGGATCGGCGGGAACTGGCGCCTATTCAGCGCAAGCCAGTCGGTCTCGGGCACGCGCTCGACGTGGACCTCGGGCAGCACGATCCCGGCGGCGCCGGCGGCCCCGGCGAGCGCGACCGTGAGCGCGTCGAGCGGCGGCGCGGCGGCGACCAGCGCCTCGATGCGCCACAGCTTGGGGCCGTCGGGCCTGGCGGCATTCTCCGTTGCCGGCATGACCGGAGTCCCCGTGCCGGAGTTCGGCCTCGAACCGCGCCAGCGACACCGCGCCCTCGCCCGGCGCCGCCTCCAGCGCGGCCTCGAGCGCGGCTTCCATGACGGCGGCGGCGGCGTCCGCCACCACCAGCCGCACGCGCCACAACGGGGGAGCGGAGTTCGGTCATGCCGGATATGGCCCTCTTCTTCTACTCGTCATTCCGGACGCGGCTTTCCGCCGGGCCGTCAGGACCGGCCCGGAAAGCCAGCGATCCGGAATCCAGCAGCGGCGCCATGGACCCCCGCTTTCGCGGGGGTGACGAGGAAAGAGAGATGTCCCCGCCCCCCGCCTGCGCGGGGACAGGCTTCGCGGGAATGACAAAGGAAAAACAACTCTCGATGTCATTTTGAAATATCATCGTAGAGATCACGCCAATCGGGATTGGCCCGTTCGATCAATTCGATCTTCCAGTCGCGCCGCCATTTCTTCATGCGCTTCTCGCGCAGAATGGCGTCGGCCATGGTGGCGTGGGATTCCACATAGACCAGCGTGTGAACGCCATAGCGCCGGGTGAAGCCGTCGGCGACGTCGGTCCTGTGCTCCCAGACGCGCTTGGCGAGGTCGCTGGTGACACCGACGTAGAGCGTTCCATGGGGTTTGCTCGCGAGGATGTAGACCGACGGTTGCATGATGCCGGAATCATGGCACAGGTGCGGCCCGCGGGCTCGCTGTTCTTCGTTACTTCCTCGTCATTCCGGACGCGGATTTCCGCCGGGCCGCTAGGGCCGGTCCGGAAAGCCAGCGATCCGGAATCCAGCAGCGGCGCATCTATGGATTCCCGCTTGCGCGGGAATGACGAAAAAGAACAGGTCATGCCGGGGTGACGAATGTCGCCATCACCTTCTTGTTGCCGGCCTTGTCGAACGCGATCTCGAGCTTGGGGCCGTCCACCGCCACCACCTTGCCGTAGCCGAACTTCTGGTGGAACACGCGCTGGCCGCGCGCGATGCCGCCCGCCTCGTCGGACGATGCCATGGATTCCCGCGTGCGCGGGAATGACGAGGAAGATGCGCCCCCGAAAGACGCGGAGGCGGCGTTGCCGGCGGCGCGCCCGGCGCGCATCTTCTTCGGGATCTCGATCTCCTGATTCCCGGAGCGCGTCCAGCGGCCAGACCCGCCCCGGCCGCGCGCATAGCGAAGATCCTGCGAGGAGCCGGCATAGGACGCAGCCGCCGCCCCTTGCCGCCACCACCGTAATCGCCGCCTTCCGCCAGCCCGGCGCGCGAGTAGCGCGCGCTAGAATAACGCTCGCGTCCGGGATGGCCGCCGCCCCAGCCGGAGGCATCGGACGCATTGCCGTAGAGGCCGGGCGCCGAAACCACCTCGACGGTTTCCGGCGGCAGCTCGTCGATGAAGCGCGACGGGATCGCGCTGACCCACTGGTTGAAGATGCGCCGGTTGGCGGCGAACGAGACATAGGCGCGCCGCTTGGCGCGCGTCAGGCCGACATAGGCGAGACGGCGTTCCTCTTCCAATCCCGCCGCGCCGCTCTCGTCCATGGTGCGCTGGTTGGGGAACAGGCCCTCCTCCCAGCCGGGCAGGAACACCACCTCGAACTCGAGCCCCTTGGCGCCGTGCAGCGTCATCACGCTGACCATGGCCTCGCCCACGCGGTTCTCCTGCTCCATCACGAGGGACACGTGCTCCAGGAACGCGCCGAGCGTCTCGAACTCCTCCAGCGCCAGCGCCAGCTCCTTCAGGTTGTCGAGCCGGCCCGGCGCGTCGGGCGACTTGTCCTTCTGCCACATCTCGGCGTAGCCCGATTCGTCGATCACGGTCTTGGCGAGCTCAGCGGGCGCCATGTCGCCCGCCATGGCGCGCCAGCGCGAGAAACTCTCCAGCAGCGCGGCGAGGCTGCCGCGCGCGGCCGGGCGCAGCTCGTCGGTGCCGATGAGGACGGCCGCCGCCGTCGTCAGCGCGGTGCCGTTCGCGCGCCCGAGCCGGTGCAACGCCTGGATGGTGGCCTCGCCCAGGCCCGCGCCGCGGCACGTTGGCGATGCGCTCGAAGGCGAGGTCGTCGTCGGGCTGGGCGATCACGCGCAAATACGCGATGGCGTCGCGGATCTCGGCGCGCTCGTAGAAGCGCGGGCCGCCGATCACGCGGTAGGGCACCGCCTGGGCGATGAAGCGTTCCTCGAACTCGCGGGTCTGGGAGCCCGCGCGCACCAGCACCGCGATCTCGTCGAGGCTGGTGCCGTCCCGCTGCAGCGCCTCGATCTCCTCGGCCACCATGCGCGCCTCGGTCTCGCCGTCCCACACGCCGGTGACGCGCACCTTGTCGCCGTCGCCGTCCTCGGTCCAGAGCGTCTTGCCGAGGCGCCCGGCGTTGTGGGCGATCAGGCCGCGACGCGGCGGCGAGGATCTGGGGCGTCGAGCGGTAGTTGCGCTCGAGCCGGATCACCTTCGCGCCCGGGAAGTCCTTCTCGAAGCGCAGGATGTTGCCGACCTCGGCGCCGCGCCAGCCGTAGATGCTCTGGTCGTCGTCGCCGACGCAGCAGATGTTCCCGCCGCCTTGTGCCAGCAGCCGCAGCCACAGGTACTGGGCGACGTTGGTGTCCTGGTACTCGTCCACCAGCATGTACTTGAACTTCGCCTGGTACTCGGCGAGCACGTCGGCGTTCTCGCCGAACAGCGTCAGGCAGTGCAGCAGCAGGTCGCCGAAGTCGCAGGCGTTCAGCACCTTGAGGCGCTCCTGGTACTGCTTGTAGAGCGTGACCGCGCGGCCGTTGGCGAACTCGCCCGCCTCCGCCACGGTGACGCGCGCGGGCGTCAGGCCCCGGTCCTTCCAGCGCTGGATGATGGCGTTGAGCGCGCGCGCCGGCCATTTCTTGTCATCGATGTTCTCGGCCGCGAGCAGCTGCTTCAAGAGCCGGAGCTGGTCGTCGGTGTCGAGGATGGTGAAGGTCGGCTTGAGGCCGATGCGCTCGGCGTGGCGGCGCAGCAGGCGCGCGCAGATCGAATGGAACGTGCCGAGCCACAACCCGTCGGCGCTGCCGCCGACCAGGCCCTCGACCCGCTCGCGCATCTCGCGCGCGGCCTTGTTGGTGAAGGTGACGGCGAGGATCTGGCTGGGCCAGGCGCGGCGCGTCGCCAGGATATGGGCGAGGCGCGTCACCAGCACGCGGGTCTTGCCGGTGCCGGCGCCCGCCAGCACCAGCACGGCGCCGTCGAGCGCCTCCGCCGCCTGGCGCTGCTCGGGGTTGAGCGCGTCGAGCCACGGGGCCGAGAACGCGGCCATGGCCTGGGCCGAGATCGACCGGCCGCCGGGGAGGTGTGCCGGCGCGGGCGTCCCGCCGGCGGCGGGCCCGGCAGGCCGCGGCGCGCCCTTCCCTGTGGCGTCATGCCCCGGCGTCGCCCCACTACCCGCGTCATGCCCCGCCTTGTGCGGGGCATCCCCACCCCTATCGTCATGCCCCGCCTTGTGCGGGGCATCCACGTTGGAGGAGTCGTCGGCAGGCTGCCGGCCGGGCTCCGGCGCGGCGTCGGAAAGGTCGAACGGATCGGACATGGGGGGCTTATAGCACGAACGCGCCCGGCGCACGAAAAGCGAACGGGGAAGCCCCCTCACCCGGCGCGCGTGCCGCTCGCCACCCTCTCCCCCGTACCGGGGGAGAGGGGCCAACTCAAAAAACCGGAACGACGACGCCCGCCAAGGCGCCGCCGTCCATTCCCCTCATCTCGTCATCCCCGCGAAAGCGGGAATCCAGTGCCGGGCCATGGACCCCCGGGCGCGCCCAACTGGCGCGCAAATCAACGAGAGCGGGCCTTCGCCCGCGGGCGCGGGAATGACGAAGAGAAAGAAAAGCCCCTACGCCCCTACAGCTCCTTGCCGATGCGGCGGTCGAGCGAGTACGGCCCGCCGCCGCGCAGCGCGATGGCGAACAGGATCGCCCCCACATCAGCACGTATTCGTAGCCGCCGTGGGTCCAGCCGAAGCCCTTGGGCAGGTAGACGTGGAAGGTGATGACGCCGAGCTCGATGGCCGCGGCGGCGGCCCAGAACCGGGTGAACAGGCCGGCCGCGATGCACAGCCCGCCGACCAGCTCGGTCGCCAGGATCAGCCAGCCGAGCGGCTGGCCCGGATGGTAGCCGCGCTTGGCCAGCGAATCGCCGAACGCGACGATGCGGTCGATCTTGCCCGAGCCGTGGACGGCCAGGATCAGGCCGGCGGCAAGCCGCACGATCAGCCAGGAAAGCGGCCGGACGCAATCGTAGAAGGACGCGAGGCCCGGAATCAGAAGCTTCGGCTCGCCGGCGGAACCGCCGGACGGGCCCATGTTGGTCGCTGTCATGTCTTACCCCCTGTTTCGGCCCCGTTCGTGGCCGCCCCGCGCGGTATGTTGGGGCGGGTGCGCCTCGGGCGCGTCATGGGGCGCGGCAAGTATGGGCGGGGGGCTTCGGGCCGGTCAAGTCACGGGGATGTGAGGGTGCTTCGTTGTTCCAAAAACCCTAAGCGTCGAGTGACTTGTAATCTACCAAATCTCCCAAATTATCCGCTCGCTTAATCACCGCATTACAGTGGTTCATCACGTCAGCCGATTTTATGGGCTTTCGACGTTCCGGTGATTCCGTGTGAACTCTATGGTTGAAAATAACAGTCACGGCTTTGTCCTTATCAGCACACCAATCACCGTGAATCCAATGGTTCCGCGCAGCCGCCAATTTTCCAAGTTTTCGAATCGCCGTCTTGATGGCCTCTTTATCGTACTTGTCTGTGTCCCAATCGGGAATCAGTGCCGCAATGAACTTAATCCGTGCCTCAAATGTCGGTATCCGATAATACCCAGCCATCGCCATATTAAGACCAATCCCGGTGATACGGGACAGCGCACAAAACAGCATGTTCTCAGCGTGGGCCCATGCCACAACCATATTGCCAAGAGCGACCGCTAACTTTGGATCATGAGAAAGATTTTTGAGAGCGTAATATGAGGCCATGGGTGAAAGCCGCCCGTCGATTGCGTGGAATACAATCTAAGAATACTGCCAGCATCAGGACAAAAGGCCACTTTCAATTATTGTTCGTCTTTAGCACGATAGATAAATTGATTTTGATAGCCTTCACGCAAACCGCCAAATTGCGTTTGCTCTTATTATAGATTCCCGATGGCTCCACCCCTCACACCTCCCCCCGCTCCTCCGCGCGCGCCTGCATGACGGCGGCGTTGTAGGCCTCCATCACGTCCCGCGTGCGGAGATACCCCACCAGCCGGCGGCTCGCCTCGTCGGCGACCACGGCGATGTGGTCCTCGCCCGCGGTCTCGAGCGCGCGGCGCGCGGTCTCGAGGTCGGCGTCGGGCATCAGGCGGGGCGGGTTCTGGCGCGCGACGTCCTTGGCCGTCAGCGCGTCGTCGCGGGAGGTGTCGAAGGCCGCGTCGGCGAGGTCGTGGAGCGTGATGGTGCCGGCGAGCGCGCCCGAGCCGTCGGCGGCGACCACGAACAGCTCCCCCAGCGGATCGGCCACCAGGCGCGCGCGCACGTCGGGGAGCCCCGTGTCGGCGGGCACGGCGTCGAAGTCGGCGCGCATGACGTCCGACACGTGGCGCGCGCGCAGCAGGCTGGTCTCGCGCCCGCCGGCGAGGCTGATGCCGCGGCGCTCCAGGACCTTGGTGAAGAACGAATGGCCGGTCGCCTGCTGGGTCAGCACCGAGGCCACCACCACGCCGATCATCACCGCGATGGTGAGCGTGAAGTTCGACGTCAGCTCGAACACGATCAGGATGGTCGAGATCGGCGCCCCCAGCACCGCGCCCGCGACCGCGCCCATGCCGACGATGGTGTAGGCGCCGGGCCCCGACGAGAGATGGGGGAAGGCCGCGTCGGCGACGTGGCCGAAGGCGCCGCCGGTGAGCGCGCCCATGACGAGCGCGGGCGAGAACACGCCGCCGGCGAAGCCGCAGCCGAGGCACAGCGCGGTCAGCATCAGCTTGAGGGCGAGCAGGACCACCAGGGTCTCGAACGTGAAGCGCTCGGCCATGGCGGCGTCGGTGGTGTCGTAGCCGACGCCGAGGATCTCCGGGAACCAGATGCCGACCGTGCCGACCACGAGCCCGGCGAGCGCGGGGCGGCCCCATTGGGGCACGGCGCTGCGGTTGGCCACGTCCTCGACCGCCGTGGTGGCGCGGATGAAGGCGACGGCGACGAAGGCACAAGCTACACCGAGCAGCGCGAAGGCCGGGAATTCCAGGAACGAGACGATCTGGCGCGGCGGGATCTGGAACGCGGGGAAGTTGCCGTAATAGAGCCTTGTCACGATGGTGCCGGTGACCGACGCGATCACCACCGGCGCGAACGACGACAGCGCGTAGTGGCCGACCACCACTTCGAGGGCGAAGAACACGCCCGCGATCGGCGTGTTGAACGAGGCGGCGATGGCCGACGCCACGCCGCAGCCGAGGAGGGTGACGGCGAGCGGGCGCGAGAGATTCAGCTTCTGGGCGAGCCACGACGACAGCGAGGCGCCGAGATGCACCACCGGGCCTTCGCGCCCGACCGAGGCGCCCGCGCCCAACGCCACGATCGAGGCGGCGGCGGCGGCGAGCCCGGTGCCGAGCCCCATGCGCGCGCCCTTGAGCGCGGTCGCCTCCATCACGTCGGCGACGCCCTGGGGGCGGCGCTCGGGCAGGGCGTAGCGGATGATGAGCCCGACCACCAGCCCGCCCGCGGCCGGGGCCAGCATCACGCGCCACCACGGCGTGCCGTGGATCAGGGTGACGACGCGCTCCGAGCCGAAGCCCAGCGCGAGCCTCTGGACCAGCGCGATGCCCTCGCGGAAGCCGATGGCGGCGCCCGCGGCGATGGCGCCGACGGCGAGGCCGAGGGCGAACAGCACCATCTGGCGGTGGGTGAGGAAGCGGCCCACGGCGGCGAGGGCGGCGCGGAATGTCGCGTTGGGGCCATCGCTGGACGAGGCGCCGTCATCGGGCCGGGGGCCGCCGAGACCTTCTTCAGATCGCGGGGGGCCGCCGTCCGGGCCGGGGGCCTGCTGTGGAGTCTCGTCTGGGGTCTCGTCGGGCATGAGCGGGCGGGCGGCGCGGCCTCGGCTGTTGGTTTCCGGCCCGGACGGGGCCTCTTTGCGTTGCGGCCCTGGTCGGGCCCCCTTGCTTTGCGGCCCTGCTCGGGCCCCTTTGCTTTGCGGCCCTGCTCGGGCCCCTTTGCTTTGCGGCCCTCCCCGGGCCAACTCCACTAAGACTTGATCCATTACGGCTGGCCCGCCATTAAAGGCCACCCGGCGCCGCGACGCAAAGGGGATGGCAGCCCCCCCCCCAACCGTCATTCCGGACGCAGCTTTCCCCTTCTTCTTTCGTCACCCCCGCGCCCGCGGGCGAAGGCCCGCTCTCTTTGATTTGCGCGCCAGTTGGGCGCGCCCGGGGGTCCATGGTGCCGCCCCTGCATTCCGGATCGCTGGCTTTCCGAACCGGCCCTGACGGCCCGGCGGAAAGCCGCGTCCGGAATGACGAAGGAAGGAGGGAGGGAAAAGTGGAGGAAAAGGCGCCGGGGTCGTCAGGGACCCCCGGTGGGCGGGCCTACGCCCGGACGCGGGTGCGGCCGCGCATCTCGGCGGCCAGCGGCTCGGCGCTGTCGACCCGGTTGCGGCCGCGCTTCTTGGCGAGATAGAGCCCCTCGTCGGCGCGGCCGATGAAGGTATCCAGCGTCTCGCCCGCCTTGTACTGGGCGAGGCCGAAGGAGAGCGTCACCATGCCGAGCTGCTCGCCGGTGGACTTGCGGGCGATGCGTCTTGAAGCAATGGTGTTGCGGATGTTCTCGGCCACCGCGAAGGCGCCCTCGAGCCCGGTCTTGGGCAGCAGCACCACGAACTCCTCGCCGCCGTAGCGCGCCACGAAGTCGCGCCCGCGCACACACTCCGCAAGCGTGCGCGCGACCAGGCGCAGCACCATGTCGCCGGTCTGGTGGCCGTGGTCGTCGTTGAACGCCTTGAAGTGGTCGACGTCGCCCATCAGCAGCGACAGCGGTTCGCCGTTGCGGGCGCAGTCGTCGGCGTATTCCCTGAGGCGAATATCGAAGTGCTTGCGGTTGGCGATGCCGGTGAGCGCGTCGGTGGTGGCGGCGAGGCGCATCTCGTCCAGGTTGCGGCGCAGCTCCACGATCTCGTCGGTGGTGTCGGCGAAGCGGCGCTCGAGCTCGGTCGAGCGGGTCTGCATCTTGCGGGTCTCGGACAGGATCGCCTCGATCGCCTGGCGCAGGTCGGCGCCGGCGGCCGCGGCGGTGGCGGGATCGACACCCTCGGAGAAATCCTGCAGCACCTTGCCGTAGCTCTCGACGTCCTTGCCGGCCTCGCCGATCGCCTCCAGCACGCGCCCCAATGCGTGCTCGATCACGCCGGACGCGTCGCGGATGGCGCGGGCCTCGGCGTCGAGGCCGAACACTTCTTCATAGAGGCGCCCGCACGAGCGGCGGTTGAACGCGCCCGCGGCGATCAGGTGGTCGATCTCGGTCTTGACCGCGGGATGGGTGCTGGCGAAGTAGACGTAGGCGAGGGTGAACGAGCGCGGATCGGTGGTGATCTCGTGCTTGTCGAGGAATTCCAGTGCCAGGTGCGCCAGCTCGCGCGACTGGGCGATGGTATCGGCGTGATCCACGGGTTCCCCTTCCCCACTTCCCACCAAAAGGCCCGCACGGACGACCATCGCCCCTGCGGACCCATGTTCACCGCACCATGAATAGGCCCTTAGGTGTAAAGAAATCGCTAAACGGCGGCCCGGCCGGAAGCGGCGCCCGGCGCGCGTTTCCGGGGCCCGGCCGGGACCAGACCAGGGGCCGGCGGAGCGCCCGGTTTGCCAAGGCTTCCCTTGACCTTTGCGAGTCCTTCGCACACCATGGGGCCGTTCCTGGGGGTGCCCCGACGTGATCGGTGGCTGAGAACCGCCCGAACGCCCCCAAAAAGGGGCCGAAAACGGCGGAACCCTTCGAACCTGATCCGGGTCGTTCCGGCGTAGGGAAAGGAATAGGGCGCGCGTCCGCGCCCCTGCCGCTCACGCCACCACCTCCCGGACCGCAACCAGAACGCCCCCGGCCACGACCGCGGGGCCCGCACGGAGGAGCATTTCCATGGCCGACGGCACCAAAGCCCAGGACTTCACGGTCACCACCGGGTCGCTGCCCGCGTCCACCAAGATCTACGTCGAGGGCCGGCGCCATCCCGACATCCGGGTGGCGATGCGCGAGATCGCGCTCGACGGCAAGGACGAGAGGCCGGTCCGGGTCTACGACCCGTCCGGGCCCTACAGCGACCCGGCCCAGGCCATCGACATCCGCAAGGGCCTGCCGCGCCTGCGCCACGAATGGATCATGGCGCGCGACGACGTCGAGCATTACCAGGGCCGCGACGTGAAGCCCGAGGACAACGGCTTTTCGGGCGCCAAGCAGGACCCGTTCGTCGAGTTCCCGTCGAAGCCCGCACAGCCGCTCCGCGCCAAACCCGGCAAGGCACCGACCCAGCTCGCCTACGCGCGCGCCGGCATCGTCACGCCCGAGATGGAATACGTCGCGGTGCGCGAGAATTTGGGGCGCGAGAAGGCCGGCACCGCGCCGTCGGGCGGCGAGAGCTTCGGCGCCGACATCCCCGACTACGTGACGCCCGAGTTCGTGCGCGACGAGATCGCCAGCGGCCGCGCCATCATCCCCAACAACATCAACCACCCGGAAACCGAGCCGATGATCATCGGCCGCAACTTCCTGGTGAAGATCAACGCCAACATCGGCAACTCCGCGATCACCTCCACGGCCGCCGAGGAAGTGGACAAGATGGTGTGGGCGACCCGCTGGGGCGCCGACACGGTGATGGACCTGTCGACCGGCTCCAACATCCACAACATCCGCGAGTGGATCATCCGCAATTCGCCGGTGCCGATCGGCACCGTGCCGATCTACCAGGCGCTCGAGAAGGTCGGCGGCATCGCCGAGGAGCTGACCTGGGAGGTCTACCGCGACACCCTGATCGAGCAGTGCGAGCAGGGCGTGGACTACTTCACCGTGCACGCGGGCGTGCGCCTGCCCTACATCCCGATGACGGCCAAGCGCATGACCGGCATCGTCTCGCGCGGCGGCTCGATCATGGCCAAGTGGTGCCTGTCGCACCACAAGGAGAGCTTCCTCTACGAGCACTTCGAGGACATCTGCGAGATCCTCAAGGCCTACGACGTGTCGTTCTCGCTGGGCGACGGGCTGCGCCCGGGCGCCATCGCCGACGCCAACGACGAGGCCCAGTTCGCGGAGCTGCGCACGCTCGGCGAGCTCACCAAGATCGCGTGGAAGCACGACGTCCAGGTGATGATCGAGGGCCCCGGCCACGTGCCGATGCACAAGATCAAGGCCAACATGGACGAGCAGTTGAAGCACTGCGACGAGGCGCCGTTCTACACGCTCGGGCCGCTGACCACCGACATCGCGCCGGGCTACGACCACATCACGTCGGGCATCGGGGCGGCCATGATCGGCTGGTACGGCACGGCGATGCTGTGCTATGTGACGCCCAAGGAACACCTCGGCCTGCCCGACCGCGACGACGTCAAGGTCGGCGTCGTGACCTACAAGATCGCGGCCCACGCGGCCGACCTTGCCAAGGGCGTGCCGGCGGCGCAGGAACGCGACGACGCGCTCAGCAAGGCGCGCTTCGAGTTCCGCTGGCGCGACCAGTTCAACCTGTCGCTCGATCCCGAGACGGCGCTCCAGTACCACGACGAGACCCTGCCGGCGGAGGGCGCCAAGGTGGCGCATTTCTGCTCCATGTGCGGGCCCAAGTTCTGCTCCATGAAGATCACCCAGGAGGTGCGCGACTACGCCGCCAGGGGCATGGAGCAGATGAGCCAGGCCTTCAAGGAGACCGGCGGCGAGGTCTACCAGGACAAGGCCGCGCTGGAGAAGAAGGCGAAAGAGATGCCGCCGGCCGCCGAATAGCCGGCCAATTCCGGGCCAAAACCAATGAAAAGGGCGGGGTCATCCCCCGCCCTTTTCCGTTCCGGCCCCGCGTCCTATGATAAGGGCCAAGCGTCCCGAACGGGCGCGCCGGAGGAAACCAAAGGAGGTCACCATGACCGTTGAAGAACTCGATCGCGGCCAGGTCGAAGACGAAACCGAGGAGATGCGGAGGAAGCGCGAGGCGGCCATCGCCGCAAGTGCGCCGGCGTCGCTGTTCAAGCTGCGCGCCCAGCTCCTCAAGCAGGGGCGCTCGACCGATCTGGTCTCGGCGACCGACAACATGCGCGTCCATATCAAGGTCTACGCGTCGGGCGGCGAGAACGGCCTGCACAACCACACCCAGGAGGACCATTTCCACCTGGTGCTCGACGGCAGCGCGCGCTTCTACGGCCCGCGCGGCGAGGTGGTCGATTGCGCGAAGTACGAGGGCATCATGCTGCCCGCCGGCAGCTACTACCGCTTCCACGCCACCAGCGACGCGCCGCTGATCCTGCTGCGCGTCGGCGCCAAGGCGCCGTCGACGTCCGATGTCGACCGCGAGAACATCTACGGCGATCCGCTGCCGACCGAGAGCAAGGAGAACGGCCAGGTCGAGGTGGTCCCGATCCCGGGCGCCTTCTGGGGCGCCGCCGAATAGCGCGAGGCGCGTTGGGACCAAACTAGATGGAATGCCCCCCTCACCCTTCCCTCTCCCCCCGATCGGGGGGAGAGGGTTGAGAAGGGTTGGTGAGGCGTCATGCGAATGCATGCAGAGCATGACGCCGAGCCTACCCGTCACGCGAATGCGTGCTGCGCACGACGCTGGGTGAGGGGGATTTTCGGGCCAAAGAGAAAGGGCGGGGATCACTCCCCGCCCTTTTCCGTTGGGACACGCCCGCCGCTACTTGCAATCCACCTTGGGCGCGAGGTCGTTATCGCCGAAATATTCGAGGTGGCATTTCATGCCGACCTTGAGCGCCGAGGTCTTCTTTTTCTTGCCGGCGATGGTCACCTTCGAGCGCTTGGCGTGGATCTTGACGGTGTGCGCCGTCCCATTGGCGTCGGTCACGGTCATCTTCTTCTTCGACACCTTGGCGATGGTCCCTTCCAGCGCCTTGAGCTTGACCCTGGCGACCTTGCCGACCTCGAGCGCCTTGCTCGCGCGCGCGATCACGGCGGGCGAGAACGAATGGAACCGCGCCACCAGCTTGTCCACTTGCGCCCCCGACATGGGCGCGATGTTGAGCCGGCGCTTCGCGGCGTCCTTGAGGAACGCGGGATCGGTCATGGTGGCCTCGAATGCCGCGCGTAGCGCCTTGGTGATGCCGGGCGGCAGGCCCGGCGGCGCGCCGATGGGACGGCCCAGCGTCTGGCGCCCGAAGATCACCTCCATCGCCTTGCGGTCGTCGTCGGAGCGCGCGTAGTCGTAGATGCTGGGTACGCCCTTGAGGTCGGGCTCGGGCTCGAGGCCGAGCTGCACCAGCACCACGAGGCGGCCCGACTTCCAGTCGTCGTAGCGCACCGATTTCAGGGTCGAGAGCGCCATGGCGCAGCTGCCGTCGACCTCGCCGCGCTCCATGGCGAGCAGCACGCCGGTGCCGCCGGCATAGCCGTGGATCACCCGGGCGCGGGCGCCGATCAGCGCGTCCATGGCGCGCGGGAACTCGCTCATCACGCCGGTGACGCCGCTCGCCCCGAAGATTCCCGGATGCGACAGGAGGTCGTTGAGGCTCTTGATCTTCGAGGTATGCCACACGGCGCAGGTGCCGACCGACTTCTCGGAATTGCCGATCCAGGTGAATTTGGTCGAGACGAACTTGGCCTTCTTGTTGCCGAGCAGCGGCGCGAACACCGTGCCCGCGCTGAACGCGCCCATCGCCGTGCCGTCGCGCGGCGCTGAGTTGAAGATGAAATTGGCCGCGCGCAGGCTGGACGCGCCCGGCATGTTCTGCACCACCACGTGGGGCTTGCCGGGAATGTGGTCGCCGATATGCGCGGCGATGGCGCGCGCGTAGGCATCGTAGCCGCCGCCTGGCGGGAAGCCGATGATCATGGCGACGTTGCGGCCCTGGTAGAAGTCGGCGACGGGATCGGCGGCGGCCGTCCCGGGCAGCGCGGCGGCGAGCACCGCCAGCACGGCGAATGCGGACGCAATGGGAGCGGAAAAGCGGTGAACGGTCATCGTCGGAGCCTCCCTGATGCCGTGGGTGCCGGGGCTTGCAGCCCTTCTAACGGGTTATGGTCGGCTATCGGCGGGAGAGAAGCAAGGGCGTTGGAAGTCGCAGCATAGGGTGACTAAGGCAACGATCTTCAGCGGCTCAATGATCGGCCTTGCTTCAAAATGTGGGCGGCAATCTTAGCCCCCGTCTCATTTGGCCCCGCAAAAAACAGATAATACAGGTGAGAACCTTGTGTATTGCAAATTAGGCGCGGCGGAGGCGCAAAGCCGAAAATAGTGCGTAGCCTCCCTCTATACCATTCTGCCAGCCTTCTGCCGGCATCTCTGGTTTTGGCGATATCCCTACCACCGAACATATCCTCAGACTTTTCGTAAATGACCTCCTCCCAATCTTTAGTGCCGAAATACCTATCAAGCGTTTCCCGTTGCGCGGGCTTTATATCACCAGACCTCGGAAGCAACCTTTGAATGGCCATCCCTATTGGCAGATTCAGAATAATCTCTATGCCGCCATTCTTTGCTATTCGAGAAATGACCTCCCAAGGCACTTGCATGCCGAAGGGGTCAAGAAACATGACCGCTCTGCATTTCTCCCAATCGATTTCGGGATCATCCAAAAAATGTGCAATAGCAAAGACCGCATCTTCCTCCTGCACCCTGATATCTCGCCGACTAGCATAATCTTGCTGGATGCCACGCAACTCCTGCGCTCGCTCGGGGTTCTTCTCAACGAAGAAATATCGTGTGAATGGGTATTGAATGTCTAAAGCGACAAACGGAGACCCACTCACATACGAAACCTCGTCAGAGTCATTCGTATAGAACGCACTGATTTGGAGTGGGAGTTGTGTCGAAGAGTTATCGCCTTGCTGGCGCCGTAGCTCAGCCTTACCGGCACCGGCAAAAGCATCAAAATAAAAGTATCCGCGGCACCAATCCTGCTTCCGCATGATGGTTGTGTAAGCATTGAGGTACCGCCGCAAACATTCCTGCTTTTCCCGTGCCCACGGACCTACTTTGCCATCGCGGTTATAACTCGTCATTCCGCAGCGGCTGGAAATGGTGTTGGAGATTGCGGGCTTGGATATTCGTTCCACGTCCGTCCATCAAACTCCCGTCCTCCGGACTTCGGCCGAATCCCACCCCACTGTTTGAAGAAGAAGGCAACACCGGCTTCAACGCACTGATCGCGCACTTCGCGAATCCAGTCCGCCTCGATTGGGCGAAATCCGGGACCGCTCTCCCCACCGACAATGACCCAATCGATGCCCTGAAGGTCGAGTTTGCCCACCGGCCCCAACATGGGTTCGATCGATAGAAAGCGGACAGAAGCATTCATCGCCTGAACATGACGCAAGCGTGATAGCTGCGTACCGTCCTCCAGCGACGTGCCGAGCCAGATATGCGCAGGCGCACGCCCACCGCGATATCGTGCATTGACGAAATTCCGCATGCGCGGACTACGCTTGGTCAGCACCTGATAGGTGTGCCAGTTGGCCTTCTCCATCGTCACAAAAACGCGCTCGACGAAATCCGTCGGCACCTCCTTGTGAAACAGGTCGCTCATGGAGTTGACAAAGATCATACGCGGCTGGCGCCACTTGAGCGGGTATTCCAACCGTTCCGGCCTCAGCGTGAGATCGAATCCATTTTCAAAAGGGTGGCCCTTCACGTCGCGAAAACGCTCCGCGAAGCGTTCGGCATAGCAGTGGTCACAGCCCGCGCTAATTTTCGTGCAGCCCGTCACCGGATTCCACGTCGCGTCGGTCCACTCGATGGCAGACTTGTCGGCCATGGCCTTCCCTTTCATGGGAACAAATCATGAACATATATTCCCCTGCTGTCAACTCTAGACTAAAGGGAATCTCACGTCCCCCGCCTATACCCCAGGTTCGGCGCGAGCCATTTCTCGGCCTGCTCCACGGTGACGCCCTTGCGCGCGGCGTAGTCCTCGACCTGGTCGCGGCCGACCTTGCCGATGCCGAAGTAGCGCGAATCGGAATGGCCGATGTAGTAGCCCGACACGCTGGCGGCGGGCCACATGGCGAAGCCCTCGGTCAGCGTGATGCCGGCGTTCTGGCGCGCGGCCAGCAGCTCGAACAGGGCCGGCTTCTCGGAATGGTCCGGGCAGGCGGGATAGCCCGGCGCCGGGCGGATGCCCGCGTACTTCTCGGCGATCAGCTCTGCGTTGGTGAGCGCCTCGTCCTTCGCGTAGCCCCAGAGCTCCTTGCGCACGCGCTCGTGCAGGCGCTCGGCGAAGGCTTCCGCGAGGCGGTCGGCGAGCGCCTTGACCAGGATCGACTGGTAGTCGTCCTGCGCCTTCTCGAATGCCTTGGCGCGCTCCTCGCAGCCGATTCCCGCGGTGACCGCGAAGGCACCCATGAAATCGGCGACGCCCGTATCCTTCGGCGCGACGAAATCGGCGAGGCAGAGGTTGGGCCCGCGCGTCTTGCGCTGCTGCTGGCGCAGGAAGTGGACGGTCTCCGTCACCTTGCCGCGCCGGTCGTCGGTATAGAGCTCGACGTCGTCCCCGATGGCGTTGGCCGGCCAGAAGCCGATCACGCCGTTCGCCGTGAGCCAGCGCTCGTCGATCAGGCGCCTGAGCATGGCTTCCGCGTCCTTCCACAGCCCGCGCGCCGCCTCGCCCTGCTTCGCGTCCTCCAGGATCGCCGGGTACGTGCCGCGCAACTCCCAGGTCTGGAAGAACGGCGACCAGTCGATGCGGGTCGCGAGCTCGGCCAGGTCGTAGCCGGCGAAGGCGCGGATTCCGGTGAAGGCGGGCCGGGTCGGCGCGTAGGCCGACCAGTCGATGGCCGCATGGTTGGCGCGGGCCTCATCGATCGGCAGCAGCCGGCCCTCGTCGTCGCCCGCTTCGAAGCGCGTGCGGATCTCGGTGTAGTCGTTGGCGACCTGGGCGACGAAGGTCTCGCGGGTGGTGCCCGAGACGAGGTTCTGGGCGACGCCGACCGCGCGCGAGGCGTCGATCACGTGGACCACGGGGCCTTCGTAGTTGGGCGCGATCTTGACCGCGGTATGGACCTTGGACGTGGTGGCGCCGCCGATCAGCAGCGGCAAGGTGTAGCCCTGGCGCTGCATTTCGGCCGCGACCGTCGCCATCTCCTCGAGCGACGGCGTGATCAGGCCCGAAAGCCCGATCATGTCGGCGCCCTTCTCCTTCGCCGTGGTCAGGATCCTGTCGTAGGGCACCATCACGCCGAGGTCGATCACCTCGAAGTTGTTGCACTGCAGCACGACGCCGACGATGTTCTTGCCGATGTCGTGGACGTCGCCCTTGACGGTGGCGAGCACGATCAGGCCCTTGGGCCCGCCGCCGCTCGCCGCCTTCTCCTCCTCGATGAACGGGATCAGGTGGGCGACCGCCTGCTTCATCACGCGCGCCGACTTGACCACCTGGGGCAGGAACATCTTGCCCGAGCCGAACAGGTCGCCGACCACGTTCATGCCGTCCATCAGCGGCCCCTCGATCACGTTGATCGCGTGAGGGAACTTTTGCCGGGCCTCTTCCGTGTCGGCGACGATGTAATCGGAGATGCCCTTGACCAGCGCGTGGGACAGGCGCTCCGCCACCGGCGCGTCGCGCCAGGCGAGGTCCTCGACCTTCTCCTTGCGGTTGCCCTTGAGCCCTTCGGCGATCTCGAGAAGCCGCTCGGTCCCGTCCTTGCGGCGGTTGAGCACCACGTCCTCGACGCGCTCGCGCACGTCGGCGGGAATCTCGGCATAGACCGCGAGCTGGCCCGCGTTGACGATGCCCATGTCCATGCCGGCGTGGATCGCGTGGTAGAGGAACACCGCGTGCATGGCCTCGCGCACCGGATCGTTGCCGCGGAACGAGAACGACAGGTTCGACACGCCGCCGGAGATGTGCACGTAAGGCAGCGTCTCCTTGATCTTCTTCGTCGCCTCGATGAAGTCGACGGCGTAGTTGTTGTGCTCCTCGATGCCGGTCGCGACCGCGAAGATGTTGGGATCGAAGATGATGTCCTCGGGCGGGAAGCCGACCTTTTCGGTGAGCAGCTTGTAGGCGCGGGTGCAGATGGCGACCTTGCGCTCGTAGGTATCGGCCTGGCCCGTCTCGTCGAACGCCATCACCACCACGGCGGCGCCGAAGCGCAGGATCTCGCGCGCCTGGGCGAGGAACGGTTCCTCGCCCTCCTTGAGGCTGATGGAATTGACCACGCCCTTGCCCTGCAGGCACTTGAGGCCCGAGACGATCACCGGCCACTTGGACGAGTCGACCATCACCGGCACGCGCGCGATGTCGGGCTCGGCGGCGGCAAGGCGCAGGAAGCGCACCATGGCGGCCTCGGCGTCGAGCATGGCGTCGTCCATGTTGACGTCGATGATCTGGGCGCCGTTCTCGACCTGCTGGCGGGCGATCGTCGAGCGAGGTCTCGTAATCGCCTTCCCGGATCAGCCTGGCGAAGCGGATCGAGCCCGCGACGTTGGTGCGCTCGCCCACGTTGACGAAACCGCCGCCGCCGTCCTTGCCGGCGCCGCCGATGGTGAGCGGCTCGAGCCCCGACAGGCGGCACAGGTGGGTGGCCGCCGGGGTCTTGCGCGGCGCGACCCCGGCGACCGCCTCGACGATGGCGCGGATGTGCTCGGGCGTGGTGCCGCAGCAGCCGCCGACGATGTTGACGAAGCCGGACCGGGCGAACTCGCCCAGCAGCGACGACATGTTCTCGGGCGTGTCGTCGTAGCCGCCGAAGGCGTTGGGCAGGCCGGCGTTGGGATGGACCGAGACATGGGTGCCGGCGATGCGCGAGATCGCCTGGATGTGGGGACGCAGCTCCTTGGCGCCGAGCGAGCAGTTGAAGCCGACCGAGATCGGCCGGGCATGGGCGACCGCGTTCCAGAACGCCTCCGGCGTCTGGCCCGAGAGGGTGCGTCCCGAGGCGTCGGTGATGGTGCCCGACACCATGATCGGCAGGCGCACACCCTTCTCCTCGAAGGTGCGGAAGATGGCGTAGATCGCCGCCTTGGCATTGAGCGTGTCGAACGAGGTCTCGATCATCAACAGGTCCGCCCCGCCCGCGATCAGCCCGTCCGTGGCCTCGCAATAGGCCGCGACCAGGTCGTCGAAAGTAACGTTGCGGAAGCCCGAATCGGAGACGTCGGGCGACATGGAGGCGGTGCGGTTGGTCGGCCCGAGCACGCCCGCGACGAAGCGCGGCCGGTCGGGAGTCCTGGCCGTCCAGTCGTCGGCGACGGCACGGGCGAGCCGCGCGCCGGCCTCGTTGAGCTCGCGCGCGAAGGCCTCGGTGCCGTAGTCGGCCTGGGAGATCAGCGTCGAGTTGAAGGTATTGGTCTCGAGGATGTCGGCGCCCGCCGCCAGGAACGCGTCGTGGATGTCGCGGATCACGTCGGGCTGGGTCAGGGTCAGCAGGTCGTTGTTGCCCTTGAGCTCGCGCGACCAGTCGGCGAAGCGACTACCCCGGAACGCGGCCTCGTCGAGACGGTGGGCCTGGATCATGGTGCCCATGGCGCCGTCGAGCACGAGGATGCGCTCGGCCAGCAGGCGTTCGATTGTGTCGGCGACCGTCGCCATCACGCGTGCTCCGTACTTTTTACCGGCCGCAGGCCGAGGATATGGCAGATGGCATAGGCGAGGTCGGCGCGGTTGAGGGTGTAGAAATGGAACTCGCGCACGCCGCCGGCATGAAGCGCGCGGCATTGCTCGGCGGCGACCGTGGCGGCGATCAGGCGCCGGGTTTCCGGGTCCTCGTCGAGGCCCTCGAACCGACGGGCGAGCCAGTCGGGCACCGCCGCGCCGCACATGCCGGCGAATTTCGTCACCTGGGCGAAATTGGTGACCGGCAGGATGCCCGGCACCACCGGCACCGTGATCCCGGCGGCGCGTACCCGTTCCATGAAGCGGAAATAGACCGCGGGATCGAAGAAGAACTGGGTGATGGCGCGGGTCGCCCCGGCGTCGATCTTGCGCTTAAGGTTGTCGAGGTCGGCCGCCGGGCTCAAAGCCTGGGGATGGGTCTCGGGATAGGCCGCGACCGAGATCTCGAAGTCGTGGGCGGCGCGCAGCCCCGTCACCAGATCGACCGCATAGGCGAATCCGTCCGGGTGCGGCTGGTAGCCCCCGGCGCCGTCGGGCGGATCGCCCCGGAGCGCGACGATGTGGCGGATGCCCGCCTGCCAGTAATGATCGGCGACCTCCAGCACGTCGGCCTTCGAGGCACCGACGCAGGTGAGATGCGCGGCGGGCGTGAGTCCGGTCTCTTTCAGGATTCGCACCACGGTCGCGTGGGTGCGCTCGCGGGTCGAGCCGCCCGCGCCGTAGGTGACCGAGACGAAGCGCGGCGCCAGCGGCGCGAGGCGCGCGATCGAGGCCCACAGGGTTTCCTCCATCTTCTCGGTCTTGGGCGGGAAGAATTCGAACGAGACCGCGATGTCGGCGCGCGCGGCGATGGCGAGGCCGGCGGGATCGGTGACGGGTGTGGCGGCGGCGATCATGTCAGGCGGTCTCAAAGGTCTCGCGGGCGGGCCCGGCGGCGACGCCCGGGGCATCCGCGAGCCAGATCTTGACGGTGAGCGGATCGCCCGGCAGCGCCAGCGTGCGCCCGGGCGCGAGCCCGGCGGCCTTGAACCAGGCGGCGATCTCGGCATCGGAGAAGCCGAGGCGGCGATGGGCGTGCTCCGCGCGCAGGTGCTCGAGCTCGTGGGGCGCGAAATCCACCACCAGCAGGCGGCCGCCCGGGGCCAGCACGCGGGCCGCCTCGGCGATCGCCTGGCCGGGCTGGTCGGCGTAGTGCAGCACCAGGTGCACGGTGACGAGGTCGAACGCCCCGCCTTCGGCGTTGAGGCCGCTCATGTCGCCGAGCCGCACGGTGCAGTTGGCGAGGCCGGCGCCTTCCAGGTTGGCGCGCGCCACCGCCAGCATCTCGCGCGAGCGGTCGATGCCGATGCCGCGCGCGACGCGGGGGCCGAGGATGGTGAGCATGCGCCCGGTGCCGGTGCCGATGTCGAGCATGGTGCCGACCGGGCGGTCGCCGAGCAGGTCGAGCACCGCCGCCTCGACCTCGGCGTCGTCGACGCGCAGCCGGCGCATCTCGTCCCAGCGCGCGGCGTTGCGCCGGAAGTAGGCGTTGGCGGCGGCCTCGCGCTCCGCCTTGATGGCGGCGAGCCGGTCGGCGTCGCGCCGGATCACGGGATCATCACCCGGTACCATGCCGATCAGCGCACGGCCTGCAGCGGCCTGATCACCCTCCTGCGCCAGGCGGTAGAACGCCCAGGTGCCCTCCCGGAACCGTTCGAGCAGCCCGGCGTCCACCATCAGCTTGAGGTGGCGCGACACGCGCGGCTGGCTCTGGCCGAGAATCTGGGTGAGCTCGGTCACGGTCAGCTCGCTCGCGGCGCACAGCACCAGCAGGCGGAGCCGGGTCGGCTCCGCCGCGGCACGCAGCGCTCCAAGGTATGCTTCAAGGTCCAAGGCCAGGCTCCTCGCCGGGAGCGGGCGCAGGCGCGGCCGCTCCGGTGGTATCACAGCCCTTTCCATACACGAAAAACATTGATAGAGAAATAAAGATATTTTTATGTTCAAGGCAAGGCAGGCGTCTGCGGAGGGTCGAGTTGCCGACCCGGCGGTGGAAAACCGGCAGTGGGGCCGGCCTGTCCGATGTCGGGTATCGGGCGGCGGCAGGCGCCGGCGAGGCGGGGCGAGCGACGGTGCCCGCACGCCGGAAATCACCCCGGCGAAAAGATATCTAGTGGTTACCGGTTCGCTACCCCCTAGGTCGTGTCCCATCTAGCCTTTTGGTTCGCGCTATGGTACTGAAACCACAACGACTGCAATATTCCTTCGGGGTCGGCCAAAAGATATGCGCTCGATTAAGAAAGCGTTCAGACGGTCTGACCATCATGGTATTAGGAACGGGTTGTTGAAGCCGCCGCCGCGCGAGCGGGGCGGCTTTTGGAATGGAGTGAATTGTGGGGGTGAGGCACGCCAGTCCGATGTCACGATTTATATCCCATAGCCTGAAGTCCCAATTCGCCGCGGCGATGGTGCTGGCCGTGGCCGTAGTGGGCCTCGGCGGCTGCGCCACGCCGCCGAACGACCCCATCGCCAAGGCCGAGTTCCAGAAGGAGAACGATCCGCTCGAGCCGCTCAACCGCGCCGTGTTCGATTTCAACATGGTGTTCGACGGGATGTTCCTGCGCCCGGCCGCCGTGGTCTACAAGGAAGGCCTGCCGGTTCCCGTGCAGAAGGGCGTGCACAGCTTCCTGTCCAACCTGCGCTCGCCGGTGGTACTCGCCAACGACCTGCTGCAGGGGAATCTCGATCGCGCCGGCAACACCGCCGAACGTTTCGTCATCAACACCACCGTCGGCGTGCTCGGCGTGTGGGACGCGGCGGCCCATTTCGGCATCCAGGGCCACAGCGAGGACTTCGGCCAGACCTTCGGCGTGTGGGGCGTGGGCGAGGGCTTCTACCTCGTGCTGCCGATCCTCGGCCCCTCCAACCCCCGCGACGCGGCCGGCCTCGCGCTCGAATACTACACCGATCCATTCAACCTCTGGGCCCGCCACGAGAACGTGGAAGGCTGGATCCTGGCACGCTCGCTGGTTACCGGTATCGACTACCGCGCCCGCAACCTCGAGACGCTGGACGAGCTACAGCGGACCTCGCTCGACTATTACGTCGCGATCCGGTCGCTCTATCGTCAACGCCGCGCGGATGAGATCAAAAACGGCCAGCCGACTTCCGACCAGCCGGCACCAGGCATCTCGGTCGCACCCGGCAAGGATGAAACCTCGGCCCAGGCCTTCTGAGCAGGCGTCGTGCGTATGTCCAGTTTCGCTGCCCTGACCACGCCGTTACGCCGGCTGACGCTGGCCGCAGCCTTCGTCGTCGCCGTTTCGGCGTCCGCGACGGCGTCCGCGGACAGTGGTGCCGTCGCTTTCGTCCAGAAGCTCGGCGACACGGCAATCGCCGACCTGACCGATCCCAAGCTCAGCGATTCGGCGCGCGTCAAGCGCATGCGCACGCTGCTGGCGAACGCGTTCGACGTGGTGGCGGTCAGCCGGTTCGTGCTCGGCCCCTACATGCGCCGCACCACGCCCGAGCAGTTCAAGGACTTCACGCATCTCTACGAGATCTATGTCGCCCATAACTACGCCGGCCTGTTCAAGCGCTATAACGGCGAGAAGGTCGAGATGCAGAGCGAGCGCGACATCCCGGGCGGCGACATCGCGGTCTACGGCATCATCAAGCAGGAGGACGGCCCCTCCATCAACATCGCGATGCGGGTGCGCAAGGAGAACGGCGGCTACAAGGCGGTCGACCTCAAGGTCGAGGGCGTCAGCATGCCGCTCACCCACCGCAAGCAGTTCGCCTCGGTGATCGCCCAGCACAACGGCCAGGTCTCAGGCCTGATCGACGCCCTGCGCGCCGCCGACAACCGGTTCGAGAAGGAGGCGCCGTCGCAGTAGCGGCGCGCGTCACCATCCGGCCGCCTACCCCGCCGTCGTGCGGGGTTTTTCGTGCCTGGCTCAGCCGCGGACCAGCGGCTTGTAGCGGATGCGATGCGGCTGGTCGGCCTCCGTGCCGATACGGCGGTGACGGTCTGCCTCGTAGTCCTGAAAGTTGCCCTGGAACCATTCGACCTGGCTGTCGCCCTCGAAGGCCAGCATGTGGGTGGCGATACGGTCGAGGAACCAGCGATCATGGCTCACCACCAGGGCCGAGCCGGCGAACTCCACCAGCGCCTCCTCGAGGGCGCGCAGGGTATCGACATCGAGGTCGTTGGTGGGCTCGTCGAGCAGCAGGAAGTTGGCACCCGATTTGAGCATCTTGGCGAGGTGCACGCGGTTGCGCTCGCCGCCCGAGAGCTGGCCTACCTTCTTCTGCTGGTCGGCACCGCGGAAGTTGAACGCGCCGACATAGGCGCGGGACTGCACCTTGCGCTTGCCGAGCTCGATCTCGTCGTTGCCCTCGGAAATCTCCTCCCACACGGTCTTGCCGGGATCGAGCGCGTCGCGCGACTGGTCGACATAGCCGAGCTTGACCGTATCGCCGATCCGGAGCACGCCGGAATCCGGCGTCTCCTGCCCGGTGATCATGCGCATGAGCGTGGTCTTGCCGGCGCCGTTGGGCCCGATCACGCCGACGATGCCGCCGGGCGGCAGCTTGAACGACAGGTTGTCGATCAGGAGCCGGTCGCCGTAGGCCTTGGAGATGCCGTCGGCCTCCACCACCACCTCGCCAAGGCGGGGGCCGGCGGGAATCACGATCTGGGCGGTCGTCGGGCGCGGCGCGGCTGTCGGCTTCCGACACCATGCGCTGGTAGGCGGCGAGGCGGGCCTTGGACTTGGTTCGCCGCGCCTCGGGTGATGAGCGTACCCATTCCAGCTCGCGGGCGATGGTGCGCGCCCGCGCGTCTGCCTCGCGCTCCTCCTGCAGGAGACGCTTCTCCTTGGCTTCCAGCCATGCGGAATAGTTGCCCTCGAACGGCAGCGCCCGGCCGCGGTCGAGCTCCAGGATCCAGCCCGCGACGTTGTCGAGGAAATAGCGGTCGTGGGTGACGGCCACCACGGTGCCTTCGTATTCGTGCAGGAATTGCTCGAGCCAGGCCACCGATTCGGCATCGAGGTGATTGGTGGGCTCATCGAGCAGCAGCAGGTCGGGACGCGACAGCAGGAGCCGGCACAGGGCGACGCGGCGACGCTCGCCGCCCGACAGCCTGGTCACGTCGGCATCCCCCGGCGGGCAGCGCAGGGCGTCGAGCGCGATCTCGACGGTGCGCTCCAGCTCCCAGCCGTTGGCGGCGTCGATCTTCTCCTGCAGCTCGCCCTGCTCGGCGATCAGGGCGTTCATCTCGTCGTCGGAGAGCTCCTCGGCGAAGCGCGCCGAGACCTGCTCGAACCGGTCGAGCAGCCCCTTCACCCCGGCGACCCCCTCGAGCACGTTGCCCATGACGTCCTTGGCGGGATCGAGCTCGGGCTCCTGGGACAGGTAGCCGACGCTTGCACCATCGGCGACCTTGGCCTCGCCGCTGTATTCGGTGTCGATGCCGGCCATGATGCGCAGCAGCGTCGACTTGCCCGCGCCGTTGACGCCGAGCACGCCGATCTTGGCGCCCGGCAGGAAGGCCAGCGTGACGTCGCGCACGCATTCGCGATGCCCGGGATAGACCTTGGTCAGCCCGCGCATGACGTAGATGTACTGGTAGGCGGCCATCAGCCGGTTCCTCGCATCTTCCGGAAAGCGGGGCGCAAGGTAACGAAATGGTGCGCGGCGTCAAGGCCGCCCCGCGGACCCCTTCCGTCTGCAGGAAATCCGCTTGCAGGAGCGCCTACAAGAAAAAGGCCGGGACCCCGCGATCCCGGCCCGGTCATGACGAACGGCAGATTGCTCAGGCGACGCGCAGCATCCGGTCGACGAGAGCGGTCTGTTCGACCTGGTCGACGATGATGCCGCTCACGGCGGTGTCGAGAGGCACCGTGCCCTGGGCGATGCTTTTGACCTCCTCGCCGATCTTGCGCATCTGGTAGAGGCCGACGCCCGCGATCACGCAGGTCAGCGCGATGCAGAAGCCCACCACCATCATGAGTTTCTGCGCGACGGTGGACCGCCGCGCCGAAATCCGGAACCTCTCGAGCATGCTGCCCTCCTCGCGACAACGAATGCATGGCTGTCCCCAGCTTCTGTCTCCTCGGCCGGGAACCCTCCGGATGCACGACCGCTGATGATCGTGGTGGCATCCGCGCCGCGAGCATGAACAGGTTTCGTCAATTTATATATAAGTAACTAAACTATGTCTCCGGCAATACCGGTTGGACCCATCGAAATACCTATATAGATGCATCCAAAATCCCTAATTTACGCATCATTAATTATGCTGAATTGCTGGACATCGGCCCTGTATTGAGTGATATACACGACAGTTTTTCCGGATGGCCCTAGCCATCAGGCATATGTTTTTTGGGGGATTTCGCCTCTCATGAAGGTTCTGATCGCGGACGACCACTGGATTTCCAGGGCCGGTCTGTCACACCTGTTATCCATGATGGACAGCCAATGTGCGATCACGGAAGCAACCAGCTTCGCCGAAGCGGCGGCCCTGGTCAGCCATGAGGGATTCGATATCTGCCTGCTGGATCCGGCACTTCCCGACATGGAGCCGATCGAAGGCATCCGCCATCTGCGGGGCGCCGCGTCCGCCGTTCCGATCGTGATCCTCACCATGCAGGCATCCCGGCGCCTCGCCCTCCAGGCGGTCGAGCACGGCGCCCAGGGATTCATCTCCAAGGCCGCCTCCGCGGCCGAGATCCAGCGCGCGATCGAACGCGTCATGCAGGGTGAGATCGTGCTTCCCGCCAATCTGCGCGACCTGCCCGCAGGCAACGGTCACGGTCCCGGCGAAGCGCCCCAGACCGGCGGCACGGGTTCGGCCGATAATCCGCTCGCGACGCTCACGGCGCGCCAGCGCGACGTGCTCGAACTGATCGCAACCGGCAAGCGCAATGCCGAGATCGGCACCGCGCTGAACATCTCACCCCGCACGGTGCAGATTCACGTCTCCACCATCCTCAAGCTGCTCAACGTCGGCAACCGCACGGAAGCCGCCCTGCTCGCCCGCAAATACGGCTCGGGCCAGAACTAGCCGCGCTTCGCCCGCTGGCGCCGCCCCCGCGCCGGTCCATCGAGATCGACACGTTCGCCCAGGAACGGCACCCGGCACGGCCAGCCGAGCTCTTCCTCGATGCGCGCACGCAGGGCATCGGACGCGACCGGCTCGCCATGCACCACGATCACACCCTTGGCGGGCGGACGCGGCGCACGCCGCAGCCAGCCCATGATCTCCGACTGCCCCGCATGGGCGGACAGCATGCCGAGATTATGGACCTCGGCACGGACGGGCACGTGCTCGCCGTGGATCTTCACGGTCCGCGCCCCGGCGACCAGTTGCGCGCCGCGCGTGCCTGCGGCCTGGAAACCCGCGAACACGACGGCGCTGCGGGGATCGCGCAGATAGACCTTGAGATGGTGCACCACGCGCCCGCCGGTCGCCATGCCGCTCGCCGACAGGATCACCTTGGGATAGCCGTTGGTATCGAGCGCCTTCGAATCCTCGACCTCGCGCACGTAACGCGCCACGTTGCAAACATCGGCACAGAGCCTGCGGCCGAGCCGGTGGTCGGCACGGTGAAGGTGCAGGAGATCGGTGGCACTCTCCGCCATGGGACTATCGAGGAACACGGGAATGTCGGGAATCCGGCGCGCCGACTTGAGCCGGTAGAGGTGATAGAGCAGCTTCTGGGCACGCCCGACCGCGAATGACGGAATCACCACCGTGCCGCCGCGCGCCGCCACCCTGTTGATGATGTCGGCGATCACGTCTTCGGGCGGCGCCGGATCGTGGTCGCGGTCGCCGTAGGTGGATTCCACCACGATCCAGTCGGCGGCGGGCGGCGCCTCGGGCGCGGGCATGACGGGATCGCGCGGTCGCCCGAGATCGCCCGAGAACAGGATGCGGGTCCGCCCGGCTCGCACCAGCAGCGAAGCCGCGCCCAGGATATGGCCCGCATGGGACGGCGTGACCGACACCCCTTCGGCCACCGGCCGGGCCCGCCCGAACGGCATCTCCCGGATGCGCTCGAGCGCAGCCTCCGCCTCGGCCCGGGTGTAAAGCGGCTTGGCCGGATGGTGCTTGGACAACCCGTGCCGGTTGAGGAACGCCGCCTCCTGCTCCTGCAGGAAGCCGGAATCGGGCAGCAGGATGCGGCACAGATCGCGGGTCGCGGCGGTGGCATGGACGACGCCCCGATAACCCGCCTTGAGCAGGAGCGGCAGGGCACCGGAATGGTCGAGATGGGCATGGGTCAGCATCACGGCATCGACCGCATGCGCGTCGAACCCGAGCCCCTGCCAGTTGAGCAGCCGCAGCTGCTTCAGGCCCTGGAACAGGCCGCAGTCCACCAGGACGCGGGCAGCGGCGGTCTCAAGCAGGAACTTGGACCCGGTGACGGTGCCGGCGCCGCCGGCGAACAGGAGGTTCACACCGATCCCCAGATATCGCGCGCGACCTCGACCAGTCGCGCGAGCTTGGCGCGTTCCTGCTGTTCGTCCATCACGCCCTCGACCGAGGACGAGAACCCGCACTGCGGCGAGATGGCGAGCCGGTCGAGATCGACGTAGCGCGCGGCTTCCTTGATCCGCGACTTGAGCATGTCGACGCTCTCCAGGAATCCGGACTTGGTGGTCATGGCACCGATCACCACGGTCTTGTCGTCGGGCAGCGCTTCCAGCGGCTCGAACCCGCCTGCGCGCGGGCTATCGTATTCGAGGAAGTAGAACTTTATGCGCGCTTCACGGAACAGCTTCTCCGCGACTACCTCGTAGCCGCCCGCCGCCTGCCAGTGCCCGGCCTTGTTGCCGCGGCACAGGTGCATGCCGAGTGCGACGCCCTCGGGCGCCTTGGCGGCAACTATGTTGACCGCGTTGATGTAGGTATCGAGCAATTCCTCCCAGTCGTCGCCGCGTGCGGCCAAGCCCTCGCGGATCTTGGGGTCGCCCAGCTTGGCGATCGAGGTCTCGTCGAGCTGGATGTAACGGCACCCGGCGTCGGCGAGTGCCCGCATCTCCCGCCCATAGGCCTCGCACAAATCGTTCCAGTAGTCATCGAGGTCGGGATAGACGTCCTTGGAGATATTGGCCCGGCCCGAGCGGAAATGGATGTAAGCGGGGCCGGGCAGGGTTACCTTAGGGAGCGCCGTGCTGACGCAGGACGCGAGATACTTGAAATCGTCGACGTTGGTCGGCCCCGCCCACTGCACCTTGTCCACGATCCGCGGCACACGCTGGCCGATCTGCTCTCCCTCGGCATTGGTATAGGCAAAGTTGCCGCCGAGGTCGGGCCCCTCCTCGATTCCGGTGATGCCATGGGTGGTGAAGCTGTCGGAGTAGGAGCTGCGCCGGAACTCGCCGTCGGTCGCGACGCGAAAACCGAACTCCTCCTGCAGGGCGACCACATGCGCGATTTCCTCGTTCTCGATCTCGTGCAGTTCGGCCTCGGTCAACGCACTCGCCTCGAATGCCTTACGGGCATCCTTGATGCGTTGCGGACGCAGGAGGCTGCCGATCAGCTCGGCCCGGAACGGCGGATTGTGCGGTGCACGGGACATGACTTTGGTTTCCCTGTTCTAGCGTAACGTTTGACTATGTTCGGACGGCGCGGCCCGAGAAGCGAGGACGGCGCGCCATGGCGACAGCCCCTGCGGGATGCACGGCAGCGGGCCGACGGCTGCCATTCTAGCGCGCATCGGCAAGGTTGCCAGCCTCGTGGGAACATGGTTTCAGACCGCTGACGCGCATGCCGAATCGTGGGAAAATAGCCCATGTTCCGCATCCGTCAGGTGTTCGACGCCGCATCGCCCGCCAACCAGTCGGTGGTGGCGCAGGTCCTGCGCATCTATCAGGCGGCGTTTTCCTATTATCCGCAATATGCCGAGACCATCGCCCAGCTCCTGCGCTTCGAGGGCGAACGCGACTTCGAGGTGGTCCTTCTGGTGGCCGAGGGCCTCAAGAACCGCATCCTCGGCTTCGCACTGAGCTTCGCCTTCCAGGACCTGCGGCTCGCCTATCTCGACTATATCGCGAGCGATCCGAAACGGTCCCGTCGCGGCTACGGCACGGCGCTTTACGAGGCGACCGTCGAGCACTTCGCCGCGCGCCGCTACCGCGGCCTGCTGATGGACGTACCGCCCGACGAGGAAGCAAAACTCAAGGATACGAAGCGCCTCGCCGTCAACAAGCGCCGCATGGCCTTCTACGAACGCGTCGGCGCACGCCCGATCGTCGGCACCGCCTACGACGAGATTCCGACGCGCGCCAACCAGGGCTATCTCACCTTTCTGGTATACGACGACCTCGATACCGGGCGACCGCTCCCGCGCGCGCGGCTCAAGGCGTTCCTGCCGCATATCCTCGCCATCAAGGGCGAGATGAAGCCGGACGACGCCGAGGTGCGGCGCATCGTCGAGTCCGTGAAGGACGACCCGGTGCGTCTGCGCGAGCCGCGCTACACCGCGCCGCGCCCGGCCCCGGGCTCGATCGACGGCGCGCGGCTCATCCACCTCGTCTCCACCGGCGATGCGCACCAGATCCATCACCTGCGCGAGAAGGGCTACGTCGAGAAGCCGGCGCGCATCTCCGCCATCCTGCGCGGGCTGCAGCCGTTCCGGACCGAAACGCACAAGGTCCGGCAGTTCGGCATCGACCACGTCACCGCGGTCCACGATCCCGACCTGGTGCGCTTCCTGCGTCAGGGCGAGAGCGAGCTGCGGCCCGGCCGGCTGGTCTATCCCAACGTGTTCCCGATCCGGAGGCCCGAGCGCATCCCCAAGACCTGGGAAATGCGGGCGGGCTACTACTGCATCGACACCTTCACGCCGGTGACCGCCAATGCCTACCGGGCGGCGCGCAACGCTGCCAACGCGGCGCTCACCGGGGCGGAACTCGTGCTCAAGGGAGAAAGCCCGGTCTACGTGCTGTGCCGCCCACCCGGCCACCACGCCGAGCGGCGCGCGTTCGGCGGGTTCTGTTACTTCAACAACGCCGCCATCGCCGCGCACCGCCTGTCGAAGGACGGCAAGGTGGCGTTCCTCGACATCGACCACCATCACGGCAACGGCTCCCAGGATATCTTCTGGCGGCGCGACGACGTGTTCTTCGTCTCGATCCACGGCCACCCGCGCGTGGCCTATCCCTATTTCGCGGGCTACGCCGACGAGCGCGGCGAGGGCGCCGGCAAGGGCTTCAACCGCAACTTCCCGCTCTACCCCGGCGCCGACAACCACGAGTACGCCGACACGCTGGCCCGGGCGCTTCGGCTGCTGGCCCGATTCCGCCCCAAATATCTTGTGGTCTCGCTCGGCTTCGACATCATGGCGGGCGATCCCACCGGCACCTTCAACGTGAGCGAGCGCGGCATGCGGCGGATCGGCACCATGCTGGGGGAGACCGGCTGGCCGACCCTGCTGGTCCAGGAAGGCGGCTACGCGCTCAGGAACCTGCGGGCGGGCGCGACCGAGTTCTTCCGGGGGCTCACCGGCACGCCGTAACAGGTTAGCCCTTGGGGTGGACGCAAAAACCTAACGGATTCCCGTGGCTTGTCATTGGACTTTCATGCAATCCGGTATATGATTTTTGCATCGGTTACCGCTTGCAGGATTTTCGCCTTTGTCGTGTTACCGAATTCACGTCTCAACCTCCCCCGTCGCCGCATTTTGCATGGCTTCCGGTCTCCTGCCGGGAGCCATTTTCGATTCCGGCACCCGTCACGGGGGCCCGTTCGATCCGCCGCAGTCATGAAGCTGTCATTAGGAGGGCACATTGGGTAAACGCACCGCACGGAAGGCCTGGCGCAACGACGCACGCATCCACCCGCTGATCCCGAACCGCAACGATCCGGTGCCGATCGCAGGCGGGGCCGGCCAGCCGCGCTACGTGCGCAAGGTCAAGCCCAAGAGCGCCAACCAGGAAGCGCTGCTGGACGCGCTCGATCAGGAAAGCGTGGTGCTGGCACTCGGACCCGCCGGCACCGGCAAGACCTTCTTGGCGATCGCCAAGGCCGTGGAGGCGCTGGATGCCGGCAAGGTGGAACGTATCCTGCTGACGCGCCCGGCCGTGGAAGCGGGTGAGACGCTCGGCTTCCTGCCCGGCGACCTGCAGGCCAAGCTCGCGCCCTACCTCAAGCCGTTTTTCGACGCGCTTGGCGAACGGCTCGGCGGCAAGCGGCTCAAGCAGCTCCTCGCCGACGGCATCATCGAAATCGCGCCGGTCGCCTATATGCGCGGTCGCACCCTCAACAATTCCTACATCGTCATCGACGAGGCCCAGAACTGTACCTTCGGCCAACTCAAGATGCTGCTGACCCGGCTCGGCTGGCACTCGACCATGGTGATCGCGGGCGACCCCGACCAGACCGACCTTCTGCCGGGACTGTCGGGCCTCTCCGATATCGCCAACCGGCTCGATGCGGTCGGCCGCATCAGCGTCGTGCGCCTCAACGACACCGACGTGGTGCGCCATCCGCTGGTCTCGTCCATGCTGGCGGTGTTGTAGCGCCCCTCAGGACTCGGGCCTCAGGATTCGGGCAGGCGCCGCGCGAGGTACTCGAACACCTTGCCGCACTGCGGCATGATGCGGCCTTTCTTGGCGACCGCATCATGGGCCGTGCTCACGTGCGCGGCGCCGCCGCAGGATTCGACCATCAGCTGGCTGCGGCAGGCGTTCTCGAGGAACAGCGCCAGCACGGTCGCCTCCTCGATGGTCCGGCCCGTGGTGACGATGCCGTGGTTGCGGAGAATGAGCGCATTGAACGTGCCGAGCGCACGCGCCACCGCCTTGCCGCGCGACTGGTCGACGATCAGGTCGCTGGTCTCCGAAAACACCGGCAGGCCATCGCTGAAGATCGCGCCCTCATGCCCGACCGGCTGTAGCGGCCGGCCGAGCGCCGAGAACGCGACCGCGTAGGGGGCATGGGTATGCACGACCGCCTCCACGTCGGAACGCACGCGCAGTATCTCGGAATGGATGAACACCTCGAGATGGCGCGGCATCTCGCCCGCCACCTTCTCGCCTTCCAGGTTCACGGTGATGATGTTGTCCGGCGTGATCTCCTCGAGCCCGATGGTATGGGGCTTCATCAGGAAATGCGCGGGATCGTCCGGCAGCCGCGCCGTGACATGGCCGAAGATGTAATCGCCCTGGTCCTCCCGCACCAGGATCCGTCCGGCGTTGATGATCGAGTCCTTGAGCGCGTCGATCTTCTTCATTCGGTTCGTTCCAATCCTTACGCTGCGTCCGGTCGCGACGGGACAATCCGTCCACCGGTCCATGACACAAAAGACGAGGCGCATCTCATAATTGACACATCTCGGGAAAACAAGCTTTCACAGACAAGAATAATTACGATTATTTACAATAACAAAATGGAAATATATTTGACATCCCCCGATAATATCTGCGGATTGACACATAGATGTATTCCAAACTAGGATGCCGCCCTAAAATTATTACTTCGTTATTACGACAGGAAGGGAGCCCCATGTCCGACCTCACCCTCGAAACCGCCCAGAAGATCGCCGCCGCCGCCATCGCCTTCGGCCGCGAGAAGAAGCTCATGCTATTGGCCGTCGCCGTGCTGGACGCGCGCGGCGCGCTCAAGAGCTTCTCGGCCGAGGATGGCACCAGCCTCAAGCGCGGCGAGATCGCGATCGGCAAGGCATCGGCCGCACTGGCATTCGGCATGGGCACGCGCTCCATCAACAAAATGGCCAAGGACCGGCCCTACTTCATCAACTCCGTCACCGCCGCCGTGGGCGGATCGTTCGTGCCCGTACCCGGCGGCGTGCTGATCAAATCCTCCCATGGCGACCTGCTCGGCGCGGTCGGCATCTCGGGCGACGTCTCCGACAACGACGAGGCCGCCGCCATCGCCGGCATCCAGGGCGCCGGCCTCACCGCCGATCCCGGCAAGGACTGACGCGGGCGCCGCGGCGGCGGGCATTCCCGCTGCCGCGCGCAACCCCCGGTCAGTTGCCGCCGTCCTTCTTCTTTTTGCCCTTCTTTTTCTTTCCTTTCCCGCCCTTGACCTTGCCCGCGATCGCGCCCTTGGGATCGAGCGCGGCCTTGACCCGCGCCAGCACGGTCTTGTTGGCGTTGATCATGTTGTTGACGCGCGCCGCGATCTTGTCGCCGGTGGTGGGCGAAATCTCGAGCTTGAGCTTGGCGGTATCGGCGAGCAGCTTCGGGTCCTTCATGGTTTCCATGAAGGCGGTCCGGAGCGCGGCGACGCGGTCGGCCGGCACGCCCGGCGCCACCAGGAACGGACGGCCGAGCGCGATGTCGTCGCAGAAAATCTGCAGCACGGCGCGGCTCTCGTCGTCCTTGGCGAACTCGGTGAGCAGCGGCACGCTTTCGTAGCCCGGCTCCTTCTCCGGCCCGATCTGGACGAGGATGTTGATCTTCTTGTCCTTGAGCCACTCGCCATAGACCGCCTTGATGGTGTTGAAGGTGCCGCCGGCGCGCCCCTGTACCTCGCCGCGCTCCATGGCGAGATCGACCTGGTTGGTGCTGCGGTAGCCCATGATGACCTTGAACCTGGTGCCGATGATGTTGTTGAGCACGGCGGGATAGCGCACCGAGTTCGATCCCGATCCGGTGGCGCCGAGGATCAGCGATTTCGTCATCGCCTGCTTGAGGTCCGTCACGCCGGTGGTGTGCCACACGAACAGCACCGAGTTGCTGGTGGTGCTGGAGCCGATCCACTGGAACCTGGAAGCGTCGTACTTGACGCCCTTGCGGCCCAGCACCTGATGCATGACGATCGAGGGGATGATCGAGCCCACGACCGTGCCATCCTTGGCCCCCACGTTGTAGACGTAGTTGCTGGCGAGCACGCTGCCGCCGCCCGGCATGTTCATCGGCACGAAAGTCGGCTTGCCGGGAATGTGGGTCGACCAGGTGCGGGCGATGATGCGCGCCGTCTGGTCCTGGCCGCCGCCGGCGCCGGTGCTGATGATCAGCTTGATGGTCTTGCCGCTGTAGAAATCGCCGACCGCATCGGCATGGGCGGCAAGCGGCAGCCCGACCGCCGCGAGCGACAGGCAGACGGCGCCGAGGCGGCGCCCTTGGCTGAGAATGGTCATCGGAAACCTCCCGTTTTCGTTGATCTCGTTCTAAGCGTCGGCGCCCTCGAGCACCTGCGACAGGGGCCGGGACGGCACCCGCCAATCGGTGAGCGGCCGGCCATCGACGAGCGCATTGACCTCGCGCAGCCACAGCTGGCGCAGCAGCACGAGGCGCTGCTCGCTGGCCGCGAGATGCTCCTCGCCGCGCCCGCGCACCGGCCCCTGGCCCACCTGGGTGACGTAGTCCTCGATGGTGAAGCTGGTGTAGGCGCTCATGTCATCGGGCAGCTCCTCCAGCGTCATCTCGCCGGCCAGAATCTTCTCGGCGAGGTCCCAGCGGGTCTCCGCCTCTTCCTCCTGCTCCGCGCGACGCGCGGTATAGGCCTCGGCCTCGGCGCCCTCGAGTGGTGTCAGGGTCACGTCGAAGGCGACGTGGGAGGCGTCGTTGACCGGCACGGTCCAGGCGACCTTGGTGTCCCACAGGTCGCGGCCCTCGAATCCCCTGGCGCGGCTCGGCTGGAAGAACAGCCGCACGTTGGGCATGAACCAGTGGGTCGCACGCGCCTTGCCGAGCGCGTTCTGGGCGGCGGTCTGCGCCCCGACGACGGCACCCAGCGAGCTCGCGGCATCACCGTCCGCCCCCTTCACCAGACGGTCGCCGCGCCAGCCGTAGGGCGTCTCGGTCACGCTTTCATGGCGGATGACGAGGATATCCTTGCGCTTCTTGCGCAGCGCCGTGGCGCGGTGCACCCACGGCCGGTGGCCGTGGTCGTTGTCGAACTTGTTCCAGAAGGTGCACGGCAGCACCTCGGGCGGGTCGGTCACGATCACCCCGGGACGGTCGAGGTCGGGATAGGTCCGGAACGGCGGCGGCGCGCCGTCGCCGAAATACACGAACACCAGACCCGCGTAGATGCGTGTCGGGAACGACGTCATCTTCACCTTGGCGCAGAACGGACGGTCCTCGTTGGGCTGTTCAACGCACTGCCCGGTCCCGTCGAAGCGCCAGCCGTGGTAGCGGCAGCGCAACGTGTCGCCCTCGACCCAGCCCAATGACAGGGGCGTGCCGCGATGGGCGCAGCGGAAGTCGGTGACATGGGGCGTGCCGTCCTCACCCCGGTAGACGGTGAACTTCTCACCCAGGATCTCGAGCGGACGCGCCCGCCCGGTGGGCAGGTCCCTGAGCCGCATCACCGGCTGCCAGAACCGCCGCAGGTACCGCCCCGACGGCGTGCCCGGACCGACTGGCTCCAGGTCCTCGAACTCGAGTGTACCGAAACGTCCCATGACTCTCCCCGCGCCCCGCGTCACATATTGGTCATGGTGGTGAAAGGCTCAGCCGGAAGCCGCCAGTCGGTGAGCGGCCGGCCTTCCACCAGCGCGTTCACCTCGCGCAGCCACAGATTGCGCTGGAACACCGGTCCCTCGTCGCCCTTGGCGAGCATCTCGCGCCCACGGCCACGCACGGCCCCCTGGCCGACCTGCGTGCAGTAATCCTCGATGGTGAAGCTGGTATAGCCGCCGATGTCGTCCGGCAGGTCCTCGAGGGTCATCTCGCCCGCGAGCACGGCCTCGGCGAGGTCCCAGCGGGTCTCCGCCTCGGCCTCCTGCTGCTCGCTGCGGCTCCGGGCATAAGCGTCGGCCTCGGCGCCTTCGAGCGACGTATGAGTGACGTCGAAGGCGGCGTGGGCGCTGTCGTTGATCGGCACGGTCCATACCAGCTTGGTGTCCCACAGGTCGCGGCGCCCCTCGAAACCCTTGGCCCGGGTGCGCTGGAACAACATGCGGGCATTGGGCATGAACCAGTGGGTGTACCTGGCGAGGCCCATCGAGGCTTCAGCCAACTCGCGTCCGCCTTTCACGATCTCGCCAAGCGAGGTTTCGGCATCGGCGCCGTCGCCCTTGAGCAGGCGCACGCCGCGCCAGCCGTAAGGCGTTCCCTCCGCGGCCTCGTGATGGAGCACGAGGATGTCGGGGCGGTTGCGCCTGAGCGCGGTCGCCCGATGGACCCAGTGGCGGTGTCCATGATCGTTGTCGAAGCGGTTCCAGAAGCCGCACGGCAGAACCTCGACAGGGTCCGCCACCAGCACGCCGGGGCGGTCGAGGTCGGGGTAGGTCCGGAACGGCGGCGGCGCGCCCTCGCCGAAATAGGCGAACACCAGCCCCGCGTATTCGCGCGTGGGATAGGCGCGCATCCTGACCTTGTCGCAGAACGGGCGGTCCTCGTTGGGCTGCTCGACGCACCGGCCGGCGGCGTCGAAGCGCCAGCCGTGATAGCGGCAGCGGATCGATTCTCCTTCCACCCAGCCGAGCGACAAGGGCGTGCCGCGATGGGCACAGCGGAAGTCGGTCACGTGCGGCGTGCCGTCTTCGCCGCGGTAGATGGTGAACTTCTCGCCCAGCATCTCGAGCGGCCTGGCGCGCCCCGGTGGCAGGTCCTTGAGCCGCATGACCGGTTGCCAGAACAGGCGCAGGTACCGCCCCGACGGCGTGCCGGGGCCGACCGGTTCCAGGTCCTCGAACTCAAGCGCACCAAAACGCGACATTAGATTTCCTCCGACCCGGCCGGTGCTTAGTTGTTGCAGTCGATTCGCTTCGACTGATAGCCGGAGCCCGGATAGTTGAAGGTGCAGGTCATCCCGACCTTGATGTTTTTACCCTTCGCCTTCTTGCCGTCGACGAACACCTTGGTCGAGCGGCCGGAGACGCTGGTCTCCACGGTCTTGCCGTCACCGAGCTGCATGTGAAGCTTACGACCGGCGCGCACCACCTTGGTGATCTTGCCGGTTTCCTTGATGTATTTCACCTTGGCGATCGGGCCCCGATAGGTGGTGGCGCGGTGCGCCGCATCCACGATCGCCTGCGGCGTATCGAGCTGATCGGCAACCAGCTTCTCCATCTCGTCGCCGTCGATCGCGCTGACTTCCAGCTTCATCGAGGCCATTTCGGCGAGGGCCTTCTTGTCGTGTGCGGCCGTCATGAAGGCCTTGCGCAACGCAGCGATGCGATCGCCGGGGACGCCCGACGGCAACATGAAGGGCTTGCCCAGCGTCTGCTCGGCAAAGATGAACTCGAGCGTTTTCTTCTGCTCGGGCGTTTTCGCGAGATCGGTGACCAGCGGCACGTTGCCGATCTCGGGCTGCCTGCGCAGCGAAAGCTGGACGAGGACGTTGATTTTCTTGTCCCGCAGCCATTCCCCCTCCTGGGTCTTCAGCGAGCCCCACGACCAGCCGCAACGGCCCGAGACCTCGCCGCGCGCAATGGCGAGTGTGATCCCGCCGCTTCCGGGATAACCGCTGATGATGCGGAACTTGGTGCCGATGACGTTGTCGAGGACGGCGGGAAACTGCCCGGTGTCGTTATTGGGGCTGATCGCGCCGATAAGGCTCTCCTTCTTCATCGCGTCCTCGATCGTCCTGATCCCCGAGGTATGCCAGGAAACGCAGACGCTCACGTCCGAGAACAGGCTGCCGAGCCAGTTCAGTTTGCGGGGATCGTACTTGACGCCCTTGGTGCCGAACATCGCGAGACGCACGATCGAGCGTTGGACGGCCCCGATCACGGTGCCGTCCCTGGGCGCCACGTTGGCGACGAAATTGGTAGCCACGAGCCCGCCGGCGCCCGGCATGTACTGGATCGTCATCGTCGGCTTGCCGGGAATGTATTCCCCCATGTGCCGCTGCAGCAGGCGCGCGTACGGGGCGTAGCCGCCGCCCGCGGTGCCACCGACGATCACCTTGACCTGCTTGCCCTTGTAAAAGTCGGCGACGGCGTCGGCCGCGGCCGGCCCGGCGCAAAGAGCTTCGGCGGCTATCGCAACGCACAGCGCACACAGGGCGCGGCCGGCTGGCATGATCTTCATTGTCTGTCTCCCCGTTATTCCTTGGCAAAGCCTGTTATTGGTCTGTTTGCGCCGTCAGGCGTCGGCGCTTTCCAGCGTGCGCGTCGACAGGGGCGCGGCCGGAAGGCGCCAGTCCTTGATCGGCTTGCCGTCCACCAGGGCATTCACCTCGCGCAGCCACAGCCGGCGCAGGAGCGCGACCTTGGTGTCGGTGGCGGCAAGATGCTCCTGGCCGCGGCCCTTGAGCGGGCCCATGCCGACCTGGGTCACGTAGTCCTCGATGGCGAAGCTGGTGTAGGCGCCCATGTCGTCCGGCAGGTCCTCCACGGCCATCTCGCCGGCGAGGATCTTCTCCGCGAGGTCCCAGCGCATCTCGGCCTCGGCCTCCTGCTGGCGGTAACGGCTCTCGGCATAGGTCTCGGCCTCGGCGCCCTCGAGCGGCGTATGGGTCACGTCGAAGGCGGCGAACTTGGCGTCGTTGACCGGCACCATCCACACCACCTTGGTGTCCCACAGCCCGCTGTTCTCGAAGCCCTTGGCGCGGGTGCGCACGAAGAACAGGCGCACGTTGGGCATGATGAAGTAGGACAGTTGGCCGCGGCCGAGCGCGCCGCCGACGTCACCGGCGGCGCCCTTGACATAGCGCGTCGACTGCATGCCGAAATCGGTCTCCGACATCTTCTCCTGGCGCAGCACGAAGATGTCCTTGCGGTTCTTGCGCAGCCCCGTGGCGCGGTGCACCCACGGGATATGCCCGTGGTCGTTGTCGAACTTATTCCAGTAGTTGCACGGCAGATGCTCGGGCGGATCGGCGACCACGACGCCCGGCAGGTCGAGGTCGGGGAAGCTGCGGAACGGCGGCGGCTCGCCCTCACCCAGGTAGGCGAAAACCAGGCCCGCGTATTCGCGGGTGGGATAGACCTTCATCTTCACCTTGGCGCAGAACGGATGGTCCTCGTTGGGCTGCTCCACGCACTGGCCCGAGCCCTCGAAGCGCCAGCCGTGGTAGCGGCAGCGCAGCGTGTCGCCCTCAACCCAGCCCAGCGACAGGGGCGTGCCACGGTGCGGGCAGCGGTAGGCGACGAGATGGCATGCGCCTTCCTCGCCGCGGTAGACCGTGAACATCTCGCCCAGGATCTCGAGCGGCTTGGCGCGGCCCTTGGGCAGGTCGCGGATGCGGACCATCGGCTGCCAGAAGCGGCGGAAATAGCGGCCCGCCGGCGTGCCCGGCCCCACGTTCTGAAGATCGGCGAATTCAACGCTTGCCATATGTCATCTCCGCCATCGCCACGGTCACGCCACCGGCGCTTCCAGCCGGACCTGGGACAACGGCCCTTCCGGCACCTTCCAATCGGTGAGCGGCCGGCCCGTCACCAGGGCGCTGACCTCGCGCAGCCACAGGCGGCGCAGCAGGACCAGCCGCGCATCGGTGGCGGCTAGGTATTCCTTGCCGCGCCCGCGCACCGGTCCCTGCCCGACCTGGGTGCAGTAGTCCTCGATGGCGAAGCTGGTATAGGCGTCCATCTCCTCGGGCAGATCTTCCAGCGTCATCTCGCCGGCGAGCACCTGCTCGGCGAGGTCCCAACGGGTCTCGGCGGCGGCGTCCTGCATGGCGCGGCTTCTGGTAAAGGCCTCGGCCTCGGCGCCCTCGAGCGGCGTATGGGTGACGTCGAAGGCGGCATGGGCGGCGTCGTTGACCGGCACGGTCCACACCACCTTGGTGTCCCACAGGCCGCGGCCCTGGAACCCCTCGGCGCGGGTCGGCGCGAAGAACAGCCGCACGTTGGGCATGAACCAGTGGGTCAGCTTGGCGGGACCGAGCGCCTTGGCGGCGGCCGCGGGTTCCTCGCCCTTGATCGAACGGATGCCGCGCCAGCCGTAGGGCGTCTCCTCCACCGCCTCGTGGCGGATCAGCAGCAGATCGGGGCGGTTCTTGCGGTAAGCCGTGGCGCGATGCACCCACGGGATGTGTGTATGGTCGTTGTCGAACTTGTTCCAGAAGGTGCACGGCAGCACCTCGGGCGGGTCGGTCACGATCACCCCGGGACGGTCGAGGTCGGGATAGGTCCGGAACGGCGGCGGCGCGCCGTCGCCGAAATACACGAACACCAGACCCGCGTAGATGCGTGTCGGGAACGACGTCATCTTCACCTTGGCGCAGAACGGACGATCCTCGTTGGGCTGTTCAACGCACTGCCCGGTCCCGTCGAAGCGCCAGCCGTGGTAGCGGCAGCGCAACGTGTCGCCCTCGACCCAGCCCAATGACAGGGGCGTGCCGCGATGGGCGCAGCGGAAGTCGGTGACATGGGGCGTGCCGTCCTCACCCCGGTAGACGGTGAACTTCTCACCCAGGATCTCGAGCGGACGCGCCCGCCCCGTGGGCAGGTCCCTGAGCCGCATCACCGGCTGCCAGAACCGCCGCAGGTACCGCCCCGACGGCGTGCCCGGACCGACCGCTTCAAGATCCGCGAATTCCAATGCGCCCGAAACGCCCATGTGTCCTCCCTACCCACTGTTCCGACCGGCCCCCGGCTCTTGCGAGCTTCTCGTGAAATGGGCGACCGGATAATCCATGCCGGGGCTTCCCGCCGGCGGTGCGACGCAAAGCGTCCGTCGCCTATTCGCCGGGTGCCGCGGCGCGCTTCTCTTCCGGCACGGCCTCGCCATCAGCAGCGAGGCTGTCGAGCGCCGACAGCATGCGCTGCTTGCCGTTGGCGACGTGCTGGAAGCTGAGCTCGTAGCATTCACGCGCGTCATGGCGACGCAACGCCGCGACAATGCCGCGATGCTCCCGGTTGGAGGCGATCAGCGCGTCCTGTATCACCAGGCCGTGGCGGCGGAACAGGTGGAACTCCTTCACCAGCCCGCGATAGACGCGCACCAAACGGCTGTTGCCGGTGGCCTGGACGATGGTGTCGTGGAATTCGAGATTGATCGGATAGAAGATATCGAAGTCGGCGGCCTCGGCGGCCCGGTCCATCTTGTCGAGCAGGCGATCGAGCACCACGAGCTGGGGCTCCGTGACCACCGGCGCCAACAGCGACCCGGCCAGCCCCACCAGCCCCGCGCGCATGTCGTAGACTTCCATCGCGTCGGTCCGGTCGAGACGCTTCACGAATACGCCGCGATTGGGCACCAGGTAGACGAAGCCCAGCTCCGCCAGCGCGCGGCAGGCTTCGCGGATCGGGCCGCGGCTGACCGACAGCTTGGCCGCGAGCGCGTTCTCGTTGAGACGGGTCCCGGCGGGCAGTTCGCCGCTCAGGATCATGCGCTCGATCTCATGCTGTACGGCGCCGGTCAGGGACTGCGTCCGCAGGAGCGCGATGGTCGAGGAGATGGAATTATCGGGCGCGTCGTTCATCGGGATATCGTGTTCGCGTGATTGTATATTGTCAACAGTCTGGAGGGGCCACGGGTCCATTGATCGAGCCTGTGGCTTCTCGGAGGGAGCCGCCTATTCGGCGGCGACCTTGCGGGCCTCCTGAATGGCCTGCCACACGCGCTGGGGCGTCGCCGGCATCATCAGGTTGCGCACGCCGAGAGGCGCGAGCGCGTCGTTGACGGCATTCATCACCGCGGCGAGCGAGCCGACCGTGCCGCCCTCGCCCGCGCCCTTGACGCCGAGCGGGTTCTGCTGGGTCGGCACCGGATGGCTCTCGAGCGCCACGTCGCACAGGTGATGGGCGTGGGGCATGGCGTAGTCCATGAACGAGCCGGTCAGCACCTGCCCGGTCTCCGGGTCGTAGACCATCTGCTCCATCAGCGCCTGGCCCGCGCCCTGGGCGATGCCGCCGCGTGCCTGGCCGGCCACACCCATAGGGTTGAGCTCGACGCCCACGTCATAGACCGAGGTGTAGCGGGTGAGTTCGCTCTTGCCGGTCTCGGGGTCGATCTCGATCTCGCACACGTGGAAGGTATTGGGAATATTGGGCCCGGACGAGGTCCACGCGGCGCTCTCGAACAGGCCGAACTCCATGTCCTTGGGCAGCTGGTTGGGCTTGAACGCGGCCTTGGCGACCTCGTCGAAGGTGACCGAGCGGTTGGTGCCCTTGGCGAAATAGGTGCCGTCCTCGAAGGTCACGTCCTCGGGCGCGGCCTCCATCAGGTGCGCGGCGATGCGCCGCCCCTTCTCGCGGGTCTTGACCGCCGCCTGGTAGACCACGGTGCCGCACAGGGTCGCGGTGCGCGCGGCGCCGGTGCCGGAACCCCAGGCGAGGCGGCTGGTATCGCCCTCGACCACGCGGATCTTCTCGGCGTCGATCCCGAGCGTGTCGGACACGATCTGGGTGTAGATGGTCGCGTGGCACTGACCGCCCGCGGTCGAGGCCGCGAGCACGGTCACGGTCCCGCCCGGATCGAAGCGCAGCTCGGCGGTCTCGGGCGCCGGGCTGCCCGAGGGATCGACGCTCGAAGAGACGCCGACGCCGAGCAGCCTGCCGCGCTTCCTGGCCTCTTCCTTGCGCGCGGGAACGCCCGCGTAGTCGGCGAGCCTGAGGCACTTGTCCATCACCACCTCGAACTCGCCGCAGTCGTACTTCTGCCCGTTGGGCAGCTTGTACGGCATGGCGTCGGCGGGAATGTAGTTGCGCCGGCGGATCTCGGTCGGGTCCATGCCGATCTCGCGCGCCGCCATGTCGATCAGGCGCTCCAGCACGTAGACGCCGGGCGTGCCCGACGGGCCCCGGTAGTTGGCCATAGGCACGGTGTTGGTCATGATCGCGTGGGATTCGCCGTAGACGGTCGGGAACACGTAGGTGCCGACGTTGGCGCTGGCGATGCCGTTGGGCGTGCCGAAGCCGGTCATGGATAGGAATGCGCCGATATTGGCGGTGCCGACGAAGCGGCAGGCGTGGAACTTGCCGTCGTCGTCGAAGCCGAGTTCGGCCTCCACCACCACGTCGCGTGCCTGGTCGTCGGCGATGTGGCCTTCGCTGCGCTCGCAGGTCCACTTGACCGGACGGGCGACGCGCTTCGCCGCCCAGGCGGCCAGCGGCACCTCGGGATAGAGCCCGCCCTTCATGCCGAACGAGCCACCGACGTCACCGGCGATGACGGTCATGTTGGTCTCGGGAATGCGGAACACGCCCTTGGTCATCATGGTGCGCCAGGTGAACGGGCGCTGCTGACAGGCGTAGACAGTGTAATGGTCGCGGCCCGGGTCGTAGTCGGCCACCACCGAGCGCGGCTCCATGGTGTTGGCGGTGACGCGGGTGACGACGAAGTGGTCGCGCACGACGCGCGGCGACTTGGCCAGCGCCTCTTCGGTCGCCTTGGCGTCGCCCTTCTGGGCCATGAAAAATTCGTTGAGCGGGCAGTCCGGCCACAGCAGCGGCGCGCCGTCCTTGCTGGCGGCGACGGGATCGAGGTGCGCCGGCAGGATCTCGTAGTCGATCTCGATCCGGTCCATGGCGTCCTTGGCCTCGTTGACCGAATCGGCGATCACCATGGCGACGATCTGGCCGACGTGGCGCACGCGGTCGCGCGTGATGCCGGGGCGCGCCGGACGGTAGCCGGGCTCGCCGCCGCGGCGCTTGGGAGCGGCGTTGCCGGGCACGTTGCCGAGCTTGTCGGCGGCGTAGTCCTCGCCGGTCAGGATCGCGACGACGCCGGGCATCTGCAGCGCGGGCGAAACATCGATGTGCTTGATATCGGCGTGCGCATGGGGCGAGCGCAGAAACACCGCGTACGCCATGCGCGGAAGCTGGACGTCGTCGGTGTAGCGGCCCCGGCCGGTGAGCAGGCGCGGCGCCTCGACCGCATTGACCGGCTGGCTGATGGAATAGCGTGCCATGGTTCCTCCCTTTTTGTGGGCCGATCTTAACCTCCCTGACGCAGGCGGCAAGACCATAGCCCGACCGCGTCAGGAGCAGCTAGGATGCGCGCCAGACGACGGACAACGTCGCCATTGCCGCTTCGGGGAGGACATCGCCGTCATGATTACGCTGGCCATCGACCGCTACGACCGGCACGTGCCGTTCTTCGACGGCACCGTGACCCTGCCGCCCGGTCTCGACCTCGAGGTCCTGCAGGTCGGCCAGGAAACGCCGCTCCGGGACGGCCGCCACCGCCACGAACAGATGCTGAACGACGGCGCGTTCGACGCCGCCGAGGTTTCGCTGTCGTCCTACCTGGCGGCCCGCGCCCAGGGCCTGCCGTTCACGGCGGTCCCGGTGTTCCCGCGCCGCCTGTTCAGCCACGGCCAGATCTTCATCAACACGCGGGCCGGCATCGAGACCCCGGCCGACCTCGCCGGCAAGACCATCGGCATCCAGTCGTTCCAGACGACGCTCGCGGTGCTGGCCAAGGGCGACCTCGCCTCCGACTACGGCGTGCCGCTCGACTCGATCAGGTGGAAGCTGCGCAACCCCGACACGGTCGCGGTCGCATACGACGGCACGTTCGATATCGAGATGCTGCCCGACGGCGCCGACCTCACCCAGCTTTTGGCGACCGGCGAGGTGGACGCGCTGCTCTATTCGCGCACGCCGCGCCCGAAGGACCCCGCGCTGCGGGATCGGGTGCGCCGCCTGTTTCCCGACCCCCGCCCCGAAGAGGCGAAATACGTCGCGCGTCACGGCTACTGGCCGGCCATGCACCTGATCGCCCTCACGGAAGACGCGGCCGCGCGGCATCCCGAGCTGCCGATGCAGCTCATGGCGGCCTTCGCCGACGCCCAGCGCTTCGCCGACGACTATATCCGCGAGCCGAGCTGGACCGGCCTCGCCTGGGGCAAGTACACGCTCGAAGAAGAGGAACGGGCGTTCGCGGCGCCGCTATGGACGTCCGGCATCAAGGCCAACCGCGCCAACGTCGAACGCTTCGTCGGCTATGCCCTCGACCAGCGCCTGATCCCGCGCCGCCTCGCGCTCGACGAGCTGTTCCACCCGTCGGTGATGGGAACCTGAAAGAAGATCAGGCGACATCGAGGGAGGCCTTGAGCACGGTGTCCGCCACCGTGACGCCCCGGATTTCCTTCTCGATGTCGGCGTGGACCGGGCGCATGCCGTTGGAAATCCACAGGCGCAGCAGGTGGCGCTTGCGCTCCGCCTCGGGCCAGTCCTCGAACGCGGTGCGCGAATGCAGCGTCACGTGGTTGTTGACGAAGGAGATGTCGCCCGGCTCGAAGTCGATGTCGACGTAGATTTCCTCGGCCAGCGTCTTGTACATCGCGATCGCCTCTTCCTGGGCGGGCGTAAGCCTGGGCACGCCCGGCAGCTGCTGGCCCTTGGCGATGGCAGCGGAGGCGCCGCGCGCGGCGAAATAGCCGTCCTGAACACTGAAGATCGGCTGGCGCGTCCACGGCTCGGTCACGCCCGGGGGCAGCTCGCCGTTGCGCGCGCGGTAGAAGCGGAAGGTCAGCGCCTCCACCAGGTCGGGGCGGCGCTTCAGCATCTCGTTGTAGAGCGTGACCGAGGAGCACACGCGGTGCGCGCCGCCCGACTTGGCCGGCTGCAGGCAGCACAGCGACAGGATGTCGGCGCGGTCGCAGTGGAACTTCATGTGGGCGCGGGTCATGTAGCCGCGCACCTTGGCATAGTCGCCGCCGAGATCGGTGACGTGGCCGAGCAGGTGCCCGTGCCGGTTCTGGGAGATCGCCTGCCCCACGTAGGTGCCGATGCCCCAGAACGCGGCCGCTGTCTGCTCGCGCGAGCGGCCCGCGATGGGCAGGCCGCGGATGAGCGCGAAGCCGCGTCCCTCCATGACCTCGTCGCGGATGTCGGTAAGCGCGGCGCCCAGCGTCGGCAGGCGAAACTCCTCCTGGGTGATGTCGATCAGCGCGAGGCCGCGGCGCTCGGTCTCCGCCACCGCGTCCATCAGCTCGGCCACCTCGCGCTCGTTCAGGCGATACATCCAGCACCGGCTGTCCGCAAAATCCTGCGGATACCAGCCAGCGGGGTCCTCGACCGGCTTCATCAGCTCGGCAGGCTTGCGCACGCGGGCGCTCGGCTTCCAGGGATTCTCGGACATCGCTTTCTCCCGACGAAAATCTTGATGGGGGCGGGCGCAGATTAGGGGAACGGCCCGCGCGCGGCAATCCCCCAGTCCCCGGAAAACCCAGCGCAATCCGCGGGTTTTCGCTATAACAGGGCCAACCAGAAGAACAGCAGCGTCACCGGCGCCCCGGGAGGAAGCCCAGCATGAAGATCGTCCTTTACGTCAAACGCGACCGGTTCGACCTCGCCGAGCTCGCCCGCCGCCACCCGGATCACGACTTCGTCTTTGCGGACGGGGCCGACGCGGCCGGCCGCGAGCTACCCGACGCCGAGGCGATGGTGACCTGGACCTCGGGCTACGACGCGGATTTCGTCGCGACCGTCAAGAAGCAGGGCCGCAAGCTCAAGTGGATCCAGTTCACCACCTCGGGCATCGACAGCGTGCTGCGCGCGGGCGGCTTTCCCGAAGGGGTCATCGTCACCAACAGCGCCGGCCTGTCGGCACCCATGGTCGCCGAGCACGCCTTCGTCCTGATGATGATGATCGGCCACTGCATGCGGGAAAGCGAGGCCGCGGCGCGCACACGCGGCTGGCCGCTCGACATCAAGCCCACCATGATCGCGCTTTTCCGCAAGACCATCTGCATCATCGGGCTCGGCGCGATCGGTCAGGAAGCGGCACGGCGCGCCCGTGGCTTCGACATGAAGGTGATCGGCGTGTCACGTGACTACCGGCCCGACGCTCTGGTGGACGAGGTGTTGCCCCGCACGCGCCTCAAGGAGGCGCTGGCGCGCGCCGACGTCGTGCTGCTGTCGACGGCGGCGACGGTGGACACAATGGACATCATCAACGCCGACAGCCTCGCGGCCATGAAGAAGGGCGCAATCCTGATCAACATCGCGCGCGGCGACCTGGTAGACGAGGATGCGCTGGCCGCCGCGTGCCGCGACGGGCGCCTCACCGGCGCCGGCCTCGACGTTACCAAGGTCGAGCCGCTGCCCGAAGGGAGCCCGCTGTGGCAGCTGCCCAATGTGGTCATCACGCCGCACATCGCCGGCGGCGGCTTCGACAGCTCGGCTCTCCTGCTCGACATCGTCGACGACAATATCCGCCGCTACACGGCGGGCGAGCCGCTCACCCGCGTGCTCGACTGGGAGAACATGAAGTTCGCGTGAAGCGCGCTCAGTTCCGGTAGTCGGGATAGAGTTGGTCGGCGAGGCGCATGCTCATGCGCCATTCCGGCCCGCCGTAAGGATGATTCGGACGGCGCTGGCTCGCCTGCTGCTTGGTGAAGGCCTTCACCTCATCCGGAATCTCGCGGAACTCGGTGCCGAGCGACATGACGCGCTCCTGCAGCTCACACGCCGCGATCAGGCGGCGCATGAAGGCGAAGGCCTCGCCCACGTCGCGGCCCACCGTCAGGAGCCCGTGGTTCGACATGATCAGCGCCTTGCCCTCACCGAGATCGGCGATGATGCGCGGTGTCTCGTCCTGCTCGCGGGCGTAGCCCTCGAACGCGTGGTAGCCGACCTCGCCGTGGAGGATGCAGCCGGTCTGGTCGAGGATCTTGAGGCCGCACTTGGTCGTCGAGATCACCACGCCCGCCATGGGATGGGTGTGGCACACGCAGTTGACCTCGGGCTTCTCGCGCAGGATCGCACTGTGGAAGTTGAGACCCGCGGGCGCCAGCTCGACGTCGCCCTCGCTCAGGATGCGGCCGTCGAAATCGGCCTTCACCAGGCTGGACGCGGTGACTTCGTGCCAGCCGAGCCCGTGCGGGTTCATCAGGAAATGGCCGGGCTCGTCGGGCACCCGCGCGGTGATGTGATTGACCAGACGGTCGTTCCAGCCGAGGTGGTAGGCGACGCGGAAAGCCGCCGCGAGATTGAGCCGCGTCTCCCATTCCGCCGCGCTGACCTTGCTGCGCAGCGACGCGCCCTCGCTCCGCACCATCGTATCCGCCATGCCGTCCTCCCGGTTCCTGGTCCTGTTTTGGCCCGATGTTAGCCGGGCCGGCGCGCCCACGCCAGCCCGGCCCGCCCGCGCCGTGGGCCGGAGTTTCCGCTGGCCGTGCCCCGGAGCGGGCGATATCATTTGTCACGGGAAGCACGCGAAGACGTGCGAACCGGGAGGAAAAATGGAATCAGGATCAAAGGGTTAGAGCCAAACATCGAGGCCGGTGGCAACCGGCACCGAAACCTCTCCCGTTCCCGAGCTTTGTACCGGACGCGTCCCCGGCGCGGTCGTTCCGCCCCCCGGGCCTTCGGCGCCCGCGCCTACGTACGCGTGAAAGGTCTCGGCATCCTAGAGCCTGATCGGCTCAGATCGGAACGATCCTGAGCTGTGAATCAGGCTCTACACTTTGAATTCAGAGCAGGATTCACGGTTCAGATTGAGTCAATCTGAACCGACCCTGCTCTAGGGAGAAACCCATGAACAGGATTTTCCGGTATCTCGCCGTCGCGGCACTGGTGCTCGCCCCGGCCACCGCCGCGCGCGCGGCCGACGACGTCGCCTCGTTCTATCAAGGCAAGCAGATCACCATGCTGGTGGGCTCGGATGTGGGCGGCGGCTACGACACCTACGCCCGCCTCGTCGCCCACCATCTCGGCGGCCATATCCCCGGCCGGCCCACGTTCGTGGTCCAGAACATGGCGGGTTCGGGCAGCCTCAAGATGACCAACTACGTCGCCAACGTGGCGCCCAAGGACGGCACTGTGATCGGCGCGCCCCAGAACGGCATCGCCTTCGAGCCGGTGTTCCACCTGCTGTCGCCGGGTGGCAAGAAAGCCAAGTACGACGGCACCCGGCTCAACTGGATCGGCAGCGCCGAGCAGGGCGTCTACGTGTCCGTGTTCTGGCACACCGCCGGCGTGAAATCCCTCGACGACCTCAGGAAAAAGCAGGTGCTGGTGGGCGCGAGCTCGCTCAACACCGACGAGGCGGTGCTCGCCAACATGCTCAACCACGTGTTCGGCACCAAGCTCAAGCTGATCACCGGCTACAAGGGCAACGCGGCGATCATGCACGCCATGGAGCAGGGCGAGGTGTCGGGCGTGACCGCCACCTCCTACGCGAGCCTCGCGGTGAAGCAACCGACCTGGCTCAAGGAAGGCAAGGTCACGATCCCGATCCAGATGGCGCTCGATCCCGAGCCCGCCCTCACCAAGAGAGGGGTCCCGTTCGCCCTCGACATCGTCAAGAACCCGGACGAGCGCCGCGTGCTCGAGGTGGTGTTCACCAAGTACAAGATGTCGCGGCCCTATTTCCTCGCCGAGGGCGTGCCGGCCGACCGCGTCGCCGCGGTGCGCGCCGCGTTCCTCGCCACCTGTGCCGACCCCAAGTTCCTGGCGGAAGCCAAGAAACGGCGCGCCCAACCCAAGGCCGTGCCGGGCGAAGTGGTCCAGAAGATGGTCGAGCGGATTTATGCGACTCCGGAGCCCCTTCTCAAGCAGGTTCGCGCTATTATCGGCGGCAAATAGGCGTCGGGGCCCTGCCCCGCCGCCGCCAACACCAAGACGCGGGGTAGACCGCGCCAGCGTAAGGGAGCAACGACATGGCCTATGACATCATCATTCGCGGCGGCACCATCGTCGACGGCTCGGGCCTGCCCGGCTATCGCGCCGACCTCGGCATCACCGACGGCATGATCGCGAAGATCGGCGATCTCAAGGCCGAAACCGCCGAGGAAACCATCGACGCCGAAGGCCACATCGTCGCCCCCGGCTTCATCGACGCCCATACCCACATGGACGCCCAGATCTTCTGGGACCCGCTCGGCAACAACTCGTGCTGGCACGGCGTAACCTCGGTGGTGATGGGCAACTGCGGCTTCTCGCTCGCGCCCTGCGCCGAGAAGGACAAGCTCATGACCATGCACAACCTCGAGCGCGCCGAGGACATCTCGCCGGATGCGATGCAGGCCGGCATCGAATGGTCGTGGGAGACCTATCCCGACTACCTCGATACCATCGACCGCCTGCCCAAGGGCATCAACTACTCGGGCTACGTCGGCCATTCGGCGCTGCGCACCCACGTCATGGGCAAGCGCGGCACGGCGGAAGCCGCCGGCGAGGACGACGTCAAGGCGATGCAGAAGGAGCTCGAGGCGAGCCTGCGCGCGGGCGCCATGGGCTTCAGCACATCGGTCACCAGCACCCACCGCACCCCGGACGGCACGCCGGTCGCGAGCCGCTTCGCCGAGTGGTCGGAGATCGAAGCGCTGGTCGGCACCATGGGCAAGCTCGGCACGGGGGTGTTCGAGATCGCCCGCGAACCCGCCTACGCGCGCACCGAGAAGTCCGAGGCCGAGCGCGAGCGGATCACCAAGCTCGCCACCGACACCAAGGTGCCGATCACGTTCGGCAACCCCTGGTATAGCCGCCGTTCGCCCGATCCCGACGCCTGGCGCGACCAGATCGCCATGTGCGACGACATCACCGCGGCCGGCGGCCGGGTGCTGATCCAGGGCAGTGCCGGCTGGCACGGCTCCATGCGCTCGTTCGAGACCCTGCTGCCGTTCGACAAGGCCCCGGTGTGGATCGAGTTCCGCCAGCAGCCGCTCGATGAGCAGCGCCGCCAGCTCCGCGACCCGAACGTCCGCAACACGCTCATCGAGGCTGCCAGGAACTTCAAGCACAAGCCCAATCCTGCCTTCCCCAACGCGCTCAACCGCACGGTCCAGTGGGACTGGTTCTTCCCGCTCGTCGACAGCGTGCTGCCGCCGTACAAGTCCGTCGGCGATATAGCCCGCGAGCAGAACAAGGACCCGATCGAAGTCATGATCGACATGTCGCTCGAGCACGACCTCAAGCTGTTCTTCGTCGATCCCAGCAACAACGAGGACCACGACGTGGTGCTGGCGATGATCCGCCATCCCAACTGCGCGGTGACCTTCACCGACGCGGGCGCGCACGTGGCGACGACCCTCAACCCGGTGCACACCTTCACCCTCGGCCACTGGGTGCGCAACACCGGCAAGCTGCCGGTCGAGCAGGCGGTGCGCAAGATCACCTTCGACATTGCCTCGTTCTGGGGCTTGCGCGGGCGCGGCCTGCTGCGCGAGGGCTACCACGCCGACGTGTGCATCTTCGATCTCGCCACGGTCAATCCGCACGTGCCGAAGCTGGTCCACGACCTGCCGACCGGCGCACCGCGCCTGCTGCAGAAGGCGGACGGCATCATGGCGACCATCGTCAACGGCGAGGTGCTGCTGCGCGACGGCGAGCACACCGGCGCCCTGCCCGGCCGGCTGCTGCGCGGTCCGCTCGCCTCCAACTAGCAGCCGTCCCGTAAGCGTCAGAGGAAGATTGCGTAATGACCTATGACATCCTCGTCCGCGGCGGCACGGTCGTCGACGGCTCCGGCCTGCCCGGCTACCGCGCCGACGTCGGCATCACGGACGGCATGATCGCCGCCATCGGCAACCTCAAGGGTGAAGCTGCCCGGGAAACCATCGACGCCGAGGGCCTCATCGTCGCGCCCGGCTTCGTCGACGGTCACACCCACATGGACGCCCAGATCTTCTGGGACCCGCTCGGCAACAACTCGGTGTGGCACGGCGTCACCTCGGTGGTGATGGGCAACTGTGGCTTCTCACTCGCGCCCTGTGCCGAGAAGGACAAGCACCTCGTGTTCGATAACTTGGAGCGGGCCGAGGACATCTCGCCCGCCGCCATGAACGCCGGCATCCCGTGGTCGTGGGAGACCTTCCCGGAATACCTGGAAGCGGTCGACCGCCTGCCCAAGGGCATCAACTATGGCGGCTACGTCGGCCATTCGGCGCTCAGGACCTACGTCATGGGCGAGCGTGCCATGGCGGAAAAGGCGGGCCCCGACGACATCGACCGGATGAAGAAGGCGCTCACCGCCAGCCTGCGTGCCGGTGCCATGGGCATGAGCACCACCTGCGCTAGCACCCACCGCAGGCCCGACGGGCGCCCGGTGGCGAGCCGTCTCGCCGCGTGGTCGGAGGTCGAGGCGCTGGTCGGCGTCATGAGCGATCTCGGCGCCGGCGTGTTCGAGATCGCGCGCGAGAACAACGAGCACAGCGCCGAGCAGGCGGCTGCCGAGCGCGCGCAGATCAGGAATCTCGCGGTCGAGACCCGGGTGCCGATCACCTTCGGCAACCCCTGGTACAAGCGCTGGCGCAAGAACACCTGGCAGGAACAGATACTGCTGTGCGACGAGATCACCGCGGGCGGCGGCAGGGTGCTGATCCAGGGCAGCGCCACCTGGCACAATTCGCTGCGCAACTTCGACACCATCATGCCCTGGGACAAGGGCGCCTGGGCCGAATTCCGCAAGAAGCCGATCGCCGAGCAGAAACAGGCGCTCAAGGACCCGGCCGTGCGCCGCCGGCTGGTGGAGGCAGCGCAGAACCACGTCCACAAGCCCGATCCCTCCATGCCCAACGCGTTCCAGGCGAAGGTGGACTGGGACTGGTTCTTCCCGATGACCGATACCCTGCCGCCGTTCAAGTCCATGGCGGCGCGCGCCGCCGAGGCGGGAAAGGACCCGATCGAGCTCCTGATCGACATGTCGGTGGAAAGCGACTTCAAGCTGTTCTTCGTCGATCCCGCCAACAACGAGGACCTCGACGTCTGCATCGCCATGATCAACCATCCGCGCACGGCGGTGACCTTCACCGATTCGGGGGCGCACGTGACCGTCACGGTCAACCCGGTGCATACCTTCCTGCTCGGCCATTGGGTGCGCAACGCCGGGGCGATCACTCTCGAATCGGCGATCCGCAAGATCACCTTCGATGTCGCCGCGTTCTGGGGCTTGCGCAAGCGTGGCCTCGTGCGCGAGGGCTGGCACGCCGACCTGTGCATCTTCGACATCGACACGGTGAAGCCGCAGCTGCCGACGCTGGTCCACGACCTGCCGACCGGCGCGGCGCGCCTCCTGCAGAAGGCCGATGGCATCAAGGCCACCATCGTCAACGGCGAGGTCCTGATCCGCGACAACGAGCATACCGGGGCGCTGCCCGGCCGGCTGATGCGGGGGCCGCTCGCCTATAACTGAGGAACTACGCCGGGATAGGCGCCTGCCTGAATTTTGGACAGGGGGGCTTGCATAATACCGACCGGTATGTATATTAATACAAACCAATTCGGTAGATTAGGTGGCCCCATGCGCAATCCGACCGAGACCCGCGACCGGCTTCTTGAGACCGCTGTCGAACTCGTCTGGCAGAGCAATTACTGCAGCGTCGGCGTGAACGAAATCTGCGAGCGGGCCGGCGTGACCAAGGGCGCGTTCTACCACCACTTCGATTCCAAGGCCGACCTGTTCTACGCCGCCGCCCGGCACCACTGGGAACTCAGCAAGGGCGACTGGGACGCGATCTGCTCCCCCAGCCTCGCCCCTCTCGAACAGCTTGAACGCATCATCGCCTACACTCTCTGCCATCTCGCCGGCGGCGACCGTTATCCGGAAGGGGTCGATCTGGAAGTAGCCGGCTGCCCGTTCTTCTCGGCCGGCGGTCAGGTCGGCCTCGATGAGACCAAGGTCCGCCAGGCAGCCCAGGAAATGGCGGAAAACGCGATCCGTTACCTCACCGCCCTGGTGCGCGGGCTCAAGACCGAGGGCTACCTCAATGGCGATCCCGACGTCGAGCAGGTCGCCCGCATGGCCTTCTCCTTCGTCCAAGGCCTCATGATCTACGCCCGCGCCTACAACAGCAGCGCCATCGTCGAGACCGACCTGCGCGACGGGCTCTACCGGCTGCTGGACCTCAAGGCCGAGTATCGCCGCACAGCCGTCCCCCACCCCAAGACCGCGCCGCACCGCAAGAGCACCGCCGCTCATAAGCCTGTCACGGCCCGCGCCTAGGCTTTCCCGGCCAGGCAGTCGCCGCGGCCGGTTCCGCCCCCGCTTCCCTGCCCCGCAAAAACTGCAACCCCGCATCGTTAACTTTGCCGGTTGACACCATACCGATCGGTATGTATTCTCCGCCGTCTACAAACCAACCGGTATGTATCTCCATTGGATGGGGAAAATCCCATGAAGCGTACCACTCAGATCAAGACCCTCCTCGCCACCACCGCCGTGGCGGCCGTCCTCGGCATCGGCGTGTTCGCCTCGGGCGTCACCGAGACCACCGCCGGCAACCAGGCCGTGGCCGCGGTGCCGCGCGCCGTGCCCGTCGACGTCGCCGTGATGCAACCGGCGCCGGTGCGGCTGTGGAACACGTTCTCCGCGCGCCTGCGCGCCGTCGATGCGGTCGACCTGCGCCCGCAGGTCAGCGGCGCCATCGTCGAGATCCGCTTCAAGGACGGCCAGCGCGTGAAGCGGGGCGACGTCCTGTTCGTGATCGATCCCCGCCCCTACCAGGCCGCCGTGATGCAGTCCAAGGCCGAGCTTGCGGCGGCGCGCGAGCGCTACCGGCTCGCCGGCAAGGAACTCAAGCGCGCGCGCTCCCTGATCACCACCTCGGCGATCGCCCAGCGTGTGCTCGACGAACGGGCGAATACCGACGCGGTTTCCAAGAGCGAGGTCGAGGCCGCCGAGGCACGCCTCGCCCGGGCCCAGGTCGATCTCGACCACGCCTTCGTCAAGGCGCCGATCTCGGGCCGGGTCAGCCGCGCCGAGATCACGCTCGGCAACCTGGTCCAGGCCGGCCCGGGAGCCCCGCTCCTGACCTCGATCGTGTCGGACAGCGATATCTACGCCGACTTCGAGGTGGACGAACACACCTATCTCCGGTTCGTGCGCAGCCGGGCGAAGAACGTGGAGGCCGAGCGCGCCATCCCGGTCCGTCTCGAGGTGGGCGGCGCCGATGGCATGGAGGTGCAGGGCCACATCCATACCTTCGACAACCGAATCGATTCCACCACCGGCACGATCCGGGCACGCGCCCTGTTCGCCAACGAATTGGGCGCCCTGCTGCCCGGCATGTTCGCCCGCGTCAAGCTCGGCACCGCCACGGCGGAGCGCACGCTGATGCTGACCGACAAGGCGATCCTGACCGACCAGGACCGCAAGTTCGTCTACGTGGTTGGCCATGACGGCAAGGTAGCCTACCGCCAGGTGACCGTGGGCGCCGCGGTCGCGGGCAGGCGCGTGGTGACCAGCGGGCTCGCCGCCGGCGACCGCGTGATCGTCAGCAACCTGATGATGCTGCGTCCCAACATGCCGGTCGCGCCCAGGGTCCGTGCCGCCAGCGCTGATCCGCAACCGTCCAAGGGCGCGGCGGCACCGTAGACGCCGCCCGCCTTCCCTGCCACGCGTCGCACCTGAGGGGGTGAGCCGTGACGTTTTCGCGTTTCTTCATCGACCGGCCGATCTTCGCCGGCGTCCTGTCGTCGCTGATCTTCATCGGCGGCGTGATCGCCATGTTCCAGCTGCCGATCTCGGAATATCCCGAAGTCGCGCCGCCGGCCATCGTCATCAACGCCCAGTTCCCGGGCGCGAACCCGCGCACCATCGCCGAGACCGTGGCCGCGCCCCTGGAGGAGCAGATCAACGGCGCCGAGGGCATGCTCTATATGAACTCGCTCGCCACCACCGACGGCAACCTGTCGCTGACCGTGACCTTCGCCATCGGCACCGATCCGGACCTCGCCCAGCAGAAGATCCAGAACCGGGTGTCCCAGGCCCTGCCGCGCCTGCCCGACATCGTGCGCCAGCTCGGCGTCACGGTGACCAAGAGCTCGCCCGACCTCACCATGGTGGTGCATCTGCGCGCGCCGACCCAGCGCTACGACGAGCTCTACCTGCGCAACTACGCCACCCTCAACGTCAAGGACCAGCTCGCGCGCATTCCCGGCGTCGGCCAGGTACGCCTGTTCGGGTCCGGCGACTACGCCATGCGCATCTGGCTCAACCCCGACAAGATCGCCGAGCTCGGCATGACAGCGGACGAGGTGGTCAATGCGGTCCGCCAGCAGAATACCCAGGTCGCCGCCGGCGTGATCGGCGGGCCGCCCTACAATGACGGCGTGGTGGTGCAACTGCCCATCAACGTCGAGGGCCGGCTCAAGAGCGCCGAGGAATTCGGCGAGATCGTCATCAAGCGCGACGCCAATGGCGCCATCACGCGCCTGCGCGACGTGGCGCGGATCGACCTGGATGCCCAGCAGTACGCGCTGCGCTCGCTGCTCGACAACGCGCCCGCGGTGGCGATCCCGATCTTCGCCGCGCCCAACGCCAACGCGCTCGACATTTCCCACAACGTCCGCGCCAAGATGGCGGAACTGGCCAAGACCTTCCCGGACGGCATCAAATACAGCATCGTCTACGATCCGACGGTGTTCGTGTCCGATTCCATCAAGGCCGTCATCCGGACCCTGCTGGAAGCGGTGGCCCTGGTGGTGCTGGTGGTGGTGATCTTCCTGCAGACCTGGCGGGCATCGATCATTCCGCTGCTGGCCGTGCCGGTCTCGATCATCGGCACCTTCGCGCTGATGCTGGCGTTCGGCTTCTCCATCAACGTGCTCACCCTGTTCGGCTTGATCCTCGCCATCGGCATCGTGGTCGACGACGCCATCGTCGTGGTCGAGAACGTTGAGCGCAACATCGAAGAAGGTCTCAACCCGCGCGCGGCCTCGGTCAAGGCCATGACCGAGGTGACCGGACCAATCATCGCGACCTCGCTGGTGATCACGGCGGTGTTCGTGCCGATCGCCTTCATCAGCGGGTTGACGGGCAGTTTCTACCGGCAGTTCGCGCTCACCATCGCGATCGCGACCATCATTTCCACCATCAACTCGCTCACCCTGAGCCCGGCCCTGTCGGCGCTCCTGCTCAGGGACCGCAACGCCGCGCCCGATCCGGCGACGCGGGCGATGGACTTCGCCTTCGGCTGGTTCTTTCGCCGCTTCAACCGGGTGTTCCGCCGGGCGACCGGCGCCTACGGCACCGGGGTCGGGCGCTTCATCGGGCGCAAGGGCATCATGATGGCGGTCTACGCGGTGCTGCTCGGCGTGACCTACTGGGGCTTCCATCTGGTGCCGCCGGGATTCGTGCCGGCCCAGGACAAGCAGTACCTGGTGGGCTTCGCCCAGCTGCCCCAGGGCGCCACCCTCGACCGCACGGAGAGCGTGATCAAGCGCATGTCCGAGGTCGCGCTCAAGGAGAAAGGCGTCGCAGGCGCGGTCGCCTTCCCCGGCCTGTCGATCAACGGCTTCGTCAACAGTTCGAGCGCCGGCATCGTGTTCGTCACCCTCGACCCGTTCGAGCAGCGCACCGACCCGTCGCTGTCGGGCTTCGCCATCGCGGCGAAGCTGCAGCGCAAGTTCGCCGCCATCGATGACGCCTTCATCGCCATCTTCCCGCCCCCGCCGGTGCAGGGGCTCGGCACCGTGGGCGGCTTCAAGCTGCAGGTGGAGGACCGCACCGACGCGGGCTACACGGCGCTCAACAACGTGATGAACGCGGTGCTGGCCAAGGCGCGCAGCGCGCCCGAGCTTGCCGGCGTGTTCTCGAGCTACAACATCAATGCGCCCCAGCTCGACGCGCACCTCGACCGCACCAAGGCCAACCAGCTCGGCATCCCGGTGGACGAGGTGTTCCGCACCATGCAGGCTTACCTCGGTTCGATCTACGTCAACGACTTCAACCAGTTCGGCCGCACCTACCAGGTCATCGCCCAGGCCGACAAGCGGTTCCGCTCCTCGCCCGAGGACATCCTGCGCCTGCAGACGCGCAACGCCCAGGGCCAGATGGTCCCACTCGGTTCGGTGATGACCGTGAGCGAGGGATTCGGACCGGAGACGGCGATGCGCTACAATGCGTTCCGCTCCGCCGACCTGACCGGCAACCCGGCGCCCGGCTATTCCTCGGGCCAGGCCCAGGAGAAGATCACGCAGATACTGAAGGAGACGCTGCCCCCCGGCTTCGACTTCGAATGGACCGAGCTCACCTACCAGCAGATCCTGGCGGGCAACACGGCGGTCTACATCTTCCCGCTGTGCCTGCTGCTCGTGTTCCTGGTGCTGGCCGCCCAGTACGAGAGCCTGACGCTGCCGCTGTCGGTGATCCTGATCGTGCCCATGAGCATGATGGCCGCGATCTTTGGCGTCCACTTCACGGGCGGGGACAACAACATCTTCACACAGATCAGCCTGTTCGTGCTGGCTGGGCTCGCCTCCAAGAACGCCATCCTGATCGTTGAGTTCGCGCGCGAGCTCGAGCGGCGTGGACGGACCACCGTGGAAGCCGCCGTGGAGGCGAGCCGGCTGCGTCTGCGGCCGATCCTGATGACCTCCTTCGCCTTCATCATGGGCGTGGTGCCGCTCGCCTTCTCCCACGGCGCGGGCGCGGAGATGCGCCAGGCGATCGGCATCGCGGTACTGTGGGGCATGGCCGGGGTGACGTTCTTCGGCCTGTTCCTGACACCGGTGTTCTACGTGCTGGTGCGCCGCTTCGATAGCAAGCGCGGCGCCGCCCCGGCGGAGAACACCGAAACTGCGCCGTCGCGGGAGTCGGTCGACGCCTGAAGTACCTGCAGCAGGCTACGCGACGCCGGGAACCGCCGCGAGCGCGCCGGCGTCGAACTGCTTGGAGTCGATCTTGAGGTAGGCGGTGCGCTCCTCGGGCACCAGCACCACCTCGATCACGCCCGGAAGGTCGCGCAGGCGCGCCGCCAGCGCTTCCGTTCCGGTTGAGTTCGAGTGATTCGATGCGGGCAACTCGGGTGACGTAGTGGCCCGGCCGCGTCATGGTCGCGGCCACCACCAGCCACAGCAGCGCGAGTGCGGTCGCGAAGGCGAACACGCCGGTCTGGCCGTAGTGCTGGTGCATCCAGCCACCCCCGGCGCCACCGACGAAGATGCCGAGGAACTGCAAGCTCGAATAGACCCCGCTCGCCGTGCCCTTGGCGTCGGGCGGTGCGGTCTTGGTGATCAGCGACGGCAGGCTCGCCTCCAGTATGTTGAAGGCGGTGAAGAACGCGACCACGGCGATCAGGCTCGCGACGAGGCTGCGCGCGTCGCCATAGAACAGCGCCTGGCTCACCGCCAGCACCAGGACCGCCCCTACGAATACTTCCTTCATGCGGCGGTGCTTCTCGGCAATGATGATGGCCGGGACCATGAGCACCACCGAGACCACCAGCACCGGCAGGTAGATCATCCACTGGTCCACGGCCGGCAGCGAGAACGCGCCGAGCAGTAGGTGCGGCACCACCAGGAAGCTCGCCGTCAGCACGGCGTGGAGCGCGAAGATGCCGAAGTCGAGGCGCAGCAGCTCGCGGTCGCGCAGCACGCGGCCCAGCATGGCCGGCACGGTCTCCGCGTCGCGGTGGACCGTGACGCGCCGCACGGTCGGCACGACCCACCGGGTGACCGCCATGCCGAGGGCAGCGAGGCCCACCATCAGCCAGAAGATGCCCGACACGCCCACCCATCCCGCGACGATGGGGCCGATCACGAGCGCGATCATGAACGACAGGCCGATGGTGATGCCGACCGTGGCCATGGCCTTGGTGCGGCTCTCCTCGCGCGTGAGGTCGGCCACCATGGCAAGGATCACCGAGCCCACCGCGCCGGTGCCCTGGATCACCCGGCCGACGATGACCCCGTCGATGGAGGTCGAGAGCGCCGCGATCGCGCTGCCGAGCGCGAACAGAGCGAGGCCGATAATCACCATCACCTTGCGGCCGATGCGGTCCGACAGGAGGCCGAAGGGAATCTGCAGAAGCCCCTGGCTCAGCCCGTAGACGCCGAGCGCCAGGCCGATCTTGGCGGGCGTCGCACCCTGGAGCCCGCGCGCATAGGCCGCGAACACCGGATAGATCATGAACAGGCCGAGCAGCCGTATCGAAAACACGGAAGCGAGGGAAAAAGCGGCGCGGGTCTCCTGACGATTCATCTTACGGCTCTCTTGTCTCGACGTCACACAAGCCCTGATCACGGCTCCGCAGCAGCAGGCGAGCACGATATGCCGTGCCCCGCCACGACGGCCCGGCCACCGCTTCGCCGCGTGTCGCGCAACCAGCCACCTCTTGAGGAATACCGGCTTCGGGCCGGCCGTGATGATGCGGCCGGGCCTAACCTAGGCCGATGGCCGGCCACGGGCAAGGCCGCAGCCGGTCCGCGCACCCCCGACCGGATCGCGCCGCGCCTGTCAGGCGGTGCCGTACTTCCGGTCCATCGCCGCGTAGAAGCCCTCGCGCCGGAGCTCCTCCATCAGGCTCTCGTCGATATAGGCGGCGACGTCGTCGCCCTTGCCCGGCACGTCGACGCTGGCCAGCACGTTGCCGGCGCCCTCGCGGGTGATCTCGGCGTTGACCGGCGTGTAACGCCGGAAGTTGTCGTAGGTGATGTCGATGATCTTCCGGTCGGTCAGCTTGAGCTCGCGCGCCAGCACCGTCTTCGCCCTGTCTGCCTCGCGAATCGCGAGCCGGTTGCCCTCGACCGTGGCGCGCAGGAACTGCAGCACCGGTGCCCGGTTCTTGGCGAGGTAGCCCGCGCTCACCACGAGGCCGCTGTAGAGCCAGGGCGTGCGGTCCGCGAGCAGATCGACGATCGGGAAGAAGCCTTCCTCGATCGCCATGGCGCGGGTGGGCTCGCCCAGCATCGTCGCCGTCACCTCGCCCTTGCGCAGAGCCTCGAGCCGGGCGACGCCGATCTCCTTGACCGTGACGTCCTTGCGCGTGAGGCCGAGCCGCCCGAGCGCCATGGTGACGTTGGGATCGCTTTCCGAGCCCGCGCTGCTGATGCCGACGATGCCGCCCTTGAGACCGGCGGCCGTCGTCACGCCCGGTACCGTGAACATGGTGTGGCGGATGATGTTGCTGAGCGAGCCAACGGTGCGCAGATGCGCCCCGGCGGCGTTGGCGCGCACCACCGACGACATGCCGATATGCATGAGGTCGATCACGCCGCCTTCCAGCGCGGGGCCCGACTCGCGCCCGCCCACCATCTTCACGATCCTGATGTCGAGGCCGTGGTCCTGGTAGAGGCCGGCGTCCATCGCCATCCAGATCGCGAGGAAGGTATTGGCCGGCGAGGCCTCCCCCACCCTGAACGGGATCGTCGTGCCCGCCGCCTTGGTGCCGCCCGTCGCCCCTGTCTCCGTTACCGCCATGGTCGTGGCCTCCTCATCTTTATCTTTCTTTCACTCGTAGATTTTCTTCGCCCGGGCGACGATGGCGGCCGGCGCCTCGCGCACCCTGAGGTAGACCTTCTCCGCCTCCGTACCGGTGAGCGGGATGACCGGCTGCTGCAGCTTCTTCATCTCGGCAAGGTAGGCACCGTCCGTCATGGTGGCATCGAAGGCAGCACGCATGTCGGCGAGGCGCGCCTTGGGCACCGCGCCCGCCATGATGAAGGGTCGCCCGAGGTCGTTGGACGCGTGCAGGAAGTCGAGCAGCCGGCGCTGCTCGTCGGTCGTGGCGAACGTCCCGATATAGACCGCGCTTTCCGGGATTCCGATCATCCGTTTCTCGGTGAAGCGGACGAAGGGATGGGCCTTGTTCTCCTTGATCCAGGCGCGCGGAATGCTGTTGAAGCCGCCGCAATCGCCGTCGAGCTCGCCGCGCTCCTCGGCCACCCGCAGCTCCGAGCTGCCGGGAAAGCCCATGATGATCTTGAGATTGGCGTGGAATATCTCCTGGAGCGTGCGGCCGTTGATGTAGTTGCTCGCCCCCTTGCCGGTGGTGCCCATGATGAAGGGCTTGTCCTTCGTGCGCGCCATCAGGTCGGCCCAGCTCTTCACGCCCTTGGGGCCGAACCCGTAGCACACCCGGAAATAGTCGCCGGTGACGACGCCGACCCAGGCGTACTGGCGCAGGTCGAGCTTCACCTTCTGGGGCGTGACGATCGAGAGCGTGACGAGGCCGGGCAGGAAGGTCGCCATCGCCGTGCCGTCCCTGGGCGCGGTCTTGCCGAGGTAGCGCACCGCAGTGAGGCTGGCCGCACCCGTGATGTTCTGGACGATGACCTTCGGGCCGCCGGCGAGGTGACGGCCGATATGACGCGACAGCACCCGTGCGTTGACGTCGAAGCTGCCGCCGGGCGAGGCGCCGACGATGATGCTGACGGTCTTTCCCCGGTAGAAGTCGTCCGCTTGGGCGCACGGCGCCGCGGCGAGGGCCGCGGCGAAGAATAGGAACGCCAAGAACGCGATGGGTCTGCTGAACATTGCGTGTCTCCCTGTTGGTCGTTGTCTCCCTTACTCACGCAATACCGGCGACTTTCGCGGCATGTCTTCCTGCACGCCGTTCACGGGTCGCAAATCACGATGCTATGGCCTGTCTCCCTTCCGCCTGGAAGAGCCCGTCCGGAGCGCGCTCACAATCCGTAGAGCGTCCGGGCGTTGTTATCGAGGATACGGTCGGCGACGGCCGGCGGCACCTTGCCTTCCTCCTTGACCATGCGCAGTGCCTGAATCTCGGACGAGGTATCGGCGTGGCCGTAGTCGGTGCCGACCACGAGCTGCCCCTCGCCCGCGTAGCGCACCACGTAGTCGAGGTCGTCGGTGGCCTGGCAGGCGACGAAGAAGTTGTTGTCGGCCATCACGGTCTCGGACATGCGCTTGCCCTTGCGCTTGAAGCGCAGGCCGAGGTCGTTGAGGGCGTAGGGAATCCACTGGGCGCTGACCTCGACGAAGCCCCAGCGCAGCTTCGGGAACCGGGCCGGGATCTCGCTGATCAGCAGCGAGTGAAACGCCGAGACCACGGGCAGCTTCGACTTGCCGAAGCCGCTCTCGGTCTGGAACAGCTCGCGCATCTCGAAACTGTTGCAGCCGGAATGAAAGCACATGGGCAGGTCGAGCTCCTCGCCCATCTTGTAGAGCGGAAAGAAATAGGGATCGTCGAGGCGCAGGTCGCACTCGATGCCGCGCAGGAACACGCCGCAGGCGCCGTTCTCCTTGGCAAACTCGAGCTCCTCGCGCGCCGCGTCCATGGACAGGAGCGGCGGCATCACCACCCAGCGCAGCCGGTTGTTGGACTGCTTCCAGATGTCGGCGAGCCAGCGATTATAGGAACGGCACAGCACCCGCTCGCAGGCCGCGTTCTGGGTCCATGTGCGCAGGAACACGGTGGGATAAAGCACCTGGACGTCGATTTCGAGCTCGTCCATGTGGGCGAGGCGCGCCGTGATCGAGCGCATCTCGCGCGATTCGGCCGAGGTATTGTTGCCGATATTGCCCTGCATCGGCTGCAGGCGCCCGTCGATCACCCAGAACTGTCGCTGGACGCCGCCCTCGTTGCTCATGACCTGGACGTCGTCGGGCTCGGCGTCCTGGGTGACCACCATCGGCCGGTATTTCTTGTCCTTGGCCTCGATATGGCGAAACGTATCGCGGCATTCGACGACGTGCGCGTCGGCGTCAATGGCTCCCATGTAAAGCATCTCCCGGAGAATTCGGATGGCGGCGCGCCGGCGGACGCGCCGAAGGTGAGCGACTGTGCCACCGTCCACCCCCTTCCGAATCCCGGGATTGCGAATTTATAATTGCGGATTACGCAACAATAGTATGATCCGCGGATCGCGCCTGCAATTGCGCCCGAGGGAACGGATGGACCGCCTGAAAGCCATGGAAGCCTTCGTCCAGGTCGTGCGGAACGGCAACTTCATCAGTGCCGCGAGCGACCTCGGCATCTCGCCCTCGATCGTCACGCGTCGCGTGCGCGACCTGGAGCGCACGCTCGGCGCGAAACTGCTCAACCGCACCACCCGGCGTCTCAACGTCACCGACGTCGGCCAGCGCTATTTCCAGTTCTCCCGCCGCCTGCTCAAGGAGGTGCGCGAGGAGGACCGGGAAATCGGCCTGCTCCAGGAAGCGCCTTACGGCCCCATGAAGGTGGTCTCCTCGATGTCGTTCGGCATGATGGAAATGGGCAAGATCGTGTCCGCCTTCATGCGCGACCATCCGGAGATCGAGATCTCGCTGGTGATCGGCGACAGCCACCGGCGCGCCTTCGAAACCGAGGGCCGCGACGCCGACGTCGCGATCCGCTTCACCGTGCCCCGCAATACCGGCCTGTTCACGCAGCGGGTCGGCACCATGCCGTGGATTACCTGCGCCGCCCCCGACTACCTCAAGCGCATGGGACGGCCGCGCGCGCCGGCCGATCTCAAGGGCCATCCCTGCCTCGTCACCAACACCCGCTTCGGCGACGGCGTATGGAAGTTCGACGGCCCGACCGGCGCGACCCAGGTCAAGGTCACGGGCCCGGTCTCGCCCAACAACGCCATCGCCATGCGCTACATGGTACTGGATGGGGCCGGCATCGCCCTGTTGCCCCTGTTCTGCGTCGCCGACGACATCCGCGCGGGACGGCTGACCGAGATCCTCAGGGGCTACTGCGTCGCCGACCAGCCGGTCTACGTGTTCTCGCCCCACGCCGAGCCGCAGCCGGAGAAGGTCCGCCTGTTCATCGACTTCCTCAGGCACTGGTTCGGCAAGGACGCGGGCGCCCGGCCGGCGGCATCGGCATAGCGGGTTAGGGACACTGCGACCGGCCATCGAGCCCGCTTGCCAAGGTTTCGGGGCCGTGGGACAAATATCGAAAATCGCGCAACAAGCGCAGCGTCATTGGAAGCGGGAGGAGCTCCAGTGCGAAGAGGGGTCGCCATCGGTGTCGCCGTGCTTGTGCTCGCGGGTGCCATCACGGCACGTGCGGAAAGTGCCGGTGCGGTCGCGCGCGGTAGGGCGGTCTTCAGCCAGTGCAAGGCGTGCCATAGCCTGAAGCCGGGCGTCACCACGGTCGGCCCCAGCCTGCACGGGTTGTTCGGCCGCAAGGCGGCAAGCCTCGACTCCTTCGAATATTCCGACGCATTCTACGGTGCCGATTTCGTCTGGGATGCGGACCATCTCGCCAAATGGGTGGCCAATCCCGGCGCCATGATCCCCGGCACCAAGATGCAGTTCGCCGGCATCAAGGACCCGGCGCAGATTTCCGACCTCATCGCTTTTCTCAGGAAGGCGACGCGCTAGCCGTCGCTGCGCGCGGTCCTGCCGCGCGACATGCCGTTCGCAATCCCCGACGGGTGGAGTCCGCCCGGCGCGGACCAAAGACGCGGACCAAAGACAAAGTCGAGTGGCGACCCGAATTCGCCACCAAGCAGCGGTGGATGTCACTCGACCCAAGGAGACCGGACATGTCCGACAAGAACGCGCCCCCATCGTCATCATCGTCAAAATCGCCAACAGCCATCGAACGCCGCACCTTCCTCGCGGGCGCGCTGACCAGCGCCGCCGCGGTCGCCCTCGCGGGCGAGGCCAGGGCCCAGGGCGCCGCCATGGCCCCCGCCGCCCGCGCCGCCGCCCCTGCCAAGGCGTTCGGCCCGAGCGCCAAGGTCATGGCCGCGGAAACCCAGACCCCGCCCCAGGCGCTGGCGCTCACGACCCGGAAGACCGGGTCCGACTTCATGGTCGACGTCATCAAGACCCTGAAGATCGACTATCTCACCTGCCTACCCGGCTCCACCTTCCGCGCGCTGCACGAATTGATCATCAACAACCCGCCCAATCCCAACCGGATGCCGGAGTTCATCACCTGCCTGCACGAGGAAGCCTCGATCGCCATGGGCCAGGGCTACGCCAAGGCGGCGGGCAAGCCGCTCGCGGTCATGGTGCACGGCACGGTCGGCCTGCAGCACGCCTCGATGGCGATCTACAACGCCTTTGCCGACCGCGTGCCGATGGTGATCCTGAGCGGCAACGCCAACGACGCCATGGACCGCCGGCCCGGCGTCGAATGGGAACACTCGGTGCAGGACGGCGGCGCGCTGGTGCGCGACTTCGTCAAGTGGGACGACAACCCGGGCTCGCTCCAGGCCTGGGCCGAATTGACCGTGCGCGCCTACCAGCTGACCAACGCGGTGCCGATGGCGCCGGTGCTTCTGATCGCCGACACCAAGCTCCAGGAAGAACCCCTGGAGGCGCACGAGGAGGCCAGGCTCCGCATCCCGAAATACCGGCCCCAGGTCGCGCCCCAGGCCGACGAGGGCAGCGTGCGTGAGCTGGCCAGGATGCTGGTCGCCGCCGAGAACCCGGTGATCGTCGCCGACCGCTACGCCCGCACCGACCAGGGCATGCCGCTCCTGATCAAGCTGGCCGAGACCCTGAACGCCCCCGTCGTCGACAAGCAGGGCCGCGTCAACTTCCCCAATCGGCACCCGCTCAACCTGACGCCGCGCGGCGGCCGGCTGATCCGCCAGGCGGATTTCATCCTCGGCCTCGAAGTGCACGACATGTACGGCGTGCTGAACTCGATGACCGACCAGCTCCACCGCCAGGCCCATGCCCGCCACAAGCCCAACGTCAAGATCGCCCATATCTCGAGCGGTAACCTGCTGATCCACGCCAACTACCAGGACTTCGAGCGGTTCGTGGCGACCGACCTCGAGCTGCTCGGCGACGCCGAGGCGACCATGCCGTCGCTGATCGAGGCGGTGCGGCACGAGATTTCCGACCCGCGCAAGTCGCAGCTTGCGGCACGTGGCAAGAAACTCGCCAACCAGAGCAAGGGCTTCGCCAAGGCCGCGTGGAAGAACGCCGGCGCCGCCTGGAACGCGAGCCCGATCAGCACGGCCCGGCTCGATGCCGAGATCTGGGCCCAGATCATGCACGACCCCGACTGGGCACTCGCCGTCGACCATGCCCGCTGGGCAAGCCGTCTGTGGGTGCAGGACAAGCCGTGGCATCACAACGGCGGCTCGGGTGCCGCCGGTGTCGGCCAGTCGACGCCCGCGGCGGTCGGCGCCGCGCTCGCCAACAAGCAGGCCGGGCGCTACACCATCGCCAGCGTCGGCGACGGCGACTTCAACATGGTCGGGCCGGGCTCGCTGTGGACGGCGGCCCACCACAAGATCCCGATCCTCATGATTGTCCATAACAACCGCGCCTATCACCAGGAGGTGATGCACATCCAGCGCATGGCGAACCGGCACAACCGCGGCATCGACCGCGCCGGGATCGGCACCACCATCGCCGATCCGAACATCGACTACGCCAAGCTGGCCGAGGCGATGGGCGTGCGCGGCATCGGGCCGATCAGCGACCCGAAGGAGCTGGGACCGGCAATCAAGACGGCACTGGCCACAGTCAAGAAGGGCGAGCCCGTCCTTCTCGACGTGATCTCGCAGCCGCGCTGAACAGGGAGAACGATCATGAAGACCAATCTGCGCATGACCTGCCTCGCCGTCGCCGCGGCGGCGCTGCTGCTGCCCGCCCCTGCGGCCCTCGCCCAGTCGGCCGCGCCCAAGGGCAACGCGAACAACGGACACCGCCTGTTCGAGAAGGACGGCTGCTACGAGTGCCACGGCTATGTCGGCCAGGGCGCGGGCGCGACCGGTCCGCGGCTCGCCAAAACCAAGCTGTCGTTCGACGCCTTCCTGCGCCAGTTGCGCAAGCCGTCGAGCCAGATGCCGCCCTACGAGGCGGTGGTGCTGTCGGACGAGATGGCGGCCGACATCTACGCCTATCTTCACAGCCTGCCCGCGCCGGTGGACATGAAGACGGTCAAGCTGCCGCACTAGGACCCCGCCCCGGGACGGGACAGCCGATACCGGCATGGCGGCAGGGCGTTGCGCATTGGCAAACGATGCGACCATGCCCTGCCGTCATGCCATCACATGGCGCGAGATACCGCCCGTGGTCATAACTGTCCCGCCGTGGGGGCACAGGCGCCCGTGAGATCGGCGCCGCCCGCAGCCGCAACCGCCCCGCCGCCCAAGCAATTCCGCAGGCTCATGCGTGCGGCCCCTCTTGCCCGAACAACCGGTCCGGCCAACGCCGCCGGGGCGCCGTAAGGTTGACACGTTTCAGCCGCTAATTGATCATTCGGTAACGTGAGGCGGTCCGTTTCGGGCCCGCCAAGGCGTACAAGAAACGACACAAAAAGCGCGACAAAGCGACGTGTCGGGGGAGGCAAAATGATTTCGGTCAGGTCCCTGACCAAGCGCTTCGGACGCGCCGGGACCAGAAACGCCGTCGACGGCATCAGTTTCACCATTCCGGACGGCAAGCTGTTCACGCTTCTGGGGCAGAGCGGCTGTGGCAAGTCGACCACGCTGCGCATGATCGCGGGGATCGAAGAGCCGACGTCCGGAGAAATCTGCCTGGGCGACCGCCTCGTCTATTCGAGCGAAAGCGGCGTGCATGTCCCGGTCAACGATCGGCCGATCGGCATGGTGTTCCAGTCCTACGCCATCTGGCCGCACATGGACGTGTTCGATAACGTCGCCTTTCCCCTGACCGTCGCGAAGCCGCGCCTGTCGCGCAACGATATCGAGGCACGGACCATGACCGCGCTCGAAGCGGTGGGGCTGGACGCACTGGCGCGCCGCCCCGCCACCGCGCTTTCTGGCGGCCAGCAGCAGCGCGTCGCCCTGGCCCGGGCTCTGATCCGGGAGCCCGAGGTGCTGCTGCTCGACGAGCCCCTGAGCAATCTCGATGCCAAGCTGCGCGAACAGATGCGCGAGGAAATCCGCGTCATCCAGCAGAAGATCGGGATCACCACGGTGTTCGTCACCCACGACCAGAGCGAGGCGCTCGCCATCTCCGATCTCATCCTGCTGATGGACGACGGCAAGATCGTCGAATTCGGCGATCCCCAGAATCTCTACGACGCGCCGCAAACGTCCTACGGGGCGCATTTCATCGGCGTCTCGAACCATTTCAGGGGCACGTTCGTCGGTAACGGCGAGATCGAGTTCATGCAGACGCGGGTCCCCCACACCGGCACGGAAACCTACGCGAACGGCGACGCCCTGATCGTCTTCTTGAGGCCAGAGAGCATCGCCCTCACCCGCGCGCCGCGCAACGGTAGGGCATGGACGGGACAAATTGCCCAGCGGATATTCCAGGGCGACGCCTGGGACTACACGGTACGGGTCAATGGCCAGGAGGTGCGGGTGCGCAGCCACGACAAGGCCGAGCCGTTCCGTACCGGCGACGCCGCCTACCTAGAACCCGACTACGCCACCATGATCGTGCTGCCGGAACGCGCCGCAGGCTGGGACAGCCCGGCGTCGTGACGGATATGGAACACCAGATAAAAAGAACGCCAAAACGGGGAGACAGAGCATGACCAACGGACCGAGCCGCAGTATCCGCATTTCGCTTGCGACCGTCGCCATATTGGCCGGCGTGGCGCTATCGGCCGCCCAGGGCCGGGCATCGGAATTCGACAGGATCAAGGCCGCCGCCGCCAGAGAAGGCTATCTCGTCGTTTGGCACAACACGCCGAAGCAGGACACCACGGATCAGCTCGAGAAGATGTTCAACAAGCGGTTCGGCATGCACATCAAGGTCGAGCGCGTTCCCGTCAGCGGCGGCCGCATGACCTCGCGCATCATGAGCGAGAAGCGCGGCGGCAAATTCACGGTCGACGTGTTCATCGCCACCGACCGTCATCTGCCGCGCATGGTCAAGTACGGGCTCGTTGAAAAGGTCGATTGGGTGAAGACCTTCGCCGGGCCCGGCAAGATCGACGCCAGGCTGCTGACGGACGCCGTCAACAACATCATTCCGGAATTCGTCGGCTACGGGCTGGAGTTCCGCCACAGCGTGTTCGGCTTCGCCTACAACACCAAGATGCTGGCCCGGAAGGACGTCCCCCGGACCTGGCAGGAACTGGCCGATCCCAAGTGGAAGCGCCGGTTCACGGTCGATGCCGGCCTGTCGCCCCTGGCCCGCCTCGTCCCGGTGATCGGGCGCAAAGCCGTGCTCGATCTCGCCCGCAAGGTCGCCGCGAACCAGCCGATATATTCCGACGGCCAGCCCAATTCGGCGACCAAGGTCGTTACCGGCGAGGTACCCCTCGGCGCGATGACGCTGTCCTCCGCCCTCGACGAACGGGAAAAGGGCGCGCCCATCGACCTGTCCTACCCGGAGCCCCAGGCCATCATCTCCCAGCAAGTGATTTACGTCACCAAGGGTGCACCCCATCCCAATCTCGCCAAGCTCTGGGCAGCGTGGCTCGCCTCGGAAGCGATGACCAGCGATGTCATGGTCAAGCAGGGGATCATCCGGGCCTGGCCCGGCTCGCCCGGCCGCTTCGGCCAGGACTTCGCCAAGTACCACCTGAAGGTCCACCGGGCGGCGACCATGAAGGAGCTCGAGGAGGCCACCAAGATTTGCCGCGATCTCGACAAGATCGCGACCGGACAGGGACGCTAGCGGGCAGGGAACGCGGACACATCGGAGGAACACAGCATGACCATCTCGGGTAACAGCCGGCCGCGCCGGGCGGCCGTGGCGGCAGCAATCGTGGCGACCGGCCTTCTTGGCATTTCCGCGCCTGTGCGCGCCGACGACTTCGCGACGGTCAAGGCCGCCGCCGCCAAAGAGGGACGGCTGGTCGTCTGGCACAACACGCCGAACCAGGAAACGACCGACAAGCTGGTCGCCATGTTCAACAAGCGTTTCGGCATGAACATCAAGGTCGAGCGCGTTCCCGTGAGCGGCGGCCGCATGACCTCCCGGCTGATGGCAGAAAAGCGCGGCGGGCACATATCGGTCGATATCTTCCTCGCCAACGACCGGCACCTGCCGAATCTGATCAAGAACGGCCTGATCGCGAAGGTGGACTGGGTCGGCGTGTTCGCCGGGCCGGGCAAGATCGATACCCGCCTGCTGAAGCAGGCCGCCGACAACATCATTCCTGCGTTCCGCGGCTACGGCCTCGAGTTCCGCCACGATATCTACGGCTTCGCCTACAACACCAAGCTGCTCGCAGAAAAGGACGTTCCCCGCACCTGGGAAGCGCTGGCCGATCCGAAATGGCGGCGCAAGGTGGCGATCGACCCCGGCCTGACGCCGATCGCCCGGCTCGTGCCGGTGATCGGGCGCGATGCCGTGCTCGACCTCGCCCGGCGCATCGTCGCGAACAGCCCCGTCTATGCCGACGGGCAGCCCGCCGTGGCGACAAAGGTCGTCACGGGCGAAACGCCGCTCGGCGCCCTGTCGCTCACCTCGGCGCTCGACGACATCCAGCGGGGCGCACCGGTCGCGCTGGCGTACCCCGAGCCCCAGGCCATCGTCTCCCAGCTTCTGCTCTACGTCACCAGGGACGCCCCGCATCCCAACCTGGCGCGGCTGTGGGCGGCCTGGATCTCGTCGGAAGCCATCAACACCAAGCCCATGATCGACGAGGGCGTCCTCAAGGCCTGGCCCGGGTCGCCCGGCCCGTTCGGCGACTATTACACCAAGCACCGCCTGACGGTGCGCCACGCCATGTCGGCCAAGGAGCTGGCGGACGCCAACCGCATCCGCAAGGATCTGGCCCGGATCGCAGCCGGCGGCCGGCACTAGGAGAAACGCCGTACAACAGCAAGCTTCCGGGCGGCACCGCAGGTGATCAACCGAAATATCGTTCTTCTGCCGCTGCTGGCCCTCCTGACGGCGTTGACGGCGATGCCGCTGGTCATCCTGTTCCTGACCAGCGTCATCCCGGACGGGGCCCATCCGCTCGACGTCACGCGGGTCCTGACCTTCACCCATTACAAGGAGGTGTTCGCCGACCCCTATACCTACCGCCTGCTCGGCAACACCTTCATCTTCGCCGCCGGTGCGCTGGCGCTCGGCATGACCATCGCCGTCGTCATGGCCTGGTTCGTCGAGCGCACCGACATGCCGCTCAAGTCCTATGCCTACATCGTCGTGTTCCTGCCCATGGCCATGCCCGGCTTCATCACCGCGTTCGGCTGGACGTTCCTGCTCAATCCGACCAACGGCATCATCAACGTCACGGTGCGCAACCTGTTCCATCTGCACATGGACTACGGCCCGTTCAACATCTACACCCTCGGCGGCATGATCCTGGTGGCCGGGCTGTCGGTCGGGCCGACCATGTTCATCATGCTCTCCTCGGTGATGCGCAACCTCGATCCGAGCCTCGAGGATTCGGCCTATGCCTCCGGCGCGAGCCAGGCCGCGGTCATGCGCCGCATCGTGATCCCGCTGTTGCGGCCGGGCCTGCTCTCGATCCTGATCTACTTCTTCGTCTCGGCCATCGAGATGCTGGAGATCCCGCTGATCTTCGGCACCAACGCGAATTTCAACGTCCTGAGCGTGACGGTCTATCGCAAGACCGTGGGCAGCGACGTCGACCTGCCGAACTACGGACTGTCGAGCACCTACGCGATCCTCGGCCTCATCATCGGACTCGCGCTTCTTCTGGTGTATTTCCGGCTGATGCGCCAAGCCGACCGCTACGCCGTCATCACCGGCAAGGGATACCGGCCCAAGGAATACCGGCTGCGGCCCGCTGCCAAGGCCTTCGCCGTGGCGTTCTTCGTGTTCTTCATTTGCCTGAAGCTGGTGCTGCCGCTGCTCGTGCTGCTGTGGTCGAGCCTGCTGCCCTACTTCCAGAATCCGTCGCTCGACGCGCTCAAATCGCTCACCACACGGAACTACACCGCGCTGTTCGGTATGAGCCGCTTCATCGAGGCCGTCACCAACACCGTGATCCTGATGGTGACGACGGCGGTCATCTGCATGGGTGCCGCCACGGTCGTCGCCTGGGTGGTCGCCCGCGGCCGCGGCGTGGTGGCACAGATCATCGACGTGGTCGCCTTCCTGCCACACCTGCTGCCCGGGCTCGTCATCGGTCTTGCCCTTCTCCTGACCAGCGTCGGGACACCGCTCTACGGCACGCTGTCGGTCATCATCATCGGCAACATCATCCGCTACCTGCCGTTCGGCGTGCGCATCATGACCTCTGTGATGTATCAGGTGGCGGCCGAACTGGAGGAAGCTGCCTACGCGAGCGGCGCCTCGCGCTTCACCACGTTCCGCCGGATCATCCTGCCGCTCGTGCTGCCCGCGTTCGTCAACGGGCTGGTGTGGTGCGGCTCGCACGCCATGAAGGATATGACACTGCCGCTGTTCCTGGTCTCCACCTCCAACATCGTCATCGCCGGCCTGATGTGGGAGACGTGGAACCGCGGCTCGGGCGAGATCACGGCGGCGACGTCGGTGCTGCTCGTTGCGGTACTGCTGTGCGTGATCGCCCCCCTCGAGATCGCCTTGCGGCGGCGAACCCAAAGAATTCGATGCCGGTTTCGGAGAAGGGCTGTAGCCTGCCCCCACGGAGGAAACATAATATGACGACCAAGAAGGAAGCTTTGAGATGCGCAACGGACTGAAAGTATACGATGCCGACACCCACGTCGGCCCGACGGCGGAAACGATCCGCCCCCATCTCTCGGCCAAGCTCCTCACGGGTATTCCCGACCTGGAGGACCACCGCGAGGAGGTCAAGAAGGGCTGGGCGGGCGAAAAGCGGGAGCCGCCCTATCGCCACTTCTATCGCTTCCGCGCGCGCGAGGGCTGGAGCAAGTCGAAGCCGCGCCACCTCGGCGAGGCCGGCCCGCGCGAGAACGCCGAGCGCCATTTCCAGACCTTCATGGGGGTGACCTATCCCACCGAAGGGGGCGCCGACGACAATTCCGCGGCACGTCTCCGCGACATGGATGCCGAGGGCGTCGACGTCCAGTTCATCGTCAGCAACGGTGGCGTCGGCCATCCCGATCCCGAGCTCGAGATGGAATTCATCTACGCCCAGCACCGCTACCTCGACACGTTCTGCGGCCGCGACCCCCGGCGCCTGAAGTCCTGCCTGACTGTGTCGCCGCTGTCGGTCGAAGGCTCGGTGGCGGAGATCCGCAAATGGGGCAAGGCGCCGTGGGTGGTGGCGGTTCACCCCAACCTGCCCCTCGACTACCCGCTCGACCATCCCGACCTGCTGCCGATCTGGGCGGCTGCCCAGGAGCACGACCTGTGCGTGATTCACCACAGCCTGTCATGGGGCTACCCCGCCTATCGCGACCTGTGGGGCAACCCGTTCCTGGGCCGGACCGCGAGCCATCCGTGGGCGGCGATGCGGGCCGTCAGCTCGTTCGTCGGCAGCGGCCTGATGGATCGCTTCCCGGAGCTGCGCTACGGCGTGCTGGAATCGGGCTTCGGCTGGCTGCCGTTCTGGACGCGCCGCATGGACGACCAAGCGATCTACGTCGGCTACGTCGCGGAGCTGAAGCACAAGATGAGCGAATACCTGTGCGGCGGGCGCTTCTTCGCGGCGATCGAGCAGCATGAAGGCGCCGACATGGCCAAGTCGGTCAGCGACTTCATGGGTGACCACGTGCTGATGTTCGGCTCCGACTATCCCCACGCCGAATCGCGCTTCCCCGAATCCGCGGACCGGGTCATTGCCTGGCAGAACGTGATCGGCGCCGAGGCGACCCGCAAGATGATGTGGGACAACGCGGTGCGGTTCTTCGGCGAGCCCTGAGGGGCTTTCACCCGTGTGCGCGCCGCCTCGAATCAGGCGGCGCGCCGCCCCCCCTACTTCTTCCCCGTCCACGCCTTCTCCGCCTCCTTGGCGAGGGCGGGCGAGATGTCGAGGCTGGAGTCGATCAGCTTGGCGACGCCGTCTCCCGGCAGGACGTTGAGGTCGATCTTGCGTTTCTTCAGGCCCGCACGGAACGCCGCGTCCTTCGCCATCGACGCGAAAGCCGTACGCAACACCGCGACACGGTCATCCGCCACGCTCGGGGGCGCCACAAGGGTGCGGCCGATCTCGTTTATGGAGGCGAACAGGCTCAGGATCTTCTTCTGCTCCGGCGTCTTGGCAAACTCGACCATGGCCGGCACCGACGGGAAATCGACGTCACGCGTGAGCGAATACTGCACCAGGATCGATACCTTGTTCCCGGTGATCCAGTCGTGCTTGTCGCCGAGCAGCTTGCTGCCGCTCATGTGCCCGCCCTGGACCTCGCCGCGCTCGACGGCAAGCGCGATGGCGGCCGTGCCGCCGTACCCGGGGATGACCTTGAATTTCGTCCCGATGATCGCGTTCATGACGCGCGGGAATCCGGCGGTCAACCCGCTCGCGGTCGCCGCCGCCAACGTGATCTGGTGGGTTTTGGCATCCTGGATGGAATTTACCGGCGACGGCTTCCACGCCACGGTCGTTTCAATGGAGGTGGCGATGCGGCCTATCCATTTGAACTTGCGCAGGTCGTATTTCACGCTCTTGTACCTGAACGCCTGATTGAGCACGAGGTTGGCCTGGATCACACCGACCGTGAGTCCGTCGCCGGGTCCCTGCTGGAACAGGTAGTTCGCCGCCCGCATGCTGCCCGCGCCCGGCATGTTCTGAACGACGACGGAGCACTGCCCCGGCAGGAATTTTCCGAAATGCTGGGCGACCAGCCGGCCATAGGTGTCGAATCCGCCGCCGGGCGGAGACCCCACGATGATGGTCAGCGACCTGCCCTGGCAGAAGTCGTTCGCCGCTTGCGCGAAGGCGGGCGCCGCAAGGCACGTGACGGCGAGTCCGAGTGTGCCGATCGTCGTTACTTTCATGTCGTTCCTCCCGTATTTGCACCGGGATTCGACGCCCGGGCGTTTCATTTGAATAGGCGACTGTCAGCAGCCCGGCTCTAGGGCGTGGCCGCGCCGGTGATCGACGGCGTTTCGCGGCAGCCCGCGGCGGCCGCGTCCGGATCGAGCGACGCATCCCACAGCGAGCCGTTGTAGCGCCATCCGGTGGCACCATCGGACCGGGTCGAGCACAGCCATATCAGGACCGGGTTCATGACATCGACGGGCAACAGCTCGCGACCGGCCACGGCCTCCCGGTTGGTGTCGCCGTTGTCGCAGGCGCCCCCCGGCAGCAGCGTATTCGCGGTCACGCCCTTGCCCATGAGGTCCTGGGCCCAGATGTAGGTGGAGGAGTCGATGGCGGCCTTGGTCACGCCGTAGGGGCTTTGGCGCCTGGAATAGAAATTCCGGACCGAGGTCGAGAGGTTGATGATCTTGCCGTATCCCTGCGCCACGAAGTAGCGCGCGACGGTGCGGCTCATGAAGAATGTACCCGAGACGTTCACCTCGACCGTTTCGCGATAAAGCTGGGGATCGGTTTCCCAGAACAGCGGGTGCCCCGCCTGCTCCGGCTTGTCCGGATCGCGCCGCAGGCGGCGGGCGTTGTTGACGAGCGCATGGAGCACGCCGAATTCAGCGAGCGCCGCGTTCAGGCAGTTTTCGCAGGACGCGAGGTCCGTGATGTCGGTCTTCACGGCGAGCGCCCGCCCCGGACCGGCAATCTCCTCGATTTCGGCCGCGACCGCCTTGAGCCCGTCGACTACCGGCGACGCCAGCACGACACGCGCGCCCTGTTCCGCGAGCCCCAGGCTCATGGCCCGGCCGAGGCCGCGGTCGGCCCCGGTCATGAGGACGACCCTGCCCTCCAAGTCGCACTCGCCCGCCGTGACGCGCGCCATTGGTTCCCCCCTGTGCCTGACAAGTTTTTATCGTTGTTGCTGCAGTATAGGTTGGGCTCTCGTTTTTTTGTCAACTGGCGCATGTGCGTTCAAAGACCAACCGGGCGTGCCGTTCAATGGGCCCTTTGCCTCCCGGGCAATAGTGACGTGCGCCCGCAGACGCTGACCCGGTTTTGAACGGGATGCCGAAACGGAAGGGCTAGTGCGCTTTTCGCAGCGTGAAAAAGAACGTGGTGCCCTTGCCCGGCGCGGATTCGAACCAGATCTCCCCGCCGTGCGCCTCCACGATATCGCGGCACAGCGGAAGGCCGATTCCGGAGCCTTTGCTCTTGGATGTTTCGAAGCGCGAGAAAAGCCGTTCCTGGATCGATTCGGGAATGCCGGCGGCATTGTCCGCGAGCGACACCTCCACCCATTCGTGGCCGAGAGGACGGACGCGGAGCACGAGAGTCAGCTCCTTTCCCTGACGGGGTGCCTCGATGGCGTTTCTCGCAAGGTTTGATACCACGAGCTGGATCTGGCGCCGGTTGAGCAGCACCGGCGCCAGATTGTCGGGAATGTCTGCCACGAATCGCACGGACGGGTCGTCCTTCGATGCCAGCGTCACGGATACCGCCTCGATGAGTATCCCCCGGACATCGTTTTCCCGCTGCAGGGTGAGGTCCCCGCGCACGATTTCAGCGAGCTCGTTCATGATATCGGACATGGACGATATCTGGCGGCTGGCTTCGTCGGCGTAGGTGGCAAGATTGCGGGCCCCCTCGGCCTGCTCGCGTCCCGCCAGGCGACGGATCGCACCGAGATAGTTGCTGGCCGCCGTCAGGGGCTGGCGGAGCTCGTGGGAAAGCGCGATCGACAGGCGGGGATTGGCTGCCGCCACCGCCACCCGGGCCGTGTCTTCGCGCATGGTGGTGACTTCCCGTTCCTTCTCGGCGATCACATCGCCCGCTTCCTTCCGCATCAGGCGGTACTTGTTCAGGATCAGGGCACCGCACAGGAGGGCGACGAACCCCGACAGGATGCCGGGATCGACGATCTGGCCGGTGCGCGCGATGACGACAACGGCCCCACCCCACAGCGCCGCGATCAGGCCGAGGCCGGCCGTCACAAACGCCCGTAAAGTGAGAACGGAGGCGGCGAAGAACGCAACGACCGCCAGCCCCAGGGCAAGCAGCATCTCGAGAAAGAACGATTGCGCCGGGTAATAGTACGTCTTCCCCTGAAGAAGGGCCGCAAGCGAATAGGCGAGCGCGTCGAGATCGGGCAGCACTTCCCCGTTCGCCGCCACGTGCTCGGAAGAAAGGCCTGCGGCGGTCGAACCTATCAAGACGTATGCGGAACGAAACGCATCGCCTCTTTCCTTGCCTGCCATGATGTCCATGGCCGATATCCGGCGTGGCGCCTCGCTTTTGTCAGCCCCGAACCAGATCATCCCATCGGGCGCGGACCTTATCGACCGGCCCCCGATGGACACCCCGCGCAACCCGAACAGGCCGCTGGAAACGTTGATGACGGGCGCCTGCATGCCGACCCTCATCATCTCCAGGGGCAGGGACGGGATGATTCCGTTCTGGTACCTCACCAGGGTGGGAAGGCGTATCGGAACGCCGTTGTGGGAAAGCTGGATGGCCAGCAGCCCCGCTCCCGCCCCCGACTGCATGAGCTGTCCGGGGATCGACGTCAGCCTGCCGAACCTGGGCAATGCATCGAGCGCCGCGAGGTTGTCGAATCCCACGCGCGCCAATCGCGATTTCAGGTCGTCGGCGACCTGCCGCGATTTCAGTTCGGCCGTGCCGAGGACCACATGCCCTCCCGTGAAGCTTCGCGCGAGCGCCTGGTCCGCCTCTTCGCCGTGCCCCGCATTGGTAAAGACGTAAGCGAGCCCGATGGCGGCAGGATGGCCGGCCTTCACCGCATCGACGAGCTGGGCCAGGGCGAGACGTGGCAGGGGCCAACGCCCGAAGTTCGCGATCGTCGCTTCGTCGATATCGACGACCACGACGTCGCTCGCCTGCCCCACCACCTTGGAGGCGCCGATGAAGCGGGCCATGTCGATCGCCCTGACGATGGCATCGTCGCGCAGGCTCTCGACCGGCAGCGGATTGACCACGCGGAGGAAAAGGTAGAGCGCCAGACACAGGAAGACGATGGCGAAGCGCGACAGCCTGCCCGTCGCAATGCGACGGCGACGGCGCGCGCCCGGACGGCGGGACGGCCTCTCGCCGGCCATCACGGCACCCGGCGAGGCGAGTTATTTCGCGGGATCGTCGCCATGCTAGCGAATCACGACTTCGATCCTCCGGTTGTCAGGGAGGGTGCGACCATCGGGGCCCTGCACGACGGCATGCGGATCGATGATAGTGCGAACCGCGATCTTGCTCGTGTCGATGCCACGCGACGCAAGTGCGGAACTCAGGGCCTGGCCTCGAAAAAGGGCCGCGGCCTTGTTTATGGGAATACTACCGACACCGCTCGCATAAGCGTAGATCGTCATTTGCCAGACGGGACGGCGCTTAATCTCGGCCAGGATATGATCTATCTGTGGTCCGGCGGTCGCGAGGATGCTCGCGCCAAGGTCGAACCGCAGCGAGAAGCTGGACGGAAGCCTGGGCCGCGCCTTGAGGACGTCGCCGAAAATATCATTGATGTCCTTCTCGCTCAGGATGATGGGCGGCGGGGGCGGCTCCGAGTCGGAAGACACGCCGGTCGCCTGGCGCGGCTTGGACAGGACCTGCTGTCCGCCCGGATTCGACACCGCCGCCGTGCCGATTGTTCCATCCGGGTCCTTGGCCAGGACGATCAGGTTCTTGGGAAGGTTCGAGGACGGAGTTGACGTAAACAAAAAAATGATCGCGAGAAGTATGATCGCGGCCGCAACCAGGAAATATATCGAAAAGCGGACGACCCTCCAGACACGCATCCCCCTATCTACCTCCCCGAATGAGAAGGTGCGTGCCGCGTGCGGCTACGGTCGTATAGGGGGTGCGAAACTTCGCCGCATCTTTCGCGATCTTTGAAATCTTCCCGGAGATGTACTCCATCGTCCCGTAATAGATTTCCCCCAGAAGCCCGACCTTGTTGTCCTCCGGCTCGAACACGAATTCCGTCAGCTTGAATACCGACGAGGGACCGATCGTAATGACGGAATCGTCGTTGAGAACGAAGCCGACAGATCCCGCGGGACCGGTCACGAGAACATCGTCCTGGAACACGGCGGCGCCGACGCTTACAGGGACCTCCATACCACCCCGCCGCACGACGGCGTCCGTGGCGGTTCTGACCTGTCCTATGGAATGCGGTACCTGGGCCGCCGCGAATTGTGGCCAGGAGACGGCCAGACCGAGCGACAGGACGAAGAACCGGAGAATTCTTCTCATGTCAGCCGTCTCCCCCCTCGCCAAGCGCTTTTGTTACCTTGAGTCTCGACCTTAAGCAGTATCGGCAGGCCCGTGCAAGTTGCTAGAGCCGCCCCACGGCCATGAGAACGAGTCTCGACAGGCTCTTCGCGCCGGTTTTCTCCATGATATTGGCGCGGTGCAATTCCACGGTCCGATGGCTGATGCCGAGCTTGCGCGCGATTTCCTTGTTGGTGGCGCCGTCGAGCAGGCCGCCGAGCACCTCTCGCTCCCGGTCGGTGAGCGCCTTCAGAGGCGATGATTCGTCATACACCGGCGGGCGCTCATGCTGCTGTCCGGATACCGAGGCGCGAGCGGCATCTCCCACGAGCCCAATCAGCGCATCATCGTTGACGGGCTTCTCGGCGAAATCGAACGCACCGAGTTTCATCGCTTCGACCGCCGTGGGGATATCCCCCTCGCCCGTCACCATGATGACGGGTGGCGGGTCGCCGCCGGCACGGATGCGTTTCAGGGTCTCGATACCGTCGGGCGCCGGCATGCGCAGGTCGAGGACGACGCATCCGCAGCGGCGATACTTGTCGTCGGCGAGAAGCATCGCGCCCGAAGTATAGGGAACCGCGCTGAAGCCTTCGCTTTCAAGCAACGCGCAATAAGACGCCAGGATCGTCACGTCGTCGTCGACTACGCAGACGAGCTTCGGATCGCGCGCGTCCGGTGATCGGTCCTGCTTCATGCCCAGCCTCCCCACCGCGGGCGAAACGCCCGGCTTTCCGCCAAGAACAGAAATCTCGTGTAACTACGTATAGTAGCGCACCGAGTTATTTTTTGCCCCGTTTTCTGCTCAATTGGAGGGGACAAAAAGCGGCACCACGGAGCAGCGAAAATGTCGCGATCCACAGCCAACACGTCCCTCGATAAACTGCGCAAACACTACGAACGGACCGGCGAGCGCCGGGCGACCGACCAACTCATCAAGCTCTGGCAATCGACCACGGACAAACGGATCGTCGTCAACTCGGTCAGCAAGAGCAATCTCTGGAAACACTGCTTTCTGTTCGTGGTCGACGACGAGCTGAACTGTTCCGTGATCATCGACCGCGGCGACGATGCCGCCAGGGGGTTCGCCGCCGATCCGCGGGGCAGCATGCCGCTCTCCGGACTGCGCTCCGGATTCGCCCGGCGCCTGCACGGGCTCGGCCTCCAGTGCCGCAAGAAACAGACCCCGGCGGTGGACGCCTACGAGGCGGAAGGCTCGGCGGACTTTCCAGTCAAGCGGTACCGCATGGCTCTGGTGCCCCTGACGACGCCGGAAACCCCCTTCTTCCTGCCGCGCCACGAGGTGATGAACATGCTGGGCGTCTTCACTTACCAGTAAGTCTATAGATCCCCGGCACCAGACATCGGCAGGCAACGCCGCACCTGATCCGCCGGTCCAGGAAGCCCGCGGCACGATAGGGTGACCTCTTGACCGATAGAGCGCCTATCCCCTCAGTGCTCTCCCGATATCCTTGGTGGAGTTGACAGCCTCAAGGCCTTGCATCAGGTCGACGACGGCATTCGCCTGATGCCCGGGCAGAATGCCTTCAACGCAGCTCCGAAACTTGGCCTCGATTTCGGGGCGGGTTGTGTAATCGGTGGGATGTCCAAGCGGTGTCTCGAGCCGGCGCCCGTTTTTCAATTCAACCACCAACGTCCCACTATCCGAATGACGCGTTTTTCTCATCAGGTCCTGGATGAGGGAATCCCTGACGGTCTCATCGGAAAAATACTCCGGCCGCACGTCGCCCTGCACCAGAGCGATCGCAAGACAGAACGGCATGCTGAAGCGCCCTTCGTAGCCACGTGTTGGGATCTGGCGCACAAGAGGATAGGGCTTGAGATCGCAAAAGATCGCCGCGACATTGCCCGGGTCGATGGGACCGTCACGCAGCAGCGACAACATGGCCTCGATGCCGCCGTGAGACGCCGAGCAGGATGCCATGCGCTTGCCGCGGATCGGCCTTTCGAGATTGTATGTCTTGCCGAGGTTCTGGCCGACCGCTGCCACGATCTCCCCGGGCAACGGCCCGAGAGCCTCGAAATAGCCGTACCGCCCCTCGAGAGCGGTCGCATCCGAGGAGAACCCGCTCCCCGCCAGGAGGGCGCAGGTTATGCCGGTCGAGGCGGCATGACCGCAGCGGAACGGTTTCGCCATGGTACCCCCATCCCGGGTGAGCGCCCCGGACGAGGCGGTCGCCAGGCCGATTGCCGCGAGTGTCTGCTCCAGGTCCATATCGAGGGCGTGAGACACGGCAGCGGCAGCGGCAATCGGACCCAGGACGCCGTTGCTGTGCCATCCCTTCGCACCCGGCCCGATACCGCTGCCACGCTTGACGAACATGGCATCGAGGCTGTTACGGATCTCCCGACCGACGATGAAGGCCTCGAGCAGCTTCTCGCCCGGAAGATCGTACTGCTCGCAGACCGCAAACGGCGCGGCAAGACTGTAGGTCGAGGAATGATTGCGGTCGTCGTAATCGAGTCCATGGGCGAGCGTGCCATTGATCAGGGCCGCGTCCCGCGCGTTCACGCGAATGGCTGTTCCCCACACGGTACAATCGCCAGGCGCCGCGTGCGCGTCCGCGAACTTCTCCAGTACCGCCCCAATCTCCTGGCTTGTCGCGAGGACTGCGACCCCCAGGCAGTCGAGCATTGCCAGCTTGGCATTCTCGAGAACCGCCGGCGGTGCCTGCGATATCCGGAAAGAAACGGCAAATTGGGCAATACGCCGGGTGAGCCCTTCCGTCTTGCCGGCAACATCCGCGTCCATGCACTCCTCCTCTAGAGACTCGCGAGCAGGTGCCCGTAGCCGGGACCGACCTTTATTCCCAAGGGGTGAAACGATCCCCAGATATTCGCGCTATTCGAGCTGACGAACGGCTTTCCGACTTCCTGCTCGAGGCGATCCAGTATCCCCACGGTGGCCATCGTGCCGGACTGAATATAGACGGCATCGACCTCGGGATGCTTTTTCGCCGCGGCGGCCGCGTTCCGGTAAATCTCGAGCGGTGTCATCTGGATTTTCTCGAAAGACTGGAGCTGCTTGCCGACGCCCTCCACCGCCGCCACCTCTATTCCCTCGGACTTCAGGTGGTTGACGAGATTGGACGACAAATGCGGCGACTCGGCACGCCAGGATGAAATCACCAGAATCTTCTTGGCCTTCAGCGTATTGAGTGAATCCACCAGCGCCTGCGAACTCGTCGAAATCGGCACCTTCGAGGCCGCCCGCAATCTCGCAAGTATCTTCTGATGCCCCTCCGGCCCGTGGTGCAAATGCACTGGCGCCCCGTTCTTCATGATCGAGGCGACCTTCGACATATGCAGGCGCTCGACCGCCCGTTCCAGAAGTTCGAGGGAAGCCTCGACCTGATCCTTTTTTGCCGAGTCGACGACCTCCAGATGAGTAACGACAAGACATACGTCTTCCGGCGCGGCACGATAGAAGTCGTAAATTTCGATGTCGCTGTTGACCCGGGGGTGAATCCAGCCAACCCGTGCCTGCCAGTGATCCAACATTACAATCGCTCCTGCTGTTAACGGATACCGTCGCTCACGCGACACCGTAGAACTTGGCAGCATTACCCCAAGCCAGCTTCTGGGCCGATTCCTTGTCCAATCCGCCAAGCTGTGAAGCCACCACCTCCTGCGATTTTGGCCAAGTCGATCCCCCGTGCGGGTAATCGCTCGCCCACATGCAGTTGTCCAGCAATCCCAGCGCGCGCGCTCCCGCGACACCGGCCGGATCTTCCTGGAAGGTGATGTAAACCTGGCGATGTATGATTTCGCTTGGAAGCGCCGTAATGCCCGGACTATCGGGGTTCTCCGAACGAACCCGGCGGATGCTGCCGTCCATCTTCGCCATGAACGGCAGAACCCAGGACAGGTCGTATTCCGCGAACACCACGCGAAGGCGCGGATGCTTGTCCAGCACCAGCCCGAACACGAGGTCGGTGATCAGGTTGAGGGATTCCAGGATGGCACGCTTGACCGCATTCCTGCCCGTCTCGTGGATGCTGATCTTCTTCAGACGGGTCGCCATGCGGTCGGCGCCCTGCACCACGTTGATGTGAAAATGCAGCGGCAGATCCATGTCCTCTAGTGCCTGCCATATGGGCTCGAAAGCCGGGTCCGCGTAGCTCATGCCATTGGGCAGACCGGCCGGCAATAGAACGCCTTTCAAACCGATCTTCGCACACCGCTTCAGTTCCTCGACCGACCACTCCACATCCAGCGATGACAGGAGGCCCACACCGAAAAGACGGCCCGGCAGGGCACGGGAGTACTCGTCGATCCAGTCGTTATATGATTTGAGGCCCGCCAGTTGTAGCGGCAACTCGTCTCCGCTCAGGCTGTAGAAATTTCGGGCCATGCTGGGATACAGCACCTCGGCGCGGATACCGTCACGGTCCATGTCGGCAACCCGCTCCTTGGGGTCCCAGGGACCCTTCCACTGGTCCCAGGTAAAGTTTTCGATGACCTTCCGGACCGCGCCGCGGTCGCGGCCCACACCGGCCGTAAAGGTCATGCCGACCGGGTCCGGCTCATGGCCGTCGAACACCATGTAGAGACCTTTCTTGCCGTCCGGGTCCTGAACGAAGTGCGGCCCCCCCTCCCGCAGCCCCTTCGGGATGCGCTCCCAAGCCTCGGGTGGCTCGTTGACGTGAGAATGGGCTGAGAAGAGGCTCGGGGTCATGGCTACTGGTTCCTCCCTGGGTTTCGTCCGGCATCCGCTGCCGGCATGAACAAAATGAACGGTCGTGCCTTTGAAGGGCTTTCTACTTTTTCTTCTTTTTCTTCTTTTTCTTTTCGCCCCGCACCCCGACGTATTTCTTGTAGCGTGCGATCGCGTCGGGCGGCGCCGCCAGCAACTCCTTGATGTAACCGGCGACTTCATCCCCGGTCCTGGGCGAATAGGCCAGCCCCTGCTTGATGACCTCGTCCTTGTAGGCAGGATCGACGAGCACCACGTCAAACGCCTTGCGAATAGCCGCAACCCGGTCGGCAGGCAGTCCCGGGGGAAGCACAAACGGATAGGCGGCGGAGAGCGGAATCTCGACGAAGGAAAGCAGCGAACGCTGTTGCGGGGTCAGGGCCAGCTCGCTTGACGCCACGACGTCGGGCAGGCTCTTCGAACGCTTGCTCACGAACTGGATCAGCGGACGAATCTTTTTCTTCGCGATCCAGTCGGGATGACGCACCCGGAGATTGGCATAGGCGATGCCCATCGCATCGACCTCGCCACGCTCCAGGGCGATATCGACGGCGCTCTTTTCCTTGTACTCGATCACCTTGACGTTCATGCCGAGAGCCGGCGAGAGAATTCGCGCGATGTCCGATCCGGTATTGCCGACGATCAGCGGCTGCTTGGCATTGCGAATATCCTTCACCGTCTTCAAAGGATAATCGGCCTTCACGATGAGAACGTAGGGGTCCTCCTCGTAGGTCGCGGGGGTTCCCAGCCAGACGAACTTGGTGGGATCATATTTCGCCCGCTTGTTGCCGATGACGGCCTGAACGACGGTATAGCGGTTGATCAGACCGATCATGCTGCCGTCCTTGGGGGCGATGCCGTAGAGATAGTTCGCCGCTATGAGCCCCCCCGCGCCCGGCATGTTCTGGACAATGAGGGTCGGGTTGCCCGGCAGTTTGAGGTAGCGCACCGTCGCCCTCGCGAACAGGTCATAGCCGGCGCCTACCCCCGAACCGACCAGTATCTTGACCGTCTTTCCACGATAGAAATTAGCAACATCGTCGGCATTGGCCGGAAGCGCTGAAAGGACGAGCAACGACGCGCACACGAGTGCTTTGAGCTTCATGACAGCCTCCCATTTCTCTTCGTTTTTTGAGTCGTGCCCGAACGCCTCCTTATGAACCCGCCCTCCTTGTATGAGGCCAGATCCTGCTTTTGAGCACGCCTTAAGCGACGCTACGCGACGATTCCCAGGAGCTCGGCCGCGTTTCCACCCAGTATCCGGTCCCGATCTTCCTGGCCGAGGTCGCGAACCGCGCGAATGTCCGTAATCGTATGCGGCCATGTCGCGATCGGATCACCGTGGTCGAAATCGGAGCCGATGACGATCCGATGATCGGTCCATTCCCTGACGGTATTGGCGAGGTATTGCTCGTAGGAGATGGCGGCGACGTAGAACCGGTCGAAATACTGGCTGGGCTTCTTCTGAAGCTTGATGCCCGCGGCTTTTTCGTATTCCGAGTAGGACCGGTGCTCGGTTTCCATGTCGAGTTGCCGCATGAGAAACGGTACCCAGCCGCAGCCGCCTTCAAAAAAGGCAAATTTCAGGTTGGGAAACCGGTCCATCACGCCCGAGAACACCAGCCGCGTGATGGTGTGCATATAAGTCATCGGAAAGCCGATGCACGAAGACAGGAAGCGCATCGGCTCGAATCGCTCGGCACCGATCAGCCAGGGGTGGGCGACCTGCTGTTCGAAGGCCCGGGCGGCGGGATGCACGAGGATGGGAACCTTGTGATGATCTGCGATCTCGAAAATGGGCCACATGGCCTTGTCGTCGAGATCGCAGTCTCCATAGCCGCCGGTCACCTTTACCGCCCGGATGCCGAGATCCTCGATGGAACGGGCGAGTTCTTTCGTCGCGCCCTTCATGTCCGGGAGGTAGACCCAGGAGACGGGGATGAATCGCTCCTCGTCCTTCACTGCCTCGGCGGCATAGTCGTTATAGGCGCGCGCCATCGCATTGCCGAGGTCCGTGCCGAGCTCGTACAAGAAAGGACGGTTGTCGGGAATCAGGACCTGAACATCGAATCCTTCCTGATCCATCATCTTTTTCCGCTCGTCGAGCTGCCACCGGGTGGTCTTGAAGCGGTGGATCAGGCAGCCATCGCGGAAAAAGTCGACGGTTCGGTCGTCGACCTTCCTGACCTCGCCCTTGGACGCATGGGCGACCTCATCCAGGAAAGGAACCGGCCAGTAGTGCGTGTCGCAATCGATTGTCCGCATGAAATCGGCCCCACCCCCTGATATCTGGTATCGGTATCCTTGAGACACCGCTGCATCTCGGTGCAATTCATAATCATTTTTTGGCGGGACTCCGATCTTCACAACCGCATTTCTCCTCATATACTTGTCAAATAATAATTGACAAACGGGGTGGGAGGTTGCGGTGGATCGGCTCAAGCTGATGGAGACGTATGTATCCGTCGTGGGCTTGCAAAGCTACACGAAGGCCGCCCGGGAGCTCGGCGTGACCCGCGCCATGGTGAGCAAACGCATCAAGGATCTCGAACTTTCTCTCAAGGTTCGTCTGCTCAACAGAAACACGCAGCGGCTCAGTCTCACGGAAGCGGGGTCGGACTATTATCAGAACTGCGTCTCGTTTCTCGGTGAGTTGCGTGCCATCGAGGACAGCCTCCTGGCAAAACGCAGTGCCGCGCGTGGCGATATCAAGATATTGTGCTCAAAGACGTTCGGCGAAACAACGCTGGCGCCCATCGTCGGCGACTTCTGCCGCGATTATCCCGAAATCAAGATACTGCTCACGCTGAAGGACATGGGGCCAGATGAAAACGACCTCGTTTCCCGCGGCTTCGACATGTCCATTCGCACTCAGCCGATCGATGACAGCACGCTCCTGGCCCGGGGCCTGTGTGCCATTCCCCGCGTGCTCGTCGCCACCGCCGACTACCTGGAACGAAGCGGCTCACCCACTGTTCCTGAAGATCTGGTCGCCCACAATTGCTTGAATCCGGACGGCGCCGTCGCCTACGACTGGGCCTTCGATGGACCGAACGGCCGGCGCGTCGTCCGTGTAAAAGGCTCGCTTCGCGCCAATAGCAGCATCGTGATCCGGCATGCCGCCCGCAAAGGGGTCGGCATTGCGATCCTCAGCAAATATCTCGTCACCGAGGACCTCCGCCGCGGAACTCTCGTTCGTGTCCTCGGCGAATACGCAATACCGTCCCGAATGCTTTACGTGGTCTATCCCAAGGACCGCTATCAGCCACAACGAATCAAGATCTTCATCGGCTTCCTGAAAACCAGGATGAAGGAGTTCGCCGTCTAGCGTCCGGCGCCGGACAGTACGTACGGGCAGGTTGGCGCCGGAGGATGCCTGCGAACGCCTCAGCCCGGCTTAGTTCTTCACACCGTTGATCACGTCGTAGACGTTGCAGGCGATGCCCGTCGCCTCAAATCCGTCCTGGCCGGTCGCCTGTGCGATCGCGAACATCTGTTGGGCAAGGCCGACGAACGGCATCGGCACCTCCATCTGGCGCGCCATATCCAGCCCGAAGTTCACGTCCTTCGGCATCCACGACTTGCGCGGCTTGTAATTGCCGCTGACGATGATTTCCATGATGCGCCGGGTCGCCACGGAATCCTGCTGGGAGTTCTTGATAATGGTCTGGAAGGTGGCCGCGTCGAGTCCGCCCTTCCTGAGCCAGCCGCAGATCTCGGCGAGGCTCATGTGCTGCACGGCGGCCAGCATCGCCATGGCGTTCTTGACCATCTTGGCGTTGCCGAGCTCGCCCACGTGAAGGATCGACTTGCCCATGGGCTGGAAGATCGGCTGGTACTCGTCGAACAGGGCCTTGGAGCCCGAAACCCAGAGCGCCAGCTGACCGGCCGCCGCCACCTCCTCGACACCGCCGGCGGACGCGTCGACGACGGTCCAGCCCTTCTTGCCCAGCTCACCGCTGGCGCCGACGATGGTCTCCTTGTCGATGCTGCTGAAGTCGATCCAGACTTTCGCGCCCTTGGTCGCCTCGGTGAGCCCGCCCTTGCCGAGGGCGACGGCCCTGACCGCCTCGTTGGTCGGCAGCATCGAGAGCACCAGCTCGCACTGCTCGGCCACGGCCTTGGGCGAGTCCGCGAACTTCGCGCCCTGGCCCTCCAGTCCCTTGGCCTGCTCGCGCCTGAGATCGTTCACGACCAGGCCGTAGCCCGCCTTGATCAGGTTGGCCGCCATGCCGCTGCCCATGCCGCCGGTGCCGATGAAACCCAGGGTCTTCATGCCTCGTACTCCCTCGTTCGTTGTTCTTCCATGCCCATGCGATGCCGCGACCGGCGAATTTTCCGAGGCCGCGCACGCGTCGATATCTGATCCGTCCTCGTTGGCCCGGTTAAAGGATGCCAAGAGAAGGCAAAAATGGTGGTGCTCTTAGATTAGAGCGAACCAGTCTCTGCTCGAATTCCCTGTTATCAGGGAAAATACAGGGAATTTCCGGCATTAGGTAGCAAACGCACCCGAGATTTTCCGGGACATACCGGGATATTTCGGGACGGACCTACTGCCGCTTTCCATCATAAGGAGAGCGGAATATGGTAATCGAATGTGGCTCAGCCAAAAACTGGGGAAGCTGCTTAGCACCCTCAAATCCCGATGGTCGCTTATCCTCCTTTTGCAGGGGAGCGGCCTAATGGCGAGTTTTGCGCTCCCCGCCTGGGCTGTTACTGCCGTTAATCTTTTTGCGGAATACACGCCACTAGCGGCTGTTGTCGCTGGCTTTTGCGGGCTAATCGTCGCCACGCTCTGTTACGTAGGATGGCAATGGGCATTCAAAATAAGGGTTAGGGCGAAATACGATTACCGAATGTTGGCGGGTCCCAGCCCCATCAACCCATTAGATAAAACGTTCGAAGGGAAAAGAATTTATCTGAACGACTTTGTTCTGCCGTCACACACCCTGATTGACGGGAAAACTTTTATAGATTGTGAAATAATTGGGCCAGCTATCCTGTATTGGTACGCCAACAACCAAGCGACAGAGAATAAAGCACCAAGAATTGATGCAGTATATCTGGACCCCTCGATTAAGTTTTTTAATGGGCTGACGTTGCAAAACTGCATATTCCGAGGCTGTTCTTTCCAGAAAATCACCATTTTTGTCGGCCATGGAGACTATGAGGGGATGAGAGGCCACCCGCTTTTAAATTGGGTTAGCTTGACCCCCGACAGCGCCATACAGGAAGAAATGTTGCTCACTCATCAAGATTCAAATTCCGACAACCAGCGGCAACCAAACACTGAATCAGAAACACCGCCGTGAACCCCCCACGGCTGATCTTATTGTTGATATTCCGCTCTGTCTTCGTGAATCCCCATAGCCTCTAGCCGCTCGGCAAGCTGTTTGTAGCTCACGTTACGGCGCTTCAGCTCGGCTTTGAGTAATCCCTTAACCCGGTCCTGCCAGTCTTTGTCGGGCATAGCCATACCTCCGTAATCGGTACGGCTATCATCATATTCGATACAAACACCCTTGACAACGGTACATATCATCACTAAATTCGGTGATATAAGCATCGAATATGGTGATGAACATGTCGCAACACTTCCTCCTTTCCGCCAAAGCCCGCACCCTTAAAGTCTGACTCGAAACTCATTTCTGTCGAGCGAGGCGGCGTGTGAGCAGCATGACCGAGGCGGCGTAGAGGAAGGCTTCAGCGGAGGCGATGGTTGCTTCGACGTCCTTGGCCAGCCTTCGGTTGCGGTTGATCCAGGCGAAGGAGCGCTCGACCACCCAGCGTTTTGGCAGGACGTGGAAGCCAACCTGATTGGCGATCTTCTTGACGACCTCGATGGCGATGCAGGTGGCGTCCTTGACTCTCTGGGCGCCATAGGCGCTGTCGGCAAAGGCGAGTTCGACGAAGGGGAACGAGCGTCGCGATGCCTGTAGCAGCGGGATGGCGCCGTCGCGGTCCTGAACGTCGGCCGGATGAGCCTGGATTACCAGGATGCGCCCGTCGGTGTCGACCATGGCATGGCGCTTGCGGCCCTTGATCTTCTTGCCCGCGTCATACCCCCTGGGGCCGCCGGCTTCGACGGTCCTGACGCTCTGGCTGTCGATCACGGCCGCCGACGGGCTGGCCTGGCGTCCGGTCCGCTCGCGATCGATCATGACGAGATGGTGGTTGATGGTCTCGAACAGGCCCTCGCGGCGGAAGCGCAGGAACCAGCCGTAGACCGTCGTCATCGGCGGAAAGTCCGTGGGTAGCAGCCGCCAGGCGATGCCGCCCCGCAGCACGTAGAAGACGGCATTCATGATCTCGCGCATCGGCCATTGGCGGGGTCGACCGGTTCGGGCCGGTGGCGGCAGGAACGGCGCGATGATCGCCCATTCCGCATCGGTGAGGTCGCTTCCGTAACGCAGATGTTCGCGGCTATGCTGCCGCCGGGTGGTCGGGGTCCACATGAGGCTCTCCAAACTGGCTTCGACAACCGTTTGGAATCACATCCGAACCCGGCCATCCACCCCAAAACCGCGTTTCAAGACAGCCTCTTAGCCTCGCCAAGGTCATGCGGCTTTCGGACGCGGAGGCTTACGAAGCCTTCAAGGCGATCCGCTGGGCGGAAACCAATGGCGAGCCGTTCTGCCCCGAGTGCGGCTGCGTGGCCGTCTATGCCTACAAGACCCGGCGCATCTTCAAGTGCCAGGGTTGCGGCCGGCAGTTCTCCGTCACGACCGGGACCATCTTCGCCAGCCGCAAGCTGCCGATCCGGGATCTTCTGGCGGCCATCGCGATCTTCGTGAACGGCGCCAAGGGCATTTCCGCGCTGCAACTCTCCCGTGACCTGGACGTGCAATACAAGACGGCCTTCGTGCTGGCCCACAAGCTGCGCGAGGCTATGGGCGCCGAAATGCGCGACCGGAAGCTGCGCGGCGAAGTGGAAGTCGATGGCGCGTTCTTCGGCGGCTACATCAAGCCGGAGAACCGGAAAGAGGACCGCAAGGACCGTCGTCTGGAAGAGAACCAAAACGGCAAGCGCATGGCCGTGGTGATCATGCGCGAGCGCAAGGGCCGCTCCCTGCCGTTCGTGTTCGGTGACGAACACGAGGCCCTTTCCACCATCATTGAACGGGTAGAGCCGGGCAGCACCATCTATGCCGACGAGGCGTCATGTTGGGACGCCCTGCACTCCCGTTACGAGGCCAAGCGCATCAATCATAGCGTTGCCTACCGCGACGAGGACGCTTGCACCAACCAGGCCGAAAGCTACTTCTCCCGGCTGCGCCGGATGGAAGTCGGCACCCACCACCACGTTTCCGGCAAGTACCTGAGCGCCTATGCCCGTGAGGCGGCATGGCGCGAGGACAACCGGCGCGAGCCTAATGGCACGCTGTACGTGATGGCTACGCGGGCCGCGCTCGCGCATCCTGTTTCGCGGAATTGGAAAGGCTACTGGCAGCGTGCCAGCTAGCGGTGTAACTCAATTTCTTTGAGGACGTCTTGAAGCGAGTACTCGTCGCAACGGCCATCCGGCCCCTCAAGGGGCACGGTGAAATGGAAACCAGTTTTTGTGCGCCAGAGGGCGGTGTGCCCGTATTCTTTTATTTTGGTGCAATCCCGATTCTGTAGTTCTTGTTCTATATGTTCCTTCGGGAAAAGGCGCACCGCCATCGCTAGGCAGCTTCCTTCAGTGTAAGAACGTAGGTGCGTTCCTCACCATCTAACTGAGAGGCAGCTTTATTGCCTTTGAACCGCTCGACCACCGCATCCAGTTTCGGCACCCACCGAAGCCGATCAACAACGATATCATCGTTGTACCAGAGTAAATCCTTTATGACGGTTTCCAGTTCGGCGTTCAGGGATTCGATGTCCTGCCCAGCCATATGCAGTCCCGGAATATCCGTGCTGCTTATGTAGTAGCGATCTTCGTCCGCTCGCTTGAACTGGACCTTGACCGAAACTTCTTTTGTGGCGCTCACGATAAAATCCTCCATCGTCAATAATTGCGACGATAATATAGAAACAATATTAAAACTTTCTTGCGTTTTTGAGCCCAAACTGATTCCAAATGGAATCAAGAATATCCCCTTAGAGGTGCGGTTTAGACTGCCGCTTCCTTGTATCTTTCACCTTCTCTGCCACAGTCTCCACAAGGTCCGGGTCAGCCGCCCAACCTTTCCGCCGCACGACTTCGGCGGCGATTTCCTCCTTATGGAGGGGCTTCCGGGCCTCGCGCTCAATGTCCCCGACCATCCGGGCCAGTTCGCCGCGCCGGAATAGCCAAGTGTTTTTTCGCTTGGGCTTGATCGCCGCAGGGTCGCCCGCGTAGCGGAACAGCCGCAGTACGGCATCTATGTGGGCGATGTGTTCCTTGAGCGCCAACCGCCGCTTGTCCATCTTCTGGACTTCGCCAGCCAGTTCGGCGCGCTTGGCAACCAGGGCGGAGATGACGTGAGGCTCGGCCATGCCACAGGGTAGCGGAGCCCGAAATTTTCGACCAATTATCCTAGGTGCGTTTGCTACCTAATGCCGAACTTTTTACACAATATATAGGTTATCTCTGCGGAGGAAGCCATACTCCTTGGGTAAAAGGGAAGGCCTTTGCAAAATCCACATGAAGCGTAAAGCGGCACTTCGCGACTGAGTTCGCGAAAACACCATCACCACTCCCCAGTTATCAGCATCAGTACGACGCACTGCATCAGTTCGGGCGACTGGACGAGGTGTTCAGCTAGATACCCGCGCCTACCCAAACTCGGGACGGCATCTGCCCTCACATTTACGAAGTGCTACCCACTTCCTAATGCGAACCAGGGTAAAGCCAAGCGCGTGGTTTTGACCCCGTCCAGCGCCCTCAGAGACGTTCGCCCGAAGTTGCGGTTTATCGGCTCCGAATTTCGTCTCTGCGGAATTTGGTCCCCGCAAACGCCGCAGAACTCCGCCCGTCCGGGCGGAGTTATCTTAAGTACTTGATATATAATGATAAATGGTGGGCCCGGCAGGATTCGAACCTGCGACAACACCGTTATGAGCGGCGGGTTCTAACCGCTGAACTACGGGCCCGCGGCAAAAGTAACCGACCGGCCCCCGGGGTCAAGCCCGCAGGGACGCGCCCTATCCCGCCCCGGCCAGTACCGCGCGCAGCCGGTCAAACGGCGCCGGATCGTGGTAGAGACCGAGGGCGGCGGAGAAATGGCCGCGCCGGGGCATGAACAGGTTTCCGGGCGGCACGTTCCAGGCGCGCATCAGGTCCATGCCGGAGGCATAGGGCGTGATCTCGTCGCGGCTGCCGAGCAGCGCGACGATGCGTTCCGGCGCGATGCCCGGCGTCGGGCCGGGCTGGAGCAGCGGCATCCAGCGCGCCAGCGCCGCCTCGTCCCAGCCGGCATCGCGCAGCAGCCCGGGAATACCGAGCGCGCGCGTCAGGCTGCCCTCCATGGTGACCGACATCAGCGAGGCGCTGGTGGTGACCAGCAGCGCCGCGTCGGGGCGCATCGCGGCGGGCCAGGTCGCGGCCGCCGCCACCGCCATCTGCGCGGTGAGCGCGCCCAGGCTGACGCCGCCCACCGCCACCGGGCCGCCGGCCGCCGCCCGCGCCCAGCCGATCAGCACGGCGAGCTCGCCGACATGGGCCGCGAAATAGTCGAGCAGGCCGATCGGGCTACTTGCCAGCACCGGCTCGCCGCCGAACCTGCCCGCCACGCGGCGGCGGCCGTGGAACGGCCCTTCCGGGCGCACCACCATGACGCCGGCGCGGGCGAGGTCGATGGCGAGGCTGCCGTCGTCGCGCCAGAAGTCGTTCTCCATGCAGATGCCGTGGGTGAACACGATGGCCGGCCACGGCCCCGGGGCCGTGGGCTGCTCGACGCGCGCCCACAGGGTGTCGGGCCGCCCGGCGACCGCGCTCGGCAGGCGCAGCCACAGGGTGCGGTAGCCATCTTGTTCGATCACCCGGGATACCGAGGCCGCGGGCGCCGGCTCGGGCGGCGCGAACGCCGCCCCAGGACAGGCGAGGCGCGCACCGTGGCGGCGCCCGACCTCGGCCTGGTCGGGGATGTCCCAGCCGAACGGGGCAAGGCGCGCGGCACGGCGCAGCGGCAAGAGCGTGGCGCGCGCCGCCATCAGCCCCTGGGCGGCGGTGACGCGACGCTCCTCGATCCGGACGAGCGCGTCGGGCGCGACCTCGGCGCCGCCGAACAACGCGTCCTCCCACGCCGCCGCGGCGCCGCGGTAGTCGGCCGCGCGTGCCGAGAGCCGGTCGAGCGCGACGGCGAGCCGGCGCCGGCGCGCAGCCAGCCCCGGCACCGCCGCGATCACGGCGTCGGGCGCGCAATCTGCGGCAAGCGAAATGGCCCACAGCCGCGACAACGGGAAATAGAGGCGCGCGAGCGCGGGCACGACCAGCCGGTCGTAGCCCGGTCGCAGCATCAGCTTGGAAAGCGGGGAACGCAGGAAGGCGCAGAGGTCCACGGCGGGCGCCTCCGCGCCGGTTCGGTTGCGTCCGTCTAGAGCCTGATCGGCTCGGATTGAGTTAATCCGAACCGACCCTGCTCTAGGTGTCGAGGAAGCTGCGCAGCAGGCGCGAGCGCGACGGGTGCTTGAGCTTGCGCAGCGCCTTGGCCTCGATCTGGCGGATGCGTTCGCGCGTCACCGAGAACTGCTGGCCGACTTCCTCGAGCGTGTGGTCGGTGTTCATGCCGATGCCGAAGCGCATGCGCAGCACGCGCTCCTCGCGCGGCGTGAGCGAGGCCAGCACGCGGGTCGTGGTCTCGCGCAGGTTGGCCTGGATCGCCGCCTCGACCGGCAGGACCGCGTTCTTGTCCTCGATGAAGTCGCCGAGGTGGCTGTCCTCCTCGTCGCCGATGGGGGTCTCGAGGCTGATCGGCTCCTTGGCGATCTTGAGTACCTTGCGCACCTTCTCGAGCGGCATGGCGAGGCGCTCGGCGAGCTCTTCCGGGGTCGGCTCGCGGCCGAACTCGTGGAGCATCTGGCGCGAGGTGCGCACCAGCTTGTTGATAGTTTCGATCATGTGCACCGGGATGCGGATGGTGCGCGCCTGGTCGGCGATCGAGCGGGTGATGGCCTGGCGGATCCACCAGGTCGCATAGGTCGAGAACTTGTAGCCGCGCCGGTACTCGAACTTGTCGACCGCCTTCATCAGGCCGATGTTGCCTTCCTGGATCAGGTCGAGGAACTGCAGGCCGCGGTTGGTGTACTTCTTGGCGATAGAGATGACGAGACGCAGGTTCGCTTCCACCATCTCCTTCTTGGCGCGCGACGCCTCGCGCTCGCCCTTCTGGACGCGGTGCACGATACGCTTGAACTCGTCGATGTCGAGCATCGCCTGGGCGGCAACGTCGGCGATCTCCTTGCGGATATCCTTGATCTCGTCGCGGTGCTTGGTGGCGAAGGTGTTCCAGCCCTTGTGCTTGATGCGCGAGAGCCGGCGCAGCCAGTTGGGATCGATCGCGTTGCCGGCGTAGCGCTCGAGGAAGTCCTCGCGGGTGATGCGGCACTTGAGCGCAATGCGCAGGAGACGCCCCTCGAGCCCGACCAGCCGCTTGTTGAGCCCGTAGAGCTCGTCCATGAGCTGCTCGATGCGGGAATTGTTGAGGTGGACCTCGTCCATCAGCTCGATCAGCTCGCGGGTGAGCTTTTCGTAGCGCTTCTCGGTGGCGGGCGCCTCGGCCTGGCCCTTGCGCTGGGCCTCGAGGCGCTTGTCCTGGAGGGTCTTGAGCTTCTTCCAGGTGGAGGCGACGGCATCGAGGTTGGCGAGCACGTCAGGCTTGATGCGCGCCTCCATGGTCGCGAGCGAGACGTTGGCCTCGCCGTCTTCGTCGTCGTAGTCGTCGCCGCTCTCGCCCTCGGATGCGCTCGCCGCGCCGTCCTCGGCCTTGGCCGGCGCCGCTTCTTCTTCCTTGGCGGCCTTCTTGCCCTTGGCCGGCTTGCCCTTGTTGACGTCGGCCTCGGCCGGCGCCGCGGGCGCCGCCGGCGCCGCCTCGGTGGCCGTACCGTTCTGGGTCTTGTTCTCGCCGTCCGGGCCGCCGCCGTAGGTGGCGTCGAGGTCGATGATCTCGCGCAGCAGGACCTCGTCGTTCTTGAGCAGCTCGCGCCAGCGCATGACGGCGGCGAGCGTCAGCGGGCTCTCGCAGATGCCGCCGATCATCTCCTCGCGGCCGGCCTCGATGCGCTTGGCGATCTCGATCTCGCCTTCGCGCGACAGGAGCTCGACCGAGCCCATCTCGCGCAGGTACATGCGCACGGGGTCGTCGGTGCGGCCGTATTCCTCCTCGTTTGAGGGCTTCTCGGAAGGCTCGGATTCGTCGTCGGAGGAAGAGGATGAGGCCTTGGCGTCGTCGTCGCCGTCGCCGTCGGCGGTGGCGGCGGAGGAATCCTCACCCTCCTCGTTCTCGACCACGTTGATGCCCATCTCGTTGAGCATCGCCATGGTGTCCTCGATCTGCTCGGACGAGAACTGGTCCTGGGGCAGCGCCGCGTTGAGCTCGTCATAGGTGACGTAGCCGCGCTCCTTGCCCTTGGCCAGCATCTTCTTGATGGTGGCGCCCAGCGAATTGATCACGGGGCCTTCCGGGGTCGCCTCTTCCTGGCTCTCCTCGGTGGTTTCCGTCGCCTTGCTCTGCTTCTTGCTGGTTGCCATAACCCTCGCCCGATCGTTCGATCCCCGCGCCGCGCCCGTCAGGAACGGGGGCGCACGCATACGGGCGGCATCCCCCCATTCAGGGCCGCCACCGTATCGCTGCCCTCATTTAAGGTGTAATCCGTCGATGTTCAATAGCCGCCCTCCCCGGAAACCCTTGGTTAAGCATAATCTTCGGGGATGCCCGCACCCCGATACCGCGGTCCCGCCCCGCCGCCGGGCGGCTGCGCCGGTCACACCCCGGGCTTGCGCCCCGAGGCGAGGCCGAAATCCTCGATCTCGGCGCCGAGGATGGCATGGCTCTCGGCCTCGGCCTTGAGTGCCCGGAACCGCTCCCAGGCCTCCTCGGTCATGTCCTCGGCCAGCGCCGATTCGCTCTCCTCCAGCGCCGCCCTGAGACCGCCGAAGCGGCGGTGCAGCGCCAGCACCTGGCGGAAGCCGATGAGCGCGTCGGCGCGCGCCGCGTCGGGCCGCGCAAACCAGTCGAGCACCCGCGCCGCCGGCCCGGTCAATACCGCCACGGTGCGGCCGAAGCCGCGCTCGGCGAGCGCCCGCAGCCAGTCGTCCCGCACCACCCCCGCGTTGCGGGCGGCGACGTCGATCATGGCCTGGCGCAGGCTGTCGAACTCGTGGTCGCCGATTTCGACGGCGGAGAATTCCTCGGCCAGCTCGGCGAGCAGGTCGGGGTGATTGAGCACGGTCGCCACGAGGACGCGCTCGCGCGCCTCGGCACGGCCATCCTCGGTGCCGATCAGGGGATCGCTGGCGAGCCGCGCGCGCAACGCCGCCGCCCCGCGCGGCACCCACGGACCGGCACGGCGGCGGGCGCCCGCGACCGGCGAAAAGTCGGCGAAGGCCTCACGTAAACGGGAACGGAACTCGCCCACGTAATGCTCCTGCACCGACTTGTCGGCGATGGTGCGCGCCCGGTCGATCAGCTTCTTCTCGACCAGCGCGCGGCGCTCGGGCGTGTCCACCGGCCTGCCGCGCGTCTCCATGTCCCACACGTAGGCGGCGAGCGGCTGGCGCGATTGCAGCACCGATTCCATGCCGATGCGCCCGCGCGCGCGGGTCAGGCTGTCGGGATCATCGCCCTTGGGCAGTTGCACGAAGTGGAGGCTCGCGCCGGGGCGCAGCAGCGGCAAGGCGCGCTCGGCGGCGCGGGCCGCGGCGCGCGCGCCGGCGGCGTCGCCGTCGAAGCACAGCACCGGCTCGGGCACCACGCGCCACAGCATCTCGATCTGGGATTCGGTGAGCGCGGTGCCGAGCGGCGCCATGGCGGGAATGCCCGCGCGCAGCAGCGCGATCACGTCCATGTAGCCCTCGGTCACGACCAGCGTGCCGGACTCGCGCGCGCCCTTGAGCGCGTGGGACCAGCCGTAGAGCGTGTGGCCCTTCTGGAACAGCGGCGTTTCCGGCGAATTGAGGTACTTGGGCTCGCCCTCGCCCATGATGCGCCCGCCGAACGCGATCGGACGGCCGCGCCGGTCGAAGATCGGGAAGATGACGCGGCCACGGAACCGATCGTAGCTCGCGCGCCCGTCCTCGGGCACCACCAGCAGGCCCGCCGTCACCAGCAGGCTCTCGGTGATTCCGTTCCCCATCAGCGCGGTCTTGAGCGCAGTGCGCGAATCGGGCGCGTAGCCGAGCCGGAACCGGGCGATGGTCTCGGCGTCGAGGCCGCGGCCTTCGAGGTAGGCGCGCGCCTCGGCCCCGCGCGGGCCCCTGAGTTCCTTCTCGAAGAACGCGGTCGCGGCCTCGGTCACGGCATAGAGCGACACCGCCGCCTCGGCGCGCTGGCGCTCCTCGGGGCTCGACACCGGCAGCTCGAGCCCGGCGTCCTCGGCGAGGCGCTCGACCGCCTCCGGGAACGACATGTTCTCGGTGCGCATGACGAAGCCGATCACGTCGCCATGGGCGCCGCAGCCGAAGCAGTGATAGAAGCCCTTGTCCTCGTTGACGGTGAACGACGGCGTCTTCTCGTTGTGGAACGGACACAGGCCGGAATACTCGCGGCCCTTCTTGATCAGCTTCACCTTGCGCCCGACGCGGTCGGCGAGGCCGACGCGGGCGCGGATCTCATCGAGGAACTGGGGGGTGAAGCTCATGGGGGCGGGTTCCCGTCGGCAGTGCGGCAGCGTCGCGAATCCGCGAATCATAGTCCCCTGCCCGGTGGCGTCTCAATGACGCCGCTTGTGGATAACACATTCCAGCGGGGACAACACGGCCGGCGAGACGGAGACGTGCGGGTGCGTGGCATGTCCTGTTCGGACATGCGCGGGCATCGGCGCTGAAACACCACCTTGGCGCCTGGAATCCCTGGGAGGTAAGGGGTGGGTCGGGGAGCTGCCGCGGGGTGTCCCGTTCGGATTTCAGCGTTTAGTCCGCCCACATCTTTTAAGCCTTCCTCCCGCCTTGCTGCGACGCTACGCGGTTTACTGAGGTGCACCTGAGGAGGCAGAAACGTCGCAGCCCTCCGGCTGGGAAGCGCCCGCGCACTCTCCGATGCCGATGACCCCGACAGGAGGCCACCGGGCCGGACCCTTGGCCGACGGTCTAGAGCCGACGGTCTAGAATGGTCGGCGATCGAATACGACCCCGCCTTTATAGCGTAAGAACATAACAAGAACAAGTGGAATCTTAGGGCAGGCCCATTTTTCTTGGATGCCCCGGACGAGCCAGGGCATGACGCACCTTTAACACTACCGTCATGGCCCGACTTGATCGGGCCATCCACGTGTTTTTACGGTCGATAGGGACAAAAACTCGTGGATGCGCAGATGTCATGCGAATGCGTGCTACGCACGACGTCCGCGCATGACGAAAAGGATCAATGATGGAGATGAAGTAGCCGCCCTAAGCGGCCGAGAGGCGCTGCTTGACGAGCTGGGCGGCCCTGGTGAAGTCCATGCGCCCGGCGTAGCGCTCCTTGAGGGCGCCCATGGTCTTGCCCATGTCCTTGATGCAGCCGGCGCCGACGTCCTTGCACACCGCGTCGATGGCCGCGTTGACCTCGTCTTCCGACATCTGCCTGGGCAGGAAGCCCTTGATGATCTCGATCTCCTCTTGCTCCTGCTGCACCAGGTCGGGGCGGTTGCCCTTGCTGTACTGCTCGATGGAATCGAGGCGCTGCTTGATCATCTTCTGGAGCATTTCGAGAATGGCGTCGTCGGGGATGCCGTTCTCGGCACCCGGCTCGCCGCGCGCGGCGATGTCTCGGTCCTTGAGCGCGGCAAGGATCAGGCGCAGCGTCGAGGTCGCGCGGCTGTCCTTGGCCTTCATGGCCGTCTTCAACGCCTCGTTGATATCCTGGCGCAGCATGGGAAACTCTCCAAGCTCTGGAAAGGGCGGACATTACCGCCTTTTGCCCATATTGGCAACGGCGAGCAAAATTCCAACCCATTGAGAGAAAAGGGGAATTTTTGCCCCTATTCCCTTGACGCGGGCGCGTGCAGCCATTATCTAACGCGCAATTTACCCGCTGCCTCCAGCGCGGCCCCGCCGACCCCCAAAGGGAACCAACCATGGCGAGAGCCAAGAAGACGACCCCCGGATCGCGCCCCAAGGCGCGCAAGGGGCCCGTAGTTTCGCGCGCCGAAACTCCCGAAGCCCGCCTTGAACTGGCCGACGCCTACCGGCCCGAGGACGCCAACGCCGCCGTGGTGCTGGCGGACGGCACGGTGTTCTGGGGGCGCGGTTTCGGCGCCGGGCGCACCGCCGTCGGCGAGGTGTGTTTCAACACCTCGATCACCGGCTACCAGGAGATCCTGACCGACCCCTCCTACGCCGGGCAGATCATCACCTTCACCTTTCCCCACGTCGGCAACGTCGGCACCAACCCCGAGGACATCGAGACCGCGAGCCCGGCGGCGCGCGGCCTGATCGTGCGCGCGGGCGTGACAGAGCCGTCGAGCTGGCGCGCCTCCGAGCACCTGGAACGCTGGCTGCTGGCCCAGGAACTGCCCGGCATCGCCGGCGTCGACACCCGCGCGCTGACCGCGCGCATCCGCGATCTCGGCGCGCCCAACGGCGCCATCGGCTTCAACCCCAAGGGCAGGCCCGACACCCGGGCGCTCCATAAAGAGGCCGCCGCGTGGCCCGGGCTCGAGGGCATGGACCTCGCCCGCGACGTCACCTGCAGCCAGACCTATAGCTGGGACGAGACCAGCTGGACGCTCGGGCGCGGCTACGGCGCGCTGTCGGCGCCGCGCTTCAAGGTGGTCGCCATCGACTATGGCGCCAAGCGCAACATCCTGCGCTGCCTCGCCGCGGTCGGCTGCGCCGTCACCGTGGTGCGCGCCGACGCGACCGCCGCCGACATCCTCGGCCACAAGCCCGATGGCGTGTTCCTGTCCAACGGCCCGGGCGATCCCGCCGCGACCGGCACCTACGCCGTGCCGGTGATCCGCGAGCTGATCGCCACCGGCAAGCCGGTGTTCGGCATCTGCCTCGGCCACCAGCTCCTGTCGCTGCGCGCTCGGCGCCAAGACCCGCAAGATGGCGATCGGCCATCGCGGCGCCAACCATCCCGTGAAAGACCTCGCCACCGGCAAGGTCGAGATCACCAGCCAGAACCACGGCTTCGTGGTGCTGGAGGAGACCCTGCCCCAGGGCGTGGAGAAGACCCACGTGAGCCTGTTCGACGGCTCCATCGAGGGCATCCGCCTTGCCGACAAGCCCGTGTTCAGCGTGCAGTACCACCCGGAGGCCTCGCCCGGCCCCCAGGACAGCCATTACCTGTTCGAGCGCTTCGTCGGGATGATGGAGACGAAAACATGAAACCATCCACCACAGAGAGCACCGAGATCACAGAGACGGCGCGGCAAATGATTGCAGCACGCCATCGGCCATGAGCCAGGAGGACAAAGACCCATTAACCCAAAAGGTGATCGGGTTGGCGATCGACGTACACCGTGCGCTGGGGCCCGGGCTTCTCGAATCCACGTATGAAGCGTGTCTTGCCAAAGAACTCTCCGATCACGGCGTGAAATTCGGTCGGCAGGTCGCGTTGCCGGTAACCTACAAGGGAGAAACGATCGATTGCGCGTATCGCATCGATCTCAAGATCGAGGACAGGCTTCTGGTGGAGTTGAAATCGGTCGATCGGATACAGCCGATCCATGAAGCGCAACTGCTCACCTACATGCGGCTAAGCGGGATCGGGACCGGGCTGCTGATGAATTTCAACGTACGTGTTCTGAAAGACGGATTGAAGAGATTCATACTGTGAAGAAATCAGTTCATCCTATGACCCGGTCGGGGACCGGCACGGCGTCGAGGCGGCCCGCCTCGCCCTTCTTCTCTGTGTTCTCTGCGGTGAAACCTTCTTTCGTCGTGACGGCGCTGGTGATGTTCTCCCATGCCTAAGCGCACTGACATAAAAAGCATCCTCATCATCGGCGCCGGGCCGATCGTCATCGGCCAGGCTTGCGAGTTCGACTATTCCGGCGCGCAGGCGTGCAAGGCGCTGCGCGAGGAAGGCTACCGGGTGATCCTGGTCAACTCCAACCCGGCCACCATCATGACCGACCCCGGCCTCGCCGACGCCACCTACGTCGAGCCGATCACGCCGGGCATGGTCGAGAAGATCATCGCCAAGGAGCGCCCGGACGCGCTGTTGCCGACCATGGGCGGCCAGACCGCGCTCAACACCGCGCTCACGCTGTCGACGCGAGGCGTGCTCCAGAAGTACGGCGTCGAGATGATCGGCGCGAAGAAAGAGGCCATCGACAAGGCCGAGGACCGCGAGCTGTTCAAGGAGGCGATGGGCCGGATCGGCCTCGACTGCCCCAAGGGGATGCTCGCCCACGACATGGAGGAAGCGCGCAAGGCGCTCGAGTTCGTCGGCCTTCCCGCCATCATCCGCCCGTCGTTCACGATGGGCGGCACCGGCGGCGGCATCGCCTACAACCGCGACGAGTTCGAGGAGATCGTCGCGGGCGGCATCGACGCCTCGCCCACCGGCGAGGTGCTGGTCGAGGAATCGGTGCTGGGCTGGAAGGAATTCGAGATGGAGGTGGTCCGCGACCACGCGGACAACTGCATCATCGTGTGCTCGATCGAGAACGTCGATCCCATGGGCATCCACACCGGCGACTCGATCACGGTGGCGCCGGCGCTGACGCTGACCGACAAGGAATACCAGATCATGCGCAACGCCTCGATCGCGGTGCTGCGCGAGATCGGGGTGGACACTGGCGGGTCCAACGTCCAGTTCGCGGTCAATCCCGACGACGGCCGCCTGGTGGTGATCGAGATGAACCCGCGCGTGTCACGCTCCTCGGCGCTGGCCTCCAAGGCGACCGGCTTCCCGATCGCCAAGGTCGCGGCCAAGCTCGCGGTCGGCTACACGCTCGACGAACTGCAGAACGACATCACCAAGGTGACGCCGGCCTCGTTCGAGCCGACCATCGACTACGTCGTCACCAAGATGCCGCGCTTCACCTTCGAGAAGTTCCCGGGCACGGCGCCGCTGCTCACCACCTCCATGAAGTCGGTGGGCGAGGCCATGGCGATCGGGCGCACCTTCGGCGAATCGCTGCAGAAGGCGCTGCGCTCCATGGAGACCGGGCTGACCGGCCTCAACGAGGTCGAGATCGTCGGCGCCGACGGGGCCGACCCCAAGGATGCCATCCGCAAGGCGCTGGCGACGCCCTCGCCCGACCGGCTGCTGGTGATCGCCCAGGCGTTCCGCGCGGGCGTCTCGGTGGAAGAGGTCAACGCCGCGTGCAAGTACGACCCGTGGTTCCTGCGCCAGATCAAGGCGCTGGTGGACGCCGAGGCCAATGTGCGCCGCAAGGGGCTGCCCAAGGACGCGGCCGGGTTGCAGCGGCTCAAGGCCCGCGGGTTCTCCGACGCGCGCCTCGGCGAGCTCGCGGGCGTGCCGGAATCCAAGGTCGCGGCGGCGCGCCGGCGCCTCGCCGTGCATCCGGTCTACAAGCGCATCGACACCTGCGCCGCCGAGTTCCCGTCGCTCACGCCCTACATGTATTCCACCTACGAGGGCGCCGGGCTCATGCCGGCCGCGAGCGAATCGGACGTGTCGGCGCGCAAGAAGGTGATCATCCTCGGCGGCGGGCCCAACCGCATCGGCCAGGGCATCGAGTTCGACTACTGCTGCGTCCACGCCGCCTACGCCATGGCCGACGCCGGGTTCGAATCGATCATGGTCAACTGCAACCCGGAGACCGTGTCTACCGACTACGACACCTCCGACCGGCTCTACTTCGAGCCGCTGACGGCCGAGGACGTGCTCGAGATCGTGCGCGAGGAGAAGGCCAGGGGCCGTCTCCTGGGCGTGATCGTCCAGTTCGGCGGCCAGACGCCCTTGAAGCTCGCCAAGTCGCTGGCAGCGGCCAAGGTGCCGATCCTGGGGACCAGCCAGAACGCCATCGACGTCGCCGAGGACCGCGACCGCTTCAAGAAGCTGCTGACGCGCCTGAAATTGCACCAGCCCGAGAACGGCATCGCCACCTCGGCCAAGGGCGCGCGCGTGATCGCGCGGCGCATCGGCTATCCCGTGCTGCTGCGGCCCTCCTACGTGCTGGGCGGGCGCGCCATGGAGATCATCCACGACGACGCCGAGCTCGAGCGCTACATGACCCACGCGGTCAAGGCGTCGGGCGACAACCCGGTGCTGGTGGACCGCTACCTGTCGGACGCCATCGAGGTGGACGTGGACGCGCTCGCCGACGGCAAGACCGTGATCGTCGCCGGCATCATGGAGCACATCGAGGAGGCCGGCGTGCATTCCGGCGATTCGGCGTGCTCGCTGCCGCCGCGCTCGCTCTCCGACAAGGTGATCGGCGAGATCCGCGACCAGACCGCGAAGCTCGCCAGGGCGCTCAAGGTGGTCGGCCTGATGAACGTGCAGTACGCGGTCAAGGACGGCACGGTCTACATCCTCGAGGTCAACCCGCGCGCCTCGCGCACGGTGCCGTTCGTCGCCAAGGCGACCGGCCAGCCGATCGCCAAGATCGCGGCGCGCGTGATGGCGGGCGAGAAGCTCGCGTCGTTCAAGCTCAAGTCGTTCCTGGAAGGCGCCGAGCGCGCGCCCCACGTCGCGGTCAAGGAAGCGGTGTTCCCGTTCGCGCGCTTCCCCGGCGTCGACATCATCCTCGGCCCGGAGATGAAGTCCACCGGCGAGGTCATGGGCATCGATTCCGACTTCGACCGCGCCTTCGCCAAGTCGCAGTTGGGCGGCGGCACCAAGGTGCCGGTCACCGGCACCGCGTTCATCTCGGTCAAGGACCGCGACAAGGAACACATGGCGGCGCCGGCGCGCGAGCTGATCGCGCTCGGCTTCAGGATCATCGCCACCCACGGCACCGCCCAATACCTCAAGGCGCAGGGCGTCGAGTGCGGCATCGTCAACAAGGTGCTGGAGGGCCGCCCGCACATCGTCGACGCCATGAAGAACGGCGAGGTCCAGCTGGTGTTCAACACCACCGAGGGCGCCCAGGCGATCCGGGATTCCTTCGACCTGCGGCGCACCGCGCTGCTGCACAAGATCCCCTACTACACCACAGTAGCCGGGGCGCTTGCCGCGACCCGGGGGATCGCCGCGGTCAAGGCCGGCGACCTCGATGTCCGGCCCCTCCAGTCCTATTTTTCCGAAAATCTTTAGGTTATAGTTTTCGGAACGGCCCAGAGAAGGGGCCATCCGCTCTCGGTTCATGCGGACTCAACCAGGGAAATCCACCCGGCGGCCACCGCCACCGGGAGGGTGTCTTTTTCAGGCCCGCTGACGGAACAAGCGGACAATAAAGGACAGATGACGGAGATTCGGACGTAAGCCATGGACAAGGTTCCCATGACCCAGTCGGGGTATCAGACCCTGGTCGATGAAGTCAGGCGGCTCAAGACCGTCGAGCGGCCGGCGGTCGTGAAGGCGATCGAGGAGGCGCGCTCCCACGGCGACCTCTCGGAGAACGCCGAGTACCACGCCGCGCGCGAGAAGCAGGCGTTCATCGAGGGCCGCCTGATCGAGCTCGAGGACAAGATCGCGCGTGCCGAGGTGATCGACACCAGCCAGCTCGCGGGCTCGGTCATCCGCTTCGGCGCGACCGTCACCGTCGCCGACGAGGACACCGACCAGGAATCCACCTACACCATCGTCGGCGAGGACGAGGCCGACATCGCCAAGGGCCGCCTCTCGGTCACGGCGCCGCTCGCGCGCGCGCTGATCGGCAAGCAGAAGGGCGACACCTTCGAGGTCACCACGCCCGGCGGCTCCAAGGGCTACGAGGTGGTCAAGGTCGCCTATAGATAGGCGTCCTGACCGGGCCCGACGCGGCCCGCTTCCATTTCGCAAAAAATCCGAAGAACCCGAACCGGGGGTGGTTCCGCTCGACGGTGCTGCCCCCCCCTCACCCTTCCCTCTCCCCCCAATTGGGGGGAGAGGGTTGTGAAGGGTTGGCGAGCGATCGCGAGCCTACCCGCAACTGGGTGAGGGGGATGACGACCTGAAATAAAGAAAAGAACGGAAAGAGCGCGGCTCAGAGCCTGATCGGCTCGGATCGGAACGATCGCGAGCCGTGAATCCTGCTCTAGGCCACGTCGTCGACGCGCACCGGCACGCCCGGGTTGTCCTTCGACGTGCGGATGGTCTCGAGCGTCTGCACCCGGGCGACGTGGGGGGTCGAGGTAAGGCGCATGGTGAGCGCGTCGCGGTGCGGCTTGTCGCGCGCCACCAGCTTTATGAGGAAGTCGCCGCCGCCGCGGATCATGTGGCACTCGCGCACCTCGTCCCAGTCGGCGACCGCGACCTCGAACCCCGACAGCACCTCCTGGGCCTGGGAATTGAGCCCGACCAGCGCGAAGAACATCTCGTGGAAGCCGAGCGCCTCGGCGTCGAGGTCGGCGTGGTAGCCCCTGATGAAGCCCGCGGTCTCGAGCGCGCGCACGCGCCTGAGGCAGGGCGGCGCCGAGATGCCCGCGCGGCGCGCCAGCTCGACGTTGGTCATGCGCCCGTCCTCCTGGAGGTCGGCGAGGATGCGACAGTCGATGCGGTCGAGCCTGACGCGCTGCATGGGAAGCTCCGTTGCTCAGGACGGCGGGGTACGGCGGGGCGGCTCTGTCGTTGTTGTCGGGCGCCCGCGCCGGCCCCTTGTTATAGGGCGCGCGCAACATTATTTCAACGGGTGCCATAGAGCAGGATCGGTTCGGATTGTTTCAATCCGAACCGTGAATCCTGCTCTAAATTTGAAGTGTGGAGCCTGATTCACGGCTCGAGATCATTCCGATCCGAGCCGATCAGGCTCCAGCGCGCGGATGCCCGGTGACGGAGATCCGCCCGGCGCCGTGACGCCACCCCTGACGTCCCGGCGACGCCGCCCGCGATACCACGCGCCCTGGGACATTTTCCGGCCCGGTTGTCCTTGCCCTGTAAGGGCGGCGTTTCTATGTTAGGAAAAATTCCTCCAGCGCGATCGAACGACCCTCCGCACCATGCCAGACACCGCTCCCACCCACGCCAAGGTGCTGATCCTCGGATCGGGCCCGGCGGGTCTCACCGCCGCCATCTACGCCGCCCGCGCCAACCTCGCGCCGATGCTGGTCGCCGGCCTGCAGCCGGGCGGCCAGATGACGATCACCACCGACGTCGAGAACTATCCCGGCTTCGCCGACGTGATCCAGGGCCCGTGGCTGATGGAGCAGATGCAGAAGCAGGCCGAGAAGGTCGGCACCGTGTTCGTCTCCGACACCATCACCAAGGCCGATTTCTCCAAGCGGCCGTTCCGGCTCACGGCCGATTTCGGGACGCAGCTTCACCGCCGACACGGTGATCGTCGCCACCGGCGCCTCGGCACGCTGGCTCGACCTGCCGAGCGAGCAGGCGTTCAAGGGCTTCGGCGTGTCGGCCTGCGCCACCTGCGACGGGTTCTTCTTCCGCGGCAAGCGGGTGGCCGTGGTGGGCGGCGGCAACACCGCGGTCGAGGAGGCGATCTACCTCACCAACCACGCCGAGCACGTCACCCTGATCCACCGGCGCAACAGCTTGCGCGCCGAGAAGATCATGCAGGACCGGCTCATGGCCAATCCCAAGATCACCATGGTGTGGGACACGGTGGTGGACGAGGTGCTCGGCACCCGGGAGCCCCCCGGCGTGACCGGGGTGCGGCTCAAGAACGTCAAGAGCGGGGCCGTGAGCGAGCTCGCCGTCGACGGCCTGTTCGTCGCCATCGGCCATACCCCCAACACCGCCCTGTTCAAGGGCGTGCTCGACATGGACGGGGAAGGCTACCTCGTCACCAAGCCCGATTCGACGGCGACCAACGTGCCCGGCGTGTTCGCGGCGGGCGACGTCCAGGACAAGGTGTTCCGCCAGGCGGTCACCGCGGCCGGCACCGGCTGCATGGCCGCGATCGAGGCGGAGCGCTTCCTCGCCGCGAGCGCCCACGCCGGCGGACGGCGCGCCGCCGAATGACCCCGTCGCCGGGCGCGGCGCATCCAGCCCGCCCCGGAAGCGACACCGAGTAGCACAGGCATCACGCCGCCGGCCCGTCCGGCGGCCCCCGAACCGGAGAATCCATGGACTGGGACAAGCTCAGGGTGTTTCACGCGGTCGCCGAGGCCGGCAGCTTCACCCATGCGGGCGAGGCGCTGAACCTGTCGCAGTCGGCGATCTCGCGCCAGGTCTCCGCGCTCGAGCAGGACCTGGGCGTGACGCTGTTCCATCGCCACGCGCGCGGCCTGGTGCTGACCGAGCAGGGCGAGCTCCTGTTCTCGACCACCAAGGACGTGTTCCAGAAGCTCGCGCTCACCCAGACGATGCTGACCGATTTCGACCGAGCGCCCACGCGGCGTGCTCAAGGTCACCACCACGGTGGCGCTGGGCTCGATCTGGCTCACGCCCCGGGTCAAGCAGTTCATGGAGCTCTATCCCGACGTGCGCCTGTCGCTGCTGCTGCGCGACGAGGAGATCGACATCGGCATGCGCGAGGCCGATCTCGCCATCCGCCTGCATGCGCCGACCCAGCCGGACCTGATCCAGCGCCGGCTGATGACCATGCACACCCACGTCTACGCGGCGCCCGAATACCTCAAAGACCACGGCATGCCGCAGTCGCTCGAAGATCTCGCCAACCACACCCTGATCGTCTACGGCGAGGACACCCGCCCGCCCACCGTCCACTCGAACTGGCTGATGGACGCGGTGCGGCGCGGCAACGTGACGCCCCGGAACGTGCTCAAGGTCAACAACGTCTACGGCATCTACCGGGCGGTGCAGTCCAGCGTGGGCGTGGCCGCCCTGCCCGACTACACCGTGCGCCAGATCTCGAACCTGGTGCATATCCTGCCCGAGCTGGCGGGACCGGCCTACGAATGCTTCCTGGTCTACCCGGCCGAGCTGCGCGCCTCCAAGCGCGTCGCCGTGTTCCGCGATTTCCTCCTCGGCCAGATCAGTGAAACCCTGTTCTGAGCGGAAATAGGCCTTTTGTTACAGGACGTTAAGCTATGCAATCGCCGCATGGCTCCTTTGATTGAATGGCTCTGGAATTCCCGGCGGGCGCGCCTATCTTAGCCACGTGTTCAGTACGGCGTGCTGACGGTTTCGAGAGAGTTTTCAGCCGCCGCCGGTCCTAGTGAAGTTCGACCGGTCCCCGCTGAACCGCCTTTCCGGGTGCAATGCCCGGAAAACGGGACCCTTCGGGGCCCCGACGTCTCCCAGACGTGAAGCCTCCCTGTTAAACTTGCCGGACCTTCGGGTCCGGCATTTTTTTATCCGATTCTGTGTGCCATCCGTGTGCCAATGGCGGCGCGTGGCTCGCCTGCCACGCCGTCCCGCGCTAAGGTAGTGCCCTAATTTGATAACCCGAAGAAGTTATCGCCTAGCCAGATTTCTAGGCCATAGGTCAATTTCGAGATTCCCCCTTGCGGAACATAACAGTACGGCTGGTCCGCGCTTACGAAGGAACCGCTCATATGGGGGTGGCATCTGGGGGAAATAACATTGAGGTCGTATCCTTGGGCGCGCATGCAAAGCACCATGAGGTTTTCGGCTTTAGTTAGATATTTTTGGTCTTGGTCCGGGTAAATTTTAAATGTCTGAAATTTGCATACGGCAATCGCTTTCTTTTGGTCTGAAATGCACCCGCCGAGAGAAAGGATTAGCACTAAGACAACCGCTCGCTTCACGGGCGCCCCGTTGTCTGTTCAATTGTAATTTTCACCGTCGCTTTTCCCCTCGTTTTCTGTCCACTAGCGTCGAATAGCGGACTTCTCTCGACGTGCCATCCGGATAGCCCCTTCCACGGCTAGACCACTCACCCCAGTCGGTTGCGGGCGTCCACCAAAAACAAATCCACTCCTCACGCAAGGTATCGGCCCGAGTCAGGTACTCACCCCATTCTGACACCCAAATGCAACGAAACCTCCCCGCTTCATAGATACCTTGCGCATACTCCATTGCGCCTTCATAGCTCGGGAAACGCTCATCTATGGCCGGACTATCAGAATGCGGGTTATTCGAAGCCTCTACGCGGAAAAAGTCATCATCGTCGCTTGCCATTTTCGCTTCCTCAGAAGGGCATTTGCGGATTCCACTCAACCCGCTCAATATGATCGCTATACCGATGCACAGCCGACGAGAAGAAGCCCGCACACTGATCCATGACAACGCACCCAGCGCACTCGGGCATGAATTCGTTTTTCCAATCGCTGATGGACTGCCGCGCCCATGGCCATAAGCGCCGGGGCAAAAGGCAAAGTTGGTGATTGTAGATTGAGACGTTCATGCCATGCCCAGCTAGGGTGTCCACGGCGGCCGTCAGTTCATCCATGTAGTCGATGGGATCGATCCACAGCAGGTCAAGATTGGCCCGCGTGAAGCCAGTCATTTCCAGCCCCATCAACGCCACATGGTCCACGAACGTCAGATTGCGCGCGATGAATTCCGCCAGTTGGGGCAGGCGCTCGTAGGTCTGATTGTGGATCACAACACGGATTTCCACCTTCTGACCGAAACGCTTTAGCGTGAGGATTCCCCGTACCGTTTCATCAAAGGCGCCGTCCGCCTGCACCACGTAGTCGTGGACGGTAGAAACGTCAGAATACAGCGGGATTCCCACCATCATGTCCGGGTGGCCGATTCCCGCGTAGGATTTGCAGAAAGCTTCATCCGCGAACCGTCGCCCGTTGCTAAGGATATGGATGGCCGTCGCCGGCAGGTAGCTCTTGGCGAGGCGGAGAACCGACAGGAACCGTTCGCCAAGCAATGTCGGCTCACCGCCGGTAAAGCCTATTTCGCCCGTTGCTGGGTCAATGAGGGGTATCGCCGCCGCAATATCGTCAAGAATCCAATCGTCTTGAACGTTCCTTGGCGGCTGGGAGCACATTAGGCATAGATGATTGCACCGCTCAGTCACCAGAAATGAATTCTGGCGGGACGAGCGCCTATACAGCACCCGCATAGAGCCGCGCGCAGGCTCCAAGCGCACAATGTCCCCGTGCCCCAGGTACGCGAAACTGGACGGCAAGACTACGGCGGGGCCCGGAACCTCACCGGGTACACCGCCCGCACCCTCAATCGCGGCGTAGCCCCTGTAACCGACGGGCCACGTGCCATCCCGCGATAGATAGATTTCGTCGCGCCGGAGTGCCATTGGCCTGTTGGGATCGGCACTCAGCCGCGCAACCAAGCGCCCGGTGCCCTTAAATCCCTCCACGCGAAGCCTGTTGGCTGAGAGCGTCAGCATTACCGCCTCACCCATGACAGGAAGATACGCTTCACCTCGGGATCATCTCGCATTCGGCTAATCAGCATTCGGAACATCGCCATGTGGCGCGTGCAAAAATCCGACGTGGGCTTTAGACCCACAAAGTCGTTCTGGGTAGCGTGGTGGTACACGGGGTCGGAACCACAGAAAGGCTCAAATGCACAGTCGCAACACATTGGCGCGGACGGCGCGAACGACACTTCCAAGGGATCGAGCAGCGCATCGGAAAGGAAAATGTCCTCGTAGCTATCGCTATGGACGTTCCCCAGCCGAAAGGTCTTGTCCCCCATTTCAGCCAGCATCCGTCCCTCATCGGAGGCGTACACGTCGCCATCATAGTTGTAGATGACAGCGGCGATTCCGATGCCGGCCGGGCTCATAAGGTCAACGTAGCCCGTCTCAAACGGCGTCAGCATCTTGGCGAGGATCGTGGCTGCATAGAATTCAACAAAGCGATGCCCAGCGCGGTTCATCTCAATGATGTAATCAAGGCCGTCCTCGTAGAAGCGCAGCCAGCGTGCCGCGTCATAGGACTTGAACCACTTCGTCTTTACGGCGAAGCCATACGGTGACAGTGGCCTCAGAAAGATTCCATCGAAGCCGCGATAAACGTATTCATCAATGATTTCCCGCCCCCGCTCCAAGCTGTCGGGCGAAGTCGTCATAAGGGCAGATACATGATCGCGCCCCAGCGCAGCCCTCACCCGCTCTATCCCTTGAACTGCAAGCTGATGGCTGTTGCCGCCCGGACGGGGCCGGTTCTTGTTGTGCAGGTCCGCCGGCCCATCCAGTGAGGTGGAAATGAACACGTTATGCAGCCGGCAGAAGTCCAGAATTTCATCATTTACCAGCGCCAGATTCGTCGCGATGACAAAGGAAAGATTGCGGCGTTCGTCAACATTCCGCTTTTCCGCTTCCTCAACGATGGTCTGTATCAGCCCAAAATTCAGTAACGGCTCACCGCCTTGGAATTCTATCTTCAAGGAGGGCGACGGCGACCGAAACACGAGGTCCAGCGCCCTCCCTGCCGTCTCGGGCGACATGTCAAATGCCTGCGCATCGTCACTACGACGGGAGACTTGGCAGTACGGGCAGGAGTGCTCGCACCGTAGCGACACCACGAACATATGAAGGGACGTGAAGTCCGCGAGGCGCCGGAGCTTTGTGCGGACCTTTAACGCCAGCAGGTCAACCGCAACGTCCGAATCAGCGTCGTACAGGAAATGCTTGGACTTTAAGTCGTTGTAGTGATCGCTCCCAGCCGGCAGGCGGTGGCGTACAAACTGCTCTAGGTCGGCGCGCCCCAGCAGAAGTATTTCCCCCGCCTGATTGGTCAGTACGTATTCATCACCCTTCAAGGGCGTGAACCGAAATGGCAGGAGCTTGTAGCCAGACGCCAGTGGCTGCTCGTATGCCGCTTTCGTTTGGAAGCGACTCATTCCTTAGGCCGCGACGCTACGCCGGAGAGCGCATAGCCCAAAATGGCGTTACGGATTGCCTCCGTTTCCTGCGCCACCACATGGCGCAAGTCTTGGTCGAGAACAGCCTTTCGTAATTGGTTCGCCACGTACTGCGTTTCTTCGGGGCTCTTGGCCTCGTCAAAGAAGAAGCGGCAAACGACTTCCTTGCCGTCGAGCCTAATATCGACAGCAGCTTCTCCGAGAATCCGGTACGCAGCTTTCTTGACGGTTAGGAGTTCAAAGGCGCCAGCGTCAAACCTGACTTCCTGACATGCCACCCCACCCGCCGTGGCATCTTCGGTCAACGTGCGCCGCTAGCCGCCGGAGTAACCGGAATAATGAGACGCATGAGACGCATGCGAGGCGTGGCTAGCATGAGACGCATGCGACACGTGACCAGCCATCTGCATCGGCGCAGGTGTGCTCCGCTCGATCACGAAGGCATCCTTTAGCACCGTCGGCACCTTTGGCCCCTCAATAACGCGCTCAGGCGTCGCAGGGGTCACATTGGCGTTTGCCCCACCGGCGCCGAACAGCACGCCAACAACCGCCGCGAGCGGCGCTAGAAAAGCACGCTTTTTCATGATTGCCCTCCCCCAATTAATCTTGGCAAGAATACTACCAGTGCTAGATTTCGTAAAGCGGCATGCAAGATTAATATAATAATCGCATGAAGATGGGGGCGATGCGAGCAACAACCCAACACTTTATTTCAGCGCTATTTGTAGCCGCTGCTCTCCTCGCCGGCCCTCTTTCCGCTGCCCAAGCGGACATCGTAGGCCGAGCCTCCGTCATCGATGGTGATACCATCGAAATCCACGGCCAGCGCATTCGGCTGTTCGGCATCGACGCCCCCGAGAGCCGGCAAACTTGTACCCGTGAAGGAAAGCCGTGGCGGTGTGGTCAGAAAGCTGCCCTTGCTCTTGCCGATTTCATTGACCAACACCCGCTGCGTTGTGACCAGAAGGACGTTGACCAATACCAGCGGATCGTCGCCATTTGCTACCTCGCTAAGCATGACGTGAACGGCTACATGGTCCGCGCGGGCTGGGCGCTCGACTATCGCCAGTATTCAAATGGCCGCTACGCCGCCAACGAAAGCGAAGCGCGGCAAGCTCGCCGGGGGATATGGTCGGGCAAGTTCGAGAAACCTTGGGACTGGCGCCATGCCCGACAGGCCGCAGAACGACGGCCACAGCATCCGCCGCAAGCGCGCGGGGAATGCGTCATCAAGGGCAACATTAACCGCCGTGGCGAGCACATCTACCATGTGCCGGGCGGACAATTTTACAGCCGAACGCGGATTGATGAATCGAAAGGCGAGCGCTGGTTCTGTTCGGAAGCTGAGGCACGCGCGGCCGGTTGGAGACGGTCAAGACTCTGAAACTACGAAACTTACAGCCGTAGTGGCTGAAAGAAATTTTCCTTACAAGAAGAGCTAAGTTGTTGGGAGCAAGCTATGAGGCTAACAAAAATTAGAATTAAAAATTTTCGGTCAATTCAGGATACGGGAGATATAAGCGTTTCTTCATTGCAAGCTCTTGTTGGCGAGAACAACTCCGGGAAGAGTAATGTACTTCGCGCTCTTAAGTGTTTTCTGACTTCGGGCGCTGGCGGAATGGGGGTGACAGACTTTAATGATCGATCCCAACCAGCAGTCATTGAATGCACCTTTAGTGGTTTGTCAAAGGATGAAAGACGCCGTTTACGACGCTACCTCTTAGGGGAGGGCGTCGTACTCAGGAAAGACCTATTCGTCATAACTGATGAGGCAAAAGCGAAAGAGACGGTTAAATCTGAGTATCACGGCTATCAGGCCGAACCGAAAGAAATTCACCTTTCAATTCCAAAAATTGAAGAGAAGTTCGGAAGCCGGCCAAAATGGACTGAGATTGCGGAACACGCTGGCATTCTACCCTATGTTCAAGATGAGAATGGAAAAGTCACGAAACCATCATATAGGGCAGGACTAGAGAGATACCTCACGGAGAATGACGTCGAATATGACGAGCCTGTTATCGGCGAAACACAGGCATTAGGCATAGCTCCGAATCTCCTAAGTGCCCTTCCAGAAATTCATCTGCTTCCTGCAATCACCGACTACTCCGACGAGATAGACCGGCGCTCAACGTCAACGGTCTTTCGCAAACTCATGGGCGATCTTGCCGACCGAGTTATGCGAGCCGATCCCCGTTACGGCGAGCTTAAATCAGCAATCAACCAAGTGCACGCACTTCTGAATTCAACAACAACCGAAGGCGCCCCAGCTAGGCTGACGGCCCTCTCGGAAGTTGAAAATGCTCTTCAAACAGTGGTCGCCAAGCTAATGCCAACTGCTGAGTCAATTAGTCTTGGCGTTGAAGTCGAACCTACACGCGAGATTTTTTCCAAAGGTGTGAGCATAAAAATCAATGATGGTGTCCTGACCGACGTTTTAGATAAAGGCCACGGCATGCAGCGAAGCTTGGTGTTCGCCCTTTTGCAAATGTTGATCGAATCCACAAGGGGTGAAGCGCCAGCAGGAGCTCGCCCTATTATTTTAGCTATTGAGGAGCCCGAGCTATACATTCACCCACACTGCCAGCGATTAATCTTTCAAGCCCTCAAGGATTTCTCTGGCATTCAGGACGACGGGACTCAACTAGGCACCGACCAAGTAATATATACGACACACTCTCCTGCCTTTATCGAGGTCTGGAACTACGAGCGCATTGGCGTTGTCAGAAAACCAAGTTTGAAAATCGGAACGATTGTGAAGCAGGCCAATGCGGCTGCTTTAGATGGACCCGACGAACGCAAAACTTTCAAAATGCTCACGAGCTTTGGCCTCAAGCACAATGAGGTTTTCTTTGCACGCACCGCGATAATCGTGGAAGGGCCGGAGGATGAAATCGGAATTATTGCCACCGCTAGAAAGCTAAAAAGAATCCGCGAGCTTCCAGATGAAGTGGGCCTGTCAGTGATAGTCGCCAACGGGAAGGGAGAGATACCAAAATTTCAGAAAGTGCTTAATGCATTTGACTTTGACTATGGAGTTCTGCTCGAACTCGACGGCAAGCCAGAGACAGACCCACAAACTGCAAACATTTTGAAGCAGCTTGGAGCTAATCGTGTTGGCCGGGTGCCGCGAAGGGTTGAAGATTTTCTAAATGTCGGGCGTCACTTTGACGACCAGCGACACGCTAAAGAATTTTTTTCGGACCCGGATCGTATCAATGCTGAATTCGAAAAATTGGTATTAGACTTGCTGCCATAATTAAAATCACGGCTTGCTCATTAACAGCAGCATATGGTGTCAATTGATAACGCTGAAAGCCGCCGAAAATGACTGATGCAAGCGACTCATCGGCACAGGCAAGCTACGTACGGCGCGTGGTTGGCTTTGTCGATATTCTTGGTTTTGCCAGCCTAGTGAACCGTGCCGACAAAAACAAATCTCTAAGACAGGAAATTGTTGAAGCGCTTGGCAAGGTGCAAACGACCGCAGCGCCAAAAGAAACGACTGAAGATTCTGACCTGCGCGCTCACAATTTTTCAGACAGTTTAATATTGTCGGCCAAGGATACAGCAACCGGCTTTTGGCACTTGTTGCTCTCTCTAGATGCTTTAGCGTGGAATTTGCTTCAAATGGGCGTTTTGATACGCGGAGGCGTCACTATTGGCCGCATCCAACACGAGGAACATATTGTGTTTGGTGTCGGCGTGAACGAAGCATATCACCTTGAGTTCAATATTGCTCGTAAGCCTCGTATCGCACTTGGCAAAGCAGCAGTAAAAGCGGCCAGCGTCTTTGCTGCTAATGACGCTGTTTGGGAGACTTACAAGAACTCTCGTCTGCTTCGTGATGATGATGGTGTGTGGTTTCTAAATTATCTTTGCGAGCTTTCTGCTTTTAGCAACCAGCCCACAAGGGGAATGGGGATTGAAGAACACCCCCTATACATTACGGGCAACACGATTAGGTCCGTCATTCAAAATCAGGTAGAAACGATTTTAGATCGGCCGGATATTTATGAAAAAATTGCTTGGTTAGCATCGTATTGGAATAAGGAGGTGGCGCCTGTGCGTAATGACGGTCGTCAACCCCTATTCGAGCCTATTGTCCTTGCGGGCCAAGAGCCGCGAGGCTTAGGATCATTGTAGTTCTGTTGGCCTGTCGAGCCTTCGAATTTATGGAAACATCGCAACAACCGGGATAGCCGACACCACAAGCTCCGCAATGTTACCTCGGGCCATGTAGCGATGCGACGGCCCCACGACATAGGCACCATCCGCCATTTCGCACACCGCGAGCCCGCGCACCATTTCTGGCGCTGAGCGCCGCGAAGGGTCAACGACAAGCCAGCGCACAGGCAGGTCGCTTTCGGGCTCGACTAGGATTGCTGCCGATCCATGCGGCATCGGAAACGGAGGCCGCCATGTCACTCCCGGACAGGGACGAAGAACGCCCGCGCCACCGATAATGCCGATGACGGCTAATTCATCAGGCGGTTCAACGCTGCCCTTTGGGCGCGCTGGCGTGATCGTGGAAACGGCGCTCATTGATCCCTCCATCAACAAATGAAACGCCAATCATTCTCCAAAATGATACTGAAATGTCCAGTGTGATTACGTCAATAATTCAGTATTTGTGCATCTTTAATTGACAAAATCGCAATTCTCGCCCGAAAACCAGCAACGCCATCATATTCTGGTGACAAAATCGCAAATCATCGGGGAGCAACGTTGAGCAAGTGCCAAACCTCATCCGGCCGAAGCGCGCCCGTCTCGTATAGCGCACTCGCCACCCGCTCGACACGTCGCCACGTCGCCGGCCCTTTGATCGCTTCCGCACCCGAACATTTGAAAGTCTAAATGCGCTCGCAGACGAGGTTCACCATTCAGCACCGATATCCGTGATTGACCGTGCGCGTGATGCAGCAAGCCAGATTCTTCTGGCCTACCCGGGGCGTCGCGCGCACCCCCTCTTTTGCGCTACCGGCCGGTCCGGTTTCCCCGCCCACCACTTCCCCTGCTACACTCGGCCCAAACAAGAACAGGGAGGCAGGCCATGGCACAGGCGGACATCTCGGCGCGGATCGGCGTGATCAAGCCGACCACGACATCGCGCTCGCTGCAGGATCTGCGCGAGCTGCTGCCCAAGGGCGTCGAGCTGATCGACGAGCAGATGCGCTTCGGCTACCGCTCGCTCGACGAGTTCCGCAACGCCATGCCGGCCTATGCCGAGAAGGTCGCGAACCTCGCCACCAAGGGCGTCGACATGATCCACCCCGAGGGCGCGCCGCCGTTCATGCTGCAGGGCCTCGCCGAGGAGACGCGTCTGATCGACGAATGGCGGCAACGCCACGGCGTGCCGGTGTTCACCACCGGCTCGACCCAGGTTGCCGCCATGAAGGCGCTCGGCGTCCACCGCTTCACCGGCTTCACCCCGTTCGCGGGCGAGCTCGCCGAGGCTTTCGCCCGGTATTTCACCGATGCCGGCTTCACCGTGCTGTTCATGGGCAAGCCGGTGGCCGACGACAAGAACGTGTACGACCTGACCACGCCCGAGATCAAGGCGCGCATCCTCGACGCCTTCGCCGGCACGCCCAAGGGCGCCGAGGCGCTCTATATCCTCGGCAGCGACTGGCGCGTGCTCGACGTCGCCGGCACGATCGAGGACGCGCTCGCCATCCCGGTACTGCATCCGGTGCTGGTGCGGTGCTGGTACATCCGCCGCATGCTCGGCCTCGACGCGCCGCTCCAAGGCCACGGCCGCCTGCTCGCCGAGATGCCGCCGCTGCCCGCGGGAACCTGATCCCGAGAAACGCGAAGGGCCGGTGGTCGCCCGCCGGCCCCTGTCACGTCATGCGCACACGGCGTTACATGTACAGCTTCTCGTTCTCCATGCCCTTGTAGAGATCGCCGATGAACTCGGCATAGCCGTTGAACAGGCGGGTCGGCACGCGCCGGTCCTCGCCCAGCAGCGACTCGGTCGCCTGGCTCCAGCGCGGGTGCGGCACCTCCGGGTTGACGTTGGCCCAGAAGCCGTACTCGGTCGGGCCGACGTCTTCCCAGAAGGTCTTGGGGCGCTGGTCGGTAAAGGTGAAGCGCACGATCGACTTGGTGCTCTTGAAACCGTACTTCCACGGCACCGCGAGGCGGATCGGCGCGCCGTTCTGGCGCGGCACCGGCTTGCCGTAGAGGCCGGTCACCATGAAGGCGAGCTCGTGGGTGGCCTCCTTGATGGTCAGGCCCTCGATGTACGGCCACGGATACCAGATCTGCTTCTGGCCGGGCGCCACCGCCCTGTTCTCGAACGTCACCATGCGCACGTACTTGGCCGAGCCGAGCGGCTTGGCGAGCTCCACCAGCGATTTCATCGGGAAACCCGACCACGGCACGGTCATGGCCCAGGCCTCGACGCAGCGATGGCGGTAGACGCGCTCCTCGAGGGTGACCTTCCTGAGCAGGTCGTCGATGCCGATCTCGAACGGCTTTTCCACCATGCCGTCGATGGCGACGGTCCAGGGCCGGATCGGCAGCGCCTGGGCGGCGTCCGAGATCGATTTCTGCGAGCCGAACTCGTAGAAGTTGTTGTAGGTGGTGGCGAGCTTCTCGGTGGTGAGCGGGCGCTCCACCGTGTAGCGGGCGTTACGCTTGACGGGATAGAGCGCGGCCGAGGGATCGCCCTTGGCCGCCGCGGTCTTGGCGGCGGGCTTGTCGCTCGCGTCGCAGGCGGTGAGGAACGCGGGCGCCGCGGCGATGATCGGCCCGGCGGCGATCGCCTTCATCAGCCGGCGCCGGTCGAGATAGATCGCTTCCGGTGTCGCCGCGCTCTCGGGCAGTTCCCAGCCGCGCTTGCGGATGTAGGTCATGGCCACCTCCTTCTTTCCTGACGGGAAGGATGGGCCCGCATGGTGGTCACGGGCAAGCCACAGTTTCGTGAGGCTCCCGTGAAGGGCGCGCGCGGTCCCGGTGGGCGCCGGGGCCGTGTCGCGTTAGCCCTAGCCGCGGGCCTTGGCCTTGCCGCCCGACGGCGTGATCGAGCACACCGCGCCGGGATCGTCGAGCTTCAGGACGATGCTTTCCGACAGGTACATCTGGTAGTGCACGCCGTCGGCCGAGGTGAAGCCGGCACGCAGGTCCTGGCCCACCACGATCGAGCCGACGCGCGGATCGACCACCACGGCGCCCTCGATCGGCGCCTTGAAGATACCCTTCTCGAACAGGCGCGACAGGTGGCGGGCCTGGGTCATGTCGGTGCCCTGGTAGTGGCGGAACAGGCCGTTGTAGAGCTCGGGCGCGACGGCGAGCGCGTAGGGGCCGCGGAAGCCGTTCTTGTCGAGCGCGGTCACCGCCGTGATCGCGTCCTCGATCGGCGCGGCCTCGCTCGACCAGTCGCCGCCCTTGAGCTGCACCCGCTTGGGATCGTTGGCGAGGCCGTAGAGATTGAAGGTGGGCTGGCCGTAGTAGACGAACTCCTCCTCGCGGCGTCCCACCGCCTCGGCGGCGTCCTCGACCGGCTGCAGGTCGAGCGGCTGGCCGTGCTCGATGTAGCCGGCGATGCGGCGGATCGAGAGGTTGAACGACTTGCGCAGCATCGGCAGCGAGATCGCGCGCCCCATGACGGCACCCGCCTCGCCCGGCTCGGGCTGGCGGCAAAAGTCGTCGTTGCCGACCTCGAGGTTGGTGAGGCCCGCGCCGTAGGGCCCGTCCACGCCGAGGAAGCGGCGACCGGTCAGCATGGCGCGCGCGGCGCCGACGGCGGCCCCGTCGATGCGGGCCCACAGCGCGTCGTCGAACGGGCTGCCCTTGCGGTTGAGGTAATCCATGGTTCTCTCCCTTATTCCTTCAGGTCGCCGATCGTGTAGGTGTGCTGCGGGTCGGCCGATTCGTTGCCGCGGTGCCCGCCCTCGGGCGCCGCCTCGGCGGTGCCGACCTTGCCGGTGGCCGCGGCCTCGGCCGCGGCGATGGGCTTGTCGGTGAACAGGTAGCCGCGCAGCTGGGCGTCGAAATGGGGCTCGTTGCGGCGGATCCACTCGAGCGCCATGGAAGCGTGCTCGATCTCCTCGCGCATGTTGTGCAGCAGTATCTCGCGCAGGGCGACGTCCTCGCAGTCGTCGGCACGCTGGCGGTACCAGTCGACCGCCTCGAGCTCCTCGACCAGCGAGGTGATCGCCTGGTGCAGGGAAATGGTTTCCTTGGAGAGCCGCTCGCGCGGCGCGTGCAGCGATTTGCTCGACATTAGGTCTCCCTTTCGGCTTTTGGGACGGCGCCGGAACCGCGCCGCAAAGGCTTGTTATTTAAGTTAGGAGCCGGATTGGCCCCCTTCAAGCCTTTTTTATAATGATTACAAAAAGAAGACGCCCGCGGCGAATGCCGCGGGCGCCGGGAAACGCGAGGCCGGCCGGGGCCGGCCGGCGATCGGCCGAGCCGTCAGTTGCTCTCGATGACCGGGTAGAACTCCGACTTGGTCGCGCCGCATTCCGGGCAGGTCCAGGTATCGGGCAGGTCGTCGAACGCGGTGCCGGGGGCGATGCCCTGGGTCGGGTCGCCGACGGCCGGGTCGTATTCGTAGTCGCAGTCGCCGCAAATGTATTTCTGCACGGCCTTGTCTCCTGTAGGCGCCGCCTTGGCGGGCGTGTTGTCGTTGCCGCCGCGGGCGATGTCGACCACCTCGACCGAGCCGACCGCGAGCTTCTGGGGTTCCGCGTCGCGACGGCGCAGCGGCACGCTGGGATCGAACGCCGCCATCTGCAGCAGCTCGAGGTCCTGGCTCTCGTCGGCGCTCTCGAACCAGTACTGCTCGCCGGCGGGCAGAAGGATGCCCTCATGGGGGCCGAACTCGGCGATCACGGCGTCGCCCGGGCCGTAGAACCGGACCTTGCCTTTCAGCACCATCCAGAACCCGTCCATGCCGTCATGGGAGTGGAGGTTGTTCTCGCCGCCGCGGCGCACCACCTGGACGCGGCCGCGGATCAGGTTCGACTTGGCGAGCTCGATGATCATCTTGTCGCCCGCAATGCTTTCGGGCTTCTGGTAACTGAACGTGACGTAACCGGACGCGGTCTTGGCCTTGCCGGACGTGGCAGCGGTCATTGGGCAATCTCCTCGACGAAAATCCTTGATGCCCCTCTTGTGGGGCGGCCGCGCCCGGGTGTCCCCCCTGCCCACCTGCGCGGGCCTCGGCGTCGGGCCGCAGGCAATATAACGGCTCCGGTCCGGGGCGCCACCAAAAAGGGCCCCGCACAAAGGCCGCGTGGGCCGGGCCCGCGTGCCGCATTTTCAGGCTATCCGTGCCGGCTGACTGTGCCGGTTAACCGGTCCGCCTACTGGGCGGCCGCGGCGCCGCCGCTGTGGCTGTGGATAATGCGCTCGGCGTCCTTGCCCATCAGCTCGGTCAGGTGGTCGAAGCGCGTCTCGAAGGTGCCGACGCCGAGGGTCAGCGAGCGCAGCTCGATGATCAGGTCGGACAGCTCGACCTCGGGCATGTGCGCGATCACCTCGTCCCAGCCCTTCCAGCCGGACTTGGCGTCGAAGCCGAGGATGTGGCCGCGCCGCCCGGCGACCAGCCCGTTGACCTTGCTGGTGCAGTCGGACGGCACCGAGATGCGGACCTCGTAGATCGGTTCCAGCAGCACCGGCTCGCACTTGCCCATGCCCTCGCTCATGGCGATGCGCGCGGCCTGCTTGAACGCCTGCTCCGAGGAATCGACCGTGTGATAGGAGCCGTCGGTGAGCGTCACCGCGAGGTCCACCACCGGGAACCCGAGCGGTCCGCGCTCGAGGTATTCCTTCACCCCCGCCTCGACCGCCGGGATGTACTGCTTCGGGATATGGCCGCCGAAGATCTTGTCCTCGAACGCGAAGCCCTTGCCGCGCTGGAGCGGGCGGATCTCGATGTGGACGTCGCCGAACTGGCCGTGGCCGCCGGTCTGGCGCTTGAAGCGGCCGTGCTCGGCGGCGCCCTTGCGGATGGTCTCCTTGTAGGGCACCTCGGGGCGGCCGCGGGTGGCCTTGAGGTTGTACTTCGACTGGAGCCGGTCGAACGCGATCATCAGGTGCATCTCGCCCTGGCCGCGCAGCAGCATCTGGTGGGTGTCGGCGACGTGGGCGACCGACAGCGAGCGGTCCTCCTCGGTGAGCTTTTGCAGCGCGCCCGACAGCTTGACGTCGTCGGCGCGGTTCTCGGTGCCGATCGCGACCGCGAACACCGGCTTGAGCGCCGCCGGCCAGCCGTCGATCTTCGGCGCCTTGCCCGACGGCGTCAGCACATTGCCGGTGCGCACCTCCTCCATGCGGCCGAACGCGACCACGTCGCCGGCCACGGCCTGAGGCAGCTTGGCGGTGGCCGCGCCCTGCACGCGCAGGAGCCCCGAGACGCGCTGGTCCGAGAGCGTGTCGCCGTCCTTGACCGTGCCGCGCCAGATGCGCGCGAAGCTGAGCTTGCCGACGTGGGGCACGTGGGCGGTCTTGAACACCTGGGCCACCGCCTCACCGTCACCCTTGAGCCCCTTGCGCGCGGCGGTCGCCTGCACGCCCGGCACCTCGTGGCGCAAGAGCTTGAGCAGCCGGCGCACGCCGTTGTCGTGGAGCGCCGCGCCCAGCACCACCGGCACGATCAGGTTGTCGCGCAGGTCCTTCGCCAGGTCGGCGTAGATCTCCTGCTTCTCGGGGACCGCCTCCTCGATCAGCTGCTCGAGCAGGTGGTCGTCGAAATCGGCCAGGGATTCGAGCATCTCCGCGCGTGCCTCGTCGGCGCGGCCGTTCATCTCGTCGGGCAGCGGGATCAGGTCGGAGGGCTCGCCCTCCTTGTAGTGATAGGCGCGCTCGCTGACGAGATCGACGTAGCCGGCGACGTGGTCGCGCTCCCGGATCGGCACCTGGCGCAGCACCAGCGGCAGGTTGGAATGGGCCTGGAGCGCCGCCATCACGTCGCGCGCGCGGTTCTCGGTCGCGTCCATCTTGTTGACGAACAGCACATGGGGGATGCCCGCGTCCTCGAGGTACTTCATGACCGGGGCGATGATCGCGGCGCGCGCGATCTCGGGCTCGACCACCACCACGGCGGCGTCGGCGACCGCGAGCGCGTCGAGCGAATCCTGCAACAGCTCGATCGAGCCCGGGCAGTCGATGAAGCGCCAGTCGTCGTCCATGAAGCGGGCATGGGCCACGTTCATCTCGACGGTCATCTGGCGGGCGCGGGCCTCGGGGCTGGTGTCGCCGACCGCGGTGCCGTCCTTGACCGTGCCCTTGCGCGGGATCGCGCCGGATGCGGCCAGCAGGCTTTCCAGGAGCGACGTCTTGCCGCTGAGGTAGGGACCAACAAGGGCAACGCAACGTGGCGCTGCGGAACGCGCATCGCTCATCAAGCTCTCCCGTATCTGGCCGGAAACGGGTTAGCGGGCGGCGCCCCGGCGCCTGCGCTCCGCGGCGTACCGCGACGGCACGCACCCGGGTCTGGAACACCGCCCGGCTTGCCGCCGGCGGTTCTTCTGTGTGCGTAAAGTCTCCCCCGAGGCCGCGGGGCGATGCAACAGGATTCTCGAAAGGTGCGGCGTTAAGAAACGATGTTGCGCCGGGCCAGCAGCGAACGCGGGCTCAGGCCAGCGTCGCGCAGGCGCGCTGGATGCGGCGGCACGCTTCCTCCAGCACCTCGAGCGAGGTCGCGTAGGAGATGCGGAAGCACGGGCTCAGGCCGAACGCGGCGCCCTGCACCACGGCGACGCCTTCCGATTCCAGCAGCCAGGTGGCGACCGCCGAATCGTCGGCGAGCACCTTGCCCTCGCGCGTGGTCTTGCCGATCAGCCCGGCACAGTCGGGGAACACGTAGAACGCGCCGTCGGGCTTCGGGCACTGGATGCCGTAGGCGTCGTTCAGCATGGCGACGACCCGGTCGCGGCGCGTGCGGAACGCCTCGCGCCACTTGGGCAGGAAGTCCTGGGTGCCGTTGAGCGCCTCGACCGAGGCGGCCTGGCTGATCGAGCACGGGTTGGAGGTGGACTGGGACTGGATCGCCCCCATCGCCTTGATCAGCTCCCTGGGCCCGGCGGCGTAGCCGATGCGCCAGCCGGTCATGGCATAGGCCTTCGACACGCCGTTCATGGTGAGCGTGCGGTCGTAGAGCCCGGGCTCGACCGCCGCGATCGTCGAGAACGTGAAGTTGTCGTAGATCAGGTGCTCGTAGATGTCGTCGCTCAGGATCCACACCTGCGGATGCTTCACCAGCACCGCCGCCAGCGCCTTGATCTCGTCGCGGGTGTAGGCGGCGCCGGTCGGGTTCGACGGCGAGTTCAGGATCAGCCACTTGGTGCGCGGCGTGATGGCGGCGTCGAGCTGGGCGGGGGTGATCTTGAAGCCCTGGTCGAGGCCGGCCTCGACCACCACCGGGGTCGCGCCGCACAGCAGCACGATGTCGGGATAGCTCACCCAGTAGGGCGCCGGGATTACCACCTCATCGCCGGGATTGAGGGTCGCCATCATGGCGTTGAAGATGACGTGCTTGCCGCCGCAGGCGATGGTGACCTGCTCGGGCGCGTAGTCGAGGCCGTTCTCGCGCTTGAACTTGGCGGCGACCGCCTTCTTGAGGACGGGCGTGCCGTCGGCGGCGGTGTACTTGGTCTCGCCGCGGGCGATCGCCGCGTTGGCCGCGGCCTTGATGTGGTCGGGCGTGTCGAAGTCGGGCTCGCCCGCACCGAGGCCGATCACGTCGCGGCCCTGGGACTTGAGCTCGGCCGCGAGCGCGGTCACCGCCATGGTCGGCGACGGCTTGACGGCGGACAGACGGTCGGCGAGGAAACGCGACGGCAACGGCATGGCAGGCAACTCCGGGGAGCGTGGCTGGATTCGCGCCAAGCTACGCAAGGACCGCCCGGTACGCAACGGTGAACCCGTTACAAAATGCCGACATCGGGCGAAAAAGCCCCCCGGTGGACGGGCTCAGGCGGCGCCGGTCTGGCGCGCGAACGCGTCCCTGAGGCCGCCGCGCTTTGCGATCTCCTTGGCCGCGCGCCGGCCCCAGAACCCGGCCAGCACCAGGGCCACCGCGAGCGCCACCCCCCAGGCCGGGCGGAAGCCCGCGTCGGGGACGAAATTCACCATCAGCACGCGGCCCGGCGCCACGTGCATGGTGGCCCAGAACCACAGCGCCTCGCCCAGCGCGGTCGCCGCGATCGCGACCACGCCGAGCCCCGCCAGCCACGGCGCCGGCAGGCGCCCGCCGCGGCCCGTGCGCCTGGCCAGCGCGCGGTAGCCCATCAGCCAGGCGTAGAAGCCCATCATCATCATCGGCTCGGCCACGTCGGCCTTGGACTGCATGAAGAAATGGACCGACGCCAGCACAGCGAGCAGGTAGATGGTCTTGTGCAGCTTGCGCCACTTGTCGCGCAGCCGCCGCTGCCAGCCGTCGGTGGACGTGATGGCGAGCGCGGCGAGGCCGAGCAGCGTGACGAAGCCGATGGTCAGGTAGATGCGCAGCACAATCTCCGAGGCGATGCGCGGCAGCACGAACATCTCGTCGGCGGCGTAGAGCGTCAGGTGGACCAGGGCGTAGGCAAAGGCGGCGACGCCGATCATGCGGCGCACCTGCAGGAGGCGCGGTCCGTCGAGCACGGCGCGCAGCGGCGTCACCGCGAGCGAGATGAACAGCAGCCGGATCGTCCACAGCCCGGTCTGATGGATCGCCTCCATCACCGGGCGCGCGCCCAGGTTGCCGAGCGCGAAGTCGAGCGCGGTGAGCGCGCCCGGCACGAACAGGGCGATGAAAACGGCAAGCTTGAAGCGGGACAGGCGTCCCGACGGATCGTTCCAGGGCCACATGACGGCGTCCTCCTTTGCGTGGCTCCGTTCCTACCCCATACCCCGGCACACGCGGCATCACAATGATGTCAGACGCGCGTGAGGACGCGTAAACGACCCGTCAATCGCGCGGGAATGATCCGCGGCGCGCGGCGTCTTTATAACGAGGGGCGCCGCAGGGCGCCCTTTTGCGTCCCGCCCGCCCGCGCCGGACGGTCCAGCCAACCCCAACGGGAGAGCCAAGATGAAGAAGATCACCCGCCGCCAGACCCTGCAGGGCGCCGCCACCGTCGCCGCGGTCGGGCTGCTGCCCGGCTTCAGCCTCACCAGCCCGGCGTTCGCCGCCACCAAGCTCAAGAAGAAGGCGGTCCAGTACCAGGAGAAACCCAAGGGCGGCCATGAATGCGACGGCTGCCGCCATTTCAAGGCGCCTCATTCGTGCGAGAAGGTGGCCGGCACCATCGCCCCCAAGGGCTGGTGCATGCTGTGGGCGCCCAAGGCCTAGCCCTCGCGTGAGCTGGTACCGCGCCGCGGGTTGAACGCCACGCACCGCTCGCTTAGGTTGGTGTCATCAGGACGTCCGCTGCCGGACGTCCCCCACGGCCGAACGCGAGAAATGCCATGAACCCTTCCGGGCCCAACCGTCCGCGCGCGATCGTCGTGGCGGCCACCGTCGTCGCGCTCCTGCTGGCCGGGCTGCTCGGGTGGTGGCTCGGCGCCGCCACGCACCTGCCGGGCTCGCATTCGGAGCGCCGGCCCCTGCCGGTGATCGGCACGGCGCCCGTCTATAGCGGACTCACCAACCAGCTCGGCGTGCGCGTCGATTCGAGCCGGTTCAAGGGCAAGGTCCGGCTGGTGACCTTCCTGTTCCCCTACTGCACCACCTACTGCCCGCTGATCACGGCGCACCTCGTCGGGTTCGAGAACACGCTGCGGAGCGCCGGCATCGCCGACCGCGTGGCGCTGGTGGCGTTCAACGTCGATCCTGCCGGCACCGGGCCGGCCGAGATGCGCGCCTTCCTCGCCCAGTACGGCTGGAACCCGCGCGATCCGCACTGGCAGTACCTGACCGGCGACCCGAAGACCATCCGGCGCATCGTCACCGGCGGCTATCACGTCGCCTACCAGAAGGTACGCGAGGGAGAAGACCCGGGCGCGGGCGCCGCTCTCGCGCCCCAGCCCACCGTGGTCAACCGCCTCGCCGAACGGGCGCATGCGGACTACGACATCTCCCACAACGACGCGCTGGTGCTGGTGGACGGCGCGGGACGAATCCGGAAAATCTACGACCAGGCCGACGTGGTTTCGGACCGGCGGATGTTCGCCGACGTCACGGCGCTGCTGCCCCCGGGCGCGCTCGCCGGGCATCCCGGGCCGGGCTGACCGCCCGCCGGGGCACATGCCACTGGCGGCGCCCCGGCGCGACCCCATATAAAGGGCCGATGACCGCCGATCCCGACACCACCGAGAGCGCCATTGGCGCGTTCGCCCGCCCCACCGGCGACGCGACGTTCCGCCTGGAAAGCCCGTACCAGCCCGCCGGCGACCAGCCCCAGGCGATCACCGAGCTGAGCGCCGGGCTCGCCGAGGACGAGCGTGACCAGGTGCTGCTCGGCGTCACCGGCTCGGGCAAGACCTTCACCATGGCGCACGTGATCGCCAACCTGAAGCGCCCGGCCCTGATCCTCGCCCCCAACAAGACGCTGGCCGCCCAGCTCTACGGCGAGATGAAGACGTTCTTCCCCCACAACGCGGTCGAGTACTTCGTCTCCTACTACGACTACTACCAGCCGGAAGCCTACGTCCCGCGCACCGACACCTATATCGAGAAGGATGCCTCCATCAACGAGGAGATCGACCGCATGCGCCACGCGGCGACGCGCTCGCTGCTGGAGCGGCGCGACGTGATCCTCGTGGCCTCGGTCTCGTGCATCTACGGCATCGGCTCGGTCGAGGACTACTCGCGCATGACCGTGAACGTCTCGAAGGGCGAGATGGTGGACCGCGCGCGCCTGCTGGCCCAGTTCGTGGAGTTGCAGTACCGGCGCAACGACACGGCCTTCACGCGCGGCTCCTTCCGCGTACGCGGCGACACCGTCGAGATATTCCCCGCCCACTACGAGGCGAGCGCGTGGCGCATCTCGCTGTTCGGCGACGAGGTCGAAGCGATCAGCGAGTTCGACCCGCTCACCGGCGAGAAGCAGGGCGATCTCGAGCACATCACGGTCTACGCCAGCTCGCACTACGTCACGCCGCGCCCGACCGTCAACCAGGCGATCAAGCACATCAAGGTCGAGCTCAAGGCGCGCCTCGCCGAGCTGCACGCCCAGAACAAGCTCCTGGAGGCGCAGCGGCTCGAGGAGCGCACCACCTTCGACCTCGAGATGCTGGAGACCACCGGCCACTGCGCCGGGATCGAGAACTACTCGCGCTACCTGACGGGCCGCGCGCCGGGCGAGCCGCCGCCGACCCTGTTCGAGTACCTGCCCCAGGACGCGCTCCTATTCGTGGACGAGAGCCACGTCACCGTGCCCCAGATCGGCGGTATGTACCGGGGCGACTACAATCGCAAGTCCACGCTCGCCGATTTCGGCTTCCGCCTGCCCTCCTGCGTCGACAACCGGCCGCTCAAGTTCGAGGAATGGGAGCGGATGCGCCCGCGCACAGTATTCGTCTCGGCGACACCCGGCCCGTGGGAAATGGAGCGCACCGGCGGCGTGTTCACCGAACAGGTGATTCGCCCGACCGGCCTGATCGACCCTGAATGCATCGTGCGCCCGGTCGAATCCCAGGTGGACGACCTGCTGGCCGAATGCCGCGCGGTCGCAGCGAGGGGCCAGCGCGTGCTGGTGACGACACTCACCAAGAAGATGGCCGAGGACCTGACCGAGTACTTGCATGATGCCGGCGTCCGGGTGCGCTATCTCCATTCCGACATCGACACGCTGGAGCGCATCGAGATCATCCGCGATCTCCGTTTGGGCGCGTTCGACGTGCTGGTCGGAATCAACCTGCTGCGCGAGGGGCTCGACATCCCGGAATGCGCGCTGGTGGCGATCCTCGACGCCGACAAGGAGGGCTTCCTGCGCTCGCGCACCTCGCTGGTCCAGACCATCGGCCGCGCCGCGCGCAACATCGACGGGCGCGTGATCCTCTATGCCGACGTGATGACCCAGTCGCTCAAGTTCGCGATCGAGGAGACCGATCGACGGCGCGCCAAGCAGACCGCGTGGAATGCCGTCCACGGTATCGCGCCGGAAAGCGTGCGCAAGGGCATCTCCGACGTGATGCAGTCGGTCTACGAGGCCGACTACGTGACGGTGGATACCGGCGTCGGCGAGGTCGAGCTGACCGGCCACAACCTGCGCGCGGTGATCGAGGAGCTGGAAGGCAAGATGCGCGCCGCCGCCGCCGACCTCGAGTTCGAGGAAGCCGCGCGGCTGCGCGACGAGATCAAGCGGCTGTCCGACCACGAGCTCGGCACCGACATCGCCGGCGCACTGGCGCGCCCGCGCAACCCCATCGGGCGGCCGCGCAAGGGGGTCCAGAAGCAGGCATCGAAGGGACCGGGCCGTAAGGGACCGCGCAAGCCGGGCGGGCGGGTCAAGACCGGCCGCCCCGGTGGCGCCCGTAGCTACTGAGGGCGCCCTATTCCAGCGTCAGCATGGGCGGCGTCACGTAGACGGTGAGCCGTCCCGCCATGCGGTCACGGCGGCCGTAGAGGCCGATCTTGAAATAGGGCTCGCTCGCCACCGTCGCGCCTCTCGCCTCGAACCGCACGGCGCCGTCGACGGAGACGCGGATGAAGCCGCCGTCGCCGCGCGCAAAACGCGCCTCCATCACGATCCGGTGCCAGCGGCCATAGGCATCGCCGTCGAACAACGCGCCGCCGCGGTCGATGTCGCCGGTGAGGCGCTTGAGCCCGGTACCCGCCGTCGCGCGGTAGTCGTCTCTCGAGGCCATCAGCAGGACCAGCGGCTTCTTGCCGTTCTGGTGGAACTGGCCGAGGGCGATGCCGCCGGTCGCCGGGAACCCCTTCGGGATGAACACGTCGAAGCTCACCCGCAGCGTCCGGTCGCGGGGCAGGTTCTCGCTGCGCAGTTCGGCGCGGTTATAGCCGCCGCGCGCGATGTCGGCCTTGCACTCACCGGTATCGTCAACATCCAGCACGAAGCGCAGCGCAGCGCGGCCCTCGAACGTGCCGCGGGCAAGGTTGCGGTCGGGGTGCGGCAAGCCGCAAGACACGGAAAGCGGCAGGACCTCGGACGCGGCGACGGGCCCGGCGACGGCCGCCACAAAAATGCCAAGCGCCATCATCAGCGCGCGAAGCGCCCGTGTCGCCGTCCTTGCCGATGCCGTCATGGGCCGCCTCCCGTTGCCTTGGCGGAAAAGCCTAGTCGAGCGGGCGCCCGATGGGAACGGGCGCCAACGAAAAAGGCCGCCCCGAGGGGCGGCCTTTCCGTTCGGCAACAGGCCGTGTCTTCAGTCGACCTGCAGGTTGACAGCCTTGGGGCCGCGCGCCTCGGTCTGCACGTCGAAGGTCACGGTCTGACCCTCGTTGAGCGAACGCAGGCCGGCCTGCTCCACCGCGGAGATGTGCACGAAGACATCCTTCGAGCCGTCTTCCGGGCTGATGAAGCCAAAGCCCTTGGTCGCATTGAAGAACTTCACGGTACCTTTAGTCATTTCAGTCACTTTCGCAGTCGTAGGGAACCCGGTACGCAAACGCGCCCGGGGTGAGACGTCGCAATCTTGTTTAGGAAAAGTCTCGGACCGCGAAGCGGTAGGGCAATTCACTAATGAAAGGCTGCGCTGCCAGCACGGCGCGCCATATGCCCAGCTTTCACATAATTTGCAAGGGGAATCACACGGGGCCCGGAATTTCCCGCCGGACCAGGGGCACCACCGTCACGGCGGCGGCGAGGAAGACCGGCACGTCGGCCAGCAAGGCGGTTTCGGTCGCCGCGGTCACACCGCGTGGCGCAGGCGCCGGTTTGCCCCCTCGCCCACGCCATGATAGACGATGACAGCCCGTGCCGGCCAACAGACCATGGCGGCAATCCCCCCGGATACCTGATGAGCGCGCGCCCATGATCACCTTTCTTCAGTTCGCTGGCGGCTTCGTGCTGCTGCTGTTCGGCGCCGAATACCTGGTGCGCGGCGCGGTCTCGCTGGCGCGCCGGCTCAAGGTGTCGCCGATGGTGATCGGCATGACCATCGTCGCCTACGGCACCACCGCGCCCGAGCTGGTGGTCAGCCTGCAGGCCGCCGTGGACGGCCAGCCCGGCATCTCGGTCGGCAACGTGGTCGGCTCCAACATCGCCAACATCCTGCTGATCCTCGGCACCTCCGCCGTGATCACGCCGATCGTCTGCGATCCCCGCCGGCTCTACCGCGATGCCGCCGTGATGCTGGGCTCGGCACTGCTGTTCGTGGCGCTCGCGCTGTCGGGCACGATCTCGCGCTGGCAGGGCGTGCTGATGTTCGCGGCGCTGCTGGTGTTCTCGGGCTATGCCTATCTCTCCGAGCGCCGGCGGCGGCGCGCCGAGGGCGGCCCCGCCGAGATCGCCGAGGAATTCGAGGAAGGCCCGCGCTCGCCGTGGCTGGCGCTGCTCGCCATCGTCGGCGGTATCGCCGCGGTGGTGATCGGCGCGCGGCTGCTGGTGGCGGGCGCGGTGACGCTGGCGCGTCTGCTCGGCGTCGGCGAGGAGGTGATCGGGCTCACGGTTGTCGCCATCGGCACCTCACTGCCGGAGCTCGCCACCGCCGTGGTGGCGGCGCTCAGGCGCCATTCCGAGGTCGCGCTCGGCAACGTGATCGGCGCCAACATCTACAACCTGCTCGCCATCATGGGGCTGGTGTCGGCGGTGGCGCCGCTCAGGGTGCCACCCCAGATCCTGCGCTTCGACCTGTGGTTCATGCTGGCGGTCACGGTGGCGCTGCTGGCCTCGGTCCTGCTGCGGCGCGGCATCGCGCGCGCCGTCGGCATCGGGTTTATCGCCGTCTTCGTGGCCTACACCGCGCTCCAGTATTTCGGCGTCGAGCGCATGCTCGCCAACTAGCAATGCGCGGATGTTCGCTCATTGAGAGTTCGCGGATGCTCGCGCATTAGGCCCCCGCGCTTGCGCGCCCCCGCCGGTTCCGCCATCCTCCGGCCATGACCGAGCCCGCCCCGCCCCTCAAGACCGCCCTCGTCACCGGCGCCGCACGGCGCATCGGCCGCGCCATCGCCGAGCGCCTCGCGCACGCGGGCTACGCCGTCGCCATCCACCACCATGCCTCCGCCGACGAGGCCGAGGCGCTGGCCGAGGAAATCCGCGCCGCGGGCGGCCGCGCCGCGGCGGTCACGGCCGATCTCGCCGACGAGGCCGAGGTCGCGACCCTGGTGGAACGGGCCGGCGCGGCCCTCGGCCCGCTCGACGTGCTGGTCAACAACGCCTCCGTGTTCGAGCGCGACGAGCCGCTCACCGCGACCCGCGAGAGCTGGGACGCCCATATGGCGGTCAACCTGCGCGCGCCGTTCGTATTGTCCCAGGCGTTCGCGCGCCAGCTGCCCGAAGGCGCGCGGGGCAACATCGTCAACATGGTCGACCAGCGGGTATGGAACCTGACGCCCCATTTCACCAGCTACACGCTCACCAAGGCCGGGCTGTGGACGCTGACCCAGGCCCTCGCGCTCGGCTTCGCGCCGCGCATCCGCGTCAACGCCATCGGCCCCGGCCCGGTGCTGCCGTCGCCGCGCCAGAGCCGGACGCAGTTCGAGGCCCAGGCGCGGTCGACGCCGCTGGAACGGCCCACGGATCCCGCCGAGATCGCCGAGGCGGTGATTTTTCTCCTTGCAGCGGGATCGGTAACGGGCCAAATGATAGCCCTCGACGGCGGCCAGCATCTCAATTGGTCCCCCTCGGGCGGCAAGGCCGCCCCCGAGTGACCGGCCGCGGTCCGGCGCCCCAGGATCCCAGTATGTCCCAGTCCCACGGCACGACCATCCGTCCCCTCCGCCCGACGTCCGCGATCGGCCCGGGGCCCGGGGGAGTCCGGCTGGTGTTCGTGAAGGACCTGGTGGCCGATTGCTTCCTCGGCATCCATAGCCACGAGAAGGGCAGCCGCCAGCGGGTGCGCGTCAACGTCGAACTGGCGGTGACCGACGACGGCCCGCCGCCCGCCGACGAAATCCACCACGTGGTGTGCTACGAGGACGTGACCGAGGGCGTGCGCCAACTGCTCGGCGGCCCCCACGTCAACCTGGTCGAGACCCTGGCCGAGAAGATCGCGGCCTTCTGCCTCGAGGACGCGCGCGTGGTGCGCGCCCGGGTGCGGGTCGAGAAACTCGACGTCTTCCCCGATGCCGAAAGCGCCGGGATCGAGATCGAGCGGGTCCGCCAAACCCTCTGATTCTGGCTCTGACTCTGGCCGAATCCCGGGCGAAATACGGGCTATTTGGGGGCGAATGCCCAAGTTGTGCACAGGCCGGTAACGCGGTGCGAACCCCTTGCAGATTGTGGCAACTATTTGACAGTGACCGGAGCGTTACCGCTTGACAATTGATTATTACCTAAAAATCAATGGCTTAACAAAATTGCCTATTTATTAGTCAAGGCGGTTGCACCCGGCAGGATTTGCGCCAAGTTTGTTCTACCGGTCGTTTTCCCCACAAAGTTCTCCACAGTTTCGGTGGATAGAAACCCCGGCGACGCTTCTCATCCCAGCCATATTGACGCGCCCCCGCCCGCCCACAAAATAAAGCGCCATGCCCGTTTCCGACGCACCGTCCGCCGCCCCTGCATCCGCCGCCGACCACGACGTGGTGCGGCTTGCCGGCGCGGCGCTGATCAAGCACGAGCTCAAGACGCTGCCGCCGCGCCCCGGCGTCTACCGCATGGAGAATGCCAAGGGCGAGGTGCTCTACGTCGGCAAGGCCAAGAACCTGAAGAAGCGGGTCGCGGCATATACCCGGCCCGAGCGCCTGACGCCGCGCATCGCCCGGGTGGTCGGCGCCTGCGCGAAGCTCGAGATCGTCACCACCCATACCGAGGCGGAAGCGTTGCTGCTGGAAAGCAACCTGATCAAGCGCCTCAAGCCGCGCTACAACGTGCTGCTGCGCGACGACAAGTCGTTTCCCTACATCCGCATCACCGCCGGCCACGACTGGCCGCAGATCACCAAGCACCGCGGCGCGCGCGATGCGCCCGGCGAATATTTCGGCCCGTTCGCCTCGGCGGGCGCGGTCAACGCGACGCTGGCCCAGCTCGCGCGCGCGTTCCCGCTACGCTCGTGCTCCGACAGCGTGTTCGAGAGCCGCACCCGGCCGTGCCTGCAGTTCCAGATCAAGCGCTGCACCGCGCCCTGTGTCGGGCGCATCGGGCGCGAGGACTACCTTGCCCTGGTCGACGAGGTGCGCGCGTTCCTGCGCGGCGAGAGCCGGGCGATCCAGGCGCGGCTCGCCGAGAAAATGCAGGCAGCCTCCGACGCGCTCCAGTTCGAAGCGGCCGCCACCTACCGCGACCGCATCCAGGCGCTGACCCAGATCCAGAGCCGCCAGGACATCAACCTCGAGCGCATGGGCGACGCCGACGTGATTGCTCTCGCCCGGCGTGGCGACGCCGCCTGCATCCAGGTGTTCTTCTTCCGTGCCGGACAGAACTTCGGCAACCGCGCCTATTTCCCCTCGATACCGGCGGGCACCGACGACGCCGACGTGCTGGAGGGCTTCCTCGGCCAGTTCTACGCGATTCACATGCCGCCCAGGACCGTGCTGCTGTCGCGCGCCGTGCCCAACCCGCACCTGGTGGCCGACGCGCTGTCGCTGCGCGCCGACGCGAGGGTAACGCTCTCCGTGCCCGCGCGCGGGCCGTGCAAGACGGCCATCGACCACGCCGTCGCCAATGCCGAGACCGCGCTTGCGCGCCGGCTGTCGGAGAACGCCTCGCAGATGAAGCTGCTGGAGGGCGTGGCGGAGACGTTCGACCTGGCCGAGGTGCCGCGCCGCATCGAGGTCTACGACAACAGCCACATCGGCGGAAAGGGCGCGCTCGGCGCCATGATCGTGGCCGGGCCCGAAGGCTTCAACAAGGGCGCCTACCGCCGCTTCAACATCCGCAACGCGGCACTGGCGCCGGGCGACGACTACGGCATGTTGCGCGAGGTGCTGACCCGGCGCTTCGCCCGGGCGCTCGACGAAAAGGGCGCCGGCAACGACGGCAACTGGCCCGACCTGGTGCTGATCGACGGCGGCGCCGGGCAGCTCAAGGTGGCGCGCGAGGTGATGGCCGAGCTCGGCATCGACGATATCGCGCTGGCCAGCATCGCCAAGGGCAAGGACCGCAACGCCGGACGCGAGCGCTTCTTCCTGCCCGACCGCGCGCCGTTCTCCCTCGAGCCACGCCATCCCGTGCTCTATTTCCTGCAGCGTCTGCGTGACGAGGCGCACCGCTTCGCTATCGGCGGCCAGCGCGCCAAGCGCTCGCGCGCCATCGGCCGCTCCGAGCTCGACAAGATCGCGGGCATCGGCGCCGCCCGCAAGAAGGCGCTGCTGACCCATTTCGGCGCCGCGCGCGCGGTCGAGGAGGCCGGGCTCGACGACCTGCTCAAGGTGCCGGGCATCTCGCGCTCGGTCGCCAAAAAGGTCTACGACCATTTCCACGGTGGCGACTGACCTCGGGGCTGGCGCGGCGCGACCGGGGCCGTTAATCTGGCCCTGCCCTTCGCCCCGGGGCTGCGACGCATCTGGACCATGCTGACGACACTTCCCAATCTCCTCACCCTTTCGCGCATCGTCGTGGTGCCGCTGCTGGTCGCCACGTTCTATCTCGACCGGCCCATGGCCAGCTGGCTCGCCTGCGGCCTGTTCGCGGCGGCCTCGCTCACCGATTTCCTCGACGGCTATCTCGCGCGCTCGTGGCACCAGGTGACGCGCTTCGGCCGGTTCCTCGATCCGGTCGCCGACAAGGTGATGGTCGCCGCGGCCCTGTTCATGATGGTGGCGCGCGGGCCGATCGCGGGCTGGCTGGTGCTGCCCGCCCTCGTCATCATGTGTCGCGAGATCCTGGTCTCGGGCCTGCGCGAGTTCCTGGCAGCCATCAACGTCGGCATGCCGGTAAGCCGGCTCGCCAAATGGAAGACGGCGCTGCAGATGGTGGCGATCGCGCTCCTGCTGCTGGGCGATGCCGGGCCGGCCTGGCTGCCGGCCATCTGGATCGGCGCCTGGGCGCTGTGGATCGCGGCCGCACTCACGCTGGTCACCGGCTGGGACTACCTGCGTGCGGGGCTGCGCCACATGATCGGCGACGCCGGTGGCGGCGAGTGATGCATATCCTCTACTTCGCCTGGCTCAAGACGCGCACCGGCCTCGCCGAGGAGGACGTGACCCCGCCCGCGAGCGTGACCACGGTCGCTGGCCTGCTCGACTGGCTCAGGACGCGCAGCCCGGGCCACGGCGAGGCGCTCAAGGACATCTCGCTGGTGCGCGTCGCGGTCAACCAGGAATTCGCCCGCCCGGACACGCCGGTGGCGGCAAGCGATGAGGTCGCTCTGTTCCCGCCGGTGACGGGAGGCGCGCCGTGATCCGCGTCCAGCGCGAGGACTTCTCGATCGGCGCCGAGCTCGACGCGCTCACCCAGGGCCGCACCGACATCGGCGGGCTCGCCTGCTTCGTCGGGCTCGTGCGCGACTTCGTCGAGCCCGGCGCAGGCGAAGGGCAAGCGGCGATCCGCTCCATGACGCTGGAGCACTATCCCGGCATGACCGAAAAGATGCTCGCCGAGATCGAGGCCGAGGCCAACCGGCGCTGGCCGCTGCAGGCGAGCACCGTGATACACCGCTACGGCCGGCTCGCGCCCGGCGACCGCATCGTGCTGGTCGCATGCTGCGCGGCCCACCGCGAGGACGCCCTCCAGGCATGCTCGTTCCTGATCGACTGGCTCAAGACCAAGGCGCCGTTCTGGAAACTGGAGGACACGGCCGAAGGCCCGCGCTGGGTTGCCGCGCGCGAGGCCGACGACGTCATGGCCGCGCGCTGGAAGAAAGACTAGCTGGCGGTCTAGCCGACAGAGCTCTTGGCCTGCGGTACGGCCACCGTCTCGTGCTTGCCGCGCACCAGCGCGTCGTAATCCTCGATAAGAGCACGCGTGATATCGCCCACCGTGAACCCATGATGGTCGATCTCGCTCACCGGCGTAACTTCCGCCGCGGTGCCGGTCAGGAATACTTCCTGGGTCCTGGCAAGCTCCTCCGGCTGGATGTGGCGTTCGATCACCTCGAACCCGCGCGCGCGGGCGAGGCCGATCACCACGCGCCGGGTGATGCCATCGAGGAAGCAGTCGGGTACCGGCGTGTGCAACTTGCCGTCCTGCACCAGGAAGATGTTGGCGCCGGTCGCCTCGGCGATCAGGCCGCGGTAGTCGAGCATCAGCGCGTCGTGATAGCCCGCCGCTTCCGCCGCGTGCTTGCTCAGCGTGCAGATCATGTAAAGGCCCGCCGCCTTGGCCGCGGTCGGCGCCGTATCGGGCGCGGGACGGCGCCATTTGGAGGTGGTAAGTCGGATGCCCTTCATGCGCGCGGCGGGGTCGAAATAGGACGGCCACTGCCACGCGGCGATGGCGACGTGGATCCTGGTCTGCTGGGCGCTGACCGCCATCATCTCCGAGCCGCGCCAGGCGACCGGACGGACATAGGCGTCCTTGAGGCCCTGGGCCTTCACCACCTCGTTGCAGGCGGCATTGATCTCCTCGGCCGTGAAGGGAATCGCGAAGCCGAGCACCTTGGCGGAATTGATCAGGCGCTCGGTGTGCTCGTCCAGGTGGAAGACGTTGCCGTTATAGACGCGCTCGCCCTCGAACACGCACGACGCGTAGTGAAGGCCGTGGGATAGCACATGCAGACGGGCGTCACGCCACGGCACGAGCGCGCCGTCATACCAGATCACCCCGTCGCGGTCATCGAACGGTAAAATCGCCATGTCTCAAGTCTTTCAAAGAGTTAGGCGCCTTCGGAAAGGCGTTGCGTTGACTACCATTTGCCATCATATATGTCAACGTGGCTGACCTGAAACCCGGTTTCAATCCCCTGTTCCTGCGCGAGGAGGACCTGCGCGAGGGCATGGAATTGCTGTTCTTCGCCTACCGGGACTTCGTCGAGGAGGCCGACCAGGTGCTGGCCCGCCAGGGCCTCGGCCGCGCCCACCACCGGGCGCTCTATTTCATCGGCCGCCATCCCGAGCTCACGGTTTCCGAGCTGCTCAAGCTGCTGCGTGTCACCAAGCAGTCGCTGTCGCGCGTGCTGGGCGACCTGACCACGCGCGCGCTGATCGTGCAGAAGCCGGGCCTGCGCGACCGGCGCAAGCGCCTGCTCACGCTCACCGCCAAGGGCGCCGAGATCGAGCGCGAGCTGACCGAGCGCCAGCGCGTCACGCTGGCGCGCGCCTACCGCCAGGCGGGGGCCGAGGCGGTAAGCGGCTTCCGCAAGGTGCTGACCGGCCTGATCGGCGCCGACGACCGCAAGCGCTTCGGCGCCGAGCCCCACGACAACCCACCGGGCGCCCGTCCGCCGGGCCGCATTGGCGCCGGCGGCGCCCGCTGACGGGGTCGGCATGGCGGCAGTGGAAAGCCACGACGTACCCCACATCCTGGTGATCGACGACGACCGCCGCCTGCGCGATCTGCTGTCGCGCTATCTCGGCGAGAACGGCTTCCGCGTCACCACCGCCGAGAGTGCCAAGGCGGCGCGCGCGCGCCTCGCCGGCCTCGACTTCGATCTGCTGGTGGTGGACGTGATGATGCCGGGCGAGACCGGGCTCGAGTTCACCGAATCGCTGCGCCGCGACAGCACCGTGCCGATCCTGATGCTGACCGCCATGGGCGAGGCCGAGGATCGCATCAAGGGCCTCGAGCACGGCGCCGACGACTACCTCGCCAAGCCGTTCGAGCCGCGCGAGCTGGTGCTGCGCCTGCGCCGCATCCTGTCGCGCACCGAGACCCTGCGCGCCGCCGCGGGCCGGATCGCGCTCGGCACCTGCGAGTTCGACGTGGCGAGCGACCGGCTCACGCGCGGCGGCCAGCCGGTCCACCTGACCACCACCGAGGCGAGCTTGCTGCGCACGCTCGCGCGCCATCCCGGAGAGATCCTGGGACGCGAGGAACTCGGCCGCATCAGCGGCGAGTCCGGCTCCGACCGGGCCATCGACGTGCAGGTGACGCGCCTCAGGCGCAAGATCGAGCCCGACCCCAAGCTGCCACGCTACATCTGCACCGTGCGCGGGCGCGGCTACGTGCTGCGGCCGGACTGAGGGCGGACGCACGTTGGACGCCACCGCCGGCACCACCGAACGGGAAACGCGCCCGGCCCTGCCGGCCACGTTCGTCATAAACATGGCGAAGCACGCCACGCGCCGCACTGACATGGCCGAACGGCTCGACGCGATCGGCCTGCCATTCACGTTCTTCGAGGCGGTCGACGGCTACGCACTCTCCCTCGCCGACTGCCCGGTCTACGACGGCGCGCGGCGGCGGCGCTGGTTCGGCCGCGACATGACCCAGGGCGAGGTCGGCTGCCTGATGTCGCACCGCGCCATCTACCAGAAGATGGTGGACGAGAACATTGCCGTCGCCCTCATCCTCGAGGACGACGTGATGTTCGAGAAGGATTTCCCCGCCGTGCTGGCGGCGCTGCTGGCGAGCCCGGTGAGATGGGACATGGTGCGCTTCCTCGGCAGTCCCAAAATCTACCGGCTCGGCCGACGCGAGATCGTGGACCTCGTGCCGGGCTACCGGATCGCGCGCATTCCCGGCACCCACGGCGGCGCCCACGCCTACCTGCTCACCCTGCATGCGGCGTGCGTGCTGCTCCGCCACACCGAGCGAAGCTGGGTGCCGATCGACACGCTGCACGGCCGGTGCTGGGCGACCGGTCTCGAGTTCCTCGTCGTCCATCCCGCGCCGCTACACACAGACGAGGCGGCCGGCTCAACCATCGGCGACGCCCGCTTCGACAAGACCGTGCGCCTGACCGGCTGGTCGAAGGCGCTGTTTCCGCTGCGGCGGTTCTGGTTCAAGCTGTGCGAAACGGCGGGAAAGCGCTACGTATACTGGTCGTCCTGGTTCCGGGACCGACGCGCGGGGAACCTGCGCGCAACCGAGCATGGCCTCGCCGGCGGCGCCCCGGCTCGCGGCGCGGCACGAGGCGGCTGAGGGAGCGGCCATGGCCACGATCATGGAGAGGCTGCGCGAGCGGGCGCCGATCTCTTCCACCATCAAGCGTTTCCTGCCGAAAACCCTGCTCGGCCGGTCGCTGCTCATCATCGTCTCGCCGCTGATCCTGCTGCAGGTGTTCTCGGCCTACGTGTTCTTCGAGCGTCACTGGGAAACGGTCGCAATCCGGCTGTCGCGCGGACTCGCCGGCGACATCGCCGCGACCATCGAACTGGTGCGCCAGAACCCCACGCCCGACGGACGCAAGGCCGCGTTCACCTTCGCCCGCGACAATTTCGGCATGAAGATGGAGTTCCGCGACGGCGCCATCTTCAAGAACGCCCCCGAGCCCGACAGCGACCGGGTCGAGCGCGTCCTGCGCCACGCCCTCAACGACCGCATGCAGCGGCCCATCCACATCGACAACGATTCCCAGGAAGACGACGTGCTGATCGACATCCAGCTGCCGGATGGCGTCCTGCATATCGTCGCGCCGCGCAAGCGGCTGTTCACCTCCACTACCTACCTGTTCATCGCCCTGATGGTGGGAAGCTCGCTGATCCTGTTCGCGGTGGCGATGATGTTCATGCGCAACCAGGTGCGGCCGATCCGAAGACTGGCCTCCGCCGCCGATGCCCTCGGCAAGGGGCGCAGCGTGCCCTCGTTCCGCATCCAGGGCGCGACCGAGGTACGCCAGGCCGCCACCGCCTTCAACATGATGCGCAACCGCCTGCAGCGCCAGATGGCCCAGCGCACCGAGATGCTGGCGGGCGTCTCCCACGACCTGCGCACGCCGCTCACCCGCATGAAGCTGCAGCTCGCCATGATGGGCAACGAGGCCGGCATCGACGAGCTCCGGGCCGACGTCGAGGAGATGGCGCGCATGGTGGAAGGCTATCTCGCCTTCGCCCGCGGCGAGGGATCGGAGCCCATGACGCGCGTGAACATGCGCGAGGTGGTCGAGGACGTGGCCGCCGCCGCGCGGCGCCAGGGCGAGAACGTCGAGGTCTCCATCGAGGGTGCGCTCACCACCACGGTGCGCAAGGAGGCGGTGCGGCGGTGCATCGCCAACCTGGTCAACAACGCGGTGCGCCACGGCCGCCACGTCGCGCTCGCGGCCTGGCGCAAGGGCAACATGATCGAGATCACGGTGGACGACGACGGGCCCGGCATCCCGGCCGAGGAGCGCGAGACCGTGTTCCGCCCGTTCCACCGGCTCGACGCCTCGCGTAACGTCGAGACCGGCGGCGTTGGCCTCGGCCTCACCATCGCCCGCGAGGTGGTGCACGGGCACGGCGGCGAGATTTTCCTGGAAGACAGCCCCATGGGCGGCCTGCGCGCGCGCATCCGCCTGCCGGTTTAGCGGCCGCTAGCCCGCCAGCTCCCGCGAGCGCTTCGCGGCGGCGGCGACCGCGCGGGTCATGAGCGCGGCGAGACCGTCCTTCGCCATCAGCACATCGAGCGCGGCGGCGGTGGTACCGCCCGGGCTGGTGACCTGGCGGCGCAGCTCGGCGGCGGTCTCATTAGAACGATAGGCGAGCTCCGCCGCGCCGGTCACGGTCGCGCGCGCGAGCTTGTCGGCCATGTCGCCGGGGAGTCCCGCCGCGCGCGCCGCCTCGGCCAGCGCCTCGATCAGGTGGAACACATAGGCCGGGCCCGAACCCGAGACCGCGGTGACGGCGTCCATCAGCGCCTCGTCGTCGAGCCACACCACCTCCCCCACCGCACCCATCAGCGCCGCGCACATTTCCCGCTGGGCGGCCGTCACGGCGGCGACGGGATAGAGCGCGGTGATGCCGCGCCCGACCTGGGCCGGCGTGTTGGGCATGGCCCGCACAACAGGTGTGTCCGCGCCGAGGATGCGTTCGAACGAGGCAGTGGTGCGCCCGGCGGCGATCGACAGGAACACGGTGCCGGTCTCCGCGAACGCGCGGTAGGACGGAAGCACCTCGTCCATCACCTGGGGCTTGACCGCGACCAGCACAAGATCGGGCGCCGCACGCCCGGCGAGCACGTCGGCCCCCTCGGCAACCTTGACGCCGAGCCTGGCTGCGGCCTCGCGCGCGGCAGCGACCGGCTCGATCACCAGCACGTCGCCGACGGCGACAATGCCCTGCTCGAGGCAACCCGCGAGCAGCGCACCGCCCATGCGGCCGCAGCCGACCAGAACCAGGCCGCGCGGGAATGTCCTGGAAGGGGTCACGCCTCGCCGACGGGGTCGACCATGGCGCAGGCGATGGCGTCGGCCGGCGACTTGCCGCCCCAGATGACGAACTGGAATGCAGGGTAGAAGCGGTCCGATTCATCGAGCGCGATGGTGACCAGCTCGGCGATCTGCTCGGCGCTCGGGCCGTTGGTGCCGCGCAGCAGGAAGGCATAGCGGAACATCGGCAGGCCGTTGTCCGACCACAGGTCGAAATGGCCGATCCACAGGCGCTCGTTGACCAGCGAGATCAGCGCGCTGACCTCGTTGCGCTTGTCGAACGGCACGCGCATGTCGAAGGCGAGCGAGAAATGGATCGCCGCCGCCTCCTGGTGCCAGGCGAAGAACAGGCGGTAGTCGCACCAGCGCCCGGCCAGCTCGATGGCGATCTCGTCGTCGCCGAAGCGCTCGAACGACCACTCCTTGTCGGAGACCAGACGCTCGATGGTGTCGATGGGATGGGAAAGAGCGTATTCGGGCTCTAACAGGGATTCGGTCATGGCCGGCTCCCTCGGCAATGGGGATGGGTTACGGGCGGGCTGAGGAGGGGCCGGCGCCGCGGCGAGGCCGCCGGAACATGACGGGTCGGACTGCCATTATCCCCAAGGAAGGCCGACATTTAGTGTTTACGCCCCCTCCAGCTACTACGGGATGTAGCGTGCCAGTTTCACCGAATCGGCGCAAGGGATGTTTGATTCGCTAGCGAAATTTTCTGTGGATAACGGCTGTCGGGCGCTAGCCGTGCTGCGGACCGGGGGCCTTGTCGGGGCCGTGCGCGGCACGCTTCGACGGCGCCCGTGCCTTGCGCGCGCCCGCCGCCTCGAGCACGGCGATGCGCTTCTCGAGCGCCTCGTTCTCGGCGCGCGCCTTGGCCGCCATGGCCCTGACCGCGTCGAACTCCTCGCGCGAAACGAAGCCGCCCTGCTCCAGCACGCGCGCGAAGCGGGCGCGGAGCGCCTCCTCGGCCTCGCGCCGCATGCCGGCGGCGACACCGAGCGCGCCGGTGGCGACGCGGGCGAGATCGTCGAGCAGTCGGTTGCGTGTCTGCATGGCCTCAATATGGTCCGCGCGGCGGCGGCGTGCAAGCCGTGACCGGCAGCCACCCTTGCGGGCCGGGAGCAGGGCCCCTATCCTCGCGCCACTTGCCGTAGCAGCGGAGAGAGCGACGCCCGATGCCCCCTTTCCTCGTCATTCCGTTTCCCGCGATCGATCCGGTGCTGGTCAGCTTCGGGCCGTTCGCGATCCGCTGGTACGCGCTCGCCTATATCGCCGGGCTGCTGATCGGCTGGTGGATCGTCGGCCGGCTCGCCGACAAACCGCCCGCGCCGGGCATGGCAGCCCCGCTTACGCGCCAGATGATCGACGACTTCCTGCTGTGGGCGACGCTCGGCGTCATCCTCGGCGGGCGCACCGGCTACGTGCTGTTCTACAACCTGCCGTACTACGCCAGCCATCCGCTCCACATCTTCGCGGTGTGGGAAGGCGGCATGTCGTTCCACGGCGGACTGATCGGCGTGATCCTCGCGATCGTGCTGTTCTGCCGCAATCGCGGCGTGCCGGTGTTCGCGCTCGGCGACCTGATCGCGCTGGTGGCGCCGATCGGCCTGTTCTTCGGGCGCATCGCCAACTTCATCAACGGCGAACTGTTCGGGCGCCCGAGCGACGTGCCGTGGGCGATGGTGTTCCCGAACGGCGGACCGCTGCCGCGCCACCCGAGCCAGCTCTACGAGGCCGGGCTCGAGGGCATCGTGCTGTTCCTGGTGCTGCTGGCATTGCTGCGCTTCGCCCATGCCCGCGCCAAGCCCGGCCTGCTGACCGGCGCCTTCATCACGGGCTACGGCGTCGCGCGCATCATCGTGGAGAACTTCCGCCAGCCCGACGTGCAGATCGGCTTCCTGCCGTTCGACACCACCATGGGGCAATGGCTGTCGGTGCCGCTGGTGGCGCTCGGCCTGTGGCTGGTGGCGCGCGCGCTCAAGGGCGCGACCGCGCCGTCGCGGTGACCCCGCTCGCGGCCATCATCCGCGACGAGATCGCGGCCCACGGCCCGATCCCCGTGGCGCGCTACATGGAACTGGCACTGGGCCACCCCGAGCACGGCTACTACATGACGCGCGATCCGTTCGGCGCGGCGGGCGACTTCGTCACAGCGCCCGAGATCAGCCAGATGTTCGGCGAGCTGATCGGCCTGTGGGCGGCGGTGGTGTGGCAGGCCATGGGCCGTCCCGACCCGCTGATCCTGGCCGAGCTCGGCCCCGGGCGCGGCACCCTGATGGCGGACGCGCTGCGTGCCGGTCAGGCACAGTCGGGCTTCGCGGCGGCGGTGCGGCCGTGGCTGGTGGAAACCAGCGCCGCCTTACGCGCGCGCCAGGCCCGGACGCTGGCCGCCTGCCGCCCGGCCTGGTGCCGCCGCGTCGAGGACATCCCGGCCGGGCCGATGATCGTGATCGCCAACGAGTTCTTCGACGCCCTGCCGGTGCACCAGTTCGTGCGTACCGACGACGGCTGGGCCGAGCGTCAGGTGACGGTGGATGCGGCGGGTGCGTTCCGCTTCACGGCCGGGGCGCCACTTTCCACCGAGACCCTGCCGCCCGGCCTGCCGGCGCGCGCGGCAACCGGCGAGATCGCGGAGCTGTGCACCGCCGGCATGGGCATCGCCGCCCATCTCGGCGCCCGCCTCGCGGCCCAGGGCGGCGCCGCGCTGATCGTCGATTACGGCCATACCCACAGTGTGCCGGGTGAGACCCTGCAGGCGGTGCGCGGCCACGACTATGCCGATCCGCTGGCCGATCCCGGCGCTGCCGACCTCACCGCCCACGTCGATTTCGAGGGGCTCGCGGCGGCGGCCCGCGCGGCCGGCGCGGCCGTGTCCAGCCCGCTTACCCAGGGCGCTTTCCTGCTCGCGCTCGGGATCGCACAACGGGCGGAGATGTTGTCGAAGGACAAGGACGCGGCGACGCGGGACAGCATCCAGGCAGCACTACAGCGTTTGATTGCGCCGTCGGAAATGGGCAATCTGTTCAAGGTCGTCGCCTTCGCCGACCCGCGCCTCGGCGCGCTGCCGGGGTTCGTCGCATATACCTAGGACGAGCCACGGCGCAATTACGGGAGTTTTTTCCATGGTACCGGTAATCAGGGATTCGGGTCTCGACGCGCTGGCGGGGGTCAAGCACGCGTTCTTCACCCGCGCGGGCGGCGTCAGCGAGGGGCTTTACGGCGCGCTCAACGTCGGCTTCGGCTCGGGCGACGACAGCGAGCGGGTCGCCGAGAACCGCGCCCGGGCGGCGGCGGCGCTCGATCTTCCCCCCGAGCGCCTGACCACCGCCTATCAGGTCCATTCCGCCCGGGTCGAGACGGTCGATGCGCCGGTGCCCCACGACGAGGCGCCGCGCGCCGACGGCTACGTCACGGCGACCCCGGGCGTGCTGCTCGGCATCCTCACCGCCGACTGCGCGCCGGTGCTGTTCGCCGATGCCGAGGCGCGCGTGATCGGTGCCGCCCACGCCGGCTGGCGCGGCGCGCTCACCGGCGTGCTCGAGGCGACACTGCGCGAGATGGAGAAGCTCGGCGCGACGCGATCGCGCATCACGGCGGCGGTGGGTCCGTGCATCGGACAAGACTCCTACGAAGTCGGGCCCGAGTTCCCGGCGCCGTTCCTGGAGGCGGATGCCGGTGCGCGTCGGTTCTTCGCCGCCGCGCCGCGCACGGACCACTTCCTGTTCGACCTCGAGGGCTACGTCGCCCATCGCCTCGACCGCGCCGGACTTGCCGCGGTCGGCGTCCGCGGCCTCGATACCTGCGGCGACGAGGACCGCTTCTTCAGCTATCGCCGCACCACGCTGCGCAAGGAGCGCGACTACGGGCGCGAGCTCTCCGCGATCACGCTGGAATCCTAGAGCAGGATCGGTTCAGATTGAATCAATCTGAACCGATCCTGCTCTAAATTTAAAATATAGAGCCTGATTCACGGCTCGAGATCGTTCCGATCCGAGCCGATCAGGCTCCAGGGAGCCGTCCGCGCGCCGTGCCATACCTGATCCTGCTGTCGATTGTCATGTGCCTAGCCCTGGTCGCCACCTGTGCCCTTACCTAACCTCCCTGCCCGCCTCGCCACCGCCCTTGTCGCCTTCGTGCTGGCCGCATGCCAGCCAGTGCCTCAGCCGTTCCAGAGCGTCGCACCAGTGCGCGACGCGCCGCTCGCCCGGCCCGGCGCCCAAGCCGGCGTGCTGGTGGCCCCGGTGACGGGCGTGCCCCACGCGGCGGCCCTCGCCGACCGCCTGGCGGACGCCCTGCGCAAGCGCGACGTGCTCGCGGTCACGGACGCCGCCAACCGCGGCAGCTACGTGCTGACCGGACGGGCGACAGGCGATGACGCAAGAAACGCCGTCACCATCCACTGGCGCCTCGCGGACGCGCGCGGACGCGTGATCGGCGAACGGACCCAGACCACAGGGGTGACGGCGGCGGCGTGGCGGACGGGCGCGGCCGCGACGCTCGACCGCATTGCCACCGAGGCCGCGCACATGATCGCCCCGCTCGCGGGCGACACCAACGCGCCCGGCGCGGTGAAGCCGGCGCCGCGCGTGCTCACCGTTCACGGCGTCGACGGCGCGCCCGGCGACGGTGACGTCGCGCTGCGCCGGGCGCTCGCCTATACCCTCGGCCGGCACGGCTTCCGCGTGGTGGACGGACTCGACGGCGCCGAGGTCGTCATCGCCGGCGCGGTGCGGGTGGCACCCACTGGCCCCGCCAGCGAGCAGGTCACCATCACCTGGTCGGCGCTCGCCCCCGACGGCGCCAGCCTGGGCACGGTCGAGCAGTCGAACCGGGTGCCCAGGGGCAGCCTCGATGGCAGTTGGGGCGTGATCGCGATCCAGGTCGCCGAAGCAGCGGCACCGGGGATCGCGCGAACTCGTGGAAAAGGCGCGCCCGTCCGAGGCCGCGGGGGCGGACAGCGCCCCGTAAGCCGCCGATCGCGCGTTGTTTTCGGCGGGACCGGCTGTTAGAGTGCGCCCGCCCGGCGGGAGGAACAGGTCGGGTACGGGGCGCCGCCGGACGACCCCGCAGCAAGCAGAACATCAGGGCACCCGATGAAACTCATTGCATGCAATTCCAACCGGCCGCTTGCCGAAGCCATGGCGGCCTGCCTCGGGCTGCGCGTCACGCAGGCCGCGATCCGACGCTTCTCCGACATGGAAGTGTTCGTCGAGATCCTCGAGAACGTACGCGGCGAAGACGTGTTCGTGGTTCAGTCCACGTCCTATCCGGCCAACGACAACCTGATGGAACTGCTGATCACGCTCGACGCGCTCAAGCGCGGCTCGGCGCGCCGCGCCACCGCGGTGATCCCGTATTTCGGCTACGCCCGCCAGGACCGCAAGACCGCCCCGCGCGCGCCGATCTCGGCCAAGCTGGTCGCCAACCTGATCACCACAGCCGGGGCCGACCGGGTGCTGACCCTCGACCTCCATGCCGGACAGATCCAGGGCTTCTTCGACATCCCGGTGGACAACCTCTACGGCGCGCCGACCTTCAGCAAGGCGATCCGCAGCAATTACAACAACGGCGAGCTCGTGATCGTGTCGCCCGACGTGGGCGGCGTGCTGCGCGCCCGCGGCATGGCAGAGCGCCTCGATGCGGAGCTCGCCATTATCGACAAGCGCCGTCCCCGCGCCGGAGTGTCCGAGGTCATGAACATCATCGGCGACGTCGACGGGCGGCGCTGCATCCTGATCGACGACATCGTCGATTCGGCGGGCACGCTGTGCAACGCCGCCGCCGCGCTCAAGAACGCCGGCGCCGAGGAGGTCTCGGCCTACGTCACCCACGGGGTGCTGTCGGGCGACGCCGTGGGCCGGGTCTCGGCCTCGCCGCTCACCAAGCTGGTGGTGACCGATTCGATCCAGGCGACCGAGGCGGTACGCCTCGCCGACAAGATCGACCAGCTCACCATCGCCCCCCTGATGGCCGAGGCGATACGCCGGATTTCTGAAGAATCCTCGGTTTCCAGCCTGTTCGACTGAGCCCGGGCACGGGCCCGGCGCCCTAGAGCAGGGTCGGTTCAGATTGAACTCAATCTGAACCGTGAATCCTGCTCTAAATTTAAAATGTAGAGCCTGATTCACGGCTCAAGATCGTTCCGATCTGAGCCGATCAGGCTCTAGCGGCCGGAAAACCCGCCGAACCGGCGATTCCTGCTACCCAAACCCCGGCTTTTGCCTTATATGGAGCCGCGCAAACGGGTCGGCACCCCTGGAGGCCGGCCACAGACTAGGAGATTCCCATGGCTGATCTGATTTCGCTTTCGGCGGAGCCTCGGGACCGGGTTGGGAAGGGGGCCGCCCGGGCCGTACGCCGCGCCGGAATGGTTCCCGCAGTTATCTATGGCGGCAAGGAAGCCCCGCTTTCCGTCGCCGTCGACCCCCAGGCCGTCGTCCGCGAGCTCGCCAAGGGCGAGTTCTTCACGACGATGGTCGAGATCAAGCTCGGCAGCACGCCCCACCGCGTGCTGGCGCGCGACGTGCAGTTCCACCCGGTCACCGACCGGCCGGAGCACGTCGACTTCCTGCGCGTCACCGCCGAAACGCTGATCACCGTCGAGGTGCCCGTGATCTTCGACAACGAAGAGACATCCCCGGGCATCAAGCGCGGCGGTGTGCTCAACATCGTGCGCCACGAAGTGGAGCTCGAGTGCCGTGCCGACGCGATCCCCCACGCCCTGCATGCCGATCTCTCGACCCTCGACATCGGTGACAGCGTCCACATCAGCCACATCAAGCTGCCGGACGGCGTGAGCCCGACCATCACCGACCGCGACTTCACCATCGCCACCGTCGCCGCGCCCACCGTGGTGCGTGACGAGGCGCTGCAGGCCCAGGCCGAGGCGGAAGCCGAGACCGCCGAGCCCGCCGAGGGCGAAGCCGCGCCGGCCGCCGAAGGCGAGGAAGAGAAGAAAGAGGGCGAGGGCGACTGAGCCCCGCTCCAGGGAGCGGTTTTCCCGTGCGACTTCTCGTCGGTCTCGGAAATCCAGGCACCAAATACGCCCGCACCCGGCACAACATCGGATTCATGGCGGTGGACGAGATCGTCCGCCGCCATTCCTTTGGGCCGTGGCGCGGCCGCTTCGACGGCCAGTGTGCCGAGGGCACGGTGGCCGGCGAGAAGGTGCTGGCGCTCAAGCCCGAGACCTACATGAACAATTCCGGCCGGTCGGTGGGCCAGGCGGTGCGATTCTACAAGCTGGCGCCCGCCGACGTGATCGTCATCCACGACGAGATCGACCTCGCCGCCGGCAAGATCCGCTACAAGGTGGGCGGCGGTCACGCCGGCCACAACGGCCTGCGCGACATCGACGCGCACATCGGCAAGGACTATGCCCGGGTGCGGCTCGGCATCGGCCATCCCGGCGTGCCCGAGCAGGTGCACGACCACGTGCTCGATACGTTCTCGAAAGCCGAGGGTGAATGGCTGGCGCCGCTGCTGGATGCCATAGCCGAAGCGTTTCCGCTGCTGGTGACAGGCGATTCGGCCAAGTTCCTCACCCGCGTAGCGCTGATCCTCAACCCGCCGCCGCCCAAGCCCCCGCGCGGGGATGCCGGCAACGGCGGCGCAACCGAAACCAGGGACACGGAGTAGATGGGCTTCCAGTGCGGTATCGTCGGCCTGCCCAACGTCGGCAAGTCGACCCTGTTCAACGCACTCACCGCCACCGCGGCGGCGGAGGCAGCCAATTATCCGTTCTGCACCATCGAGCCCAACACGGGCCGTGTCGCGGTGCCCGACGAGCGGCTCGACACCCTCGCCCAACTCGCCAAGTCGGTCAAGGTGGTGCCGGCCCAGCTCGAGTTCGTCGACATTGCCGGGCTGGTGGCGGGCGCCTCCAGGGGTGAAGGCCTCGGCAACCAGTTCCTCGGTCATATCCGCGAGGTGGACGCGATCTGCCATGTGCTGCGCTGCTTCGAGGACGACGATATCACCCACGTCGCGGGCCGGGTCGATCCGGTCGCCGACGCCGAGATCGTCGAGACCGAGCTGATGCTGGCCGACCTGCAGAGCCTGGAGAAGCGCGTCGACGGCCTGACCAAGCGGGTGCGCGGCAACGACCGCGACGCCCAGGCCCAGCTCGCCCTGGTCGAGAAGCTGATCCCGGCACTCCAGGACGGCAGGCCGGCGCGCGCCTTCCCGGTCGCCGATAAGGACGTGGCCGCCTTCCGCCAGCTTCAATTGCTGACCGGCAAGCCGGTGCTCTATGTCTGCAACGTCGAGGAAAGCGCCGCCGCGACCGGCAACCGCCACACCGAGGCGGTGGCGAAGATGGCCACCGCGCAAGGCGCGGGCACAGTCATCATCTCGGCGGCGATCGAGGCGGAGGTGGCACAGCTCGCCGATCCCGAGGAGCGCCGCGCGTTCCTGGCCGAGATGGGGCTGAAGGAGGCCGGGCTCAACCGCCTGATCCGAGAAGGCTACCGGCTGCTCGGCCTGATCACTTACTTCACTGCGGGCCCCAAGGAGGCGCGCGCCTGGACCATCCCCAAGGGCTTCCGCGGCGCCCCAGGCGGCGGGACGCATCCACACCGACTTCGAGCGCGGCTTCATCGCCGCCGAGACCATCGCCTATGCAGACTACGTCGCTAGCGGCGGCGAGCAGGGCGCCAAGGCGGCAGGCAAGATGCGTACCGAGGGCAAGGAGTACGTCGTCCAGGACGGCGACGTGATCGAGTTCCGCTTCAACGTGTGAGGTCGCGCGGTCAGGCGCGGCGCGCGAGCGGCGTGTCCTGCACAACGGGCTCCTCGACCAGCCGCGAGACCTCCTGGGTATCGTCGTCCCGTGGGGCGCCCTCGAGCCATTCCGGGAACCGCTTGGCGAAGACCCCGTAGGAAAGCGTGCGCTCGCCCGCCTGCACCACCTTGTCGCAATAGCCCAGCATCAGCTCGAACCGGATGTGGCGGATGCCGCCCTCGTCGGTGTGCAGGCCGATCACCTGGGCATATTCCACCGGCCCGGTCTCGGCGAGATGGCGGTAGATCGCGCCGACCTCCGGCGGGCGGGCGCCCACCAGCTTGAGGGAGCTGTCCGGCGCACCGGACACGAAATCGGAAAGGAGAGAGAGTAACGACACGGCGACCCCCCGAACGGCAAGATTGATGGATGAACGCGGCGGCAGCCACCGCCACGCGCAAAACCTAACAAGCCCCATCTCCCGGGACTGTGACAAAGCTGGGACAAATTGACGGGAAAGACTGCCTTTCCGGGCCTCGGGGGCCGGGAAGGTCATTTGCTATGTCGCCGTCCAGCCTCTACAATTTGCCCCCGAATTCGGAGGCCCCGGGCAACCGGGGGCCCGTAGGCCGCTTTAAACCCACCTTCCAACCAAGAAATCAGGGAGAACCCAGCATGGGAAAGATGCTTAAACTGAAATCCAAGGACGGCTTCGAGCTTGGCGCCTATCGCGCCGATCCCGCCGGCAAGCCCAAGGGCGGCGTTGTGATCATCCAGGAGATCTTCGGCGCCAACAAGCACATCAAGGAAGTCTGCGACGGCTACGCCAAGGACGGCTACATCGCCATCGCGCCGGCCCTGTTCGACCGCGTCGAGCGCGACCTCGAGCTCGGCTATGGCCCCGAGGACCAGGAGAAGGGCAAGGCCACCCGCGCCAAGTTGAACTGGGACGATTCGCTGGCAGACAGCCAGGCGGCGGCAGAGGCGATCCGCAAGGACGCCGGCAAGGTCGCGATCATCGGCTACTGCTTCGGCGGTTCGGTCGCCTGGCTCGGCGCCACCCGCGGCAACTACGACGCCTCGGTGTCGTACTACGGCGGCAACGCGGCGGACTTCGCCAACGAGAAGCCGAAGTGCCCGATCATCTGCCACATCGGCACCGAGGATAAGGGCATCAACGCCGAGAAGGTCGCGAAGATCAAGGCGGGCCAGCCCCAGGTGCCGGTCTACATGTACGAAGGCGCCGGCCACGGCTTCAACTGCGACCACCGCGGCTCGTACCACGAGGCCTCGGCCAAGCTCGCGCGGAGCCGTACGCTCGACTTCCTGAACGAGCACATCGCCAAGGTCAGCGCCTAACCGCGCACCTCGGCATTGCGTCAAGGGGCCGGCGGGCGACCGCCGGCCCCTTCGCTTTTGGCGGCATCGGTTCTCCGGCCCATGGCCAGATGCTGTCCTTCCTGAGGCCATCATGGACGCCATAAAGCAACGGCGCCCCGAGAGGGGCGCCGTTTTTTTGCGTCTCGAGGACGGATGCGCTCAGTGCACGTCGGACCAGATGCGGCGCTTGGCGCCGTACAGCACGATCGTGAGGATCACCAGGAAGAACAGCACCTTGAGGCCGAGACGCTTGCGCGCCTCCATCTCCGGGTACGACGCCCAGGTGAGGAAGGTCGCCACGTCGTGGGCCATCTGCGGGACCGTCGCCTTGGTGCCGTCCTTATAGTCCACCGCGCCGTCCGACAGCGGCGGCGGCATGGCGATCTGGTTGCCCGGGAACGCCGTGTTGTAGTGCATGCCGGCGTTCATCTTGAGGCCGGCGGGCGGCGTCTTGAAGCCGGTGAGGATGTCGTAGACGTAGTCGGTGTGGCCCGCGCGCGCCTTGACGATGGTCGACAGGTCGGGCGGATGGGCGCCGCCGTTGGCCGCGCGCGCCGCCTGCTCGTTGGGGAACGGCGCCTTGAACGTGTCGTAGGGCCGGCCCGGGCGGTTGAACATCTCGCCCTGGTCGTTGGGCCCGTCCTGGACCTCGACCGAGGCGGCGATCGCCTTGATCTCATCGTCGTTGTAACCGAGCGCCGAGAGGTCGCGGTAGTGCATGTGGTCCATGGCATGACAGGCCGAGCACACGTTCTGGTAGACCTGAAAGCCGCGCTGCAGGGCGTCGCGGTCGAAGGTGCCGAACATGCCCTGGAACGACCAGTCCTGGGTCGGCATTGGCTGCTCGTCGGCGGCGAGCGCCGGCGAGACGCAAAGCGCGAGAGCGATGGCGGAGACGAGTTTCTTGATGACGGTCATGTGTTATCCCTCGCCTAGCCCTTGAGCACCGGTTCGGAGATGCTGTCGGGCAGCGGCCGCGTCTTCTCGAACTTGCCGAGCAACGGCATCAGTATCAGGAGGTGGAAGAAGTAGTAGGCCGTGGCCAGCCGCCCGATCAGCAGCACCGGGCCTTCCGGGCGATGGGCGCCGACCCAGCCGAGCAGGATGCAATCGGCCAGGAAGATCCAGAACACCTGCTTGTAGATCGGCCGGAACTTGGCCGAGCGCACCTTGGAGCAGTCGAGCCAGGGCAGCAAGAACAGGACGAAGATGGACGAGAACATGGTCAGCACGCCGCCCAGCTTGTCCGGGATCGAGCGCAGGATCGCGTAGAACGGCAGCAGGTACCATTCCGGCACGATCTCCGACGGCGTGTGCAGCGGATTGGCCGGGATATAGTTGTCGGGCTCACCCAGCAGGTTCGGCCAGAAGAATACCAGCGCCATGTAGAGGATCAGGAACACGCCGAGGCCGAACCCGTCCTTGACCGTGTAGTAGGGGTGGAATGGGATGGTGTCCTTGTCGCTCTTGGGATCGATGCCGAGCGGGTTGTTGGACTTCGAGGTGTGCAGCGCCACCAGGTGCAGCACGACCACGCCGAGGATCACGAACGGCAGCAGGTAGTGCAGCGAGAAGAAGCGGTGCAGCGTCGGGTTGTCGACCGCGAAGCCGCCCCACAGCCAGGTGACGATGGAATTGCCGACCACCGGGATCGCCGAGAACAGGTTGGTGATCACGGTCGCGCCCCAGAAGCTCATCTGGCCCCACGGCAGCACGTAGCCCATGAACGCGGTCGCCATCATCAGCAGCAGGATGACGAGGCCGAGCCACCACAGCAGCTCGCGCGGCGGCTTGTAGGAGCCGTAGTAGAGGCCGCGGAAGATGTGGATGTAGACGACGGCGAAGAACATCGACGCGCCGTTCATGTGGATGTAGCGGATCAGCCAGCCGTAGTTGACGTCGCGCATGATGCGCTCGACGCTGTCGAAGGCGCGGTCCGCATTGGGCGTGTAGTACATGGCGAGGAAGATGCCGCTGACGATCATGATCACCAGCACGATCCCGGCCAGGGAGCCGAAGTTCCACCAGTAGTTCAGGTTCTTCGGGGTCGGATACTCGTGCAGCTCGTGCTGCATGAAGGAGAAGATCGGCAGCCGCTGGTCGATCCAACGAACGATCGGGCCCTGCTGCGATGGCTGGCTGGAAGCGCTCATCTTGTTACCCCTTCTTCTAGCCGATGCGCACGGTGGTGTCGTTCAGGAAGGCATAGCCCGGAATCTCCAGGTTCTTCGGCGCCGGGCCCTTGCGGATGCGCCCCGAGCCGTCGTACTGCGAGCCGTGGCACGGGCAGAACCAGCCGCCCCACTCGCCGCGCGGCTCGCCTTCCTTCTGGCCGAGGGGGATGCAGCCGAGGTGGGTGCAGACACCCACCATCACCAGCCATTCCGGCTTCTGGACACGGTCCTTGTCGGCCTGGGGATCGCGCAGCTCGGCGATGTTCACGTCGCGCGCCTTGGCGATGTCCTGGGGCGTGCGGTGGTCGATGAACACCGGCTTGCCGCGCCACTTCACGGTCACGCGCTGACCGAGCGCGATCGGCTTGAGGTCGACCTCGATCGAGGACAGCGCAAGCACGTCCTTGGCGGGGTTCATGCTGTCAATGAGCGGCCAGATCGCAAGGCCCGCGCCGGCGGCGCCGAGCGCGGCGCCCGCCAGCGCCAGGAAGTCGCGGCGGGTTTCGCCCGTCTTCCCACCGTGACCGTGGCCGTGAACGGTATCGGACATCTATCAATTTCCCCTTTAAGGCCACCCTCGGACGCCCGGGGGAACGTCCCGGACGGGTGGTTTTGGTGGTGCAGGGTGTAATATAAATTGCGCGGCAAGCAAAGCCCTAATCTGCCATTTTTTCCCTGAAACCGCCCGTTTTGGGCGGGCGGCGGGCACTCTCCGGGTCCCGCGCCGGGGCCCCCGGCGCAACGGTGAAGGTTAACATGCGCATCGCGCTTTATGAGCCCGACATCCCCCAGAACGCCGGGGCGCTCCTGCGCCTCGGCGCGTGCCTGGGGATCGCCGTCGACATCATCGGCCAGCCCGGCTTCGTGCTGTCCGACGCCAGGCTCCGGCGCGCCGGCATGGACTACATCGCGCTCGCCACGATCGCGCGCCACGCCGACTTCGCCGCGTTCCGGGCGAGCATTCCCGCCCCCGGGCGCGCCATCCTGCTGACCACGCACGGCGACACCGACTTCCGCGCGGTCGTCTACCGTCCCGGGGACGTGCTGGTGGTGGGGCGCGAATCGGCGGGCGTGCCGGATGCGGTGCACGCCGCTGCCGACATCCGCGCGACGATCCCCTTGGCCGCAGGCGCGCGCAGCCTTAATGTGGCGACCGCCGCGGCGATCGCGCTGTCGGAGGCCCTGCGCCAGACCCGCGGTTTCCCGGGCGATTTGCCCGGGTAGACCGACCCGTTCCGCCGTCACGGAGGCCGCCGCGTGCCCGCAGATTCCCCCGACCCCGACACCGCCGACGCGCGCAAGGCCGCCGCCAGCGCCTGGTTCGAGTCCCTGCGCGACCGCATCTGCGCCGCGTTCGAGGCGCTCGAGGACAAGGTGGCGGGCCCAGCGCTGGCGCGCGTCACCGGCATCGCGCCCGGCCGCTTCGTGCGCACGCCGTGGCAGCGCGCCAACGACGATAGCAACAACGGGGGCAGCGACGGCGGCGGCGGCGTGATGGCGGTCATGCACGGGCGCGTGTTCGAAAAGGTCGGCGTCAACGTGTCCACCGTTTCGGGACGGTTCGCCCCCGAGTTCGCCAAGCAGATCCCGGGCGCCGACGAGACCGGCGGCGCGTTCTGGGCGTCCGGCATTTCGCTGGTGGCGCACCTGCGCTCGCCCAAGGTGCCGGCGGTGCATATGAACACGCGCCACATCGTCACCGGCAAGGGCTGGTTCGGCGGCGGCGCCGACCTCACGCCGATGTTCCCCGACAGCGCCGAGGCCGCCGAGGACGCGGCCCTGCTGCACGGCGCACTCAAGGACGCGTGCGACCGCTTCGATCCCGACTACTACCCACGCTTCAAGAAGTGGTGCGACGAATACTTCTTCCTGCCCCACCGGGGCGAGCCGCGCGGGCTCGGCGGCATCTTCTACGATTACCTGGACACGGACGACTGGGACGCCGACTTCGCCTTCACCCGTAACGTAGGCGAGGCGTTTCTCGCGGCCTATCCCGCGATCGTCGCCCGGCGCATGAACGACACCTGGAGCGACGCCGAACGGCGCCACCAGCTGATACGGCGCGGACGCTACGTCGAGTTCAACCTGCTCTACGACCGCGGCACCCAGTTCGGGCTGAAGACCGGCGGCAACACCGAGGCGATCCTGATGAGCCTGCCGCCCGAGGTCGCCTGGCCATGACCGCGACATCAACCGGACGGGCCGCGGCCCGCTCAGCGCCCGGCGATAACCGCCCGTAGCCGATCCAGACACGCTGCGCGGTCAGGCGCGAAATCCTCGGCCAGCCACCACGCCTCCACCGCCGCGAGCGCCGCGCCCATCCCGGGCCCGGGCGCGAGGCCGAGCGCCTGGGCGTCGGCGCCGCCCAGCGGGAACGCCGGCGGCGCGAAGCTGGCCCCGACCTCGAGCAGCGCGCTGTACGCGGCATCGGTGCCGTGATTGGCGCCCTCGGCCTTCTCGCCCGCCCAGGAGATCAGCACCGTGTCGCGGTAGGGCGCCGCGCCGTGCCGGTAGATTGCGCGGCGCGCGTCGGCCCTGGTCCAGTCCGGCGCGACCGTGGCGCCGTGCTCGGCGAGGTGAGCCAGACGCTGGCGTCCGTGACGCGACAGGCGCAGCCGCGCCGCAACCGCCTCCGCGCCCTCGGCGTCGGCCGCGAGCACGGCGGCGAGCCGGCGCACCGGCGCGGAGGCCGCGTCGCAGCCTTCGGCCGCCTCGATCACCGCGAGCGCACCAAGTCTCGCGAAGTTAGTCGCTTCCGGCAAAACCTCGGCGAGCACGCCGTTGTCCGCCATCAGGGCGAAGGCCGCCGCCGGGTCGGGCGCCATCAGGATGCGCGACAGCTCGGCCCACACCCGCTCGCCCGAAAGACCCGGCGCCAGTGGCGCCAGCTTGCGCGCGGCGGCGAGCGCGCCTACGTCCGGCGCGCCGCGGCCATAGAACGCGTGGAAGCGGAAGAAACGCAGCACCCGCAGCACATCCTCGCGGATGCGCGTCTCGGGATCGCCGACGAATCGCACGCGGCCCGCAGCGAGATCCTCGAGCCCGTCGAAATAATCGTAGACCGCGCCCGTCTCGGTCATGGACATGGCGTTGAAGGTGAAGTCGCGCCGCGCCGCATCCTCCTGCCAGTCGTCGGTGAAGGCGACCTCGGCGCGGCGCCCGTCGGTGGCAACGTCGCGGCGCAGGGTGGTGATCTCGAAATGCTGGTCGCCGGTCACCGCCGTAACGGTGCCGTGCGCGATGCCGGTCGGCACCGCCTTGATGCCGGCGGCCTGCAGCACCGCGGTGACGCGCTCGGGCGGCAGGTGCGTCGCGATGTCGACGTCATGGACCTCCCGGCACAGGACCGCGTCGCGCACGCAGCCGCCGACGAAGCGCGCCTCGCCGCCCGCCGCGAGCGCCGCCATCACGGCGCGCACCGGCGGCGCCGTCATCCACGGCTGCGTCGCGAGGTTTCTCTTCGGGTCCATGCCGCTAGCGCGATTGGCCGGGAACGATCCTGCCGCCATCCATGTGCGGCGGAACGTAACGCGTGCCCGGCGGCGCACCGCCGCCGAACAGCATGAAACCAAGCAGCACGACCACCAGCAGCGAGACGCCGGCACCGATCAGCACCAGCCACGGCATGTCGGCGAAAGATGGCGGCGGCGCGGCGCGCTTGCCCGCGAGCGCCCGTCGCTGCTGGATGCCGCTCCAGACCAGGTAAAGCGCGGTCGGCGCGATCAGCGGCAGGATGTAGGTGAAGAACAATCTGAACATCGCCTCACCGTTCCGCGCCGAACGCGGTTCTATCGGGCCGGTAGCGGCCTTCGTGCCAGAACTCCGACAACTGGACCAGTATACGGGCGGTGAAGCCGAAGATGAAACGATCGCCATAGCGGATCGCGTACATCTGGCGCGGCCGCCCGTCAGCGGGCGAAACGTGCAGGTTCTCGTGATGGGCGGGATCGAGCACATGGTCGAGCGGGACCTCGAAGACGTCGGCGACCTCGTCCCGCTGGGGCACCGGGGTGAACGGGGCGATCAGGGCGATCACCGGCGTGACCCGAAACTTCGAGATGGTGCCGCGCTGGTCGAGGGCGCCGACCACCGAGCGAATATATGCCGCCTCAAGCCCGACCTCCTCGCGCGCCTCGCGCAGTGCGGTATCGACCGGGCCGCGATCGCCGTCCTCGAGGCGCCCGCCCGGAAAGCTGATCTGTCCGGCGTGATCCGAAAGATGCGCGCAGCGCTCGGTGAGCAGCACGGTCGCGCCGCCCACGTGATCGACGATCGGCACCAGCACCGCCGCCGGGCGGTAGGCGGCACCGTCGCCGGCGACGTTGAGGAACTTCTCCTCGGCGCCGAAGCCCATGCGGAAGCGCGGCGCGGCGGCGGCCGCCTCGGGCGCCTTGAGGCACGGGCGCAGGCGGTCCGCGAAGGCGTTAGCGTCGAGGCCGGTCATGGTGCCGTCCCCATGCCCGGCGCGAGCGCGAAGAACACGCCTGCGCTCCAGATCCCGAGGGCGCCGTCGGGGCCGGCCTCGGCCTCCCCGGCGAGCTCGTAGTAGACGCTGCGCGCGAGCCGCGCCTCGAGGCCACCGCCGAGCGCCAGGTAGGGCCGCGGTCCCGCCCGGTCGGCACGCACCACCAGGGGATGGTCTCGGTCGAGCGGCACCCAGGCGTCCACATTGGTGCGGAAGCGGCGGTGCGCGACACGGCCGGCACCGTCGCACGCCGTCTCGACCGCGATGAAGGGCGCGTCCTCGACCGCGACGGCGACCTTCTCGGCCGGCGTTACCAGCCAGTAATCACCGGCACCGTCGCGCCGCAGCACGGTCGCGAACAGGCGCACCAGCGCAGGCCGCGCGATGACCGCGCCGTCGTGGAACCAGGTGCCGTCCGCGGCGATGCGGAACGCGCCGCCGGCGCAGATGTCACCGGTGCCGATATCCTCTGTGTCCGCCATAATTTCAGCCCATTTTCACCGCTACCTTGAGCGGCAATTCATCCTATACTTAAGGTGTTTTTTGCAGCGTCCCAAGTATCGAGAGAGACGCATGCGACCGGAAGGCGCCCCGAGGGCCCCGGTCAGAACCGCCAGCCACGCCGAAGGAAACGCCCCGTGACCGTCACCGATCCGCACGCCAGTTCCGCCCCGCCGGCCGGGGACGCGGCCCATCTGGCCGCCGATATCGAGGCCCTCGGCGCCCGCCTCCAGGACGTCCGGGGGGCGCTGGGCGAGATCATCTTCGGCCAGCGCCAGGTCATCGACGAGGCGCTGATCACGCTGCTCGCGGGCGGCCACGCGCTGCTGATCGGCGTGCCCGGCCTCGCCAAGACGCTGCTGGTCCAGACGCTGGGCACCGTGCTCGGGCTCGGGGACAAACGCATCCAGTTCACCCCCGACCTGATGCCCTCCGACATCCTCGGCTCCGAGGTGCTGGAGGAATCGGAGACCGGGTCGCGGTCGTTCCGCTTCATTCCCGGGCCGGTGTTCTGCCAGCTGCTGATGGCCGACGAGATCAACCGCGCCAGCCCGCGCACCCAGTCGGCGCTGCTGCAGGCGATGCAGGAGCGCGCGGTTTCTGTCGCCGGCGCCACCCATACCCTGCCCCGCCCGTTCCACGTGCTCGCCACCCAGAACCCGCTCGAGCAGGAGGGCACCTATCCCCTGCCCGAGGCGCAACTCGACCGCTTCATCCTCCAGATCGACGTGAACTATCCCGAGAAGGACGCCGAGCGCGCCATGCTGCTGGCCACCACCGGGGCGTCCGAGGCCCAGGCCCGCAAGGTGCTGACCGCGGACGAACTGATCGCGGCCCAGCGCCTGGTGCGGCGCGTGCCGGTCGGCGATTCGGTGGTCGAGGCGATCCTGGCGCTGGTGCGCGCGGGCCGTCCCGGCGCTGGCGACGCCGACGTCGACGCTACCGTCGCCTGGGGACCGGGACCGCGCGCGAGCCAGGCGCTGATGCTGGCGTGCCGGGCACGGGCGGTGCTGGAAGGACGCCTCGCGCCATCGGTGGACGACGTGGTGGCGCTCGCCCATCCCGTGCTGCGCCACCGCATGGCGCTCACCTTCGCGGCGCGCGCCGACGGCGTCACCATGGACCAGGTGATCGACCGCCTCGCCGAGCCCATCGCCTGACGGCCGCCCCATGGCTCTGGCCGAGGGCAAGAAAGAGACGAATCCGGCCCTCGCCCGGCTGCAACGGGCGGAGGAGACGGCCGGCGCGCTGCCGCCGCTGCTGGTGGCAGCCCAGCGCATCGCCGCGACCGTGATGCAGGGCGTACACGGGCGCCGGCGCATGGGCCCGGGCGAGACCTTCTGGCAGTTCCGCCATTACCAGCCGGGCGATCCCGCCCAGCGCATCGACTGGCGCCAGAGCGCCAAGGCCGGCAATGTGTTCATCCGCGAGCACGAATGGGTCGCCGCCCAGTCGGTGTGGCTGTGGTGCGACGGCTCCCCCTCCATGGACTACGCCTCGAGCCGCCGGCTTACGCCCAAGGCCGAGCGCGCCCGGCTGCTGACCCTCGCGCTCGCCACCCTGCTGATGCGCGCGGGCGAGCACGTGGCGCTCTCGGGCGAGGGCCGCGCCCCCGGTGCCGGACGCGCGGTGCTGATGCGCTTCGCCATCCGGCTCGCGCGCGAGGGCGGCCAGCAGGCCAACGTGCCACCGCTCGAGCCGCTGCCGCGCTACGCCCACATCGTGCTGTTCTCCGATTTCCTCGGCCCGATCGAGGAGATCGAGACCGCAGTGGCTACCTATGCCGCGCGCGGCCTTACCGGCCATCTCGTGCAGGTACTCGACCCGGCCGAGGAATCGCTGCCGTTCGCCGGACGCATCCGGTTCGAGGGACTGGAGCAGGAAGGCAACACGCTGATCAACCGCACCGAGACCGTGCGCGGCCAGTACCACGACCGCCTTGCCGCGCGCCGCGACGCACTCATGCGCCTGGCGCGGCGTAACGGCTGGTCGTTCATGCTCCACCACACCGACCGGCCGGCCCAGGAGGCGCTGCTCGCGCTCTACGCCGCCATGTCGCTGGCATCGGGCCGCGCATGGTAACGCCCGCGCACGACATCGGGGCGAGCGGGGCGGCGTCATGCTGACGCTCGGCGCGCTGTCCTTCGCCGCACCCTGGCTGCTGGCCGCGCTGATCGGCCTGCCGGTGCTGTGGTGGCTGCTGCGGGTCACGCCGCCGGCGCCACGGCTCCTGCGCTTCCCCGCGATCCGCCTGCTGTTCGGGCTCAACGAGGACGAGCAGACCCCGGCACGCACGCCGTGGTGGCTGATCGTCCTGCGCATGACCGTCGCGACCCTGGTGATCCTCGCCCTCGCCCATCCGCTGTGGAACGCGGGCAACCGCTTCGCCGCGGCGGGCCCGGTGGTGCTGATGATCGACGACGGCTTCGCCGCCGCGCGCGGCTGGAACGACCGCACCCGTGCCATCGAGGACCTGCTCGCGCGCGCCGAACGTGCCGGTAAGCCGGTGATGGTGATGACCACGGCGCGGCCCGCCGACGGCAGCCCGCTCGCGCCGGGCCGGCTGGTGCCGGCCGCAACGGCGCGCACGCTTGCCCAGGCGCTGCAGCCGAAGCCGTGGCCGACCTCGCGCGACGCCGCGCTCGCCGCCTTCGACAAGGCCGCGTTCCAGGACCCCGCCAACATCTTCTGGTTCTCCGACGGGATCGACGACGGCCATGCCCAGGATTTTGCGCGCGCGCTCCAGCGCCGCGGCCCGGTCACGGTGATGAGCGACGCGCCGGGCACGGGCGCCCTCGCCCTGGTGCCGCCCGAGGCGGGCGAGCCGCGCCTCGTGCTCAAGCTGCTGCGCGCCCGGCCGGGCCCGGCGACGAGCCACTGGGTGCGCGGGCTCGACGAGCGCGGCCGGCTGGTGCTGCGCGAGCGGGTCGCGTTCGCCGTCGGCGCCACCAGCGCGGAAACCACGGTCAACCTGCCGACCGAGCTGCGCAACCGGCTGGCACGGCTCGAGGTCGAGGACGTCAAGAGCGCCGCCACCGTGGCGCTAGTGGACGAGCGCTACCGCCGCCGCCCGGTCGGCATCCTGACCACTGCCGCCGAGCGCACCGACGAGCAGCCGCTGCTGTCAGAGGTGTTCTATCTCGACCGCGCGCTCGCGCCCTATGCCGAGGTGCGCAAGGGCACGGCGGCGGAGCTGCTGGCGCGTCCGCTCGCGGTCCTCGTGATCCCCGACGGCGCGGCGCTGGGCGACGAGACCCGCGCCCAGGTCACGCGCTGGATGGAACAGGGCGGCACGGTACTGCGTTTCGCCGGGCCGCGCCTCGCCCAGAACCCGGACGACCTGACCCCGGTGCGCCTGCGCCGCGGCGACCGCACCCTCGGCGGCACCATGTCCTGGGCGCAGCCGGCGAAGCTGGCGCCGTTCGACGATGCCTCGCCGTTCGCCGGGTTGAGCGTGCCCAAGGACATCGTGGTCAACCGCCAGGTGCTGGCGCAGCCCGCCCTCGATCTGCCGAGCCACACCTGGGCCCGGCTCGCCGACGGCACGCCGCTGGTGACGGCGGCCGAGCGCGGACGCGGGCGCGTGATCCTGGTGCATACCACCGCCAACAACGACTGGTCCAACCTCGCCCTGTCGGGCCTCTACGTGGAGATGCTGCGCCGCGTCGTCAGCCTGTCTCAAGGCGTGTCGGGTGCACGTGCCGCCGCCCTGCCGCCGGTCGCGACGCTCGACGGGTTCGGGCGCCTGGGCGACCCGCCGCCGGCGGCTCAGCCCCTCACCCCCGCCAACGACACGGCACCCATCGACAACGCGGCGCCCATCGACAACACGGCCCCCGCCCCCAAGGGCGCGAGCGCCGCGCAAGTGACGCAGCCGCGGGTCAGCGCCGCCAACCCGCCCGGCCTCTACGGCAACGAATCGGCGCGTGTCGCGCTCAACCTCGCGGGCGGGCTCGACAAGCTGACCGCGATCGGGCCGCTGCCCGGCGGCATATCCACGCTGTCGCTGACGGCGCCCGGCGAATTCGACTTCCTGCCGTGGCTGCTGGTGGCGGCGCTCGCGCTGCTGATCGCCGACATGTGGATCGGCCTGATCCTGCGCGGCCTCGCGCCCGCGATATGGCCGTTCCGCGGCATCGCCGGCGATCTCCCGGCGAGCACGCCCGCGACCGGGCGCAGCGCGGCGGCACTGGCGGTGATCGTCGCCGCCGGCCTCGCCGTCGCCTTCGCCGTGCCCGCCCACGCCCAGGACGCGCGCCTGCCGTTCGACGCCAAGCGCGCCATGGAGGCGACGTTCGATACGCGCCTCGCCTACGTCGTCACCGGCAATCCCGAGGTCGACCGCGTCAGCCGTGCCGGGCTCGAAGGGCTCAGCATGACGCTGCGCACGCGCACCTCAGTCGAACCCAAGGACCCGCTCGCGGTCGACATCGAGCACGACGAGATCGCCTATTTCCCGTTGCTCTACTGGCCGGTGACGCCGGGCCAACCGAGCCCGAGCCCGGCCGCGCGCGAGCGCCTCGCGCGCTACCTGTCGTCGGGCGGCATGATCCTGTTCGACACCCGCGACCAGGCGTTCGGCGCCAACGTCGCGCCCGACCAAGGCGGCCTCTCGGGACCGGGCGCCGCCAAGCTGCGCGACATCCTGCGCGGCCTGTCGATCCCGGCGCTGATCCCGGTGCCCAAGGATCACATCCTGACCAAGGCGTTCTACCTGCTGCACGAGTTCCCGGGACGCTACGTCGGCGGCACGCTGTGGGTCGAGCGGCTCGCGGGCTTCGCCAATGACGGCGTGAGCTCGGTCATCATCGGCGCCAACGACTTCGCCGGCGCCTGGGCGATCGACGGCAACGGGCAGCCGATGTTCCCGGTGGTGCCGGGCGGCAGCCGCCAGCGCGAGCTCGCCTACCGGTTCGGCGTCAACGTGGTGATGTACGCGCTCACGGGCAACTACAAGTCCGACCAGGTGCACGTACCGGCGATCCTTGAAAGGCTCGGCCAGTGATCGGCGGCGCCACCTCGATCGTGTTCGCGCCGCTGGTGCCGGTGTGGCTGCTGGCGGTCTTCGCCGCGGTCGCGTTCCTGCTTGCCGGATTCGCCGCGTGGCGGCGGGCGCGCGGCACCGCGCTCCGCACCATGGCGATCGCGGTGCTGATCGGGCTGCTCACCAATCCCGCGCTCAAGGAGGAACAGCGCGAGCCGCTCAAGGACATCGCCGTGGTGGTGGTCGACGACAGCCCGTCCCAGGCGATCGCACCGCGCCCGGCCCAGACCGCGGCCGCGCTCAAGGCGCTGACCGAACGGCTCGCCAAGGAGAACGACCTCGAGGTGCGGGTGGTGCGCGCGGGCAAGCCCGTGCCGCCCGCCGCCGTCCCCGGCGCGGGCGACCAGCCGATGCCGCGCGACCGCGGCACCCGCCTGTTCGACGCGCTCACGCGCATGCTGGGCGACATCTTGCCGCAGCGTTTCGCCGGCGCGGTGATGATCACCGACGGACAGGTCCACGACGTGCCCAAGGACGCGCGCGAGGCCGGCATTCCGGGCCCGGTGCACGCGATCCTGACCGGCACCCGCAACCTGCGCGACCGGCGCCTCGTGATCGAGCAGGCGGCGGGCTACGGTATCGTCGGCGAGCACGCGGTGATCACGCTGCGCATCCAGGAATTGGGTGGCGGGTCGGGCCAGGTGCCGGTGACGATCACGCGCGATGGCAGCGACAAGCGCACCATCGAGCTGACCACCGGCTTCAGCCACACCGTCGAGGTCGACGTGAAGCACGGCGGGCCCAACGTCTACGAGATCGAGGTGGCGCCGGCAGAGGGCGAGCTGACCCTCGCCAACAACCGCGCCGCGGTGGTGGTCAACGGCGTGCGCGACCGTCTCAGGGTGCTGCTGGTCTCGGGCATGCCGCACGCGGGCGAGCGTGTCTGGCGCAACCTGCTCAAGGCCGATCCGGCGGTGGATCTGGTGCACTTCACCATTCTGCGCCCGCCCGAGAAGCAGGACGGCACGCCGGTCAACGAGTTGTCGCTGATCGCATTCCCGACGCGCGAGCTGTTCGAGGAAAAGCTCAGCGAATTCGACCTGATCATCTTCGACCGTTACCATCGGCGCGGCGTGCTGCCGATCAACTACCTCAACAACATCGTCAAGTACGTACAGGACGGCGGCGCGATCCTGGAGGCGGGCGGCCCAGCGCTGGCGGGACCGCTCGGGCTCTACCGCACGCCGCTGCGCGAAATCCTGCCGCTGGCGCCGACCGGGCGCATCATCGACCGGCCGTTCCGCGCCGAGATCACCGACGTCGGCCGGCGCCACCCGGTGACGGCGCATCTGCCGGGCTCGGAAAACCCCGACGGCACGCCGGCCAAGACCCCGCACTGGGGCCGCTGGCTCAGGCTGGTGGAAGCCAACCCGGTGCGCGGCGTGGTGGTGATGAAGGGCGCCGAGGGCAAGCCGCTGCTGGGCCTCGCCCGGGTCGGCAAGGGCCGCATCGCCCAACTCCTCACCGACCAGATCTGGCTATGGGCGCGCGGCTTCGACGGCGGCGGGCCGCAGGCGGAGCTGCTGCGCCGCACCGCGCACTGGCTGATGAAGGAGCCGGACCTCGAGGAGGACGACCTGCGCGCCGACATCCAGGGCACGCGCCTCGAGGTGACGCGCCACAGCCTCGAGAAGGACGAGGATCCCGTCACCGTGCGCATGCCCCAGGGCGAGACCCGCCCGCTCGCGCTCAAGGACCAGGGCGACGGGCGCGCCATCGGCGCGCTCACCATCGCCGAGCCCGGGCTCTACCGCATCACCGATCCGAAGAAGAACAAGACCGTGTTCGCCGCCGCCGGCGCGCTCAACCCGGTCGAGTTCGCCGATGTCACCACCACCGAGGACAAGCTCGCGCCGATCGCCAAGGCCACCGGCGGCGGGCTGTTCTGGTACGTGGACGGCATGCCCGACGTGCGCCGCCCGCAGCCGGGACGCGCGACCGCGGGCAAGGGCTGGCTGGGCTTGCGCGCCAACGGCGACTACATCGTGCGCGGCGTCGACGAGATTCCGCTGATGCCGGCGCTGCTGGCGCTCCTGCTCGCGCTCGGCACCATGATCTGGGCGTGGCGCCGCGAGGGCAGCTAGAGGTCGAATTCCGCCACCACCGGCGCGTGATAGGACACCGGCGAGGGCTTGCCATAGCCGGTGACCTCGTCGGTCAGCGCCTCGTTATGAATCTCGGAACCGCGGTAGCGGCCCATCAGGCGACGCGACACCACGATGTGGTCGAGCATCTGGCGACGGCCCTGGTGGATCACGGTGAAGCAGCGGTCGGCGGCAAGCGAGTGCTCGACCGGCACCATGACGCGGCCCGCCAGCGCGCCGTTACCGGTGTTGTCCTCCTGCCCACGCAGGATTTCGACCGGCGTATGGTGCTCCTCGGCGTTAAAGTCGCCGGCGATGCACACGAGCGCGTCGGGATTGGCGTCGAACACCTGGTCCACGGCGAGGCGCAACTCGAACGCCTGGCCCGCGCGCTTGATCTCCGACAGGTAGTAGCCCTCGGCCCAGCCGGCGATGGTCTTCCAGACGAAGCTGTCCGCCTTCTGGCCCGGCACCGGGCAGGCGAGCGGCGCGCGCAGGTGCACGTTGAAGAGCTCCAGCACGCGCCCGGCGGGAAGCTGGATGCGTGTCGCCAGCACCGGACGGTCCCAGGCGAGCGCCGCTTCCTCCCCAGGCGTGGGATCGGCGGTGACGTAGCGGTGGCGCGGCTCTTCCACCAGGTCGTGCCAGAGCTGGCGCGACGACAGGATGGGATGGCGCGAGAGCGTCACCAGATTGTGGTGGTCGTTGAGCCCGGTGCCGTCGCGCTTGCCCGAGACCGCGCGGTGGTAGCCGGTCATGCCGGCGGCGGCGAGCAGCCTGTCGAGCGCGACCAGGCTGCGCTCGTGGGCGCCCTCGGGACGCTGGCCGTTGACCTCCTGCAAGCACAGGATGTCGGCATCGAGCCGTTCCAGCATCGGTGCCAGCACCGGCAGGCGCGCAGCCAGCGGCGGGCTCACGTCCGGCCCGTCGTCGAGGTTTTCCAGATTGAACGTCGCGATGCGCAAGGTCCGGTCCCGTGTCCGCTCGGAGCCTAGCACAAACAAAAGGGGCGCGCGTTGCCGCGCGCCCCCGTCGTCACGGGCCGAAACTCACCGCGGGCTGGTGCGCACGTCCAGGAGCGCGACCGCGCCGCCCTCGACCTCGGCGACCGCGCGCTTGAGCGCGGCGGCGAAATCGTCGGGGTCCTTGACCGGCCCTTCCGCCCAGGCGCCATAGCCTTTCGCCAGCGTCGCGAGGTCGGCCTCGGGATCGCGCGTGGTGGTGCCGATCCAGGCGTTCTCGGTCGGCCGCTTGCGCATGTGGGCAACCTCGGTCTGGTGCTGCTCGTCGTTGTACCAGGAGGTGTTGTTGTTGATGACACACAAGAGCGGGATGCGCATGTGCACCGCCGTCCACAGCGCCTGGGACTGCATCAGGAAGTCGCCGTCGCCGAGGATCGCGACCGGGAAGCGGCCCTGGTCGCGCGCGGCGAGCGAGGCGCCGACCATGGCGCCGGGCCCGTAGCCGACGCCGCCGCCGCCGGAGACGCCGATGTTCTCGCATGACCCCGTGAACTGCCAGATGCCGTGGGGCCAGGCGCGGTGGCCGCGCACGGTCAGCATCCACGGCTTCGACTTCACCGCCTGGTAGAGCTCGTAGACGAAGCGGTGCGGCGACAGCGGCGCGTCGGACCAGCGCTTCTTCAGCGTCTCCTGCTGGCGCCGGGTCATGGCCTCGTGGGTCTTGGCGATCTTCTTGCGCCGCGCCTCGATGGCGGAGGCGCTCTTGGCCTTGGCGAGCTTGCCCTTCACCGCCTCGATGATCTGGCGCAGGCCGACCATGGGATCGGCGAGCAACTGAAGCGCGGTCGGCGCGACCTTGCCGCCGAGCCGCGTCCACGACCGGATGGCGTAGTCGTTCTGGGAAAGATCGATCACCCTGGTGCCCTTGCCGCCCGCCCCGGTCTCGCCGCGTACGCGCGAGGAATAGGCGTCGACGATCACGTTGACGTCGGGACTGTCGACCGCGAGCAGCACGTCGGCGCCCTCGATCACGCCCTTCTCGCCGGTCAGGTTCTGCGGGTGCGCGGTCGGGAACGAGGTCGAGTTGCGGTCCTCGACATAGGCCGCGCCGAGAAGCTCCACGAGCTCCACCAGCAGCACCGTGCTGCCCTTGGCGTACATGGTGCGCCCGCCGGTAACGACCGGGTTCTTGGCCTTGATCAGCATGTCGGCGGCGGCCTCGACCGCGTCCGGGTTGGCGGCGGGCGGCGGCGCCGGCAGGTTGCAGGCGGCCTTCATGTCGGGCAGCTCGATCGGGCCTGTGAGCCGGCTCTCCTGGATGCCCGAATCCATCGACACGTAGACCGGCCCCTGGGGGCCGGTATTGGCGATCTTGTAGGCGCGCGCGATCGATTCGCACACGCCCTCCGCGGTGGTTGCCTCGTCGTCCCACTTCACCCACGGGCGCACCACCTCGCCCTGGGTATTGGCCGAGTGCTCGTAGTCGATGCCGCGGCGCAGCTTGGGATCGGCCGGGCCCGAGCCGCCCAGCACCACCACCGGCTGGTGATCGGCGAACGCGTTGTAGATCGCCATGGAGCCATGCATCAGCCCGACCAGGTCGTGGAGGATGGCGAGCGACGGCAGGCCCGAGGCCTTGGCGTAGGCCTGGGCGGCATGGACACAGACGTCCTCGTGGGCGCACAGGATCGCCTGGGGATCGTGGTTGCCGAGGTAGTTGATCATCGAATCGTGCAGGCCCCGGTAGCTCGACCCCGGGTTGACGAAGGCATAGCGGAAACCGATCGCGCGCAGCGTCTCGGCCATCGCGTCGGAGGCGTATTCGGGCCGGTTGTAGCCCTTGATCCCGGCCGGCTTGTCCACCGCCGGCCCGGCCGACGTCTTTGCGCTCGTTTTATTGGGTGTCTTCATGGCGTCTGGTCCTCTCGCTCGGTAGCGGACGGGTGATGGTGGATGCGCGCCGCGCCGGGCGGGTGCGGCGGCGAGAATGGCGGATCGTCGAGGTCGAAGGGCTCCCTGAAATCCCCTTGTTTTTAGCGGTTTTGGTACACCCTGCCCCCCGCCCCGTCAATCGCGGGCGGCGCGCACACCCGATTATGAAAAGGACTTGAGCGGAAGGGCAATTCCGCTAGAGTGCAGCCGGTCGCGGCACGGCGCGCCGGGCTTTCGTCCCGGGTGCTCGCGGCCCGAACCATAATACGGCCCCGCCGCAAGGGGACCACGGGAAGGCGACGTCCGGCATACGGATGGAGACGACATGCTTGAGGCATTCGGGGGGCTGATCGGCGCGCTGGGAACCGCGTCGCTGCACTTCTTTCATTTAAGCACGACACTTTACATGGTAGCGGGCGTCGCCGTCGGCCTGTTGTTCGGCGCCATGCCGGGCCTCGGCGGCACCACCGCGCTCGCGATCCTGATCCCGCTCACCTTCGGCATGAACGAGACCGACGCAGTCATGCTGCTGGGCGGCGCCATGGGCGCGGTCACGGCGGGCGGATCGGTGACCGCGATCCTGCTCAACACGCCGGGCATCGCACCCAACGCCGCCACCACCTTCGACGGCTTCCCGCTCGCGCGCCAGGGCCGCGCCGGCGAGGCGATCGGTGCGGCGGCCACGGCTTCGGCGATGGGCGGCATGATCGGCGTGATCACGCTGCTGATCGTGATCCCGATCGCCAAGCAGATCGTGCTCCTGTTCTCGCCGCCGGAGTTCTTCCTGCTCGCCGTGTTCGGCCTGTGCGCGATCGCGGTTTCGACCGGCGCGCGCATGCTGCAGGGCCTGATCACCGCGGTGTTCGGATTCATATGCGCGTTCGTGGGCTTCGATTATATCTCCGGCATCGTGCGCTACACCTACGGCGTCGTCGCCCTGTGGGACGGCATCAAGCTGGTGCCGACGCTGATCGGCCTGTTTGCCATCGCCCAGATGGTCGAGCTCGCGGTCGAGGGCGGTACCATCGCCGAGGTGCCGGGCGCGATCAAGATCCAGCGCGTGTCCGACGGCATCCGCGCGGTGTTCCGCAACTGGTCGACCATGCTGGTGGGCTCCGCCATCGGCACCTTCATCGGCGCGGTGCCGGGCGTCGGCGGCACGGTCGCGGCGTTCCTGAGCTACACCACCCAGGTCCAGCGCGACCCCAATCCCGACGTGCCCTACGGCAAGGGCAACATCCGCGGCGTGATCGCCCCGGAATCGGCCAACAACGCCAAGGACGGCGGGTCGATGATCCCGACGCTCGCGTTCGGCATCCCGGGCAGCGCCGAAATGGCGGTGTTCCTCGGCGCGCTCGTGCTGCACGGGCTGGAGCCCGGTCCCCGGCTGCTGTTCGACCACGAGGACGTGGTGCTGACCCTGGTGCTGTCGCTCACGGTCGCGACCCTGATCTCGTGCGCGATCGTGATCCTGCTGGCACGGCCGATGACCTATCTCACGCTGGTCGACGCCCACGTGCTGGCGCCGGTCGTCACCGTTATTTCGCTGGTCGGCGCCTACGCCATCGACAACGACTTCGGCGACGTGGTCGTGGCCATGGCGTTCGGCGTGATCGGCTACCTGATGATCCGCTTCGATTACCCGCGCATCACCTTCACCATCGCGTTCGTGCTGGGCGAAATCACGGAGCGCAGCTTCTTCCAGACCATGGGCATCTCCGACGGCAGCTGGGCGATCTTCATCCACCGCACGATCTCGCTCATCCTGATCGTGCTGTGCGTGGGCGCGCTGCTGATCCCCTTGCTGCGGGTGGTGATGAAAAGACGGGCCCGACACCGGGAAGGAGGTGCGGCATGACCGGCATGACGACGACCTCCGGCGCGACGCGCACCGGCGCCGGCCTGTTCCTCGCCGCCTGCGTGGCGTTCGTGGTGATGGGCTACCAGAAGCTGTCCCCCGACATGATGGCGATTCCGGCGGCGATCGGCTGGGCAGCGGCGCTCTACGCGCTGCGCCCGCTGGTGCCGGCGGAGCGCCTGCGCTCGCTCTATTTCGCCTTCGGGGTGATGGCGTTCCTGATCTTCTTCCTGCACGAAACCTACGGCTATCACGGCAAGGTGCGCACCTTCCCGCTGCTGGTGGGCTGGGCCGGCGTTGTGCTGTCGGTGCTCGACATCGTGAGCGTCACCGAGACGCGCCTCGGGCACGGGATCAATGTCCTATTCGGCTCCGCCGCGCCTACGGCGCCGAGCAAAGGGTTGAGCGTGCGGCGCGAGATCGCCTGCTTCGTCGCCATGGGCGCAGGCGTCGTGCTGATCTATCTGGTGGGCTTCCTGATCGCCTCGCCCGTGTTCGTGTTCCTGTGGATGTGGCTGTGGGGCCGGAAGCCCATCCTGCGCTCGCTCTACGGCGGCATATTCACCTTCGCCTTCATCTGGCTCCTGTTCGAGGTGGCGCTCGAATACGAGCTCTATCGCGGTGTCCTGGTGGAATGGGCCCTGGACATGATCGAGGGGTAGCGGTCGGCGCCTTCCGCATGCCGCTGAACCGTCGCCTGTATCCGGTTGCCGGGCCTTTTTGTCCCTGCCGAATTAATATTTTCCATAATAATCAGCATTTTCCGTAACGCTTCTGCTTGAATTTCCATAATGCGAAAACTAGGCTGTCGGTCGGAAAAAACGCCCGATCCCCACCTGTTCCCAGAAGCGGACAATCGCCGGGAACCTGCCCGAACAGGGAGAACAAAAGCATGAAAAAATCCTTCGGCCTGGTCGCGGCTGCGGTCGCGACGATCGCCGTTTCTCTCGGCAGCACGGCGAACGCCGCCGGCTTCCCCGACAAGAACATCACCTTCATCATCCCCTACGGCCCCGGCGGCGGATTCGATATCTACGTGCGCCGCATCGCCCCGGTCATGGAGAAGTACCTTCCCAACAAGGTGAACGTGATCCCGCGCAACATCGACGGCGCCGGCGGACGCAAGGCGGCGGCGGTGCTCTATCGCGCCAAGCCCGACGGCTACCAGATCGAGATATTCAACATTCCCGGCATGCTGCTCGACAGGATCCTCGGCAAGAAGACCAGTTACGACATCCAGAAGTACGTGTGGCTGGCGCGTCTCGCCCGCGAACCCTATGTGCTGGCCGTCCCCACCAAGGGGAAGTACAGCTCGCTTGCCGACCTCCAGAAGGCGAAAGAGCTGAAATACGCCGTCACCAGCCCGAGCTCGACCTCCTACGTCGCCGGCAAGATCATGGCCAGCGCCCTCGGCATGCACGTCAAGTTCCTGACCGGCTACAAGGGCTCGGCCAAGATCTCGCTGTCGGTGATCCGCGGCGATACCCAGCTCTCGCTGTTCGCGGTCAGCTCGTTCGCCAAGTACGCCAAGAGCGGCGACCTCAAGGCGGCGCTGGTGCTCGACGACAAGAGCCCGTGGAAGGGCGCGCCGACCGCCGCGGAAGTCGGTCATCCGGAACTGACGGCGCTCGCCACCGGTCGCTACGTCGGCACCACGCCGGGAACGCCGCCGGCTATCGCCAAGGTGCTCGAAACCGCGCTCCTGAAGGCGATGGCGAGCAAGGAGCTCACCCAGTGGAGCACCAAGACCCGCCACTCGCTCGACCCGCTCGATTCCGAGGCGTCGACCAAGCGGCTCAACGGCCTGATCGACTACTTCTCCAAGTACAAGTCGGTGCTCGCGGCCAAGAACTGACCGCAAAACGCCGGAAAACCGCGACGGGGCGCCCTTCGGGGCGCCCCTTTCTCGTTCACGCGGCGGCGGAGATGGTGTAGCGGCGCAGGAGGCGTATTTCCTCGCGCGGGAAGTCGGTGCGGGCGTGATTGACGCAGCGGTTGTCCCACATCAGGAAGTCGCCCGGGGTCCAGTGGTGGCTGTAGATGAGCTCCGGCCGCTCCGTGGCTTCGATCAGGCGCGGCAACAGCGCGTCGCTCTCGGCGCGGTCCATGCCCTCGATCCAGCGCGACATCAGCCGGTTGACGTAGAGCGCCTTGCGGCCGGTCTCGGGATGGACACGCACCAGCGGGTGACTCGCCGCCGGCAGCTCAGGATCGTTGGCGTCGAACGCGTCGGCGGAGGTGGCATCGAGCAGGTAGACGTTGCGGACGGTGCGCCCCTCGATACGTTCCTTGACCTCGCCGGGAAGGGAATCGTAGGCAGCGTAGAGATCGGCGAACATGGTGTCACCGCCGCGCGAGGGAATGCGGATCGCATACAGCGTGGTCGCGAGGTAGGGGCTGGGGCGGTGGCAGCCGTCGGAGTGGAACTGCATCTCGCCGTCGGGCAGGTTGCCGATCGCCTTGCCGTTCTTGCGCACGTTGGAGACCAGCATGACGCCCTTGCTGTAATCCGAGGTGGCGGAGCCGTCGGCGGGCTTCTTGTAGTCGGAATTGGCCCGTCCGAACAGGCCGCAGAAACCGATCTGGTCGTCCGCCGAGATCTTCTGGCCGGCGAAGCACAGCACCTGATGGCGCGCGAACGCGTCGCGTACGGCGGAAAGCGTTTCCGCATCGAGGCCGGCACGCAGGTCGAGGCCCTCGATACGGGCGCCGAGCACGGGCGAAAGCGGTGTCAGGCTGAAGGACATGGGGCGACTCCGGCGGCAGGGGGAAAGCCAGTCTAGCCATCGCCCGGAGACGCGCCAAGCCCCCGTTCCGGGCCCGGCGGGCCTTGATCGACGCCCGTGACCGGGATACCTTGCCGTGCCGCGAAAAGGGGGAGGCCCGGCGCGGACAATCAAAGGGAGCAACCGTGGCCCAATCAGAGCTTTCGCCCATCTCGGAGGTGATCGAGGACGCCCGCAACGGGCGCATGTTCATCCTGGTCGACGACGAGGACCGCGAAAACGAGGGCGATCTCGTCATTCCGGCCGAAAAGGCCAGCCCCGAGGCCGTGAACTTCATGGCTAAGTACGGCCGCGGCCTGATCTGCCTGTCGCTGACGCCGGAACGCGCCGACGAGCTCGGCCTCGAGCTCATGGCGGCCAAGAACCAGTCGCGCCACCAGACCGCCTTCACGGTCTCGATCGAGGCGCGCGAGGGCGTGACCACCGGCATCTCCGCCGCCGACCGCGCCGAGACCATCGCCGTCGCCATCAATCCCAACCGCGGCCGCACCGACATCGTGACGCCCGGCCACGTGTTCCCGCTGATCGCCCAGCACGGCGGCGTGCTGGTGCGCGCCGGCCATACCGAGGCGGCGGTCGACGTCGCGCGCCTCGCCGGCCTCAATCCGTCGGGCGTGATCTGCGAGATCATGAACGACGACGGCACCATGGCGCGCCTGCCGGACCTGCTGAAGTTCGCCAAGACCCACGGGCTCAAGGTCGCGTCGATCTCCGACCTGATCGCATTCCGCCGCCGCACCGAGAAGATCATCGAGAAAGTCGCCGAGACCACCATCGACAGCCGCTTCGGCGGCAGGTTCCAGCTCCACGTGTTCGCCAACAAGATCGACTACGCCGAGCATGTGGCGCTTACCGTCGGCGACGTCTCGGGGCCTGAGCCGGTGATGGTGCGCATGCACGCGCTCAACCTGCTCGCCGACGTGCTCGGCGACGCGAGCCAGACCCAGTTCGCCGCCGGCGAATCGCGCGACCGCGCGACCGAGCTGCAGGCGGCCATGCGCATGATCGCCGAGAAGGGCCGGGGCGTCGTCGTGGTGATCCGCGAGCCGACACCGACCGCGGTGTCGCGCTTCGTCCAGGAGCGCGAGGGCAAGCCGCTCACGAAGCCCATTTCCGAGCTGCGCCAGTACGGCATCGGCGCCCAGATCCTGCTGGAGCTGGGGGTCCAGAACATGATCCTGCTGACCAACACGAAACGAACGATCGTCGGGCTCAACGGCTACGGCATCAACCTCGTCGCCCAGCAGCCGATCCCCGGCTGAGTTCCCGGCCGGACCTTACCTTTTCGCCGCCGCGACGCGGCGGCCCCGCTTGTACCGCCGCAACCGGCGCGGTAGATTGCTTAGAATACTAACGACGTAAAAATAACGGGAGAACAGAAACCCATGGCTGTCAAATCCGGACGCGTCAAAGCCTTCGGCATGAACATCGAGGTCCAACGCCGCGGCAGGGGCGCGCCGCTCGTCGTGTTCTACGACGAGGAGGCGCTGACGCTGGAAAGCCCGATCCTGGAGACCCTGGCCAAGTCGTTCGAGGTGATCACCATTTCGCTGCCCGGTTTCGGCGCCTCCGAGCGTCCCGACTGGATCGAGACCATCGACGACTGCGCCTACATCTGCCTCGACGTACTCGACAAGCTGAAGGTCTCGGGCGCGACCGTCATGGGCTTCGGCCTCGGCGGCTGGGTCGCCGCCGAGATCGCGATCAAGAACACGCGCAACATGTCGCGCCTGGTGCTGGTCGACCCGTTCGGCATCAAGATCGGCGGGGCGTTCGACCGCGATATCCAGGACATCTGGTACCTGCATCCCGACAAGGTACTGGCGCTCAAATACGCCGACGTCGAGAAGGGCAAGATCGACTACACGGTCATGCCCGAAAGCAAGCTCGCCGTGATCGCGCGCAACAAGGAAAGCTACGCGCGCTTCTGCTGGCAGCCCTACATGCACAACCCCAAGCTCAAGCGCCGCCTGCACCGCATCGACGTGCCGACGCTGGTGGTATGGGGCGACAAGGACGGCATCGTCACCACCGCCTACGGCAAGGCCTTCGCCAGGGAGATTCCGGGCGCGCGTTTCACGGCCATCGCCAAGGCCGGCCACTTCCCGCAGATCGAGCAGCCCGACGCCTTCCTGAAGGCGGTCGCGGCGTTCGTCGGCGCCGGCAAGGGCAAGGCCGCCAAGAAGGCCAAGAAAGGCAAGGCGGCGAAGAAGGCCAAGAAAGCCAAAACGGCGCGCAAGGCCAAGAAGGCCCCCGCCCGCAAGTCTGCACGCGGCAAGGCCAAGGCGCCGGCGCGCAAACCCGCGAAGAAGCGGGCGCGCAAGGCCCCGGCCCGGAAGCGTAAATAATAGAGACCGTCAGAGGGAGACACGAACATGCGCTGCTGGCACTTCACCGAGATGCCCTATCCCCACCTCCCCGACCTCGACACCATCAATTCGGTCCGGGTGAGCATTCCCAGCAAGTACTACGATCCCAAGGTCGGCGCGGACCTCTACCAGCGCTACCTCGACGAGCACGTGCTCGCCGACGAGCTCGGCCTCAACATCATGCTCAACGAGCATCACCAGACCGCCACCTGCACCGACGTCGCGGCGCCGCTGTCGGCCGCGATCCTCGCGCGCCAGACCAAGCGGGCGCGCATCTGCATCCTCGGCAACCCGATGGCCAACCGCGCCGACCCGGTGCGCGTCGCCGAGGAAATGGCGATGATCGACGTGATCTCGCGCGGCCGGCTCGATTCCGGCTTCGTGCGCGGCGTGCCCTACGAGATCTTCGCCGCCAACACCAACCCGACCCAACTCTGGAGCGCCTGTGGGAGGGCATCGACCTCTGCGTCAAGGCCTGGACCACCCATGACGGGCCGTTCAACTTCGAGGGCAAGTTCTGGCACAAGCGCCAGGTCAACATCTGGCCGCGCCCCTACCAGCAGCCCCACCCGCCGGTCTGGATCACCGGCTCGTCGGACAAGCAGAACATCATGCGAGGTGGCGCGGCGCGGCTTCACCTTCGCGATGTTCCTGCAGCCCCACGAGAAGGTGAAGGAGATGTTCGACGCCTACCGCGCGGCGACCATCTACAAGGATCCCGAGGAGGTACGCCGCCACATCGCCTACATGCCGCTGGTGGCAACCGGCGAGACCGAGGCCGAGGCGCGAGCGGCTCGCGCAGAAGCTGTCGTGGTACCTGCACGCCAAGACCGCGCCCCAGTTCCGCAACCCGCCGGGCTATGTGCCAGTGGCGTTCAACGTCCAGGCGCTCAAGGGCAAGTATACCGGCCGTACCGACGCGGTGCGCACGCAGGGCCTCGACTACCTCAAGGAGCAGGGCGTGCTGATGTACGGCACGCCCGACCAGGTGTTCGAGCAGATCAAGCGCTTCTACGGCCGGGTCGGCGGCTTCGGCCAGCTCCTGATGATGCAGCAGGCGGGCTTCGTCACCCACGACGAGGTGGTCAAGAGCATGACCCTGTTCGCCCGGGAAGTGTACCCGCGCGTCAAGGAGGAGTTCGCCTTCCGTCCGACGATGAAGGGTGCGGCCGCTGAATAGCGGCCGCCGCCCCCTTCCGGAAATACGGGCAGGCGGAGCGCCGGCATGAGGGCCTACCACTTCACGGAGATGCCGTACCCGCATCTGCCGCCCCGTGAAGACTACCCGTCCGACCGGGTGAGCCTGCCCAGCCGGCACTTCGACCCCGAGACCGGCGCCGGGCTTTATGCCCGCTACCTCGACGAATACGTCGCCGCCGACGAACTCGGTCTCGACCTGATGCTCAATGAGCATCACCAGACGCCGACCTGCCTGGACGCCGCCGTGCCGCTGATGGCCGCCATCCTCGCGCGCGTCACCAGGCGCGGCCGCATCCTGGTGCTCGGCAATCCCGTCGCCAACCGCGCCGACCCGGTGCGCATCGCCGAGGAGATGGCGATGGTCGACGTGATCTCGCGCGGGCGCCTCGACTGCGGCTTCGTGCGCGGCGTGCCCTATGAGATCTTCTGCGCCAACACCAACCCGACCGAGACCGGCGAGCGGCTGTGGGAAGGGATCGAGCTGATCCTGCGCGCCTGGACCAGCCACGACGGCCCGTTCAACTTCGAGGGCAAGCACTGGCACAAGCGCCAGGTCAACATCTGGCCGCGCCCGTGGCAGCAGCCCCACCCGCCGGTCTGGACCACGGGCTCCACGGTCACGCCCCAGGTCGCCGACATCGCCCGCAAGGGCCTCAACTTCGCCTCCTTCCTCCAGCCCCACGACCGCGTGCGGGCGCTGTTCGACATGTACCGCTCGGGCTGCGCCGACGGCCCCGCCGCCGCCAACGCGCGCCTCGGCTTCATGCCGCTGGTGTTCGTCGGCGACAGCGAGGCCGAGGCCCGCGCCGGCGCCGAGCAGCTGATGTGGTTCGTCCATTCCAAGGTCTCGCCCCAGTTCCGCAACCCGCCGGGCTACGTCTCGGTCGCCATGAACGTGCGCGCCCTCAAGGGCGAGTTCGCCGGCCGTACCGCCGCGATCCGGCGCGAGGGCCTCGACTTCCTGATCGAGGCCGGTGTCGTCATGGCCGGCACGCCCGACCGGGTGGTCGCCCAGGTCGAACGATTCCACGAGCGCGTCGGCGGCTTCGCGCACCTGCTGTGCATGCTGCAGGCGGGGTTCCTGAGCCATGCCGACACCATCCGCTCCATGACCCTGTTCGCGCGCGAGGTCTACCCCCGCATCGCGCATCTTTCCCGTTTCCCCCAAAAAGAACAGCGAGCCGCCAGAAGCGCATGAAGACCAAAGGCCAGTACATCGACGTCGACGGCGTCAACACTCACTATTTCGAGGCGGGCAGGCGCACCGGCGCGCCCAGCGTGCTGCTGCTCCATTCCGCCGAGTTCGGCGGTGCCGCCGAGATCTCCTGGGAGCACAACCTCGACGCCCTCGCCGAGCATTTCCACGTGCTGGCCCCGGACCATCTCGGCTTCGGGCGCACCGACAAGCTGTTCGACTTCTGCGGCCAGTTCAACAAGCGCATCTGGCACATCAGGCGCTTCCTCGAGGTCAAGGAGGTTTCGGACGCCTACGTGATCGGCTCGTCCATGTCGGGCGGCCTGTCGCTGACCGTGGCGGCGCGCGAGACGCCGGACTGGCCGATCCGCAAGGTGGCGACCTGCTCGGGCGGCGGATTCGCGCCGGCCAACGACGCGCGCGACGTGCTCAACAGCTACGACGGCACCGAAGACCACATGCGGCGCATCGTCGAGACCATGTTCGTCGATCCCAAATGGGCCAGGGACGACGCCTACATCAGGCACCGCCAGGAGCTCGCCACCCTGCCCGGCGCCTGGGAGGCGACCGCCGCCGCCCGCTTCAAGGCGCCGTTCCGCGGCAAGGGCGGGCCGTCCGAGCGCGAGGCGCTCGACTACGCCCGGATCAAGGTGCCGTGCCTGGTCATGGCCGGCGCGCTCGACCCCCTGCGCCTGCCCGGCTACGCGCCGGAGCTCGCCGCCGAAATTCCCGGCGCCCGGCTCCACGTGTTCGAGCACGGCGCCCATATGCCCAATATCGAATGCGCGGACGAATTCAACCGCGTGGTCATCTCGTTCCTGAAGGAGGACGCGTGAGCAACACCGATCCAGCCGACGTCAAGCCCGTCGATTCCCTCGTCCTGCGCACCTTCGCCGGCCATTTCGCGACCGGCGTCACGGTGCTCACGACCCGCGACAAGGCGGGCAAGGTCTACGGGCTCACCATGAATGCCGTGAGCTGTGTATGCCTCGACCCGCCGCTGTTCCTCGCCTGCGTCGACAAGGGCTCGGCGACGCTGGCACCGCTCCGGGAGAGCGGCGTGTTCGCGCTCAACATCCTCGCCCTCGACCAGGACAAGATCTCCAACACCTTCGCCTCCAAGGGCGAGGACAAGTTCGCCACCGTGACGACCGAAACCGGCCTGCTCGGCGTGCCGCTGATCTCGGGCGCGCTGGCGGCGGCTGAGTTCCGGGTATCCCAGGCTGTGGAGGCGGGCGACCACGTGGTCGTCATCGGCGAGGCGGTCTCGAGCCGCACCGAGGACAAGGCGCCGCTGCTCTACTTCCGCGGCAAGTACGGCGCGCTCAAGGCATGACGCCGTGACGGCGAGCTACTTCAACCCGGTCAGGCTAGTCCACGGCGCCGGCGCGCTTGGCCGCCTGGTGGCGGAGCTGCGCGCGGCAGGCATCGCGAAGCCGCTCGTCGTCACCGATACCATCATCACCGGCCAGCCGTTCTTCTCGACGACCCTCGCGGCGCTCGAGGACGCCGGCATGACCGCCAGCATGTTCGACGGCTGCCAGGTGGACGCGCGCGCGAGCCACATCCAGGCCGAGGCGGAGCGGGTCAGGGCCGAGGGCTTCGACGGCGTGCTCGGGGTCGGCGGCGGCTCGATCATGTGCACCGCCAAGGGCATCGCCACGCTGGTATCCAACGGCGCCGAGATCCGGCCGCTGGAGAAAAGCGCCAACATCAAGGCCCGCGCCATCCCGTGCGTGCTGGTGCCGACCACCGCGGGCTCCGGCACCGAGGTCTCGCCCAGCACCATCGTGCGCGACGACATCAACGGCGGCAAATTCACCTTCTTCAGCCCGCTCACCTTCGCCCGCACGGCGATCCTCGACCCGGTGGTGCTGGAGAACATCCCGCGCAGGCTCAACGGCATCTCGGCGGCCGACGCGCTCACCCACGCGGTCGAGGCGGTGCTCAGCCATCTCGCCACGCCGCTCACCGACGCCCTCGCCCTCGGGGCCGTGCGCACGCTGGCGAACTCGGTGCGCGCCTCCATCAACGATGGGCTCGAGACGGCCCGCGCCGACCACCTGCTCGGCTCGACCGTCGCCAACCTCGCCTGCGGCGCGGCCAAGCTCGGCCTTGCCCACCGCCTGTCGCGCCCGGTCGAGGAGACGTTCCATGTCAACCACGGCCACGGCGTCGGCACCCTGATGCCGCGCGTGGTCGCGTTCTGCGGCGCCACCGTGTTCCCCGCCAAGCTGCCGGCGCTGGCCCAGGCCTTCGGCCTCGACGATGCCGGCAGCGCGGATGCGCTCGCGGGCCGCATCGTCGAAGCGATCGAGAGCCTTTACGCCGACATAGGTTTCGACGCCCGCTTCGCCGGCGACCATGTGAACGCAGGCAGGCTGCGCACCCTCGCCGAAATGGCGGTGACGCGCACCACCGACGAGGGCCCGGCACCCGAGCGCATCGACGACGATACCGTGATCACCGCCGCCAACAGCCAGACGGCGACGGTGGCCGAGGCCGAGGGGATTCTCGCCCGCTGCCTCGCCTGAGTCTTTGCTTTAAGGTATGGCCATGAACGACGCCGACCGCGACAACCGCGCCAATAGCGACGGGTTCGCCCACGAGTTCCGCCCGGAACGCCGCACCCAGCCGGGCGCCGCGCCCGGCACGCTGGTGGCGGACCCCGGCGCGCTCAAGCCGCGCATCCACGTGATCACCTACGACAACGACCACTTCAAGGAGGAGGACGTGGTCGGCGTCGAGGCACTGACCTCGCGCATCCGCAAGGACGGCGTCACCTGGATCGACGTTGTCGGGCTCGGCGATACCGGGGTGGTCGCGCGGCTGGGCGAGATGTTCACCCTGCACCGGCTCGCCCTCGAGGACGTGGTCCACGTCCACCAGCGCCCCAAGGTGGAAGAATACGCCCACCACCTGTTCATCGTGTTCCGCATGGTCGATCCGGATGCCGAGGATGCCTCCGAACAGGTGTCCATGTTCCTCGGCGAGAACAGCGTGATCACCTTTCAGGAGCGCCCCGGCGACGCCTTCAACCCGGTGCGCGAGCGCCTGCGCCACGGGCGCGGCACCATCCGCACGCTCGGCGCCGACTACCTCGCCTATGCCCTGCTCGATGCCAGCATCGACCAGCTGTTCCCCACCCTCGAAATATACGATGACATGCTCGATACCCTGACCGAGGTGGTGCTGCGCCGTCCCGACCCCGGGATCGTGCGCGACCTGCACCGGATCAGGCGCGAGCTGTTCAGCCTCCGGCGCATCGTCTGGGCGAGCCGCGAGATGGTCAACAACCTGATGCGCTGCGAGACCCTGATCAGGCCCGACACGCGCACCTACCTGCGCGACTGCTACGATCACACGGTCCAGCTCATGGACATGCTGGAGATGCAGCGCGAGGTGGCGGCCAGCCTGTTCGACATCTACCTCTCCAGCCTGTCGAACCGGCTCAACGAGATCATGAAGGTGCTGACCCTGATCGGCACCATTTTCCTGCCGCTCGGCTTCATCGCCGGGGTCTACGGCATGAATTTCGACCGCGCCTCGCCGTGGAACATGCCCGAGCTGGGGTGGCGCTACGGCTATCCGTTCGCGCTCGCGCTGATGGCGGCGACCGCGGCGGGACTGCTGGTCTGGTTCCGGCGCAAGGGCTGGATCGGACGGGTCAGGCGGCGCCGGCCGTTACCGTTCCGCCGGCGGCAGACGGCGGCGAACCGCGCCGCCACACCGCCAAAACCCTAAATCAGGCTGCGCAGCGGAACCCATCGCCGCGCGGGAGCGTTGGTTCGGTATTCGCCGAACCGAGGAGATTCGCCATGAACGCCCTGCGCTTCGTCCGCAAGCCGCTGTGCTGCCTCAGCGCCGCCGCCCTGATGGCCACGACCGCCCCGATCCCCGTCGCGCACGCCGCGCTGGTGGACACCGGCACCATCGTCGCCCAGCAGGACGGCGCGCACGCGCGGGCACGCGTCGCCGCCTTCATGGCGCGCGACGACGTCAAGCGCCAGATGGAGAAACTCGGCATCTCGCCGGCGGAGGCGCAGGCGCGCGTCGCCAGCCTGTCGGATCAGGAAATCTCGCAGATATCGGGCAAGCTCGACACCATGCCGGCCGGCCAGGGCGTGCTGGCCATCGCGCTGATCGTCGTGCTGGTGCTGCTGATCGCCGATATCATCGGCCTCATTTGACGGCGGCCGACGGGGTTCGCCCGCCGTTCAGGCAGGCACCTCGCCCAGCACCGTGAGGCGGCGCATCAGCCGGTCCTGGGTCGGATCGAAGTCGCGCCGGGCATGGGCGGTGCAGCGGTTGTCCCACATCAGCAGGTCGCCGAGCCGCCAGCGGTGCTCGTAGACGAACTCGGGATTCTCCATGTGGTCGAACAGGCGCGCCAGCAGCGCGTCGCTCTCGGCCCTGGGCAGGCCGACGATCTCGTAGGTCATCAGCCGGTTGACGAACAGGCACTTGCGCCCGGTCACGGGATGGGTGCGCACCAGCGGATGGGCGTAGCGCGGCGCGTCCTCGGCGACCGTGGCGGCGGTATGGGTGGCGCCCGCGTCGTAGTCGTAGATGTGCAGCGCCTTCAGCCCCTCGAGACGCTTCCTGGTGGCCTCGTCGAGCGTGTCGTAGGCGCGCTCGAGATCGCAGAACAGCGTGTTGCCGCCGGTCTTCGGGATCTTCATGGAATAGAGGATGGTCGCCTTGGCCGGGCGCGGCTGGTAGCACTGGTCGATGTGAAACATCATCTCGCCGACCGGCAGCGCGTGAACGAACTCGCCGTTCTCCTTGACGTTGGAGATGTACATGATGGACGGGTCCTCGCCCGAGAACTGCTTGGTGTGGATGATGGCGAGCTCGCCCACGCGCCGCCCGAAGCGGAGCTGGTCCTCGGCGCTCAGGTCCTGGTTGCGGAAGCAGATCACGTGGTCGCGGTGCCAGATGTCCATGACCGCCCGGAACGTGCCGTCGGCGGTCGGCTGGGCCAGGTCGACGTTGAGGATCTCCGATCCGTGGGGCGCGTGGCGCAGTATCTGGACGCCCTTGTAGGTTTCGGGCACGCCCGGATCGAGGGTGGTTTCGGGGAAATCGGCAAGCTGGATGGTCATGGCGCGGTCCCGGCGGCCCGCTGAGGGCGCCGCCCAAAAACATAAGGTTTCTAAGGATTGGGATTATAGGAAATCCCGCCGCCCGGCGTCAATCGGCGGGCCGTTCCCGCTTCGGCTACGGACATGAGAGTGCATTTGCGCGCGTCCTTGGGGCGGACGTGCGCGGGCCTCGGCCGGCATTTAGCCTGACGCCTGGAATCCCCGGGAGGAAGGGGCGGTCGGAGGAGGGCTGCTTGATACATGCAGCATGTCGTCCGGGCTCTTTCTACCTTCCCCCCGCCTTGCTGCGACGCGGGGTACGCGTGGGGGCACGACGGTGTCCCCGAGGTCGACCAGAGAGGAAATGCATCGCAGCCCGACTGGGAAGCGCCCGCGCACTCTCCGATGCCGATAGCCTCAACGAGGAGGCCACCGGGCCGGACCCTTGGCCGACTTTTCCGGCGCTAGCATCCGGACAGGTCGGCAATCGAATACGACCCCGCCTTTATATCAGTAGAACAAAAGAAGAACAAGTGGAATCTTCGGGACGGTCCCTGTTTCTTTCCGGCCCCTGGATGCCCCGGACGATCCCCCGATCAAGTCGGGGGAGGGGCATGACGCGCCCTTAAACACCACCGTCATGGCCCGACTTGTTCGGGCCATCCACGAGTTTTACAGGCCGAAGAAACAAAAACACGTGGATGCGCGGATCAAGTCCGCGCATGACGATTTTAGTGGGCCTCGCGGTCAGAGGCGCCCCTTAGTGCATGGAGCGGCCGCCGTCCACGTTGATGCACTGGCCGGTGATGTAGTTGGACGCGTCCGACAGCAGGAACATCAGCGCGCCGACGAGGTCGTCGGGAATCTGGTCGCGGTTGAAGCACTTGTCCGATTCCTGGCGCTGCGCCATGTGCTGGTTGCTCGAGGTCGCCACCTGGGTCTCCGACAGCGTGAAGCCCGGCGAGATCGAGTTGACGCAGATGTTGTCCTCGCCGATCTCGCGCGCGAGCGCGCGCGTGAACACCAGCACCGCGCCCTTGGAGGCCGAGTAGTGCAGGCGCCACTTGCCGCCTTCCCACACGCGTGACGACGCGATGTTGACGATCTTCCCGCCGCCCTGCTTCTTCATGTAGGGATAGACCGCAAGCGCGCACAGGAACGGGCCCTTGGTGTTGACCTGCATGACGCGGTCCCATTCGTCGGCCGGAATCTCGGTCCACGGCTTGCGCCCGAGCACCGCCATCAGCGAGGCGTTGTTGACCAGCCCGTCGATGCGGCCCCATTTGTCCACGGTCGCCTTGGCGAGTTCCTCGGTCATCTTCTGGTTGGCGACGTCGGTGGTCCTGGCGAGCGCCTGCAGCCCCTGGTCGGTGAGTTCCCTGGCGAGTTTGTGGTTGGCTTCGTCGACGATGTCGGCGATCACCACCTTGGCCCCCGCCTCGGCGAGCCGCGTCGAGTAGATTTTGCCGATGCCGGTGGCGCCGCCGGTGACGATGACGACGCGGTCGGTGAGGTCGAGGCTGGCGCGGGTCGGCGAAATGGTGGCCATGTTCTGGTGTCTCCCTGTATGAGCAAAATATAGAAAGATGAAGAAACGCGGGGGCGGTCAGGCGGCGACCGGGCCGCCCTCGACCGTGAAGCGCCGGAGGTGGCGCTCCTCGGCCGGATCGAAGTCGGTGCGCGCGTGCACGGTGCAGCGGTTGTCCCAGATCAAGAGGTCGCCCTGGCGCCAGTGGTGGCGGTAGACGAACTCGGGGCGCTCCTCGTGGTCGAACAAGCGCTCCAGCACGGCCCGGCTCTCGTCCTCGGGCAGGCCCTCGATATGGAAGGTCATCAGCCGGTTGACGTAGAGTGCCGCGCGCCCGGTCTCGGGATGGCGCACGCGCATGGGCTGGACGCATTCGCGCCGCGCGGCGGCGCCGGCGACCTGGTCGCGCAGCGTGGCGTCGTAGGTGAACACGTTGAGCGCCCTGTGACTGTCCACGATCACCCTGAGGTCGGGCGGCAGCGCGTCATAGGCCGCACACAGGTTGCCGAACAGCGTGTCGCCGCCTTCCCGCGGCACGGCGATGGCGTAGAGGCAGGTGGCCCGGGCCGGGCGCTCGGTATAGCACTGGTCGATGTGGAACATCATCTCGCCCTCGGGCAGCGAGCCGATGAACTTGCTGTTCTCCCGACGGTTCGAGACGAACATCACCTCGGCCGGCGCGGCGGCGGGCTCGTGGCGGGTCTCGGCCGGGCGCGAGCGCCGGCCCAAGGGCCCGAACAGCTCGCAGAAGCGCACCTGGGCCTCGGGGGCGAGGTCGGCCTGGTCGCGCACCACCAGCACCAGCCCTTCGTTGAAGGCCTGGCGCAGGCGATCGGCGTCACCGGCGGCAAGCGGCGCGTTGAGGTCGATCCCCGTCACTTCGACGCCGAGCGCGCCCGACAGCGGCCGAACTTCCATGGTCATCGTGTTCCTCCCGTGGGGCTCACGGCTGGGCGTTGGGATCGACCGAGCCCCATAGCTGGTCGTTCCAGTCGCGCGGCAGGGTGCCGTCATCGAGGCCCATGCCGACGTAATGGCTCCACAGCTTGTAGCAGTGCTGCTCGCGGTTGTTGTTGACGGTGCCGATGAGGTCGAGCTCTTCACGCGTCAGCGGCTTGATCTTGCCGACCGTGGCGGCCTGATAGTGGGCCTTGGCGTTCTCCTCGAAGTGGACCGCGTCCACCAGCAGCGCGGGCAGCGATTCCGCCACCAGCACGCCCCCGTGGGCGCGCATCAGGGCGCCGTTGTGCTGGCCGAGGGTCGCGGCCAGCTCCCTGCCCTGCTTCGGGCCCTTGATATGGGTCGGATCGGGATGGGTCGGGATGCCCGAGGCCCAGCGCTGGGCGTGGCTCTTCATCAGGGCGAGCTCGATCCCGTCGAGCATGGTGAACATGGCGGCGAGGTCGGAATGGGTGTGCACGACGCAGTCGATGTCGGGGCGCGCGCGCAGCACTTCCGAATGGATGAAGGTCTCGAGCGGCGGCCGGTAGCCCGCCGGACCCTCGATCACCTTGCAGTCGAGGTCGCAGATCACGAGGCCTTCCGGCGTGAGGCCGGCGCGGCTGTCGTTAATCGACTGGATCATGAAGGCGTCGCGGCCCGGCACGCGCACGCTGGCATGGCCGGAATAGGTCAGGATGCCTTCCTTGTGCAGCAGGCGCGTGAGGGCGGCGAGCTGGAACTTCAGTCCCGTGATCGAGGCGTCGAGGTTGGAACCCGCGGAAGCGGTGGCCATCGTTACTCTCCCTGTTGATATACGGAGGGGACTGCGTGCGCCGTTACGGCGCGAGCCCCCCGAGGTTGCGTTTCATGGCATGAAGGGTGCGGCGCACGGTCTCGACGTCCTCGGCGGAGACGCCGGCGGTGGCGCGGATGTTGACGTCGATGGCATGGGGCAGCAGCACGTTGCGCAGCGCCCGGCCCTTGGTGGTGAGGAAGATGTTGACCTTGCGCTTGTCGTCGGTGTTGCGCACGCGCTTGACGTAGCCGCGCTTCTCCATGCCGTTGAGCGCGGTCACGGTGGTCGGCTCCATCATGCCGACGCGCTGGCTGAGCTCGCGCTGGGTGAGGCCGTCCTCGTCCCACAGCACGCGCAGGAAATACCACTGGCCGATGGTGACGCCATGGGCCGAGATGCGCGCCTGGAGCACCTTGGTGAAGGCACGGTAGGTATCGCGCAGGAGGTAGCCGACGGAGGTCTCGGAATGGAACTCGACGTCCTTGCCTTGGGCGGCCTCGGCAATCGCCGTCTGGGCCTCGGGCACAAGTTCGCTGGCATCGGTCATGGTGGCTGTTTTTCCCATTCCTGCGGCCCCGGCCGCCCCGCCTCCGGGGACCGTTAGCTTGCGAATTATTCTAAGGGGAAACCATTAGAATTCCAACTGTTCCGGCCGGGCGGCGGAGGAGCTAAGGTAGGTCGCAGACCGGCCGGCGCCTTGGGGGCCCGGGCCGGTCCGGGACGGACCAGGGACCAATGGACGGGATCAAACAGGCGATTCGCGCACGCGCGCTCGCGCTCGGTTTCGAGGGCGTGGGCTTCGTGCGCGCCGGGGACGTGCCGGACGCCTCGGCGGCGCTCGCCCAATACCTGGGCGCCGGCCATCACGGCGACATGGACTGGATGGCGCGGCGCACGGCCGAGCGCGCCCGGCCGACCGGGCTGTGGCCGGAAGCAAAAACCGTGATCGCGCTCGCCATGAGCTACGCGCCCCCGGGCGACCCCCGCGCCCTGCTCGCCCGACGCGAGCGCGGCGTGATCGCGGCTTACGCGCGCGGGCGCGACTACCACGACGTGATGAAGTCGCGCCTCAAGGCCCTGGCGCGCTTCATCGCCGAAGACTATGCCGCCGACGTGAAGGTGTTCGTCGATACCGCGCCGGTGATGGAGAAGCCGCTGGCCCAGGCCGCCGGGCTCGGCTGGCAGGGCAAGCACACCAACCTGGTATCGCGCCGCCACGGCTCGTGGCTGTTCCTGGGCGAGGTGTTCACGACCCTGGAAATCGAGCCGGACGACGCCGAGCGCGACCACTGCGGCACCTGCCGTGCCTGCCTCGACGCCTGCCCGACGAATGCCTTTCCCGCGCCGGGAAAGCTTGATGCGCGGCGCTGCATCTCGTATCTCACCATCGAGCACAAGGGCCACATCGCGCCCGAATTCCGCACCGCGATCGGCAACCGCATCTACGGCTGCGACGACTGCCTCGCGGTGTGCCCGTGGAACAAGTATGCCCAGATGACCCGTGAGCACGCCTTCCTGCCCCGCATCGAGCTGACCGCGCCCAAGCTCGCCGACCTCGTCACGCTCGACGACGCCGCGTTCCGGCGCGTGTTCTCGGGCTCGCCGATCAAGCGCATCGGCCGCGACCGGTTCGTGCGCAACGTGCTGATCGCCATCGGCAACACGGGCGATGCCGCGCTCGCGCCCCGGGCCGAGACGCTGCTCGACGATGCCTCGGCGCTGGTGCGCGCCATGGCGGTGTGGGCGCTCGCCCGGCTGCTGCCCGCCCCCGCCTTCGCCGCCCTCGCCGCGCGCCATCGCGGCGCCGAGGCCGACGGCGAGGTCGCCGCCGAATGGGACGCCGGGCCCACCGCCGCCACGCCCGAGGCCCTGCGGGCGGCGCGATGAAGGTTGCCGATTTCGACTTCGATCTGCCGCGCGAGCTGATCGCGCTGCGCCCGATGGAGCCGCGCGAGGCGGCACGCCTGCTGGAGGTCCGTCAGGAGGGCGCGCCCGGCGCCGCGCTCCACGATCACCGCATTGCCGACCTGCCAGAGCTCTTGCGCCCGGGCGACGTGGTGGTGGTCAACGACACCCGCGTCGTGCCGGCCCGGCTCAAGGGCCGGCGCGGCGAGGCCGGGGTCGAGATCACGCTCCACAAGCCGGTCAGCCCGGCGCGCTGGCACGCCTTCGCCAAGGGCGCGCGCAAGCTCAGGACCGGCGACGTCATCACCTTCGCCCCCGGCTTCGCCGCCGACGTCATCGAGCGCGGCGAAGGCGGGCGAGGTGATCCTCGACTTCGCCCTGCCCGAGGCCGACGTGCTGGCGGCGCTGGAGGCCCACGGCGCGGCGCCGCTGCCGCCCTATATCGCGCGCGCGGCCGGGCCCCGACGCCAAGGACCGCGCCGACTACCAGACCATCTTCGCCGAGAAGCCGGGCGCGGTCGCCGCACCCACCGCCGGCTTCCACTTCACCGAGGGGCTCATGCGCCGGGTGCTGGCGAGGGGCGTCCGGCGCGCGACGCTCACGCTGCACGTCGGCGCCGGCACGTTCCTGCCGGTCAAGGTCGAGGACACGCGCGAGCACAGGATGCATGCCGAATGGGGCGAGATCGACGCCTTCACCGCCGAATTCATCAACGAGGCGCGCGCCGAGGGCGGGCGCGTGGTCGCCATCGGCACCACCGTGCTGCGCCTGCTGGAGACGGCGGCCGACGAGACCGGCCGGCTGCATCCGTTCGCGGGCGAGACCGACATCTTCATCACGCCGGGCTACCGTTTCCGCGCGATCGACCTGCTGCTCACCAATTTCCACCTGCCGCGCTCGACCCTGTTCATGCTGGTCTCGGCCTTCGCCGGGCTCGAGCGCATGAAGGCCGCCTACGCGCACGCCAAGGCGGAACGCTACCGGTTCTATTCCTACGGCGACGCCTGCCTGCTGCATCCCGCGCCCGGCGCGCGCGTCACCGACAAGGCGGGGCCATGACCGGAGCCGCGTTCTCGTTCACGCTTCTCGCGACCTCGGGCACGGCCCGGCGCGGGCGCCTCTCCACCGCCCACGGCACGGTCGAGACCCCCGCCTTCATGCCGGTCGGCACGCGCGCGACGGTCAAGGCGATGATGCCCGACGCGGTGCGCGACACCGGCGCGGAGATGATCCTCGCCAACACCTACCACCTGATGCTGCGCCCGGGCTCGGAAGCCATCGAAAGGCTCGGCGGGCTGCACCGCTTCATGGACTGGCCCGGGCCGATCCTCACCGACTCCGGCGGCTTCCAGGTGATGAGCCTGTCGGAGCTGCGCAAGATCACCGAATCGGGCGTCACCTTCCGCTCGCACCTCGACGGCACCATCCACGAGCTCACGCCGCCCCGCGCCATGGAGATCCAGCGCCAGCTCGACGCCGACGTCACCATGGTGCTCGACGAATGCACGCCGTTCCCGGTGAGCGAGGACGAGGCCGCGGTCTCGATGCGGCTCTCGATGCTGTGGGCCGGACGCTGCCGCGCGGCCTTCACCGAGCGCCCGGGCTACGGCCTGTTCGGCATCAACCAGGGCAGCGTGTTCCCCGAGCTGCGCGAGGAATCGGCCAAGGCGCTCCGGGGCATCGGCTTCGAGGGCTACGCCATCGGCGGCCTCGCCGTGGGCGAGGGCCAGGAGGCCATGCTCACGATATTGGACGCGACCGTGCCGCACCTGCCCGCGGACCGCCCGCGCTACCTGATGGGGGTGGGCACGCCGTCCGACCTGATCCGCTCGGTGGCGCGCGGCGTCGACATGTTCGACTGCGTCATGCCGACGCGCTCGGGGCGCACCGCCAAGGGCTTCACCCGGCGCGGCGAGGTCAATCTCCGCAACGCGCGCCATGCGCTGGATTCGCGCCCGCTCGACGCGGACTGCGCGTGCCCCGCCTGCACGCGGTTCTCGCGCGCCTATCTCCATCACCTGTTCAAGGCCGAGGAGATGCTGGCCGGCATGCTGCTGACCCAGCACAACGTGCAGTTCTACCAGGACCTGATGGCGAGTCTGCGCGCCGCCATCGCCGAGGACCGCTTCGCCGCTGCCGCAAAACAGTGGGAATCCGACCTCGCGCGCGGCGACATCGAACAACTTTAGCGCGTGGACAGGCCCGCGCCCCCTGCCCTAGGATCACCGCCATGACCGACACGCCCGAAAAACCCGCCCTGACGCAGCTCGGCCGCCCGGCCGCGATCCCGGCCTCGCCCGAAGACGCGACGCTCGAGACCTTCGCCAACCCGAACGTCGGCGCCGACTACCTGGTGCGCTTCACCTGTCCCGAATTCACCTGCCTGTGCCCGATCACGGGCCAGCCCGACTTCGCCCATTTCGTGATCGACTACGTGCCGTCGAAGCTGTGCGTCGAGAGCAAGTCGCTCAAGCTGTTCCTGGCGTCGTGGCGCAACACCGGCGCGTTCCACGAATCGACCACCATGACCATCGCCCAGCGCCTGATCGCGGCGACGGCACCCAAGTGGCTGCGCGTCTCGGGCTTCTGGTATCCGCGCGGCGGCATCCCGATCGACGTGTTCTTTCAGACCGGCGCGCCGCCCGACGGCGTACACGTGCCGCCGCCCGCCGTGGAGCCCTACCGCGGGCGCGGCTGACACTCACGGCAAAGAGCACTAACAGGGGGCGCAACAAGGGGGAGATTACGATGTACGAGATGCAAAGCTTTCACGCCGTCGGATTTATTCCGGTCATCCTGTGGTGGCTGGCGGTTTCCATCCCGTTCGCCATCGGCGCCTGGTTCGTGGCGGGACGCATGGGGCGCAGCCGCGCGCTGTGGGTAATCCTCACCCTGGTCCCGTTCGTAAACTTCCTCTTCTACATCTACGCAACCTTCGCGGTGCTGCTCTACATCCTCGACCGGCTCAACCAGATCGCGCCACCGTCGCGGGCCTAAGGCCGCGTCACGCGTCCTCGCCGGCGTAGATGCAGCCGGCGGTGCAGGTCTCGAACAGCACGACCTTGACCAGGGCCGGCAATTCCGGCTTGAGCCGGCGCCAGATCCAGCGCGCGATCACCTCGCTGGTGGGATTCTCCAGCCCCTCGATTTCATTCAGGTAGTGATGGTCGAGCCGCTCAAAGGTCGGCGCGAACGCCGCCTTCACGTCGGCGAAGTCCATCACCCAGTCCTCGGGCGGCGTGAGCGGCCCGCGCAGGTGCAGTTCCACCGTGAAGGAATGGCCGTGCAGGCGCGCGCACTTGTGGCTCGCGGGCAGGTTGGGCAGGCGGTGGGCCGCCTCGAAGGTGAACCGCTTGAAGATGTCCATGAATAACTCTAGCGCAAGCCGAGGTACTTGTGGGTCTGGAGACTGAGCCGCCAGCCGGGGTGGGCGAGGCAATAGGCGATGGCGGCGCTGCGTATTCTCGTCCCGCGCCGGGCCGTCCATCGGCTGCAGGAAGAAATGGTCGAAGGCGAGGCCGGCGAAATCCTCGGGCGCGGCGCCCGCCTGGGGATAGACCAGCTTGAGCTCGCTGCCGGTCTTCTGCACCAGCGCGGCGCCGGCCTTGGGGCTGACGCAGATCCAGTCGAGGCCGGCGGGCGCTTCGATGGTGCCGTTGGTCTCGATCGCGATCTGAAAGCCGGCATCGTGGAACGCGGCGATCAGCGCGGCGTCGAGCTGCAGCAGCGGCTCGCCGCCGGTGCATACCACGAACGGTTGCGCCGTCTCCGCACTCGGCGTCCCACAGGGCGCGGGCGGCGCGGACGAGTCGCGTCGGCATCCTCGAAGCGCCCGCCGCCGGGCCCGTCGGTGCCGACGAAATCGGTGTCGCAGAAGCGGCACACGGCCGTGGCGCGGTCCGCCTCGCGCCCGGACCACAGGTTGCAGCCGGCGAAGCGGCAGAACACGGCGGCACGCCCGGTGTTGGCGCCCTCGCCCTGGAGCGTCGCGTAGAGCTCCTTGACCGCGTAGGTCATGGCGTCACCGGTCCTGGTACGGGGTGGGATCGGGCACGCCCGCCTCGGCGAAGCCCTTGCGGCGCAGGATGCAGGAATCGCACGCCCCGCAGGCGCGGCCCTCGGCGTCGGGATCGTAGCAGCTGCGCGTGAGCGCATAGTCGACGCCCAGCGACGTGCCGAGACGGATGATGTCGGCCTTGGTCATGTCGATCAGCGGCACGTGCAGGCGCACCGGCAGGGTGCCCTCGACCGCGCCCTTGGTGGCGAGGTTGGCCATCTCCTGGAACGCCCTGATGTAGTCGGGCCGGCAGTCGGGATAACCGGAATAGTCGCGCGCGTTCACGCCGATGAAGATGTCGCCGGCGCCCAGCACCTCGGACCAGGCGAGCGCGAGCGACAGGAACACGGTGTTGCGCGCGGGCACGTAGGTCACGGGAATGCCCGCCGCCATCTCGTCCTCGCCGCGGCCCTTGGGCACGGGAATGTCGGCGGTCAGCGCGGAACCGCCGAAGGCGGAGAGATCGATCGGCAGCACCACGTGGCGCGCGGCGCCGAGCGCGCGGGCCACCTCGGCGGCGGCGTCGAGCTCGACCGCGTGACGCTGGCCGTAGCGGAACGACAGCGCGTAGGCCTCGAACCCGTCGCGCCGCGCGCAGGCAAGCGCGGTCGCGGAATCGAGCCCGCCCGACAGCAGCACCACCGCGCGCCGGGGCCCGGGCGGCGGCACGGCGATCACGGCGCCCTCTCTTCGGGAGTTGCCGCGTCGCCGTCCAGCGCGCCGGCGATATCCTGATCGAGCGCCCGGCTGCGGCGGTAGCGCCGGAACAGGTACACCCCGAGCATGCCCGAGGCCACGAACAGCGTCACCGAGGCGCCGATGCGCAGTCCCGGGTCGAGACGGATGCCGCTGCCGAGCAATGCGAAGATCACGGTCTGGGGAACATAGCCGATCATGCTGCCCGCGATGAACGGCACCGGGCGCACGCCCGAGACCCCGGCGGCGAGATTGACGAAGACGTTGCTGCCGACCGGCAGCAGGCGCAGCAGCAGCGTCATGGACAGGGGGTTGTCGTGCAGGAACACATCGAGGCGCCGGATGCGCGCCGAGAAGCGGCTCCGCCGCACGGCCGAGCGGCCGAGCAGGCGGGCGTAGGTGAAGGCGAGGACGCAGCCGCCGGTCGCGGCCACCAGCGACAGGAACGAGCCGTAAGCCAAACCGAAAGCATAGCCGCCAAGGAAGCTCACCGCCTGGCGCGGGAAGCCGACCGCGGTGAGGCCGGCGCCGACCGCGAGGAACAGCAGGTCGCCGCTCGCACCATGGCCGCGGATGGCGCGGTCGATCCAGGCCTCGTCGAACAGGCCGTAGAGACCGATTGCCTTGAACAGGTAGCCGAGCGCGACGAAGCTCGCGATCAGCGCCAGGCCCCGCAGGTACGGCTTGAGCGCGGCGAGCGCCATACGCTCAGATCTCGGGCCCGAGGCGCGGGCGCTTGGCGCGGCGCAGCAGCCACGCCACCCCGAACAGATCGGTGATGCCGACCCACAGCCGGTCCCACAGGCCGTAGTTGGAGGTGCCGCGCAGGCGCGGGCGGTGGTTGACCGGCACGCAGCGGATCTCGCCGCCGCCGCGCAGGATCAGCGCCGGGAAGTAGCGGTGCATGTGATCGAAGTACGGCATCTTCAGGAACGCGTCGCGCCGGATCACCTTGAGGCCGCAGCCGGTGTCGGTGACGCCGTCCTGCAGGAACCACTGGCGGATGCGGTTGGCGATGCGCGAGGAGGCGCGCTTGAGCCAGCTGTCGCGGCGCTTCGCCCGGATGCCGGTGACGAGGTGGAGCCGCCCGCCAGTATCGGCGAGCGCGATCTCGACCAGCGCCGGGATGTCGGCGGGATCGTTCTGCCCATCGCCGTCGAGCGTCACGATCCAGGTGCCGCGCGCGGCCTCGCCGCCGGTACGGATGGCGGTCGACTGGCCGCAACTCTCCAGGTGCGTGACCACGCGCAGGCGCGGGAAGCGGCCGCGCGCCTCGTGCAGCCGCGCGGGCGTCGCGTCGGTCGAGCCGTCGTTGACGTAGATCACCTCGAACGCGTGGCGGCCGTCGAGGGCCGCGTGGATCTCCTCGATCAACGGCACGATGTTTTCCGCTTCGTTGCGGACGGGCACGACGACGGAAAGGGTCGGGGTCATAGCGTTCTCGTACCCGGCATCGGAAATGGCGCGCGTCGCCGGGACCGACAGGGGGTACAGCCTGTTCAACTCGGGCCGGCGCGGGCCGCGAACGGCGCGCCCGGGGCGATCCGGCCACTGGTCCGGGTTTTACAGAAGCGGGGGATTCTTGTCCAAGGGCTTTGTGCCCGATGGCCCGGAGGCCGTCTCCTGGAGGGGGCCCGCGCCACCCACACGCCGGCCCCCGGCCCGCTCCCGCGTTGATTGCCGGGCGGGAGACCGCTAAGGTCCTCGCCATTCGGCGCAGCCCCGGCCGCAGCGCGCCTTATCGCGTGCGCGCGACCCTCCAGCGGGCATTTCCGGCAGGATGATGAAACCGGTCCATTTCCTAGCGCTCAGCATCGCCCTGGCACTCCTGTTCACCCTGTTTCCGGGTATCGACCGGGCGGCGGCGCGGCTGTTCTACGACCCGGCCGGGGGATTTTTCCTCAAGGACTGGGGCCCGGTGCAGTTCTCCTACCATTCCGTCCAGCCGCTGGTTTACACGCTGCTCGCGCTGCTGGCGGGACTGGTGGCGATCCGGCTGCTGCCGGTTCCGGTGCCGACCCGCTGGCGCCCGCGCTGGACGGTGATCGCCTATATCGCGCTCTCGCTCGCCCTGGGACCCGGCCTCGTGACCAACGGCCTCCTCAAGGAGCACTGGGGACGGGCACGGCCGGCCCAGACGGTCGAATTCGGCGGCACCAAGGCGTTCAGCCCGGCGCTGATTCCGTCGAACCAGTGCAGCCACAACTGCTCGTTCGTCACCGGCCACGGCGCCGCCGGCTTTTACCTGGTCACCTTCGCCTTGCTGATGGCGCCCGGCCGCCGGCGCCGCATGGCCATGACAGGCGCGGTCGCGCTCGGCGCGCTGATCGGGCTCGGGCGCATGATGCAGGGCGCGCACTGGCTGTCGGACGTGGTGTTCTCGGGCGTGTTCAACGTCGCCATCGCCTGGGCGCTCTACCATTGGATCGTCGTGCGCGATGGCCTGTCGCCACCGGCTCTGCGCCGCTACGGCGCGACGATCCGCGACGGCGCGAAGAAGTTATCGCGTCCTGACTGAGGCGCGCGCGGCTCGGGCTTCCAGATAAAAACGTTCAGGCCGAATAGCCAGGTTCAGGCGTTTCAGTTCTGATTCGGCTCGCAGTTGGTGTCGCCATGCGCCCACTGTAATACCTGGGCCCGGAACCATCCTTTATCATACGCGCTGATCACACCGACCTTGAGCATCGAGGAATCGTCTCCGATCGCATCGATCGACGCCTTTCCATGAACCCAACTGCTGTTCCCGCCGCCGAGGGCAGGCAGATAGAAAACCATGTCCCCCTTTTTTATGTCGGTATAGAGATTCGCCGCAGGGGCTACTTCCATACAGTGCCGGTAGCCATTCAAAACGTTCCGGTACACCTGCTGGTAATTCATCTTCAGGGTCTCGCTGCTCCACACATAATCGTCGTCCCCGATCTGCCCCACGGGCGACGGACATCCCGTCACCAGCAGGAGCGCAACGAGCGCGACGGAACGCAACGCGGTTCTGGCGAAGCCATCCAGCATCATCCCGATTGCCCCCTCTTATCTATTTATCCCGCACGCAGCTCCTGGGTCGCGGCCTCGTCCACCGCGTAGGCGCCATCCTTCTCGATAAGCGCGACGCGATAGACGTCGCGCGCGGCGGCCGGGGTCACGTAGCCTTCATTGACGTCGGCCGCGACCCGCTCGGGCTTGCGCGACGCCGGATCGCCGAAGCCGCCGCCGCCCGGGGTCTCGAGCCGGAACACGTCGCCGTCGGCGAGCGGATAGTCGGAATAGCGCGACGGCAGGATCTTCTCCCTGGCCTCGCCTGGATGCATGGTGAGCGCGCCCGCAGCGCGCCTCGAGCCCGCCGGCGACCCCCTTGGGCGCGATGAAGTGCTTGTTGGAGCGGATGTTAAAGCGCGCCTCGCCCAGGTTCTCGTATTCGCGCAGGATACCGAGACCGCCGCGGTACGCGCCGGCGCCGCCGGAATCGGGGATCAGCTCGAAGCGGCGCACGCGAGTTGGGAACTCGCACTCGATGATCTCGACCGGCGCGATGCGCGCGTTGCTCTGGTGCGAGCAGCCACCCGACACGCCATCCTTCATGGCCCGCGCGCCCGAGCCGCCCCCGACGATCTCGTACTGGACATAGCCTTTGCCCGAGCGCGTCGAGCGCCCGCCGATGATGATCGAGCGCGAGCCGCAGCCGTCGCCGCGCGCCTTCTCCGGCACCAGATGGCTGACCGCCTCGATCGCCGCCTCGGTGACCGCCGTGCACGGTCGGAATGTAGGTGTTCACCGGCGCCGGGAAGTGCGGATTGAGCACGCTGCCCTCGCGCAGCTTGACCTCGGCCACCTTCAGGAGCCCCGAGTTGATGGTGATGGTGCGGATCGACCTGGCTGATCAGCAGGTACACCATCGCCGCCTGGACCAGCGGCGGGCGGATGTTGGCCGGGCCGCGGGTCTGGTCGGCGGAGCCGGAGAAGTCGAAATGAGATGCGGTCGCCCTTCTTCTCCACCACCACGTGGACGCGCATCGGCTTGTCGAGATCGATGCCGTCGTCATCGACGAAACGCTCGGCCTCGAAGCGCCCGTCGCGCCACTTGGCGACGGCGGCGCGTATGATCCCTTCCGACGACCCGCATCAGCTCGTCGAAGCTCGCCAGCACCTGGTTCTCGCCGAATTTCGCGAACAGTTCCGCCAGGCGCGCCTCGCCGAGCCGGTCGGCGCCGATCTGGCCGCGCATGTCGCCCAGCACCATTTCCGGCGTGCGGCGTTGGCGGCGATGATGCGCTCCATTTCGCGCAAGGTCTTGAAGTCGCGCTGGTACGCGCACGGCCGGAAGATGCAGGCCCTCGGCGAAGATCTCCTTGGCGTGCGCGAAGCAGCTGCCCGGCACCGGGCCGCCGATGATCGCTCTTGTGCGCGATGAGCCGCAGAAGCCGAACAGCCGCTTGCCGACGAAGATCGGCGTGATCACCGCCATGTCGGGCGCGTGCGGGCTGCCGCCCTCATAGGTGTGATTGATCAGGAAGGCGTCGCCCGGCGCGATCTCGCGGCCGTAGTCGCGGATCACCGCGGCGGTGCAGGCCGGGAACGCGCCGATGTGGAGCGGCAGCACCACGTGCTGCGCCACCACCTCGCCGGCGGCGTTCATCAGCGCGCAGGAGGCGTCCTGGGATTCGCGGATGATGGTGGAAAAGCCGGTGCGGAACAGCGAGTTCTGCATCTCCTGCACGATGCCGACGAGGCTCGCCTTCACCACTTCGAGTGACCGGATCGATGCCGTCGGCGCCAACGCGCCGGCGCGCCCTGGAGGCCGCCTTCGCCGGCTTCTTCGCCAGCTTCCTCGGCGCGGACTTGTTCGCGGGCTTGCGTGTCGCCTTGCGTGCCATGGTCACTTCCCTTCCGTGATGCGGAGGTTCCTGAAGCGATCCACCTCGGCCACCTGGCCGGGATGGAGGACGGTGGTGAATCGAGCTGCTCGATGATCGCCGGGCCCGACCCTGTGGCCGACATCGAGGCGCTCGCGCTGGTACACGGGCACTCCTCGAACGCGCCCTCGAAGCGGGCGCGGCGCTTCCGCGCAGGCCGCCTTGAGCGGGATGCCCTTCCTGCGCGAAGGTCGGCATCTTCACTTCCGGCAGGCGGCCGACGCCGCGCACGCGGTAGGACACGGTCTCGACCGGCTCCTCCGGCGCCGGAATGGCCGAACATCTGCCTTGTGGGTATTATCGAAGGTTTCGCGGATCTCTGCGAGCATCCTCGCGGTCACCTTTTCGGACGGTAGCGGCACCGTCATCTCGTAGCCCTGGCCGGCGTAGCGCATGTCGAGGGCGTATTCGAGCGCGATCTGGGAGGCCTTGAAGCCTTCGTCGCGCAGCTCGGCCCGCGCCTGGTCGGCGAGCGTCTTGAGGCGCCCGGCCACCTCGGCGGGAGTCGACCTCGCTCAGGAGCGTGAGGCGCGAGGCGGCGTAGTCGTGCTGCACGTCGGACTGCAGCAGCCCGATCGCCGAATAGACGCCGGGATAGAGCGGCACGATCACGCCCGCCATGCCGAGGTCGCGCGCCATGCGGCCGGCATGCAGCGGGCCCGCGCCGCCGAAGGCGAGCAGCTGGAAGTCGCGCAGGTCGTGGCCGCGCATGGTGGAGATCGCCTTGATCGCCTCCTCCATCTTCACGTCGATGATGCGCACGATGCCTTCGGCCGCGGAGGCCACGTCCATGCCGAGCGGCCGGGCGACCTTGTCCTCGATCGCCTTGCGCGCGCATGCGCGGTGTCGAGCCGCATGCGCGCCGCCGAGGAAATTGTCCTCGCCGAGATAGCCGAGCACGAGATTGCAGTCGGTGATGGTCGGCTCAGTGCCGCCGCGGCCGTAGCAGGCCGGGCCCGGCACCGCGCCGGCCGAATTCGGGGCCGACCTCGAGCTGGCCCAAGGCGGTCGACGCGCGCGATGGTGCCGCCGCCCGCGCTGACCGTGTTGATGTCCATCATCGGCACGGCGATGATCGCGGCCCTCGATCTTGCCGCGATTCGACGACGACGGCTGACCGTCCTTGATCAGCGCCACGTCGCAGCTGGTGCCGCCCATGTCGAAGGTGATGAGATTGCGGCTCCCGGTCGTCGCGCGCGAGGTAGACCCCCGCCGTGACGCCGCCCGCCGGCCCCGACAGCACCGTCGCCACCGCCTTGCGCGCCGCCGCGTCGAAGGTCGCCATGCCGCCGTTCGACTGCATGATGTATTTCTTGCGGGTGTGCACACCGGCGCCGTCGAGCTGGCGTTCGAGGTGAGGATGTAGCGCGCCAGGATCGGCTGCAGGTAGGCGTTGATGACCGTGGTGGAGAGCCGGAAGTACTCGCGGATCTGCGGCAGAACTTCCGACGAGAGCGAGATGCTCATGTCGGGCGCTTCTTCGCGCGATGATCTCGCGCGACGCGCGCCTCGTGCTGCGGATGCAGGAACGAGAACAGCAGGCACACCGCGACCGATTCGACCTTGTTGGCCTTGAGCTCGCGCACGGTCGCGCGCAGCGCCGCCTCGTCGAGGGGCACCAGCACGCGACCCTGGAAGTCGACCCGCTCCGCCACCTCGCCGGTGCGGCTTTCGGGCGCCAGCAGCGTCGGCTTCTCGTATTCGATGTCGAAGATCGACGGCCCGTGCGGCGTCGACTGCTCGCCCACCTCGTAGATGCCGCGAAAGCCCTCTGGTCACCAGCAGGCCGGTCCGCGCCCCCTTGCCTTCCAGCAGCGCGTTGGTGCCGACCGTGGTGCCGTGGCAGAAATATTCGATGTCGCCCGGCTTCACGCCCTGGTCGATCAGGTGCCGGACGCCGGCAACGATCGCCTCGCGACGGATCGTGGGGCGTGGACGGCAGCTTGTGGATGGTGATCTCGCGCGCGTCCTCGTCGAGATAGACGAAGTCGGAGAAGGTGCCTCCGGTGTCGACGGTGACGCGGTACTGGCCCATGGTTTGGCGCGCCTCCGACGGTCGCGGCTCGTTGTATCGGGCGGGTCAGGAACGGGTGGCGTTATAGCCCAGGAAGTCCCTTGCGTAAAACACCCTGACACGCGTCTCGGGACCCGTGCCGATCGGCTTGACCAGGGTGGCCACCAGCCGGACGGCACGGAAATGGGCGAGCAGGTAATCCGGGTCCTCGGCCGCCGAGATCACCAGGAAGTCGCCGCCGGGCGTGCCCGGCAGCGGGCGCGTCAGCTTGAAATGGTCGGTGATGCGCCCATTGGCCCGCCAGGCGAACACGTCCTCGGGCCAGGGCCGGACGTAGTAGAGCATCTCGGCCAGCAGCTTGCGGTCGTCGAGCAACAGCGGCACGCCGGGATGGCGCTGGCGGATATTGCTGACGGCGGTGCCGAGTTCGTGCCAGCCGTCGTAATTCTTGTAGATGTCGAAATCCGGCGACACGCGGAATCCGGCGTAGTTGCCCGGCCCCATGTGCACGAGCATACCGGCCACCAGCGCGGCCGCCACGATCCCATGGAGCGCGAGCGAACCCACGGCCAGCGCACGGCGTCCGCCGTCCACCAGCAGCGCGGTGACCCAGACCGTCGCCGCGATGTAGGAGGGCGCGGCCCAGTTGGCGTTGGCGCGCGACAGCAGGCTGAGCACGGTGATGGTGGCGAGCATCGGCAGCACGAAGGCGGCAAGCAGGCGGGTCCGTTCGTCGCGCCGCCACACCGGCACCCGCACCACCGCCCACAGGAGCGCCGCGAACAGGATCGGGCCGAACACGCCGAACTGGGTCGCGATGAACGACGCGAGCTCGTCGGGATGGAACAGGTCGCGGTGAAGGTCGGCGTTGGCGCCGGTGTGGACGAAGGTGACGAAGCTCGAACTCGACGTTCCAGATCAGATTGGGGAGGTACAGAAGGGCGCCGAGCGCGAGCGCCGATGCGAGCCCGCGCGTGCCCGTCCCCGGCACCGCGAGGCGCCGGCGCACCTCGCCGTCGAGGGCGATCAGCAGCACGAGCCCGATCACGAAGAACGCCATGGCGTATTTCGACAGCAGCCCGAGCCCGATGGCGAGGCCGAGCACAAGCCACCAGCGGCCGGGCGCCGCGGTGCCCTGCCACAGGCGCACCAACGCATAGAGGGCCGCCGCCCAGCACGTCATCAGCGGCGGGTCGGTCGAAACGATGGCCGAGGAAAAACTGACACCGGGGAGCGTCACGAAGGCGACGGCGGCGAAGAACCCGACCACCGGCCCGTAGAGCCGCCGCCCGATCCCGTAGGCGAACAGAGCGGTGGCGAGATGAAGGAGCGGCGTGCCGGCCTTGATGCAGCCCTCACCCGCGCCGCACACGGTCGTGCTGGCCGCGATCAGCCAGGCGATCATGGGCGGCTTGGAGAAGTATCCCCAGGCGAGATGGCGCGACCACGACCAGTACTGGGCCTCGTCGGGATGCAGGTCGAGGGGATGGATCGCGAGCGCGGCGACGCGCACCAGCGTCACGACAAGGCATACGACCGCGGCGGCGGCAAAGCCGAACGGAAAACCGCCGCCGGGCGGGATTTCGGCGCGCGACGTATCGGAAGGGGTGGTCTGGGACATCTCGGCGGCGATTCAGAGCTTGCAGGGACGGCACCTTAGCCCGCCCCGGGACGCGGGGCCAGCCCCCGCCCGGTCACCGGCCGGCGCTTGGCTCCTCGAGCAGATCACGGTCCATGCGCTCGACCCGGAGCAGCACTGGGAACAGCCTGGAACAGGCGGCTGCCACCAGGATCGAGCCGATGCCGCCCGCCACCACCGCCGGCACGGTACCGATGAAGGCGGCCATGGTGCCGGCACGGAACTCGCCGATCTCGTTGGAGGTACCGGTGAAGATGGAATTGACGGCGCTGACACGCCCGCGCATCTGGTCGGGCGTCGCGATCTGGAGCAGCGTCGAGCGGATGTAGACGCTGATCATATCGGACGCACCGATCACCGACATGGCCGCCATCGACAGCCAGAAGATCTTGGACATACCGAACACGATAGTCGCGGCGCCGAACACGAATACCACCGTGAACAGTATTTTGCCGACCGCGCGGTTGAGCGAAATCTGGGTGAGCGCGACCGCGCTCAGGACCGCGCCGAAGGCGGCCGCGCTGCGCAGGAAGTCCCGCGCCCGAGGGGCCGACCGCCAGGATGTCCTTGGCATAGATCGGGATCAGCGCGGTGACGCCGCCCAGGAACACCACGAACAGGTCGAGCGTGATGGCGCCGAACAGGATCTTCTTCTCGAACACGTAGCGCAGGCCCGCGAACAGCGTCGCGAAGCTGACTGGCTCGCGGCCGGTGCGGTGCGTGCGCGTGTGGATCAGCACGGTGGTGACGATGCCGAACAGCAGCGAAACGGCGGCCACCGCGTAGACCACCGCCGGGCCGAGCAGGTAGAGCCCGCCGCCCAGGCTCGGCCCGATTACCTGGGAGACCTTGTTGGCCGCGGTGTTCCAAGCGACGGCATTGGGAAATTCCGCCGGGTGCACGAGATTCGGCACGAACGAGGTCGAGGCCGGCTGGTAGAAGGCACGGCCCACGCCCATGACCGACATGATCAGGAACGCCGGCCAGGCCGCCGTGGTGCCGCTCAGGGTGAACGCCACGAACAGCACGGCGGCCACCATCATCACCGCGTAGCAGACGGCGAGCACGAGACGGCGGTCGTAAAGGTCCGAGACATAGCCTGTGATCAGGCAGAAGCCGATGGCGGGCGCGAACACGGACAGGCCGATGTAGGCGAGGTCCATCGGCCGGCCGGTCATATCGTAGACCTGATAGCCGACCGCCACCGTCACCATGTGCAGCGCGATGGAGGCGAACACCTTGCCGAAGAAATAGAGGCGGAAGTCGCGATGACGGAACGCCGCGGCACCTGTCGTCTTGGACGGTTCCTCGCCGGTCCGCCCTGTTTCGGCGGGCCCGCGTGGCGTACTGGTCAACTAGATATCCCTGAAATGGACCGGCAACCGGAGGGTGAAAATGGAGCGGGTGATGGGAATCGAACCCACGTATTCAGCTTGGGAAGCTGATGTTCTACCATTGAACTACACCCGCCTTGGCTTTTCGGGCCTCATTTCTAGCGGCAAGCCCGGCGGCCCGCCAGCAACAAAAACACGAAAAGGCCCCCGATCACGCCCACCCCGCGGAGGGATCGGGCGAAATATGGTTAACGGTCCGGAATATAGACATTTTTCCCCGAATAGCCCTGTTGAAGCTAGGGGAGTCTATGCTAAAGGATAATACGCCTATGTCTTTTGGGGGAGTCGGAAGTATGCGTCGGTCCCGGTTCCACGCTGACAAACAGTGTCTTTTTGCAAAGACTGACAATGTGAGCATCGTGTCCACCACGTCCCTGCCCGCCTCCACCGCACGCGTTCCGAGTTGTCTTTTTTCCATAAATCCTACGTCATGACAGGCGGCCAGATATGCTGCTCACCAAGTACGCCGACTATTCCATTCGCGTCCTCATGTATCTCGCGGCACGACCCGGCGAGAAGGTTCCCATCACGGCGATCGCCGAAGCCTATGGAATCTCGCGCAATCACCTGATGAAGGTCTCGCAGAACCTCGCCCGGCTCGGCTACATCATCGGCTATCGCGGCAAGGGTGGCGGCATCGCCCTGGCGAGGCCCGCACGCTCGATCAATCTCGGACAGGTGCTGGAGCGGGTCGAGGTCAACCTCCAGCCCATCGGTCGCGAGGACGGGCCCTCGGTATGCGACGGCGACGGGCATTTCCACGAGGCCCTCGACGCCGCGCGGCGCGCCTTCGTCGAGGCACTCGCGTCCTACACCCTGGCCGACCTCGTGTTCGGCCCCATGGCGGGCGCCGCCCCGCGCTCCAACGGCACCAACGGCCACCCGAGCGAGTAGGGCCGGCGGGGGTCAGGGCCGTCATCCTTGACCCGCCGGCGATCACGGTCTAAGAGTCCCGGCACGTGGAAATTTGTGCCGGCCGGCTTGCGTCCACGCTAAACCAATCGCTAAAAGGTCGGGTGCGTCCATCACGCCCTGGCCTCGATCCGTCGGCCGGGGTTTTTTTATTTGCGCGCGACGGGAGCCACATCATGACCGAGGAAAAGCCAGGACCGAACGGCTACCGCCAGCGCACCAACCTGGTGCGCGGCGGCACGCGCCGTTCCAACTTCCAGGAAACCAGCGAAGGCATCTTCGCGACCTCCGGCTACGTGTACAAGTCGGCCGAGGAAGCCGAGGCCGCCTTCAAGGGCGAGAACAAGAACTACATCTACTCGCGCTTCTCCAATCCCACCGTGACCATGTTCGAGGAGCGCATGGCGCTGCTCGAGGGCATGCCGGCGTGTCGCGCCACGGCGTCGGGCATGGCGGCGGTGTTCGCGTCGCTCGCCTGCCTGGTGCGGGCGGGCGATCGCATCGTGGCCTCGCGCGCGCTGTTCGGCTCGTGCCTGTTCGTCATCACCGACATCCTGCCGCGCTACGGCATCGAGGTGACGCTGGTCGACGGCACCGATCTCGACCAGTGGGAAAAGGCGCTCGCCAAGGGCGCGCGCGCCGCGTTCCTCGAGACGCCCTCGAACCCGGGGCTGGAGGTGATCGACCTGCGCGCGGTCTCGGAGCTCGTGCACCGCGCGGGCGGACGCCTGATCGTCGACAACGTGTTCGCCTCACCGGTACTGCAGAAGCCCAACCGGCTCGGCGCCGACGTGGTGGTCTATTCCGCCACCAAGCACATCGACGGCCAGGGCCGCGTGCTGGGCGGCGCGATCCTCGGCGATCCCGAATACATGGACGAGCACCTGCGCATGTTCCTGCGCCATACCGGACCCTCGCTGAGCCCGTTCAACGCCTGGATCCTGCTCAAGGGTCTCGAGACGCTGGAGCTGCGCGTCACGGCCATGTGCCGGGCCGCGAACGAGATCGCGACCTGGCTCGCGGGGCGCGGCGACCTCGGCCGGGTGGTCTATCCCGGCCTGTCCGATCATCCCCAGCACGCGCTCGCCGCCGCCCAGATGTCGGGCTTCGGCACGGTGGTCGGCTTCGAGGTGCCGGGCGGCAAGGCCGGGGCGTTCAGGTTCCTGAACGCGCTACGGCTGGTCGACATCTCCAACAACCTGGGCGACGCCAAGAGCCTGGTCACCCATCCCGCGACCACCACCCACCAGCGCATCCCAGAGGCGGAGCGCAACAGCCTCGGCATCACGGCCGGCTACGTCCGTCTGTCGGTCGGGCTGGAGGATCCGGACGACCTCAGGGAGGACCTGGAACGGGCCCTAGCGGCCGCGACCGGCTGAATCCCGTACCGGGCGCCCGCTTTACAGGGGGCCCGGTTTGGGCCACTCTTGAGCCAAGCCCGCCCCGTTGAAAGCGGGCGAGGAGGAGACGTTTTCATGTACTCGGCGACCACCCATTCCATCGTCATCACGGTGGAGCCCTATTACCTCGATGATGAGTCGGAGCCCGGGAATCATCGTTATGTCTGGGCCTACAAGGTCCGCATCGAGAACAAGGGCGGTGACACGGTCCAGCTCAAGAGCCGCTACTGGCGCATCACCGATTCACGCGGCCGGATCCAGGAAGTCCGGGGTGAGGGCGTGGTCGGCGAGCAGCCGGTACTGGCGCCCGGCGAGAGCTTCGAATACACCTCGGGGACGCCGTTGACGACGCCGTCGGGCATCATGGTCGGCCGTTACTACATGGAGACCCCGGACGGGCGCGGCCTCGATGTCGACATTCCCGCGTTCTCGCTCGATTCCCCGGACCAGCGCGTCACTCTCCACTGACCCCGCCGCCGCGGCCGGCGCTTGCATTCGGCCGCCGCGACACCAGATTCGAACTGCAGTGATCCGGGGCCGTGCCCCCAGCGTAAGCTTGGTGTAACGAAGAAAGGGCAGCCCCGTGAAGACAAGCCGTTCCACCGTGGCCGTGAAGGAATCCCCCCAACCCGCCGCCCGGCCGTCGCGCCGCGAGGCCGAAGAGGCGGTACGCACCATGATCCGCTGGGCCGGCGACGACCCGGATCGCGAGGGCCTGCTCGGCACGCCCGACCGCGTCGCGCGGGCGTGGGAGGAATTCTTCAAGGGCTACAACGAGGACCCGACGGAAATTCTCGCACGCACCTTCGAGGAGATCGAAGGCTATGACGAGATGGTCATGCTCAAGGACATCCGCTTCGAATCCCATTGCGAGCACCACCTGCTGCCGATCATCGGCAAGGCGCACGTGGCCTATCTTCCCGACAAGCGCGTGGTCGGCATCTCCAAGCTGGCGCGGCTGGTGGAAGCCTACGCCAAGCGCCTGCAGATCCAGGAGAAGATGACCGCCCAGATCGCCACCGCCATCGACGAGGTGCTGCAGCCCAAGGGCGTCGCCGTGGTGATCGAGGCGGCGCACCAGTGCATGACCACGCGCGGCATCCACAAGCCCGGCACCACCATGGTGACGAGCCGCATGCTGGGTCCGTTCCGTACCGACCAGAAGACCCGGCGCGAGTTCCTCGCCATGATCGGCACGCCCGGCGTGGTGCAGATGCCCAACATCTGAACCTGGCGCCGCCGCGACAAGGACGCGGAAGGGGAGACGGAAACATCCGCCTCCCCTTTTCGTTTGCGCGGCAAGACGGTGGACACCCGTACCAACGCGCCCATAATCACCGAAACAGGAACACTTGCCGGGGGTCAGGTGCCCGATTTCCGTCCCGTATTGCTCGTCGTCGGCATGCTGCTCGCTGCGCTGGGTGTGGCGATGCTCATACCCGCGGGCGTCGATGCCTCCGCCGGCGACAGCGATTGGCAGGTGTTCGTGGCCTCGGCGCTGGTCACGGCATGCACCGGCGGCGGCCTGGTGCTGGCCATGCGCGGCGGCAGCATCGCGCGGCTCGGCCTGCGCGAAGCGTTCCTCATCACGGTGCTGAGCTGGACCATGGTGGGTGCGTTCGCCGCGATCCCGTTCGTGTTCTCGAACCTCGACCTCAACTACGCCGACGCCGTGTTCGAGGCGGTTTCCGGAATCACCACCACCGGGTCGACCGTGATCACGGGGCTCGACACGATGCACCGGGGCATCCTGATCTGGCGTTCGATCCTGCAGTGGATCGGCGGGGTCGGGATCATCGTCATGGCGATCGCGCTGCTGCCGCTGCTGCAGGTGGGCGGCATGCAGCTGTTCCGGACCGAATCGTCCGACCGCTCGGAAAAGGTGATGCCGCGCCTGCGCCACGTGACGACGGCGATCTTCGCGCTCTACTTCGGCTTCACGCTGGCCTGCGCCCTGCTGCTGTGGGCCACGGGCTTCACCCTGTTCGAGGCGGTGAACCACGCCATGACGACGCTCTCGACCGGCGGCTACTCGACCCGCGACGCGTCGGTGGGCGGGTTCCATAACCCGCTGGCCGAGATCGTCCTGATCGTGTTCATGCTGATCGGCGGCGTCACGTTCACCCTCTACGTGCGGGCCGTGCATGGTGACGTCAAGGCGCTGTTCCGCAACGGACAGGTCCGCTGGTTCGTATCCATCGCCGCGCTGGCCAGCGCGGCGATCGCGCTGTGGACCAGCCTGACCCAGGGGATGCCATTCACCCGCGCGCTCCGCGAGGCGACCTTCAACGTCGTCTCGGTCGTCACCACCACCGGCTACGTCGTCTCAGACTACGGCCTGTGGGGCAGCTTCGCGGTGGGCGCGTTCTATTTCCTGATGTTCGTCGGCGGCTGCACCGGCTCGACCGCGGGCGGCATGAAGATCCTGCGCTTCCAGGTGATCTACGCGATCGCGCACCAGCAGCTCATGCGCCTGCTCGCCCCGCACCGCGTCACCGTGGCCCGGGTCGAAGGCAAGACCATCACGGACTCGGTGGCGATCTCCGTGCTCGGGTTCTTCTTCTTCTACGCGCTGACCTTCGCGCTGGTCTCACTGGTGCTCGGCCTGCTCGGCCTCGACATGGTGACGGCGCTGTCCAGCGCGGCGACCGCCATCGGCAACGTCGGCCCGGGCCTGGGTCAGATCGTGGGGCCGTCAGGCAACTTCGCGACGCTGCCGGAAAGCGCCAAATGGGTACTGTCGGTCGGCATGCTGCTGGGACGGCTCGAATTCGTGACCGTTTTCGTCCTGCTCACCCGCGCGTTCTGGCGCGAGTGATCAGCCGCGCGCGAGATACGGTCCGAAATACTTCTGGATGTTGTCTTCGAGCTGGCCGTTGAGGTCGCGCATCATGCTCTCGGTCATGGCGAACCAGATCTTCTCCCGCTCCGCGATGGTGGCACCCTCGGGCGCGGTCTCCGAGCGCTCGGCGCGCGCGGTCACGAACGCAAGCTGGCGCCCGGTGGGATCGAGAATCTCCAGCAGCACCGCGATCCGACCGTCGTACTTCTTGGCCTGCTCGCGGGTGAAGGCACCTTCGATTCCGCTCTTGGTGGGCAGGTCCTTGCCGACGATCGAGGCATCGAGGATGACGAGCCGGGCCCGGTTCTCGCCGCCGGCCGTCCTGATCCGGTCGAGGCCCCACTGGCGCACGGCCTTATAGGGCGGCACCGGCGCCAGGTGCTCGACGTTGGGCGGCTTGAGCGGCGGAATGTAGCGCGTCTCCACGTCGAACGAGCCGACCGCCAGATTGATCGGTGCGAGATGGCGGTAGGTGAGCTCGGGGAAGTTCTCGGTAGGCGGCGTTTCGCAGCCGGTCAGCGCCAAGCCCGGCAGGGCCAGCGTGACGGCGAGGAAAACATGCGCTAATTTCATTTTCATGGCTTTCGCCCCGGCATTGTTGTTTCCCGGGTAACGGCCATCCTGCCCGTCAAATGCGACCATTTCAAGTCCGGCCCGGAAACGTGGCGTGCAGCGGGCTCAGTCGTGAAACAGCGCCGTGAGCGCGGCCTCGTCGAACACGTAGGTCGCGCCGCAGAACTCGCATTTGACGTCGATCGTGCCGTCCACCATCAGACCCATGACCTCGGCGCGCGGAAACGCCGCCAGCGTGCGGGTGACGCGCTGACGCGAGCAGCGGCACCCGGCGGCGAGGCCGTGGGGCTGGAACGCCCGGACGCCGGGCTCGTGGAACAGGCGGTAGAGCAGCCGGTCGGGCGGCAGTGCGGGATCGATGATCTCGTCAGCGCGGGCGCTGCCCATCAGGGTGACGGTCTCCCGCCAGGCCTCGTCGGCCTCGGCCTTGCCGAGCTCCGGCACCGGGCCCTCACCGGGCAGGCGCTGCACCATGAGAGCGCCGCCGTGCCACACCGCGTCCGCGCCGGTCCCCTCACGGGATACGGCGACCTTGAGCGCGGCGTCGATCTGCTCCGACTGGCGGAAATAGTGATGGATGCAGTCCGTGAGCGTGCTGCCCTCGAGCGCGACGATGCCCTGGTAGCGTTCGGTATCCTGTCCCTGGTCGACGGTGAAGGCGAGATGGCCCTGGCCGACCAGCCCCGGCACCGGGCTGAGGTCGGGCCCCGCCGCGAGCGCGGCGACGCGCTCGGCGTCGAACTGGGCATAGCCCCGAAGCGTGCCGTCGCTGGTCATGTCGGCAACCAGGATCGACACCGGGCCCTTGCCGCTGGTCTGCAGGGTGAACACCCCGTCGTACTTGAGCGCGCTGCCGAGCAACGCCGTCAGCACCACGAGCTCGGCCAGCAGCGCCGACACCGGGGCGGGATAGTCGTGACGCGCCAGAACCTCGGTCAGCAGCGGCCCGAGGCGCACGAAACGCCCGCGCAGGCCAGCGCTTTCGACCTGGAACGGCAGCACCAGGTTGTCGGCAAGCGACGCGGCGGTGACCATGATCTGGTCAGTCCCCGGCCCCGGCGAGACACCAGTGGAGGATGCCCTTCTGGACGTGCAGGCGGTTCTCCGCCTCGTCCCACACGACCGACTGGGGACCGTCGATCACGCCGGCCGAGACCTCGCGCTCGCGCGAGGCCGGCAGGCAATGCATGAACACCGCACCCGGCGCGGCCCGCGCCATCAGCGCCTCGTCCACGCGATAGGGACGCATCAGCCTGAGCCGGCGTTCCCGGGTCTCGCCCGCGTCGGCGCCCGTACCCATGGAGATCCAGGTATCGGTCACGACGCAGTCGGCACCCTTGACCGCGGCGGCCGGATCGTCGGTGACGGTGACGTCGGCACCCTCGGCGCGGGCCTTGGCGATGAGCGCCGCGGCCGGCGCGCATTCGCCGGGCGCGCCCACGCGCATGGCATAGCCGAAGCGCATGGCGCCGTGAATCCAAGAGGCGCACACGTTGTTGCCGTCGCCGAGCCAAGCCACCGTGCGGCTCCGGATCGAGCCCTTGGCTTCCTCGAAGGTCATGACGTCAGCCATGATCTGGCACGGGTGGCTCTTGTCGGTGAGCCCGTTGATGACCGGCACCGAGGCGTGGGCGGTCATCTCGGCGAGGCTCGCCTCGCTCAACGTGCGGAACATGATGATGTCGGCATAGCGCGACAGCACGCGCGCGGTATCGGCGATGGTCTCGCCGCGCCCGAGCTGCGACGTCTCGGCCGAAAGCGTGGTGACGAAGCCACCCATCTGCTTCATGCCGACCTCGAACGACACGCGGGTCCGAGTCGAGGGCTTTTCGAACACCATGGCGAGCGTCTTGCCGGCGGCGGGACGCTGGCCGCCCGGGGCAACCTCCCCCTGCTTATAGGCATGGGCGAACTTCATGATCGCCCGGAGTGTCTCGGCGGGCAGCAGGTCGAGATCGAGGAAATGGCGCACGCCCTTGGCGCCGGCACCCCGTCCGGCGCGCGTCCCGGTATCGCCGGCGATGGTCATGACTGGCCCTCCAGCTCGGCGCAGCTCTCGTCGATCACGGCGACTGCCTCGTCGATATGATGTGGCTCGACGATCAGCGGCGGCAGCAGGCGCACCACGTTGTTGCCGGCGCCGACGCTCAGCATCCGGTTCTCACGCAGCTTGAGCACCAGCGTCTTGGGATCGTCCTGGCATATCAGGCCGACCATCAGGCCGCGCCCGCGCACACCCTTGAGCGTCTTCGGATACTTCGCCACCACCGGCGCGAGGCGTTCGAGCAGGAGCGCGCCCATCGCGCGCACATGGGCGAGGAAACCGTCGGCCAGCATCACGTCGAGCACGGCGTTGCCAACCGCCATGGCGAGCGGATTGCCGCCATAGGTCGAGCCATGGGCGCCGACGCCCATGCCCTTGGCCGCGGCCTCGGTGGCAAGACAGGCGCCGATCGGGAAGCCGCCGCCGATGCCCTTGGCGACCGCCATGACGTCGGGCGCCACACCGGCCCATTCATAGGCGAACAACTTGCCGGTGCGGCCCATGCCGCACTGCACCTCGTCGAAGAACAGCAGCAGCCCGTATTCGTCGGCGATCTCGCGCAGGCCGGCGAGATAGTCCTCCTGGGCGGGCAGGATACCGCCCTCGCCCTGGACCGGCTCGATCAGGATCGCCGCGGTCTGCTCGGTGATCGCGGCCCGGGTCTCGTTGAGATTGCCGAAGCCGACATGGTCGAAGCCGTCGACCACCGGATCAAATCCCTTGAGCAGCTTGGGCTGTCCGCCCGCGGCGATGGTCGCGAGCGTGCGCCCGTGGAAGGCGTTCTCGGCGCAGATGATGCGATAGCGTTCGGGCTTACCGACCGCGTCGAAATAGGCGCGCACGGTCTTGATGCCGCATTCGACCGCTTCAGCGCCCGAATTGCAGAAGAACACCGTGTCGGCGAAGGTGTTGGCCACCAGCCGCTCGGCCAGCCGTTCCTGGCCGGGCACGCGGAAGATGTTGGAGGTGTGCCACAGCTTCGCGCCTTGCCCGGTCAGCGCCTCGACCAGGCGCGGATGGGCATGGCCGAGTGCGTTGACCGCGATCCCGGCGCAGAAGTCGAGGTAGCGCGTGCCATCGGCGGTGAAGAGGTAGGCCCCCTCCCCGCGCTCGAAGGCGATATCGGCCCGCCCGTAGGTAGGCATCACGGCGGAAATCACGAATCCTCTCCTACACTACCGGGCGCGCCTTGCGCCCGGCCGCCCCCATTTCCCCAAGGGCTGTGCGGAAAAAGCGGTGAGTATCCATGGAGACGGGGGGCCTGTCAACGGCGGCCGAAGCCGGCTTGGGCCGCCGGAATGCCCGGATTCAGGGGCTCCGGGGCCGTCCGCCCGGCGCGAACAGGCTGGCGAGGCACAGCCCGGAGAAGGCGGCCGAGGCCCAGAACACGGTTTCCGGCGAGCCGTGGTCGATCAGCACCCCATAGACCACCGGCGCGACCGCTTGGCCGGCGAGAAACCCGGTGGTGACGAAGGCGAACACGGTGCCCACGTGGACCCCCTGGGCCACGTCGCGCACCATCACGTCGCGGCTGGAATTGACCACGCCGCGCATGAAGCCGGCGCCCGCCAGCATCACCAGCGCCAGCCAGAACGGCAGGCCAGTCGCCACCAGCGCCACCATCACCGCCGCCGAGCCCACGGTCACGATCAGCACCAAGGTATGGCGCTGGGTCTTGTCCGCGAGCCAACCGCCCGGCAGTACGCCCGCCATGGTCGCCACCAGGTAGACCGTGAGCGCCGTATTTGCGAGCGCGAGATCGACGCCGAAGCGCTCGGTCAGCGCCGCCACGCCGAACTGCGCGATGCCGGCGTTGGCCCCCGCCATGCCGACGTAGAACAGGAAGAACAGCACGATCGGGCGCGAGCCGATCAGTTCGCGCCAGCCGGTGCGGCCCTCGTCCTTCTTGCGCCCGCCGCTGTCGCCGATCACGCCCGAGAGCGCCAGGATCACCAGCGACACCAGGACCCCGACGACGCCCACGGCGAGCACCGCCACGCGCCAGCCGGCGAGCGCGGACAACGCCACCATGACCACGGGCGCGAGCACGAAGCCCGCCGTGCCACCGAAGGTATGGATGGCGAAGGCGCGCCCCACGCGGGTCTTCTCGACGGTGCCCGACAGGATCGCGTAATCGGCGGGATGGAACACGGAGCTGCCGACGCCGGCGAGGAACATGAGCGCGCCGAGCTGCCAGATGTCGTGCGCGAAGGCGACCAGGGCGATGGCGGCGCCGTTGAGCAGCAGCCCGCCGATCAACACCGGCCGCGCGCCGATACGCTGGCACAGGAACCCCATCGGCGTCTGCAGTGTGCCGGTGGCGACCGAGAAGGCGGTCATGGCAAGGCCGAGCTCGGTATAGTCCACGCCGAGCTCATTGTGGATCAGCGGGAACAGCGGCGGCAGCGCCAGCATGTAGAGGTGGCTCAGGAGATGGGCGAAGCTGATCAGCCCGACCACCTGGGTCTGCTGACGCGCGGGAATGGACGCGACCGACATGAGCGTTACCTTGCTTACGGGATTAGAACCTGAGGCGATAGCCAGAGCGGAACATCAGCCAGCTCGCGCCGCCGAGGAGAAGGTTGCCCGCGATCATGATGGCGTAACCGGCGGCGAGCGGCGCGTCCGAGTGGCCGGTGAAGGCGTAGCGGAAGCCGTCGATCATGTAGAAGAACGGATCGAGCCGGGCAGCGGTGTTCCAGATGCCCGGCAGCCGGTCGATCGAATAGAAGGTGCCCGACAGGAACGCCATGGGCGTGATCACGAAGTTGGTGACGGCCGCGTTCTGCTCGTGCTTGTCGGCCCAAATGCCGCCGATCACGCCGAGGAAGCTCAGCATCAGCGACGCCATGACGGCGAAGAACAGCGCATGGATCGGATGTGCCACCTTGAGATCGACGAACCCCAGCATGGCGAGCGCCACCAAGGCGCCCACCATCAGGCCGCGCACCATGCCGCCGAGGCCGTAGCCGGCCGCCAGTTCGAACGGCGATAGCGGCGCCATCACCACGTCGACGATGTTGCCCTGCATCTTCGACGACACGATCGACGACGAGGAATTGGTGAAGGCGTTCTGGATCATCGCCATCATGATCAGGCCCGGCGCCAGGAATTCGAGGAACGGCACGCCGCCCACCACCTTGAGCGCGCGTCCCAGCGCGAGCGAGAAGATCGCGAGGAACAGCAGCGTCGTCACCATCGGCGCCGCCACGGTCTGCACCCAGACCGCGAGGAAACGTCGCACCTCCTTGCGCAGGAGCGCAAGGAGACCGACCCAGTTGACGGGACCGATGGTCCTGACGGCGGGAACCGGCAGGTTGTCGGGAGATGGCGCGGCGGTCATGACCCTTTTCTAGGACCGGATGACAAGCCGTGGCAAGCCTGCCATTTTCGGGCCATGACGGAGGATGGGGACGGCACGGGCGGGAAGCGGCCGCAGCGGCGGGCGCCGCGCAAGGTTACCCGCGCGTACCTGGAAAACGTGGCGCTGTGGTATCTTGGCCGGTTCGCGGCCACGGCGCGCTCCCTCGAGCAGGTACTGATGCGCCGGGTATGGCGCTCGGCCCGCCATCACGGCACCGACCCGGCCGAGGGCAAGGCCCTCGTGGCGGCCATCATCACGCGCTACCGCGAGGCCGGCCTGATCGACGATGCCGCCTTCGCCCGGGCGCGGGCGGCGACCCTGCACGGACGCGGCCTGCCGCTCCGCGCCATCGCCCAGAAGCTGCGCCAGAAGGGACTCTCCCAAAGCGACATCGATGCCGCGGTGACGGCGCTCGCCGAGGACGCGGAAGCGGACGCGGGCAATACCCGCGCGCTCGACCGTGCCGCCGCCCGAGCCTACGCCCGGCGGCGCCGGCTCGGGCCGTGGCGCGCCGCGACCCGGCGCGCCGAGATGCGCGAGCGCGACCTTGCCGCGCTGGCACGGGCGGGATTCTCCTACGGCACCGCGCGCGAGGTGATCGACGGGAGCGAGGACGACGAGAGCAGGGTCGGTTCAGATTGACTCAATCTGAACCGTGAATCCTGCTCTGAATTTGAAGTGTAGAGCCTGATTCATGGCTCAAGATCGTTCCGATCTGAGCCGATCAGGCTCTAGGACGGGTCGGGCTGTTTGGAGGGCGGCTGCGGCGGGCCCGAGGGCTTCGGCGGCTCCTTCGCCGGTAGATCGCCGAGATCGGTCATGGCGACGCGCACCGGCGGCGCGTTGCCGGCGCGATCCTCGCCGAAGTAGATGGTCTGGTGCGGGAACGGGATTTCGATTCCTTCTTCGTCGAAGCGGATCTTCATGCGCCGGTTGAACTCGCGTCCCACGTACCACTGCTGGATCGGCGGCTGCACCTTGATGCGCGCCTTGATGATGATCGCCGAGTCGCCGAACTTGTCGAGGCCAAGAATCTCGAGCGGCGCGACCATGTAGCGGCCGAAGTTCTCGTCCTTCTGCATCCCGGCGCCGATGTCCTTGAGCACCTCGATCACGTGATCGACGTTCTCGCGGTAGGCGACGCCCACGTCGAGCACATAGAAGGCGAAATCCTTGGTCATATTGAGGATGGTCTTGACCTCGGAGAACGGCAGGGTATGGACGCTGCCGCCGAGGTCGCGCAACCTGACGGTGCGGATCGACAGCGCCTCCACCAGGCCGGCATGGTTGGCGTCGAACTGCACCACGTCGCCAACGGCGAGCGTGTCCTCGACCAGGATGAACAGGCCGGTGATGACGTCCTGCACCAGCTTCTGGGAGCCGAAGCCAATGGCGAGGCCGACCACGCCCGCGCCCGCCAGCAGCGGGCCGATGTCGACGCCGAGCTCCGACAGCACCACCAGCGCCACCAGCACGATGAGGACGATCAGCACCGTGGTACGTATCAGCGGCAGCAGGGTGCGGGCCCGCGCCGCGCCCTTGCGGCCGTCTTCAAGCCCTTCCAGGTAACGCGCGATGGCGATGCTCAGCGCCTCCCAGACGATGAAGGCGACGAACACGATCAGGAAGATGGTCACCGCCTTCTGGATCAGCGCGAGCCCGTCCGGCGAGCCGAGCCAGCCGAGGGTATCGACACCCCAGGCGTCGAGCACGACCAGGGCAGCGCCGAGGTACACCACCCAGCGGATGATGTTGCGGAACACCGGCATGTAGCGGTTGGCGCGCTCCTCGATGGTGGGATAGCGCTCCGCCATCTCGTTGCCGATGGTGAGCACGCGGTCGAGACCGCGATTGGCGATCATCACCACCACCTTGGCCAGCACCAGCGCCAGCACGGTCCAGCCGGTCGCCGCCATCAGGAACTCGAACCCGCCCTTCACCCTGAACAGCCACACGAGATAGACCGCGACGATGTAGGCGATCGCGCCCAGGTGCCACAGCCCGGCGATGCGGGCCCGCGCACTGCCGCCGAGGCTGTGCCGGCCGGCGCCGCGGATCGCGGTGGCGACGGTGTTGCGGTTCTGCAGCACGAACACGATCAGGAAGCCCACCAGGGCGAGCCCGACCAGATACATGAGCAAATCATGGGCCGGTCCCGGCAGGCCAACGATCCGCACCGCCTCGAGCAGGAAGAAGGCGTAGACGAAGATGCGCACCAGCCGGCGCACCCAGATGTAAAGGTAGTTGGCGGTCTCGTCGCTCATCTCGCCGAGCCGAAGGCCGGGCACGCCGGGCGACAGGAACACGCGCGCGGTGGCGAGGATCAGCTTGGCGGCGAAGAAGGAGCTCGCCCCCACCAGCAGCACCGCGCTCGCCTGGCCTGTCATGGGCAGCGCGACATAGGCGCCGTAGGCGCCCGCCGCATAGGCGAACGCGTTGAGGTAGAGCATAAGCGTGCGCGCGACGAAGCGCGCGGCACGTGCCGTCATGGCCTCTTCGGGCGGCACCTTCTCGAGGCGCCGCCGCGCGCCGCCGGTGGTTTTGCGGAACCCGTACTGCACCGCCATGCCGAACCCGACGATTACGATGAAGCGCCAGATCAGGCCGATCAGACGGTCGCGCTTGGCGGGAATCATCATCTGCCCTTGCGCCCAGTCGGCGAGGCGTGGCACCAGCTTGAGCACGCCCAGGACATGGCCCATGCGGGCAGAGAGCCTCTCGATATGGAGCGCGACCGCCCCGGCGATGCGATCGCTCAACGCCGGGTGCTGCGCGACGGCCTGGTCCTCGGCGCGCTTGGCCTTGATCAGGGCTTCCAGGTTGGCGATGAAGTCCTTGCGCGCGGCGTTGTCCTTGAGCGTCTTCACCAGCCGGTCGAGATCGTCCACCGAGACGGTGGCCGAGGCCGTGGCGGCCCCGGCCTGCGAGGGCGGCGGCGTGGCGGATGTTGCTGGCGCCTGCGCCACGGCCATGGCGGGCGCGACAAGCATCACCATCGCGGCAAGCGCGAAGGCGCACAGACGGGAAACGGTGGTGTTCCGGAAACAGTCGGTCATGGTGCGTTCGGGCAAAGCTTAAAGAATTGCGCCGGGGCTGTCACTTTTTTGCCCGGCGCGGGCCGCATGCGTATACTCGGCTCCATTGCAGGGCCTGACAGGGACGCCAGACAGGGGGAGAACATTCCATGGCCGTCGACTTCTATCACAACCCGCGCTGCGTCACCTCGCGCAAGGCACTCGCGCTGGTCCGCGCCAAGGGGGTGGAGCCCAACATCATCGAATACCTCAAGACCCCGCCCAACAAGGCGCAGCTCAAGAAGCTCGCCGATCTCATCGGCATCCACCCGCGCGATCTGTTGCGCCGGCGCGAGAAGGCGGCGCTGGCCAAGGCCAGGCTGGATCCCAAGACCGCGAGCACCACTGAGGCGATCAACGCCATGGCGGCCGAGCCGGTGCTGATCGAGCGGCCGATCATCGTCAACGGCCGCAAGGCCCGCCTCGGGCGCCCGCCCGAGAAGGTGCTGGAAGCGCTCTAGACCGGCGCCAGCCCCCTGAAAGCGGGGCAAAGGGAAAAACAGGGTAAAGGGTTCGTCAACCAATCCCCCCTACGCTCGGCGCCGGAACACGACCGCCGAGCGCCATGACCGCAGCGTCCTCCCATACCCGGCCCCGCGACCCGCTGGAGGCCGGCCTCGCCCACCACCGCGCCGGCGACATCGCCAAGGCGGAGGCCAGCTATCGGCGCGCCCTCGCGGCGCGACCGGGCGACCCTGTGGTGCTGCACCTGCTCGGCCTCGCCACCTTCGACAAGGGCCGGCCCGAGCGCGCGCTGCAGCTGATCGACAAGGCGCTGCGCCACGCGCCCGCCAATCCCGACTTCCTCCATTCCGCCGGTCACGTGCTGCAGGCCATGGGCCGCTACGACGCGGCGGTGGCTCGCTACCGCGCCGCGCTCGACGCCGATCCCGGACGCGCGCTCACGCGCTCCAACCTCGGCAACACGCTCAAGCGCGCCGGGCGCTTCGACGAGGCGGCGGCGGAGCTTGTCCGCGCGGTCGAGACCGCGCCGGATTTCGCCGAGGGCTGGTCCAACCTCGGCCTCGTCGAGAAGGTGCGCGGCAAATATCTCGAGGCGGTCTCCTGCTTCGAGCGGGCCGCTGCGCTCCGGCCCGAGGTCGCGGAGTTTCCCTACAATCTCGGCAACACGCTGGCCGCCGCCGGCGACCGTGTCGCCGCCGCGGCCGCCCTGCGTCATGCCATCGAACTGGCACCCGCCCATGTCCGCGCCCATGTCAGCCTCGGCGCGGTATTGCGTCGCGATGGCAACCTGGGCGAGGCCCAGCGGGTGCTCGACCGGGCGCTGACGCTGGCACCCGACGATGCCGAGGCGCGCTGGAACCTGGCGCTCGCCGAGATCGCGGCGGGTGCGTGGAAATCGGGCTTCGCCGACTTCGAGGCGCGCCTCGCCCTCCCCGACTACACCTTGCCGGCGCCGCGCGTGCCGCGCTGGGACGGCCGCCCGATCCCGGGACGCACGCTGCTGGTCGCCCACGAGCAGGGCATGGGCGATGCGATCCAGTTCATGCGCTTCGCCGCCGACGCCGGCCGGCTCGGCGCCCGGGTGCTCTATCGCGGGCCCAGGGCACTGCTGCCGCTGATCGCGCGCGTCAACGGCGTGGATGCGGCCGTGGCGCTCGACGCACCGCTGCCGACCTGCGACCTGTGGCTGCCGATGATGAGCCTGCCCCACGTGCTCAAGTGCACCAGCAACCAGCGCCTGTCGCGCGGCGGCTACCTCGCGCCCGACGGCGCACGCATGGCACGCTGGCGCCAGCGCCTCGACGGTATCGGCGGCTGCCGAAATCGGCATCTGCTGGCAGGGCAACCCGGACTACACCGGCGACGACGAACGCTCGTTTCCGCTCGCTCACTTCGCGGCGCTGGCGCGCCTGCCCGGCGTCACACTGGTCTCGCTCCAGAAGGGCGCGGGCGCCGGGCAGCTGGCCGGCTGGCCCGGGGATCTGCCGCTGGTCGACCTGGCCCCTGAACTCGACGGCGCGGGCGGCGCCTTCATGGATACCGCCGCCGTGCTGCCCTGGCTCGACCTGGTAGTGACCTCCGACACCGCGCTCGCCCACCTCGCCGGAGCGGTCGGCGTGCCCGCCTATCTCGCCCTCGCCAAGGTGCCCGACTGGCGCTGGGGGCTTGAGGGCGACCGCACGGTCTGGTATCCCACCGTCCATGTCTTCCGCCAGCGCCATCCCGGCGACTGGACGGGGCTGTTCCAGGACATGGCGGAGGCGCTCGGCGCGCGCATCGGGGTACATGGCTGATCCGACCTCCATCACCATCCGCATCTCGCCGGGCGAGGTGCTCGACCGCCTCACCATCCTCGAGATCAAATCCGAGCGCATGACCGATCCGGCCAAGCTCGCCAACGTGCGCCACGAGCTCGACGAGCTCGCCGCCGCGGTGGCGCGCGCCGTCCCCCAGACGCCCGAGATCAAGGCGCTGCACGACGAGCTCAAGGGCATCAACGCGAAGCTGTGGGATATCGAGGACGATATCCGCGACTGCGAGCGCGCCCGCGATTTCGGCGAGAAGTTCGTGGCGCTGGCGCGCGCGGTCTATCGCACCAACGACAGCCGTGCGGCGGTCAAGCGCAAGATCAACGACGCGCTCGGCGCCGACATCATCGAGGAAAAGTCCTACGCGCCGTATTGACGGCGCCGGACGTTCCCGTCACATGTTCCTGAGGTTTTCGGGCGCAAGCCCCTCGGTCGCCATCTCGCGGTTCGCGAGCGCGTCGCCGAGGTCCTGACGCAGGGTCTCGCGCAACTGCGCGGCCTCCTGCTGGCGCGCCCACATCGCGGCGTACTGTCCGCCCCTGGCCAGTAGCTCCGCATGGGTGCCGCGCTCGGTGATGCGCCCCTGGTCGAGCACGATGATCTCGTCGGCGTCCACCACCGTCGACAGCCGGTGCGCGATCACCAGCGTGGTGCGGTTCTCGGAGACCTCGCGCAACGCTTCCTGGATCTCCTTTTCGGTATGGGAATCGAGCGCCGAGGTAGCCTCGTCGAAGATCAGGATGCCCGGGTTCTTGAGCATGGTGCGGGCGATGGCGACGCGTTGCTTCTCGCCGCCCGACAGCTTGAGGCCGCGCTCGCCGACGCGGGTGCGGTAGCCTTGGGGCGTGGACACGATGAAGTCGTGGATGGCGGCGAGACGCGCCGCCTTCTCGATCTCCGCTGTGGGCGCGCCCGGCATGCCGTAGGCGATGTTGTAGTAGACCGTGTCGTTGAACAGCACGGTGTCCTGAGGAACGATGCCGATGGCCGCGCGCAAGCTAGCCTGGGTCACGTCGCGCACGTCCTGGCCGTCGATGGTGATGCGCCCGCCATCGACGTCGTAGAAGCGGAACAGGAGGCGCGAGATGGTGGACTTGCCCGCCCCCGACGGTCCGACGATGGCGACGCGGCGTCCCGCCGGCACGCGGAAGCTCACGCCCTTCAGGATCGGCCGGTCGCGGTTGTAGCCGAAATGGACGTCGTCGAACACGACCTCGCCGCCCGAGACGACGAGGTCGGTGGCGCCGGGCCCGTCGGTGATCTCGGGTGATACGCGCATCAGGTTGAACATCACCTCCATGTCGGTGAGCGACTGCTTCACTTCACGGTAGACGTAGCCGAGGAAGTCGAGCGGCGTGTAGAGCTGCATGAGATAGGTCATCACCAGCACGAAATCGCCGACCGTCATGGTGCCGCCGACCACGCCGCGTCCGGCCATCAGCATGATGCCGCTGAGGCCGGTCGCGATGATTATCGCCTGGCCCACGTTGAGCAACGACAGCGACGTCTTGTTGCGCACCGCCGCGCGCTCATAGCGCGCCATGGCATGGTCGTAGCGGTCGGATTCGTGGCCTTCGTTGCCGAAATACTTGACGGTCTCGAAGTTGAGCAGCGAATCGATCGCGCGCGTGCTCGCCTCCTGGTCGCGGGCGTTCATCTCGCGCCGGAAACGCAGCCGCCATTCGGTCACAGACAGGGTGAAGAAGATGTAGGTGCCGATGGTGACGAAGGTGACCAGCGCGAACCAGACGTTGTAGAGCCGCCACAGGATCACGCACACCACGAAAATCTCGAGGATGGTGGGGATGATCGAGAACAGCATGAAGGCGAGCGTGAACTCGATGCCCTTCATGCCGCGCTCGATGGCGCGGCTGAGGCCGCCGGTCTGGCGGTCGAGATGGAAGCGCAGGCTGAGCACATGGAGGTGGCGGAACACGCGGGTCGCCACCCGGCGCACCGCGCGCTGCGTCACCTTGGCGAAGATCGCGTCACGAATCTCGCCCGAGGCCGCCGCCATGAAGCGCAGGAGCCCGTAGGCGCCGATCAGCGCCACCGGCAGGGCGACCGCGGCGGCGGCACCGCCCTTGGGGGTAAGCGCGTCGACCGCGCCCTTGTAGACGATCGGCACGTAGACGTTGGCAACCAGGGCGACCGCCAGCAACACGAGCGCGAGAATCACCCGGGCGCGCAGTTCCCACGGGTTGTCGCGCCACAGGAACGGCAGGAGCGAGCGGATCACGCGTACGTCGAGGCGCCCGGCGAAGGTCTTGTACTCGCTGGTCTCGGGCGGCTGGGGCAGCCGGGAACTGGCGTGTTCTGCGGTCATGGGTAAGGCGGCGGAACGGGGCGCTACTTGGACGACTTGCGGACGGGCGGGGCCACGCTGGCGTTAGCGGCGAGGTAGCCCTCGACCTCGGCTACCGTCATCACGTCGCCGAATGAGAGATAGAAGTTCTGGAGCGCGGCATTGTGCGCCTCGTCGGAACGCGCCGCGTTGGCATCCGAGATCATAACCGTGCGGAAATTGCGCATCATGGCGTCGCGTGCCGTCGATTCGCAGCAGGTATTGGTGACCGTACCGGTGACCAGAACCGTGTCGATGTCTTCGGCGCGGAGGATCGCCTCGAGGTCGCTCGATCCCTGGATGAAGGCGGAATAGCGCGTCTTGTCGACGATCAGGTCAGCGGCACCGACCTCGAGGCCGGGCCACAGCTCGAAGCCGGGTCCGCTCGCGACCATGCCGGCGAAGCGCTTCTCGCGCCGCTCGGGCAGCGTGAGATCGTCGTAATAGACCGACCATTCCCGCCGCGCCGCCTCGCTCGCGACCATGCGGATGAACACGACGCGCCCGCCCGCCGTGCGCACCGCCGCCGCCAGCCGATTGATCGCGGGCACGATCTCGACCGCGGCCGGCACCAGCGAATGGGCCACGTCGGGGTCCATGAAGCCGCGCTGCATGTCGACCACCAGCAGCGCCGTGCGCGCCGGGTCCATGTCCGAAAACACGTGCAGCCGGCCGCGCCGCGCCGTCACGTGGCTCTTCACCCAGTCGGGAATGCTGACCTTGTGCATGGCCGGTTTCGTCGTCTCTCTGCCAGGGGACCGGAACAGTATAGCGTCCCGTGCCGGGGCGCGCCTAACGGCTTTACGATGGGGTATCGAGCGAGGCACGCGGCGGGTTTCAGCCGCCCGCGCCCCCGTCGTTCCCGGGCATCGCCGCAACGCCGACCTCGCTGGAGCGGATATGCAGGTCGCGCTGGGGGAACGGAATTTCTATTCCGTGCTCCCGGAACTTGTCCCATACCCGGAGCAGCACGTCGCTCTTGACGTTGCTGACGCCGTTGCGCGGATCGTTGATCCAGATGCGCGCCTCGAGATCGACCGAGCTGTCGCCGAAGCCCTTGAGCAGGATCACGCTCTTGGGCTCCTTGAGCACGCGCGGCGTGTCGGCGCAGGCTTCGGCCACCAGTGCAATCGCCTTGTGCAGATCGCACTTGTAGGAAACGCCGATCGGGATGTGGATGCGTAGCAGATTATTGGAATAGGACCAGTTCTCGACCGGCGTCGTGACCAGGGTCTCGTTCGGGATCAAGTGCTCGGTGCCGTCGCGCGTGATCACCGAAACGTAGCGCGCGCCCATGAAGTTGATCCAGCCGTAGGTCTGGCCCACGGCGATCACGTCGCCCGGCTTGATCGAATGGTCCATCAGCAGCAGCACGCCGGAGAACAGGTTGGCGACCACCTTCTGCAGGCCAAGGCCGATGCCGACGCCGAGCGCGCCGGTGAACACCGCGAACGCGGTGAGGTCGACGCCGACCGAGGCGAGCGACACCACCACCGCGACGGTCACGAATATGATCTTGGAGAGCTGGCCGAACAGCACCTTGACCGAAGGCGACAGGCGCGGCGCGGCGCCGAGGCGCCGCTCCAGCGTGCGCGAGGCGAGCAGCGCCGTCCACAGCAGCACCGCGAACAGCACCGCGCCCTTGATCACGACCATGACCGTGAGATGGAAGCCGCCGATCCGGACGCCGATCGAATCGAGCACTTCGATGATCGGGTCGAGCAGGCCGAGCACGTTGAGTGCCGCCACGGTCCAGGCCAGGATAGCGACCCCGCGGCGCAGGTCGTGGTTGCGGATCAGCGCGGCGGCGAACTGGATCACCACCCAGGCCACCAGCAGGGTAACGGCGATCTCGATCAGGTTGCCGCCGAGCGGCGTGCCGGTAGCAAGCGCGAACATCACCCACTGGATCGCGAGCCACACCAGCGGCAGCGCCTGCTCCTCGAGCTCGGCCAGTGCCAGCTCGACCCAGCCGAATCCGCCCAGCCGGAGCTTGAGTCGCCCGACGGTGCGCGCGAACGCCGGCGCCACCAGGCGGGCGAGAAGAAGCGCCGCAACGATGCCGCCGAGCTGGATCAGGTTGGCGACCACCAGCACGTCGGTGCGCACCCAGGCCTGGGCCTGGGCCAGCCACCGCTCCCATGTCTCCGCGTTGAACCAGTCCTGCACCGCTCTCCCCTCGTGGCCCGTTCACGGGCCTGCACCAAGACTAGCCGCTCCTGTGCTACCGGCCAATCTATCTGTCCGTGCGGCGCGCCGGGGGTACCGTGCCCGGGCCGGTCTGCTATGATTCGCGCAAGAACGCGCATCCGCACGGAGGGGAGAGGGCATGAGCGGGGACGAAAATGCGCAGAAGGGTCTCATCTGTGCCGTGCTGTTCGACGGCAGGGGCGGCGGGCGCGAAGTCGGCTGGGACGCGGTCGCGGCGTGGCGGCCCGGCGCCGGCACGCTGTGGGTGCATCTCGATTTCCGCGATCCCGACGCCATGGCCTGGGTGCGCGCCAACGTCGCCGACTCCCAGGCCGCCGAGACGCTCCTTGCCGATGAAACTAGACCGCGTTCGGTGCCGTTCGGGGATCACCTGCTGGCTACGCTGCGCGGCGTCAACCTCAACCCGGAATCCGATCCCGATGACATGGTTTCGGTGCGCTTTTGGATCGGCCCCGATCGGGTCGTCACCACCCGCCACCGGCGCATCATGGCGGTTAACGACGCGCGCGAAGCACTCGCCGCGGGCAAGGGACCGGCGGGCACCGGCGACTTCCTGGTGTTCATCGCCGACCGGCTGATGCGGCGCATGGGCCCGACGCTCGACGAGCTCAGCGAGAGCGTGGACGCGCTCGAGGACGAAGTTCTCGACGGTGAGAAGACCGGGGGACCTGCCGCATCGTCGGCGGAGACCCGGCGCGAACTCAGCCGAGTGCGGCGCCAGGCGATCGGGCTCAGGCGCTATCTCGCGCCCCAGCGCGAGGCCATGACGCGCCTGATGTCGGAGACCGTGCCGTGGCTGACGACCACCCACAAGGCGCAGCTGCGCGAGGTGTCCGACCATATCACCCGCTACGTCGAGGACCTCGATGCCCTGCGCGACCGCGGCGCCGTTATCCAGGACGAGCTGCGCAACCGGGTCAGCGAGAACATGAACCGCACCATGTACGTGCTCACCGTTGTGGCAGCCGTACTCCTGCCGTTGAGCTTCATCACCGGGCTGCTCGGCATCAACGTCGACGGGCTGCCGGGCGCCAAGGATGCCCCGGGCGCGTTCTGGCTGGTGACCGGCGGGCTCGGCCTTGCCGCCGCGGTGATACTGTGGCTGTTCCGGCGCCTGCGCTGGCTGTGATCGACATCTCGCCCCGCGTGGACAAGCAGGGGTACGCTCGGCTTTAATGAGCGAAAGCCGCGGTGCGGACTCAATCACACAGGGGAACTTCATGATGTATTCGCTGCTGAACTACGCCGATGCGTCCGGCGCCGCCCGAGCGGGCATCAACGTCGCGGGCAAGGTCTATGACCTGCTACGCGCCGCCGACTCGATGGGCACCGAGCTCGCCGGCTACCGCACCATCAACCTGGTGCGCGACTGGGAAAACTCGCGCAAGGTGGTGGCGGGCTTCGCCGAAGCCGCGGCTTCGGGCAAGCTCGCCAGTGCCGAGGTCGGCGTCATCGACAAGGTGACGCTCAGGGCACCGCTGCTCTACCCCAATACCCTGTTCATGGCGGGCTCCAACTACGGCGCCCATACCCGCGAGATGGCCGGCGGCGCTGGCTACGACAAGGCCAAGCGCCGCCCCTACTTCTTCATCAAGCTGGCGCGCCAGGGCGTGATCGGCACCGGCGAGGCGATCCGCATCCCGCACACCTCCAAGCAGGCGGACTGGGAAGTGGAGCTCGCGGTCGTGATCGGCAAGCCCGCGCGCAACGTCAAGGCCAGGGACGCGCTCGGCTACGTCGCGGGCTACACCATCTGCCACGACGTGTCGCTGCGCGACATCGGCCACCGCGAAGACTGGCCGCAGTGGTCGCGCGACTGGATCCTGCACAAGAGCTGCGACACCGGCGCGCCCATGGGCCCGGTGATGGTGCCGGCCGAATTCATCGGCGATCCGCACAAGCTCGCCCTCAAGACCTGGGTCAACGACGAACTGATGCAGAACTCCAATACCGACGACATGACCTTCAATATCAACGAGCAGATCGAGTTCCTGTCGGAGCACTTCACGCTGCTGCCGGGCGACGTGATCTCGACCGGCACGCCGTCGGGCGTGGGCCGGCCGCGCGGCATCTTCCTCAAGCCGGGCGATACCGTGCGCATGGAGATCGAGAAAATTGGCACTATCGTCAACCCGGTGGTGGCGGGCGAGTAGGCAAAGAGCCGCTACGCCATAAGTAATTCTCCCGATTGCCCGACGTTCCATCGGGGCCTAAGGTCCGCGCGTTCCCAGCACCTGAAGGGAGAACGGTCATGAGATACGTCACTTCGCTTCTCTTCACCGGCCTTGCCGCGATCATGGCGACGCCGGCCCTCGCGCAGCAGGGCCCGGGGCCCGGCTACGGCTATGGCCGCATGATGTACGGCGGCTGGGGTCCCGGCTGGGGGCATGGGTGGTTCCTGGGCCCGCTGATGATGGTGATCGTCGTCGTCGGCATCATCGTCCTCGCCATCGCCCTGTGGCGGCTCGCCAGTCACGGTCGTTACGACAATCACGGCGCTTGCCCGCGCTGCGGCTACGGCCACGGCCATGGCTCGCGCGCGCTCGACACGCTCGAGGAGCGCTTTGCCAAAGGCGAGATCGACGCCAAGGAATTCGAGGAAAAGCGCAAGCAGCTCCACTACTAGCGGAGCGGCGCCAACGATACTCCGGTGCTATTCCGGCACGACGATCTGCAGGCGGTGGCCGTCGGGATCGGAGAAATAGATGCAGTCGGGATCGCCGCGCCGGCCCGAGACCTCGACGCCGCGCTCCGCGAGCGCCTTCCTGATCGCCGCAACGGTACCCTTGTCCACGTTGAAGGCGAGGTGCGAGAGTTCCGCGCCCCTGCCAACATCCTCGGTGCCGTCCGATCCGAACAGGCCGAACAGCTGTTCACCGCAGCGGAGGAAGGCGTAGCCCGAGCCGGCGTGCTTCACCTCCATGCCGAGCACGTCCACGTAGAACCGCACCGAACGCGCCGGGTCCTTCACATGGAGCACGACGTGATCGATACCCGAACACCGGACCGCGGGCTTCGCCGCGGTCTTTTCAGTCGTAGTGGTCATGGTGCATCTCCTTCGGAGCCTGGAGCCTGATCGGCTCGGATCGGAACGATCCTGAGCCGTGAATCAGGCTCCACATTTTCAATCTAGAGCAGGATTCACGGTCCAGATTGAATCAATCTGAACCGACCCTGCTCTAGGCACCCGGCGAACCGGGTGCGATGCCCCAGGAGGCGATGTTAGCCCCGCCGGGGCGGGTACTCCAAACGCAAAGAAGCGCCCCTACGCGAGGGGCGCTTCCTGTGCTCGATGCTGCAGCGGCTTGGCGCGAGTGCGCCCGCGCGCCTACTCCTGGGTGGAGGTCGCGGCCGGCGGCTGGTTCTTTATCTCCTGCATCGACTTCTCGCCCTGGGTCAGGACGATGGCGAAGAACGCGATGATGATGCCGAGAAGAACGAGAATCGTAACTTTGCTGGGGCGGGACGGTGTGAATTTGGGGCCCGCGGTATCCTGATTGAGTGCCATGGAAAGTCTCTACGAGACAAGTTGAACCGCCGTTGCGTGGCGGCTGGGAAAGGACATCCGAACTTCCCGGCGCAGAATTTGTGCTTCTTTTGAACGGTACGCAAGAGTCATTTAAGTTACTGGAAAAAAAGTCACATTATGGCAAATCTGTGGCACGTCGGGCCCAATCTGCGGTGGACCCGAGGCGGCATACCGCCAGCGGCGGGGGGTGCGGCAAACCGCCTCCGAAGTTGGCGGTTTCGTGCCGGCACCGCACCGACCATACTGCCGCCGTGACGCAAGGGAACCACCTGTTCGACCGCCTCGCCGGGGCCGTGCCCGACCAACGCCGCGTGTTCATTGAGACGCCGGACGGCGGCACAATAACCTTCGGCGAGTTGTTCGACCTCGCGGCGCGACTGGCGGGGGTCCTGGCGGCACGCGGCGTCAAGCCCGGCGACCGCGTCGCGGTGCAGGTAGAGAAGTCCTGGCAGGCGCTCGCGCTCTATCTGGCGACCATCCGGGCGGGCGGCATGTTCCTGCCGCTCAACACCGCCTATACCGACGTCGAGCTCGACTATTTCATCGGCGACGCGCGGCCCGCGATGGTGATGTGCGATCCCTCGCGCAAGGATGCCATCGCCGTGATCGCCGCACGCCACGGCGCGGCCCGCGTGGAAACGCTCGATGCGGCGGGTACGGGCAGCCTCACCGCCGACGCAGCGGCCGCAACCGATACGATGCCGGTCGCGCGCGCCGCCAGCGACCTCGCCGCGATCCTCTACACCTCTGGCACCACCGGGCGCTCCAAGGGCGCCATGCTGACCCACGGCAATCTCGCCTCCAATGCCGAGACGCTGCGCGATTGCTGGCGCTTCGCCGCCGACGACGTGCTGATGCACGCGCTGCCGATCTTCCATATCCACGGCCTGTTCGTCGCCACCAATATCGCTCTTCTGGCCGGTGCCCGGATGCTGTTCCTGCCCAGGTTCGACATCGCGCAGGTGATGGCGCTGCTGCCGCGCGCGACCGCGCTGATGGGCGTGCCGACCTTCTACAACCGCATGATCCTGCGTGCCGACCTCACGCACGAGACCATGCGCAACATGCGCCTGTTCATCTCGGGCTCGGCGCCGCTCTCGGCCGAGGTGCACCGCGAGTTCGTCGCGCGTACCGGCCACGCAATCCTGGAACGCTACGGCATGTCGGAAACCGGCATGAACACGTCGAACCCCTACGACGGCGAACGCCGCGCCGGCACGGTCGGGTTTCCCCTGCCGGGGGTGAGCCTGCGCATCGCCGAGCCCGCCACCGGGCGCGTGCTGCCGGTGGGCGAAGTGGGCGTGATCGAGGTGCAGGGCCCGAACGTGTTCGCCGGCTACTGGAACATGCCCGAGAAGACCGCTGCGGAGTTCCGCGACGGCTTCTTCATCACCGGTGACATGGGCTTCATCGACGAACGCGGCTATGTCACCATCGTCGGGCGCGACAAGGACCTGATCATCTCGGGCGGGCTCAACGTCTATCCCGCCGAGGTCGAGGGCCGCATCGACGAGATTCCGGGCGTCGCCGAATGCGCCGTGATCGGCGTGCCCCACGACGACTTCGGCGAGGCCGTGGTGGCCGTTGTGGCAGCGAAACCCGGCGCCGCGCTGGCCGACGGCGACGTGACCACGCCGCTCACGGCCTGCCTCGCGAAGTTCAAGCAGCCCAAGCGCGTGGTATTCGTGGACAGCCTGCCCCGCAACACCATGGGCAAGATCGAGAAGGCGCGCCTGCGCGAGGCCTACCGCGACCTTTTCGCCGGCGCCCCAGCGGCCGGTCCCTAAAGCGTGGACAGGCCGTGCATACCCCGTTAGACTGCGCCCGCTTTTCAAGGCGCCCCCGCCGCAAGAGCCGGGCGCCGCCAGGGGCACAAGAAGAAGAAACAGAATAAAATCTCCGTCACCTGACTGACGCCGGCGCGCGGAACTCCGCCGCCGGCGTCTCCCTGTCCGGGGATCGCGATTGTCGCGATTGCCCCGCGCTGCGCGGCTCGCTACCGTCCTGCCATCGACCGCAGAGGTCCAGCTCCATGGCATCGTTTCCCATCTTCCGCGCCATCGCAGTCGCCGTCCTCGCGGCGGGCTCCATCGCCGCCTGCGAGAACACGCCGCCGGCATCGTTCCTCGGTCCCTACTTCTTCGCCTGCGACGACGGCACGCTGCTCAACGTGCGCTTCGATACCGAGACACACACTGCGCGCGTCATCGGACCCGGTGGGCGACGCGCGATCCTACGGCAGGTGCGCGCGGCCGACGGCTTCTGGTACAGCGACGGCGCCAACAACCTGCGCGGCAAGGGCCGCGAAGTACGCTGGGAAACGCCGGGCCACGCCGCCGTATTCTGCACGCGGCGGTCGTGATACGGACGAGAATCGCAAAGAACGGTCAGGCGCGCTTCCAGCCGATGCCGAGACGGGCGTAGTTGGGCACCTGCAGCACGCCGCCTTCCATATGGGGCTGCCAGGCCTCGAGCACGGCACGCTCGAGCGCGGCGCGGCGCTCGGCGGAAAGCCCTTCGACCTGCTCGGCAAAGCTGCGCGTCAGCCCCTTCTTGACGTATTCCTGCGGGTTCTCGACGCGGTTGCGGTAGCGCAGCTCACGCTCCTCGCTGCGCGCGAAGCCGGCGGCATCGAGGATCGCGGTGAGCGTGCCCGGCGCCGACATGGAATGGCGCCCGGGCGGCTTGCCCTCGTCCTCGCCGAGGAAGCGCGCGACCGTACGGCGCGGCACCACGAACGGCGGGTTCTCCTCGTAGGCGCCCCACACCACGTAGACGACGCGCCCGCCCGGGCGCAGCACGCGCAGCGCCTCCCTCGCGGCGAGGACGCGCCGGTCCTTGTCGACCGACATCAGGCCGAAGCGGCAGGTGACGCAGTCGAACGTCTCATTGGCGAAGGCGAGCGCCGTCATGTCGCAGGCGGCGAAGCGCATGATCGCGAGCGACAGGTTCTGGGCGCGCCCGCGCGCGGTCTCCAGCATGCGCGGCGTGAAGTCGCTGCAGGTGACGCTGCCCGCCCCGTCCATGGAGAGCGCGATGGTGACCGCCGGGTTGCCGGTGCCCGACGCGGTGTCGAGCACGTCCTCGCCCGGACGGATGCCGGCCTCCGCGACCACCATCTGGTTGAACGTATCGTCGGCCGAGCGGCCCTGGGCGGCGCTCGCCGCCCACGACCTGCTGCGCTCCTGCCACGCGTCGCGGTTACTGTCGGTCATGCTACGCCACCGTCTGGCCGAGGAGCTGGGCGAGGCTCTTGGGCGCGAACACGTCGCGGCTCAGCTCCGAGACGCGGCGGCAGCCGACATAGGCCATGGTCTTCTCGAACTCGGTCTTGAGGATGGAAAGCGCCTTCTCCGCACCCGGCTGGCCCGCGGTCGAGACGCCGTAGAGCGTGGCGCGGCCGCTGAACACGGCATTGGCGCCGAGCGCCAGCGCCTTGACCATGTCGCTGCCGCGCCGGATCCCGCTGTCGAAGAATATCGTGGTCTTGCCGCCGACCGCGGCCACCACCTCGGGCAGGATCTCGAGCGTCGGCGCGGCGGCATCGAGGGCGCGCCCGCCGTGGTTCGAGACGACGATGCCGTCGGCCCCGCTTTCCACCGCCTTTGCCGCGTCCTCGGCGCGCAGGATGCCCTTGACGATCAGCTTGCCCGGCCAGAAGTCGCGCAGCTTGCGGATGTCGGTCCAGGTCATGGCCTGGTGGCGGGCGGGATTGCCCTTGCCTTTCTGCGCCCCGGTGCCGACCGTGATGCGGTGGGCGTATTGCGCCGGGTAGTTCTCGTGGCGCGGCATGCCGGTGGTCGCCATGTAGCGGCCCATGACGCCGAGCAACCATTCGGGATGCAGCACCATGTCGGTGACCGAGCGCGGCGACATCGTGAACGGGATCGAGAAGCCGTTGCGCTTGTTGTATTCGCGGTTATTGCCGAGCGCCCCGTCGATGGTCACCACCAGCGCCTCGAAGCCGGCGTCGCGCGCGCGGCCGACGAGCTGGTAGGAGAGCTCCTCCTCGCGCCACATGTAGAGCTGGAACCACAGCCGCCCGCCCGCCTCGGCGATCCTCTCCATGGCGGTGATCGAGCCGGTGGCGAGCGTGAACGGCACGCCCTTGGCGGCGGCTGCACGCGCCAGCGCCAGTTCGCCCTGGTACCAGGCGAGGCCGGCGACGCCGGTCGGCGAGATCACGAACGGCATCTCCATGCGCTTGCCGAAGATGTCGACGCCCATGTCGCGGTCGGTCAGGTCGACCATGAATTTGGTGCGCAGCTTGAGGCGCCGGAACACCTCGCGGTTGTCGGCGAGCGCGATCTCGTCCTCGGCGCCGCGGTCGATGTACTGGAACACGCCCTTGGGCAGGCGCCGACGCGCGCAGTCGCGCATGTCGGCAATGTTGTAGCAGCGGTCGAGTCGCGCCATGGAAATCCCCCCTTGAGAACCGTTTGTCTTGCGTTATTGGCGGCGCCGCGCCGGACCGGGCACACCGCGCTCCCCACCTTCTAGCCGAAAACGGGCGCCCGTGTCCCGTGCGGGCTCGGGTCGGATCGCGGCGATGACGATGGCGGGGGAAGGTGGCGCGCCCGTAGGGATTCGAACCCCAAACCTCCTGATCCGTAGTCAGGTGCTCTATCCAATTGAGCTACGGGCGCCCCGAACGAAGGGCCGGAGGCTACTCAAAAGCATACCGCTTGGCAAGCCCGACTGGCGGCGGTGAAACCCGCCCCTGGAGGGGGCCGCAACAGGCCATACGGTACCCACGTGAGTCGTTCCCGAGGGGCCCATCGAGCACCGCGGCGTTCCTTGAGCGAAACCGGCCGATTAGATAGAATTGTTTGAAATTTAAGGGGTTGTACAAAAGCCTGAAACCCCATAGAACAGCAAACTGGAGTTCCGGGGGTTTTGCGTTCCTTTTTTCCGACTGGGGGTGGTTTTCCCATGGCCCGAATGAAGATTCCCGCCGCGTTGGCGGCGGCCCTGCTGCTTGGGGGCTGCTCGTTCGTGTCCGACACGCTGTTTCCATCGCTGTCCGACGACGAGCCGCAGGCCAAATCGGCAACCTCGCGGGCCACGCCACCGCCCCAGCCGCAGTCCCAGTCCCAAGCGCCGGCCGCGGCCACGCCGCCGCAGCTCGGCACCACTACCTTCGAGCCGCCCGCCATCACGCCCGGCAGCCCGACCGGCACGGTGGTCGGCGCCAAGATACAGGAAATGCGCCGCGAGCTCGCGAACCTGCAGTCCTCGACCAATCAGCATAACGCGACGCTCCAGAAGCTGCGCGCCCAGACCGTGACCCACGCGCAGCGCTATCACGGCACCGTCGCCGCCATCGACACGCGCCTCCAGGTCGGCACCACCCCCGGCAACCCGATCCTGATCTCTCAGTGGAACACCGCCCAGACCCAGCTCGACGGGGTCAGCCGCGACATCGCCGAAATGAACTCGCTGGCCAACCAGGTCGCGAGCGATTCCTCGACGGCGAGCTACCTGCTCGAGACCACGCGCGCGACCTACGGCCTGTCCGGCGCGGTCGACGAGGATCATCGCCAGCTCGCCGTGCTCGAGGACGAGGTCAACCGCACCGTGGTGCTGATCGACCGCCTGCTCAACGAACTGTCCGACGACATCAACCGCCAGTCGGCCTATGTCGGCAACGAGCGCAAGAACCTGACCACGCTCTCGCTCGCCGTCAAGAACGGCGAGATGCTGGGCTCGTCGCTGGCCAATCGCGCCTACGACGTGCAGCCCTACCAGACACGCCCGCAGATGGGCACGGTGCCGTCCTTCGCCCAGAACGGCAGCCGCCGTCCGCTGGTGGTGATCCGCTTCGACCGTCCCAACGTCGACTACGAACAGGCGCTCTATACCGCCGTGCGGCGTGCGCTGGAGCGCCGCCCCGGTGCCTCATTCGATCTGGTCGCCGTGGCGCCCAACCAGGGCTCCGCCGCCCAGGCCGCCAGGGCCGCCAACGAGGCGCGCCGCAACGCCGAGCGCGTGCTGCGCTCGCTCACCTCCATGGGCCTGCCGGCGAGCCGCGTGACGCTCTCGGCCGGCACCTCGAGCGACGCCCAGACCAACGAGGTCCACATCTACGTCCGCTGATATCCAGCACCGAACCGGTTGCAGGGGCCGCCCCGCGGGGCGGCCCCTTTGCTTTTGGCGCCTTTGACAGCCGCCCGCCGGGGGAGGAAAATAGCCCTAAATTACCGAACGGAAACAGACGGGGAGCCAGCGCCATGACCGTGCCGAGCGATCGCCATTGCTGGGACGACGTGATCCCGCCCGCCGAGCGCGAGATCTACACGAGCTTCTTCGCGCGCAAGATCAAGGGCGTGGGGCCGCGCCCGGCGCTGATCGCCATCGACCTCTACAAGAAGGTCTATCGCGGCGGTCCCGGCCCCGTGCTCGAGATCAACCGCCGGCATCGCGGCGCCTGCGGCGACGCCGCCTGGAACGCGATCCCGCCGACCGAGAAGCTGTTCGCCGCCGCGCGCGCCGCCGGCCTGCCGGTGATCTACACCACCAGCAATTCCAACGACCGCGTCTCGGCCACCAACCGCCAGCGCGCGGGCCGCGAGGACGTGGGCGACGGCTTCGAGATCAAGGAGGAGTTCGCCCCCGAGCCCGGCGACCTCGTCATCAAGAAGGAACGCGCATCGGGCTTCTTCGGCACGCCCATGGTCGCGCACCTCAACAAGCTCGGCGCCGAAAGCATCATCCTGTGCGGCGAGAGCACGTCGGGCTGTCTGCGCGCCTCGGCGGTGGACGCCTTCTCCTACGGCTACCACGTGGTGGTGGCCGAGGAATGCTGCTTCGACCGCTCGGAGATCAGCCACAAGATCACGCTGTTCGACCTGCACCACAAATACGTCGACGTGATGCACACCGAAGAGATCGTCGCCGCGCTCTCCGGCCTCGCCGGGCGCGCCGCGGCGGAATAGGACAACGACAAGACCAGTACGGAGGACTTCGCCAGATGGCCCAGCAACGCCTGCCCGCTTTCCAGAAATTCGTCGACGGCCTGCGCGCCGCCTGGGCGCGCGAGTTGGACATGGAAGCCCGCATGAAGGCCGGCACCGAGCTCCTGCGCACCCTCGTCAACGACCCGGCCATGCAGGCCCACAGCAAGGACTGGCCGTCCACCGAGGGCCACAAGAACCTGCTGCTTTACGAAGATCCCGAATACAATTTCGCGGTCAACGCGGTGGTGCGCACGCCCAACCGCTTCGGCAGCGTGCACGACCACGCCCATGCCTGGACCGCCTACGGGCTGCTCGACGGCGTGGAAAAGCTCGAGCGCTTCACGCGTCTCGACGACGGCTCCAGGGAAGGCTACGCCGACCTCAAGCTCGATGGCGTGACCGAGGGCCACGCCGGCACCGTGGACCTGGTGCCGCCCTACGACATCCACGCCGAGCAGGGCGGGCCGGGCCGTTCGGTCGCGATCATCCTGCGCTCCGAGCGCGTTGCCGGCAAGGTGCTGCAAGGCCGCTATAACCCGAAGGAAAAGACCACCCACAAGGGCGAGGGCCCGACCCAGGTGCCGTTCGAGGTGGTTGAGCGGCAACTGGCTTAAGACCAGCGAGACGGCCCCGGCACCCCGGGGCCGTTTTCGTTTCAGCCCACCGGCAGGTTGTCGATCAGGCGGGCGCGGCCGAGGTGCGCGGCGGCGAACACGCGCGCGGGGCGGGCGGGATCGAAGGTCGCGACCGGCACCAGCGTGTCGGCATCGGCGCAGGTGACGTAGTCGATCGACCGGAAGCCCGCGCCCAGGATCTCCGCTTTGGCGGCCTCGATGATAGTGGCGACCGGCTCACCCCCCTCGATGCGCAAGGCGGCGAGCTGCAGCGCACGGTAAAGCGCCGGCGCAATACGGCGCTCCTCGGCCGAGAGATAGGCGTTGCGCGAGGATACCGCGAGCCCGTCCGTCTCGCGCACGGTCGGCACGCCCATGACCTGCACCGGCAGGTCGAGGTCGCGCGCCATGCGCCGGATCACGCACAGCTGCTGGTAGTCCTTCTCGCCGAACAGCGCCGAATGGGGCAGCACCTGTGTGAACAGCTTGGCGACCACCGTGGCGACGCCGTCGAAATGGCCGGGGCGGAACGCACCGCACAGCCCGTCGGCGAGCCCCGCGACCGAGACCGTGGTGGCGAAACCATCCGGATACATCTCGGCGACCGACGGCGCGTACAGGAGGTCCACGCCGGCGTCGGAGAGGAAGTTGGCATCCCCGGCCTCGTCGCGCGGATAGGCGGTGAAGTCCTCGCCGGGACCGAACTGGGTCGGGTTGACGAAGATCGAGACGATCACGCGGTCGGCGCCGCGCCGGGCCGCGTCCATCAGCGCCCGGTGGCCCTTGTGCAGCGCACCCATGGTCGGCACCAGAGCGACGGTCTCGCCCGCCTCGCGCCAGTCGTGCACGCGCACGTGGAGCGCGGCCACGGCACGCACCGTGGCGATGCCGCCGGCGGGGAGAGGGCTCAACTGGGACATGGAAGCTGCGGTCAGCTCTTGATCAGCTTGGGCGCCGGCCCACGCTTGGCGCCGAAACAGTGTTCTTCGGCGGGGAAGGCGCGGCTGCGCACCTCTTCAGCATAGGCCTTGATCGCGCCCTCGATGTCGGGGGCAAGCTCGGCGTAACGCTTGACGAACTTGGGCCGGAAATCGGCGAACAGGCCGAGCAGGTCGTCGATCACCAGCACCTGGCCGTCGCAGGCGACCGACGCGCCGATGCCGATGGTCGGCACCGGCACCGCCTGGGTGATCGCGCGCGCGACCGGCTCCAGCGTGCCCTCGACCACGATGGCGAAGGCGCCCGCCGCGGCGATCGCCTTGGCGTCCTCGATCAGGCGGCGCTGCGCAGCCTCGTCCTTGCCCTGCACGGCGAAGCCGCCCATGGCGCGCACCGACTGGGGCGTGAGCCCGACATGGCCCATGACGGGAATGCCGCGCGCCGTGAGATAGGCGACGGTCTCGGCCATGGCGACGCCGCCTTCCATCTTGACCGCGTCGCAGCCGGTCTCGGCCAGCACCCGCGCGGCGGTGCGGTAGGCGGCCGCCGGGCTCTCCTGGTAGGAGGCGAACGGCAGGTCGACCACGACGCAGGCGTGCTCGGCGGCGCGCATCACCGCCTGGCCGTGATTGACCATCATGTCGACCGTGACCGGCAGCGTGCTGTCCATGCCGTAGAGCACCATGCCGAGCGAATCGCCCACCAGCATGATGTCCACGTGGGGGTCCATCAGCCGGGCGATGGGCGTGGTGTAGGCGGTCAGGCAGACGATCGGCGTGCCGCCCTTGCGGGCGGCGATGTCGGGAACGGTGATGGCGGTCTTGTGCTTGGCCACGGTACTCTCCGGCGGCCTCTGCGCGGGCCGAGAACGGCGTCGGGGCCGGGCACACCCGGAAAAAGCGCCGGGGCCCGGTTGACGGGGCCAGATTAGTAGCCCTTTTTAGGAGCGGGCAAAACGATTTTCTGGCCGCGCCGGGGCCGTGCATCGCCCGGCGAAGGGCGCTAGAATATCCTCTAAGTCCTTGAAAAAAGGCGAAAGGAACCCGCATGGACCCGCTGCCGGCCGTCACCCCTGCCCGTCCCGCCCCGCCCCGCCGGCGCCCGCGGACAGGGCCTGTCACGGCCGTTCTCGCGGCCCTGCTGATGGCGCTCGCCGCCTGCGCCGCGCCCGAACCACCGCCCCAACCCGGCGAGACACCCGCCCAACCGCCCGCGCCGGTCGTCACCCCGGGCCACCCGGAAGCCGACGAATCGGGCTTCGCCCCCGGCGCCGCTCACAAACTGGTCACCGCCCACAAGGAAATGGTGGCCGCGGCCGAGCCGCTCGCGGCGCGGGCCGGGCTCGAGATCCTGCACAAAGGCGGCAATGCGCTCGATGCCGCCATCGCCACCGAAATGGTGCTCACCCTGGTCGAGCCGCAGTCGGCGGGCATCGGCGGCGGCGGCTTCCTGCTCAACTTCGACGGCAAGAGCGGCGAGATCTCGGCCTACGAGGGCCGCGAGATGGCGCCCGCCGCGACCACGCCCAACGAGTTCATGGGCCCCGACGGCAAAGTCCTGCCGCGAAACCGCTATCGCGTCGGCGGCCTCTCGGCGGCCGTGCCGGGCGCGCTGCGCATGCTGGAGCTCGCCCACAAACAGCACGGCAAGCTGCCGTGGCGCGACCTGTTCCAGCCCGCGATCAAGCTCGCCCGCGACGGCTTCATCGTGCCGCCGCGCCTGCACCAGTCGATCGGCGACGCGCGCTACCTTCACGAATACCCCGCCGCGCGCGCCTATTTCTTCGACAAGGCCGGCGATCCGCTGGCGGCCGGCACGCGCCTCAAGAATCCGGCGCTCGCCGAAACGCTCACCCGCATCGCCGACGAAGGCGCCGACGCGCTTTATAAGGGCAAGATCGCGCACGACATCGCCGCCGCCGTCACCGGCGACAAGCTGCGGCCGGGGCGCATGACCGCCGACGATCTCGCCCACTACGTCGCCAGGAAGCGCCGCCAGCTGTGCGGCCCCTACCGTACCTGGCTGGTGTGCGGCTTCGGCCCGCCCACCGCGGGCGGCCTCACCACGCTCACGACGCTCGCGCTGCTGGAACGCTTCGACATGACGAAGCTCAAGCCCGACTTGCCCGAGGCGATCCACCTGTTCGCCGAGGCGACCCGGCTCGCCAACGCCGACCGGCTGCGCTACGTCGCCGATCCCGACAAGGTGGACGTGCCGGTCACCGCCATGCTCGACTTCAACTATCTGGCGCGGCGTTCGGCCCTGATCCGGCCGAACAGAGCGCTCGCCCATATCGCGCCCGGCACCTTCGCGGCCACCTCGAAGCGCACGCAGCTGATGGCGCCCTCGCCCGACGGCGAGAACCCGTCCACCACCCACCTCGACGTGGTGGACAAGGACGGCAATGCGGTCGCCTTCACCAGCTCCATCGGCGGCGCGTTCGGCTCCCAGCTCATGGTGGACGGTTTCATGCTCAACAACCACGCCACCGACTTCACCGCCGTGCCGCGCACGCCCGGCGGCCGGCTCAAGGTCAATGCACCCGCGCCCGGCAAGCGGCCCCGCTCGGCCCAGGACCCCATCCTGGTGTTCGACGGCTCGGGGCGTCTCGTGCTGGCGGTCGGCACGCCCGGCGGGTCGCGCATCATCGCCCTCGTGGTCAAGACCATCATGGGCGTGCTCGACTGGAACCTCGACGTGCAGAAGGCGATCGACCTGCCCAACGTCGCCGTGGATGGCGACACGATCGAGCTCGAGCGCGGAACCAAAGCCGCCGACGCCGCCGACGCGCTGGAGGAGATGGGCCACAAGGTACGCGTGCGCACCATGAACAGCGGCCTTCAGGGAATTGCGATCAGGGACGGCGTGCTGACCGGCGGCGCCGACCCACGCCGCGAAGGTGTCGCGGTGGGGGATTGAGGGCGGCTACTTCCTGACTGCGACGATGAACAGGCGCCGGAACGGCAGCAGCGTGCGGCCGTCGGGGCGCACCGGGTAGGCCTCGCGCATGGCTTTCGTGTAGCGCCTGAGGAAGTCCTCGCGCTCGTCGGCGTCGAGGGCGGCAAGCAAGGGTGCCGCGCCGGTGCCCTTGGTCCATTCCACCACCGGGTCCTTGCCTTCCAGCACGTGCAGGTACTCGGTCTCCCACACGTCGAGAGCCTCGCACAGCGGCGCGAGCAGGTCGTAATAGGCGCCGGGCGCGAGCGGGCCCGGAAACATCAGCGGCAGCGCCCGGTCGCGCCAGCGCGGATCCTCGGCGATCTCCCTCAGGCGCGCGATGCGCGGGCTGTCGTCCACGCGCGGCATCTGCACCGCGAGCACGCCGCCCACCTTGATGTTGGCGAGCAGCCGCGGAAACAGGCGCGCATGGTCGGGCAGCCAGTGGAGCGCGGCGTTGGTGAACACGAGATGCGCCGGCGGCGCGGCGGTGAAGCGGGCGATGTCGCCCTGGGCGAAGCGCAGCTCGGGGAAGGCGGCGCGCGCGGTCGCCAGCATCTCGTCCGACGAATCGACGCCGGTGATGCGCGCCTTGGTGAAGCGCGCGGCCAGCAGCGAGGTGGTCTGGCCCGCCCCGCAGCCGAGATCGAACACGGTGGCCGGCGCCTCGATCGGCACGCGCGCGAGCAGGTCCACGGCGGGGCGCAGGCGCGCGCCCGCGAACTTCAGGTACTGGGCCGGATTCCAGCTCATTTGCGCCGAGGCTTCGCGGGCGGCGCGGCGTAGGCCTTCTCGGCGGCAACGTAGTCGGTGAAGCCGGCGAGGTCGCGCAAGTGCGCGAACGACGCGAGGCCGTCAGGCGTGCGACCGGCCGCAAGGTCCGTGAGTGCGCGCTCCATGGCGGTGGTCGCGGCGGCCAAGAGCGTCAGCGGATAGGCGGCGATGCGGAAGCCGAGCGCCTCCAGCCGCGCGGGCGGCAGCACCGGCGTCGCGCCCCCTTCCAGCATGTTGGCGAGGTTGGGCACCGACGTCGCCCGGCACACCGCCGCCATCTCGGCCTCGTCGCGCGGCGCTTCCACGAACACGATGTCGGCGCCCGCGTCCTCGAACGCCCGGGCGCGCCACAGGGCCTCGTCGAGCCCGTCGGTCGCGCGCGCGTCGGTGCGCGCAAGGATCAGGATATCGGCACCCGCCTCGCGTTGGTCCACCGCGGCACGGACGCGCGCGACTGCCTCGGCGCGGTCCACCACCTGCTTGCCCTCGGTATGGCCGCAGCGCTTGGGCGCCACCTGGTCCTCGATCATCACCGAAGCGAAGCCGGCTTGGGCGTAGCCCGCGACGGTGCGGCGCGCATTGAGCGCGTTGCCGTAGCCGGTGTCGCCGTCGCCGATCACGGGGATGGAGACGGCGGCGCAGATGTCGCGCCCGGCGGCGACCATCTCGCCGTAGGAGGCCAGCCCGGTGTCGGGCAGGCCGAGGCGCGCGGCGGAGACGGCGAAGCCGCTCATGAAGGTGAGCGGGAAGCCGGCGCGCTCGATCAGGCGCGCCGACCAGGCGTCGAAGCAGCACGGCATGACGATCATGCCGGGGCGTGCCAACAGCGCGCGCAGCCGCGCGGCGGGGCTTTCTTTCCCCGGGCTTCTCCCTCCGACGCTCACTGGGCGGCCTCGGAGGCGGGCTGGGCATCGCCCGGCAGCACGAGCCGGAACAGGGTGCCCTCGGCGCCGGTATGCACCAGCTCGATGGTGCCGCCGTGGGCCTGAATCACCTCGCGCGCGATGGCGAGGCCGAGGCCGGTGCCGCCGGCGCGCGCCGAGCCCCGGAACGGCTTGAACAGGTTCTCGACCGCGCGCGGCGGCATGCCGGGGCCGTCGTCCTCGACCTCGATCACCACCGGGGCGGCCGAGCGCAGGCGCACGGTGACGCGCATCGCGCCGGCGTCGGCGGCGTTCTTGATCAGGTTGGCGAACACGCGGAACAGCTCGTCGCGGTCGCCGTTGACGGCGATGTCATCGGGCACCTCGACGACGAGGACGTCATCGGCGCCGTCCGCGAACTGGCCCGCCTCGCGCAGCATGGCGCCGAGCCGGAAGCGGGCAAGGTGGAGATCGCGCCGGTCCTCGACGTACTGCAGGGTCTGGGCGCACAGCGCCACGGCGCGGTCGATGGCGCGCTCGAGCGTGGGGGAGGCACGCTGCACCTCGGGATCGGGGCTCGCCGAGAGCCGTTCCGAGACCAGCCGCGCGGTCGCCAGCATGTTGCGCAGGTCGTGGTTGATCTTGGCCACCGCCTCGCCCAACGCGGCGAGGTGCTGGCGCTGACGCAAGGCCGCGCGCAGGCGACTCTGCATGGCGGCGAGCTCGCGCTCGGCGATGCCGACTTCGTCGTTGCGCCCGCTCGGCGAGATCGTGCTGGAGGCCAGCTCCGGATTGTCGCGAAACGCAATCATGGCCGACGTGATGCGCCGCATCGGCACCACCATGAGAAGGTGCAGCGCGAGATAGACCAGCGCCGCGGTGAACACGGAGATCACGATGGACAGCAGCAGGATGCGCTGGCTGAAGGCGTACATGGCCTCGCGCAACGGCGTCTCGTCGAGCACGACGGCGACCACCACGCCGCCCTGGGGCGACGGGCCCATCACCTGCAGCACGCGGTTATGGGTATGCATCAGGGTCATGAAGGCGTCCCCGATCAGGCCGAAGAAGGTCGCCTTGGCGAGATCGATGGTCTCGTCCACCTTGGGCGGCATATCGGAGGACAGCATCAGGTTCTTGGAATTGGGCTTGTAGAGGATCACGCCGTAGCCGCCGACGTGCTTGAGCAGCTCCTTCTCGAGCTCGGGGCTCACCATGCGGGTCGGCGTGGCTTCCAGCGCCAGCGTCGCGAGATGGGCGGCGGCGATGCGCTCCTCGAACCAGCCGAGGCGGAAGCGCGCGATCGAGGGCGCATAGATCAGGACTTCCGCCAGCATGACGAACGAGATCGTCAGGATCAGCAGCCGGGCGGACAGCGAACGCGCGAGAGGCGGCATCTCGGTAACGCGTGGGCTCATGGCGCGCACTTTATCCCAAGGCCACGGGCGAGGCCATGGTCACGCTGATGCCTCACCCGAGGCGCAGCAGGAAACGCACCAGGCGGCGCGTGCGCGCGGAGAACAGGCCCGGCGTGTAATAGCTGCCAGCGGCGGATTTGGTCGCTTCCGTGAACGTCGGATAGGGCGCGATCACGGAAGCAAGGTCGGCAACCTTGAGCTTACCCGACACCGCCAGCACCCAGGGCAGGATCAGCTCGCCCGCATGCGCGCCGACGATCGAGCAGCCGAGCACCCGCCCGCGCTGGCCCACCACCGCCTTGACCAAGCCGTCCATGGCGCGCTCGGCGCGGGCGCGGTCGTTGGCGGCGAACGGCGCGCGCAGGACGGTGTGGGCGATGCCCTGCGCTTGCGCCCCCGCTTCCGTGAGCCCGACATGGGCGAGCTCGGGATCGGTATAGGTGACCCACGGCACCGCCCGCGTCTCGGCCTTGGCCGGCAGGCGGAACAGGGCGTTGCGGATGACGATACCGGCGTGGTGGCCGGCCATGTGGGTGAACATGAGACCGCCGGCGGCGTCGCCGACCGCGAAGATGCGCTTGTTGGTGGTGCGCAGGCGTGCATCCACCGTGACGCCGCGCTTGGTGTAGGCGACGCCCGCCGCCTCCAGCCCGAGGCCATCGACGCTGGCGGCACGCCCGACCGCGACCAGCAGGTGCGAGCCGGTGACGGTGCGCGCACCATTCGCGGTCTCGACGGTCACGGTGACATCGGCGCCGCGGCGCGCAACACCGGTGACGCGAGCCCCTTCCATCAGCGTGACGCCCTCGGCCACAACACGCTTGCGCACCACGTCGGCCAGCTCGGGATCGTCCTTGTTCAGGAGGGTCAGCCCCTCGATCACGGTAACTTCGGAACCGAGCCGACGGTGCGCCTGGGCGAGCTCGAGGCCGATCGGGCCGCCGCCGATCACGATGAGATGGCCGGGCAAGGCGGTGAGATCGAACACGCTCTCGTTGGTGAGATAGGGCCCGTCGCCGAGCCCCGGTATCGGCGGCACCAGCGGGCGCGAGCCGGTGGCGATGACGAAGCGCCGCGCGCGGATGCGGGCCTCGCCCGCGATCAGGGTATCGCGGGCGACGAAGCGGCCCTCGGCGCGGATCACGGTGACGCCGAGATCGGTAAAACGTTCTTCGGAATCATGGGGCGCGATGGCGGCGATCACGCCCTGGACATGGTCGTGGACGGCGGCGAAGTGGACGTGCGGCTCGCCCGCAGCAATGCCGAAGTCGACCGCCCCGCGCACGGCTTTCGCAGCATGGGCGGCGGCCAGCAGCGACTTCGACGGAACGCAGCCGTAATTCAGGCAGTCGCCGCCCATCTTGTCTTTCTCCACCAGCACCACGCGGGCGCCCATCTGGACCGCGCCGGCGGCGACCGAAAGGCCGCCCGAGCCGGCGCCGATCACGCAGATGTCGCAGGCGACGTCGCGGGTCACCGCTTGCTCCTCCAGCGCTTCCAGGCCACCGGCACGAGGGCGAGCACGGCGAGGCCCAGCAGCGGCAGCAGGATCTCGGGTCGGAAGATGATGCCGAGGTCGGGCACGCGCCCGGCGTCGAACACCTTGCCGAGGCCGCTGCCGACCGACGCATAGACCACGCTGCCCGGGACGATGCCGACCAGCGTGCCGATCAGGAACGTGCGCAGGGACACGCCGAGGAACGCGGGCACCAGGTTCACCAGCCAGAACGGGAACACCGGCACCAGGCGCAGGAACAGGAGATAGCTCATGGCGTGGTCGCGGAAACCCCGTTCCATACGCTGGACCCACGGCCCGGCGCGGCCGCGCAAGACATCGCCGAGCGCCGTGCGCGCGGCCAGGAACAGTCCGGCGGCACCGACGGTGGCGCCGACGATGGCGTAGACGCTGCCCAGCACGGTGCCGAACAGGAATCCGCCCGCCACGGTCAGCACCGCGCCGCCCGGCAGCGACACCGCGGTCGCCACCGCGTAGAGCACCATGAAGGCGAGCGCCGAGACGACCGCGTGGTCGGCGACGAAATGCATCAGCGCCGCGCGATGCTCGCGCAGCATGGAGAAGCCGACGTAGCGCTGCAGGCCAAGGGCAAAGAACACGATGAGCGCCGCCACCAGCACGACGAGCGGCACGAACCGCCCGAGCGCGACGCGGCGCGCGCCGTTACCGTTTGCCTCCATGGACCGGGCCTTCTTCCCCTCGCGTCCGGCCTGGGTGCCGGACTTTTCAACCGTATTGCTCGCCATGCTACCCCAATCCGCGTTCACAGGTGCACCCATCGCCCGCCGCACGACCGCGCAGGCGCCGGGACTATCGCGGCGGGGGCGCTACGGGTCCAATCAAGCCGCTTCACCTGGTGGTGACGGGCGCGTGAACGCCCCCCGGACCGCCGCTTCGGCGCCTGCCGGACTTCCGTCCTGCCGCCCTCCGGGCGAGGCCGGGCCCCGTTCCGCCGCCGCCCGAGGCCCAAGAGGGCTACCGGGCCCCCGCCGGGGCCGCTTTTCCCGCCTTTTTAAGGGGTTTTGGGGTGTCCCAAATCATTGACTTCGGGCCCTCAAGCCCTTATACAGCGGGCCTCGATCAATCCAGCCTTCCCAACGGAGCGCGACGTGAAACGCACCTACCAGCCCTCCAAGCTTGTCCGCAAGCGCCGGCACGGCTTCCGCTCGCGCATGGCGACGGTGGGCGGCCGCAAGGTCCTTTCCAGCCGCCGCAAGAAGGGTCGCAAGCGCCTTTCGGCCTGACCCGGCCGGTTTTGCGGTCACCATGACCCCGGCCCTGACCCGCCTCAAGCATCGCCGCGAGTTCCTGACGGTTGCCGGCAGCGGCCGCAAGTCGGTGGCGCGCGGCCTCGTGCTGCAGGCCTTGGCGCGCGCCGAAGGCGGGCCCTCGCGGGTCGGCTTCACGGTCACCAAGCGGGTCGGCAATGCGGTGGTGCGCAACCGTATCCGGCGCCGGCTCCGGGCGGTCGCCGACGAGCTTTTGCCCGCTGCGGCGGCGGGCGTCGATTACGTGCTGATCGGCCGTGCGGGGGCCGAGGATAGGCCTTATGATGCGCTGCGCCGCGACCTCGCGACAGCGCTCGCGCGGCTTCACCTCGACCGCGACGCGGCACCGCCGGAGAACGGCGCCCGACGGGACATGACATGAACCTCGCCTTTTACAGTTTCACGCGCGGCATCCTCGACGGCCTCGGTGCGCTCATGCGCTGGGCCGCGGTGGCGCTGATCTGGGGCTATCGCCTGCTGGTCCGGCCGCTGTTCCCGACCACTTGCCGGTTCGAGCCGAGCTGCTCCGAATACGCGCTCCAGGCGATCCGCCGCTTCGGCCCGCTTCGCGGCGGCTGGCTCGCGCTCTGCCGCCTCGGGCGCTGCAATCCGTGGGGCCCGTTCGGCTCCGACCCGGTGCCGGAACACCGGCACGACCACCATCACCATCACGCACATCAGGCGCGCTGACGTCGGGAGCCTCCATGAACGACCAGAAGAACCTGATCCTCGCCATCGTCGCGTCCGTCCTGATCATGGTCGGGTTCCAGTACCTGGTGGAGAAGCCCAAGGCGCCGCCCCAGCAGGCCGCGCAGACCCAGGGCCAGAATCAGAACCAGACCCAGAACCAGCCGGGCAACCAGGGAGCCGGCAACACCGCCGCGCCCGTCGGCCCCGACGCCATGCGCCCCGGCACCAACCCGCCGGCGGCGGCGCCGACCTCGGGCACCGGCGCACCGGTCGCCGCCGAGACCAACGCCGAACCGGTGATCGCGGGTGCCCGCATCACGGTGTCGAGCCCGCGCCTCAAGGGCTCGATCGCGCTCAAGGGCGCCGCCATCGACGACGTCGTGCTGCGCGACTACCACGTCACCACCGATCCCAAGAGCGACAACATCCGCCTGTTCGCGCCCTCGGGCCAGCCCGGTGCCTACTACGCCGAGGAAGGCTGGATCGCCGCCGACCCGCAGATCAAGGTGCCGGGGCCCGACACGGTGTGGAAGGCTTCGGCCGCCACCCTCACGCTCGGCCATCCGGTCACGCTCACCTGGGACAACGGCCAGGGGCTGCGCTTCACCCGCGTGATCTCGGTCGACGACCATTACATGTTCACGGTCACCCAGAGCGTCGCCAATACCGGCACCAAGGCGGTGACGCTGACGCCCTTCGCGCTCATCAACCGCACCGGCACGCCGCACACCGCCGGACGCTACATCCTGCACGAAGGGCCGCTCGGCGTGTTCGACGGCGCGCTCGACGAGATCAAGTACAAGGATATCGACGAGAAGGGCACCATCGCCAAGACCTCAACCGGCGGCTGGCTCGGCATCACCGACAAGTACTGGCTGGCGGCCCTGATCCCGGCCAACACGGCCAAGATCAACGCACGCTTCCTGCACTGGCGCGCCCATAACCAGGACAAGTACCAGGCGGACTTTTCGGGCGCGGCGCGTGCGCTCGCACCCGGCGCGACCACCAAGACCACCAGCCACCTGTTCTCCGGCGCCAAGGAAGTGCGGGTGCTGGACGGCTATTCCAAGTCGCTCGGCATCAAGAACTTCGACCTCGCCATCGACTTCGGCTGGTTCTACTTCCTGACCAAGCCGTTCTTCTACCTGCTCGACATCCTGTCGAGGTTCCTCGGCAACTTCGGCCTCGCCATCCTCGCGGTGACGATCTCGGTCAAGGCGCTGTTCTTCCCGCTGGCCAACAAGTCGTACCGCTCCATGAGCCAGATGAAGAAGCTCCAGCCGAAGATGGCCGAGCTCAAGGAGCGCTTCGGCGACGACAAGCAGCGCCTGAACCAGGAAGTGATGGCGATGTACAAGCGGGAGAAGGTCAACCCCGCCGCCTCGTGCCTGCCGATCCTGATCCAGATCCCGGTGTTCTTCTCGCTCTACAAGGTGCTGTTCGTCTCCATCGAGATGCGCCACGCGCCGTTCTACGGCTGGATCCACGACCTATCGGCGCCGGATCCGACCTCATGGGTCAACCTGTTCGGCATGCTGCCCTACGCGGTACCGGTGTGGATGCCGCACCTGATCTCGATCGGCGCCTGGCCGATCATCATGGGCACGTTGATGTTCCTGCAGATGCGCCTGAACCCGCCGCCGCCCGACCCGATCCAGGCCAAGATATTCATGTTCATGCCGATCTTCTTCACCTTCATCATGGCGCCGTTCCCGGCCGGGCTCGTCATCTACTGGTCGTGGAACAACCTGCTGTCGATCTCCCAGCAGTGGTTCATCATGAAGCGCATGGAAGCGGGCGAAGCCAAGAAAGCGGCCCGGAAGGCCTGACCGCCGGGGAATACCGTGACCGGCGCACCGGACAACGACGAAGGCACGTTCGACGCCGAGGCCATCGAGGCGGCACGCAGGCTGTTCGCGGGCGCGTGCGACTTCATCGCCGGCGCGGCCTCGGTCGAGAGCCTGCCCGTCGCCGACCTGCCCGAGGTCGCCTTCGCGGGCCGCTCCAACGTCGGCAAGTCGAGCCTGGTCAACGCGCTCACCGGCCGCAAGGCGCTGGCACGCACCTCCAACACGCCGGGCCGCACCCAGCAGATCAACTTCTTCGACCTCGGCCACCGGCTCATGCTGGTGGACCTGCCGGGCTATGGCTACCACCAGGCCGGGATGGGCAAGGCGCGCACTTGGAGCCGCCTGATCATGCTCTACCTCAAGGGACGCCAGCCGCTGCGCCGGGTGCTGCTACTGATCGACGCGCGCCGCGGCATCGGCGACGCCGACCGCGACGTGATGACCGCGCTCGACGGCGCGGCGGTCAGCTACCAGGTGGTGCTGACCAAGGCCGACCAGCTTGCCGCCGGCGAGACCGAGGCCGCTGCCGCCCGGGCAGTCACCGAACTCGCCAAACGCCCCGCCGCGCACCCCGCCGTGGCCGTCACTTCGTCACGCGACGGCACCGGCATCGCCGAGCTGCGCGCGGCCCTTGCCGCTCTGGCCCTCCCTTCCGTTTCACGCTAAAGTCCGCGCGCCATGACCGACAAGAAGCACATCCCGCACCCGAGCTGGCTCGAAAAGGCCCGGACCCTGTCCGAGGCGCTGCCCTATATGCGGCGCTATGCCGACGAGACCTTCGTCATCAAGTACGGCGGTCACGCCATGGGCGAGGACGATCTCGCGCGCGCCTTCGCCTCCGACGTGGTGCTGATCAAGCAGGTCGGCATCAACCCCGTGGTGGTGCACGGCGGCGGGCCGCAGATCGGCAAGATGCTGGAGCGGCTCAAGATCCAGAGCTCGTTCATCGACGGACTGCGGGTCACCGACCGCGAGACCGTGGACGTGGTCGAGATGGTGCTGTCGGGTTCCATCAACAAGCAGATCGTCACCATGATCAACGAGGTCGGCGGCAACGCAGTCGGCCTGTCTGGCAAGGACGGCGGCCTGATCCGCGCCGAGAAGCTGCGCCGCACCAAGCGTGTCACCGATTCCAACATCGAGAAGATTCTCGATCTCGGATTCGTCGGCGAGCCCACGCGCGTCAACCCGCACGTGCTCGAGACGTTCGAGGAATCCGACATCATCCCGGTGATCGCGCCGATCGGCGTCGGCGCCAAGGGCGAGACCTACAATATCAACGCCGATACCGCCGCGGGCGCCATCGCCGCCGCCGCGGGCGCGACCCGACTTCTGATGCTCACCGACGTGCCCGGCGTGATGGACAAGTCGGGCAACGTGATCAAGGAGCTGAGCGCCGACGAAGTGCGCCGCCTGATCGCCGACGGCACCATCCACGGCGGCATGATCCCCAAGGTGGAGACTTGCCTGCAGGCGGTCGAGAACGACGTGGACGCAGCCGTCATCATCGACGGCACGGTGCCCCACGCGCTGCTGCTGGAAATCTTCACCGACGCGGGCGTCGGCACGCTGATCCGCCGGGTCTAGTGCCCTCAGCTCGCGTAGAAGCCGAGCTGCCAGGTCATGTCCTCTTCCGGCATCGGGAAATCGAAGCCGTCCTTCGCCTGAAGAAGCTCGCGCGCCGGCACGTTGCCAAAGCGCGCCTGCAGCTTGATCGCGAAGCGCATCGAGAACCCCGACTTCCAGGCGAGCGCCGTCACCGCCTTGGCGCTGCGCGCCGCGGCGATGCGCTCGACCACGGTAACCGGCAGTCCCGACTTCACGGCAAGCGCGTGAGTGACGAAGGTGCGGTTACCGCTGAGAAGTTCCGCGCTGATGCGTTCGTCGTCGAGACGTCCTTCCTTGTGCAGGCGCGCGACCTCCTCGGCGATGCGCGCGGGCTCGGGTACGGCGGGCCTGCCGCCTTCCTCCACGGTCTCGCGCTCGGCCGCCTCGCGCATGCGGGTGCGTACGGTTTCACCGACCAGATGGGCGGTTTCCTCGTCCAGGTCCTGGCGCCGCATGAGGGCCGCGAGCACCGCTTCGGCGACGAAAGACGCGAGCTTGCGCACCGCGCGCACCGGCAGGCGCGGGCGCATCGCGATCGGCATCTGCAGGCGCGTGACCGCGCGCGCGCCGTCCACCAGTTGGTCGAGGGTCTCCTCGCGGATCTGCGCCGACGGGTTGGCAAGCAGCTCCGCCACCGCATCCCAGTCCTCGCTGCCGGCGATGGCGTCGGAGACCGTCTCCGACACGCCCGCGCGGCGTGAGATGGCGTTGAGCACGCCGACCACGGCGGGGCTCGCGATGATCTCGAGCAGGTCCTCGTCGGTCAGCAGCGGCGAGAATTCCAGCACCGGCGCGGCCACCGCCAGTTCGGCGTCGCGCGCGAGCCGCTGGATCACGTGGCGCGGGGCGTCGGCGACGTCCTTGAGGGCCTCGGCCAGGATGCGGCGTACCCGGGTGATCTCGTCGCGCGCCAGGATCTCGAGGGCCTCGAGGGTGAGGTCGCGGATCCTGTCGCGGGTATCCTCGGGCAGGTCCGGGGTCAGGCGGGCAATCTTGACGGCAAGATCGCAGCGCACGTCCTCGTCGCCGTCGCGCGCGAGCATGGGATAGCTGTGGGCGGGTGCGGCGTCGTTGGCGACGACGGCACGGCGTACCTCTGGCGCGGCGTCGCCGGCGAGGTAGTAGAGAATCTCGGGCTTCACGTCGGTGCGCGTGGCGAGCTTGCGGCGCACGGCGACATCGGGATGGGAGGCGAGCTCCCGCGCACGGGTGTAATCGACTTCCCCGTCGGCTTCCGAGCCGCGCCCGAACAGGCGTCCCAGCATCCCGGTCATGCATCCTCTCCCGCGCGTCGCCGGGCCGGCTCGGGCGGCGGCGCGACCGTGGCCCGGCCCTTGCCGTGCTTCTTGGAAGCGTACATGGCGATGTCGGCGCGCGCCATCAGCCGGTCGAGCGTCTCGCCGGCGCCGGGCACCACCGCCGCGACGCCGAGCGACATGCCGAGCGGGCAGTCGGCGCCACCGGAATAGGGCCGGAGCGCCATGCCGCGGTCGAGCAGCAGATCGGCCTTGGCCGCGACGGCGGCCGCGTCAACCCCTTCCAGCCACACCGCGAACTCGTCGCCGCCGAGGCGCGCGACCAGGTCCTCGCCGCGGGTCGAGCCCCGCAGGATGCGGGCCATCTCGCAGATCGCGGCGTCGCCGCGCTCGTGGCCGTGGGTATCGTTGACCTGCTTGAAGTTGTCGAGGTCGCAATAGACCAGAGCGCCGGGCGCGCCACCCTTGGCCGCGCGCTCGAACCGCCGGGCGAGCTCGGTCATGAAGCTGCGCCGGTTGAGCAGGCCGGTCATGGGATCGGTCGCCGACAGCTCGCGCAACTGCTCGTGGGCGGCGATCTGCTCGATGGCGATGCCGAGATGCTCGGCGGCCTCGGTCACGATGGCGCGCTCATCGTCGGCGAACGGGCCGAGGTCGGCGCGGCGCCAGATATGGAGCGCGCCGTTGACCGTGCCCTGGTAGCGGGTCGCCACCGCAAGCATGAGCGCCCCGTCGCCGCCCGCCGCGACCGCGCCGGGACGGCGCAGCGCCGCGGCGATGGACGGGGTCGGCGCGAACGGCGCGGCCTCGCCGAAGGTGGCGGCGCGGACCGGCCCCTCCGGTGCGACCCGGTAGATTTCGGTTCCCTGGGCGGTGAGCGCGCGGGCAAGGGCGGCGGCAGCCGCGACCAGCATGTTCGCGGGCTCCACCTCGTCGCGCATGGTTCGCACGATGTAGCCGAACAGGCGCTCGCGGACATGGGCACGGGCCAACTGCGCGTCGCGCTCGCGTGCCTCGGTCACGTCGCGGCACACGCCGCGCGCGCCCGTCCATCGCCCTTCCTCGTCATAAAGCGGGCGCACCGAGGCGGCGAGGATGGCGATGCTGCCGTCGGCGCGGCAGAAGCGCACCTCCGCGTCCTGGGTCGCGCGGCGCGCGTGGAACGGGCTCGGCACCGGCAGCCCGTCGTCGTCGGCAGCGCCATCGTCGGTGCAGAATTCCTCGGGCCGATGCCCCACCAGCCGCTCCGCGCTCCAACCGAGCGCCCCCGCGGGCGAAACGAAGGCGAAAGCGCCGTCGGGGCCGGTTTCCCACGCGAAGTCGCTGGAGATTTCGACCAGGTCCTTGTAGCGGCGGCGTGAATCGACCAGAGCCTCGCGCAGGCTGCGGTCGAGCGCCGCGAATTGCGCCAACACCAGGGCGCGCCCGGCGCCGAGCGGTACCACGGTGAGGTCGCATTCGACGCCGGTGCCAGCGTCGCGGAACGCGGTGCGAAGCGCGCGACCACGATCCTCGCGTGCGGATGCCCGGATCGCGGCGCAGGTGTCAGGAATCGCGCCTGAACCGATCGCCTGCACCAGGCGCGCGGCGGCGGCACTGGCAGCGAGCACTCGGCCATCGGCCCCCATCACGAGGGCGGGATCGTCGACGCCGTCGAGGGGCGGCACGTCACCAGCGGCCCCCAGCCCGACGAGGTGGCGGGCCATGCGCAGCGCGATCCCCCCGGGCATGGGTCAGGCCGCTCCGGTGCCGCGTTTCTTCGGTACGCCGAAGTTGCTGGGACGCGGCGCATCGAACGCGCCGATGTCGAGGGATGGCCGGCCGAACAGGTAGCCCTGGCCGTAACCGACGCCGCAGTCGCGCAGGAACTGGAGCGACTGGCGGTCCTCCACCATCTCGGCGACGGTGGTGATGCCGAGGTCGTGGCACAGGCCGGTCATGGCGCGCAGGAATGCCATGCCCTTCTCGGTCTCGAGCGCGCCGCGCACATAGGCGCCGTCGATCTTGACCACGTCGACCTCGAGGTCGCGCAGGTACTGAAACGCGGCGGCACCGGCGCCGAAGTCGTCGAGGCAGACCTTGTGTCCGGCGCGGCGCAGCGACTGGACCGTGGCGTTGACGGCTTCCAGGTCGCGGATCTTGGCCGATTCGGTGATCTCGAAGATCAGGGAATCGGCAAGACCGTGGTGGCTGCGCAGGAGCTTGTGCAGTTCCATCACGAACGGCTTGGAAGCGATCGATGTGCCCGACAGGTTGACCGCGACCTTGTAGCGTTGGCCCTGCCGACCCGCCATCTGCAGCCAGTCCACCACGCGCTCGCACATCGCGAGGTCGAAGTCGCGGATCATGCCGGTCTGCTCGGCGAAAGTGATGGTGTCGTAGGGACTGGCGCCGTCCGGCAGGTGCTGGAAGCGGGCCAGCGCCTCGAAGTGATGCGGGCGATGGGTGGCGAGATCGACCACGGGCTGGAACGCGATCGCGAACTGGCCGTTGCGCAGGATGTCCTTGAAATGCGCGATGCGGCTGCCGGCATCGTTCACCATGGCGCCGAGGCCCTGGGTCAGGGTGGCGATCGAGAACGATTCGGGCTCGGCTTCGGCGAACTGGGCGAAGATGTAGTTGAGCGCCTTGGCGGCTTCGTCGGCGCCGCCGGTCTGGGGATCGAGGGCCACCGTGGCCCGGACGACCTCGATGCCGCGCTTGTCCGGGTCGACCCGCCGCGTGATCTCCTCGATGCGCCCGCGCAGCGCCTCGAGATCGATCTCGGGCCGGTGCACCACACCGTAGCTGCCGTCGCCGATCTCGCCTGCCAGTTCGCCGCCGATGGCGCTGGCACGCAGCGCGCCGCCGATGGCCGCGGCCATCTCGCGCCGGTTTTCGGCATCGAGGCGCTGGCGCAGCTGCTCCAGCTCGCCGAGCCGCAGCATGGTCAGCTTGGCCTCGCCGTCGGCGGCCAGATCGGCCAGCCGCTTGCCGGTCAGGCCTGCGAATGTCTTGGCGTCGGCGAGGCCGCTTTCGGTATGAGTAATGCCTTCATGGGGCGTGAAGAGGACCGAATCGCGCGCGCCGAGCCGCAGGCCTAGGAAGAAATGGCCGTCGAGGTCGGGGACCTGATAGCCCAGCAGCATCAGCGGCGGCGTCTTGCCGAGCTGCCCTTCGAGATGACAGGCGAGGCCGTTGATGCGGGTGCCGGTGCACGCCGCCACCAGTGCCTCGCGGATCATGGTGCGGTCGTCGGGCGTGACGAGATCGAGGAAGGTGCGGCCGATCAGCTCGCCCGCCTGGGCGCCGAGCAGCGCGCCGGCGGCGCCGGCGGTGAACACGACGCAGCCGTCGCGGTCGAGCTCGAACAGGACATCGGAGGCCGAGAAGGCGAGCGCCACGAAGCGGTCCCGCTCCTGGCGCAAATCGCCGAGCGGATCGCGCCGTGAGACGGATTGCACGCTGGTTGCCATGGCCTACCTGTCCAAACGCTCGAATGCCGCTCCCTGCGGCAACGTCCCAACCTATCCGCGCCCCCGTTAAGGAACCGTTACGGACGACCGCAACCCCGCAGAAAACAGCCATATTTTGACATAACCTGCAATGCAGCCCTTGCCGTTTGGCGCGCCCCGCCCCACTCTATCGCCATGACCCCGCCGCCCGTTCCCGACCGCGTCGAGACTTGGATCTTCGATCTCGACAACACGCTTTATTCCGCCGACTGCCGCCTGTTCCACCAGATCGACAAGCGCATGGGCGAATTCGTCTCGCGCCAGCTCGGCCTCGAGGTGGAGGCCGCGCGCGCGGTGCAGAAAAAATATTTCCGCGCCTATGGCACGACTTTACGGGGACTTATGCTCCATCATGGCATCGACCCGATGCCCTATCTCGACTACGTCCACGACATCGACCTGAGCGTGATCCCGCCCGCGCCGGCGCTCGACGCCGCCCTCGCCCGGCTGCCCGGCGCCAAGGTGATCTTCACCAACGCGAGCCGAAACCACGCCCTCCAGGTGATCGAGCGGCTCGGCATCGCGCGCCATTTCGACGGCATCTTCGACATCCACGCCGCCGACTACGTGCCCAAGCCCGAACCCGAGGTCTACCACCGCTTCATCGCCGCCCACGGGGTCGCGCCCGAGCGCGCGGTGCTGTTCGAGGATACCGCGGCGAACCTCGCTCCGGCCGCCGCCCTCGGCATGACCTGCGTGCTGGTGACGCCGGGCGAGGACGGCGTCGCCAACGACCGCGCGGCGCCCCACATCCATCACGTCACCGACGACCTCGCGGGCTTCCTCGGCCGGCTCGGCGCGGGCCGCGCAACCGCCGGCACCTGACCCGGACGCCCCCGCCCGCGTGGTTGACGAAACCCGCGCTCTCCCCCATCTTGGCCCCGGCCGCGAGGCCCTACCCCCAGAGCAGGGTCGGTTCGGATTTCCGAACCGTGAATCCTGCTCTGAATTCAAAGTGGAGAGCCCGATTCACGGCTCAAGATCGTTCCGATCCGGGCCGATCGGGCTCTAGCGAGAACCCCTGCAGAAACAAGGACAAGATGGCCAGCCAAGACCTCCAGACCGTGATCGACAATGCCTGGGAAAACCGCGACGCCGTGGGGCCCGCCACCAGGGGCGAGGTGCGCGATGCGGTCGACGCCGCGCTCGATGCGCTCGATTCCGGCAAGCTCCGCGTCGCCGAGAAGATCGACGGCGCCTGGACCGTCCACCAGTGGGCCAAGAAGGCGGTGCTGCTCTCGTTCCGGCTCTACGACATGACGCCGATCCCGGGCGGGCCCAGGGACCCGGCCAAGGGGGATTCTCCCTGGTTCGACAAGATCCCGTCCAAGTTCGCGGGCTGGGGCGACGCCGAGTTCCGCGCCGCCGGCTTCCGCGCGGTGCCCAACTGCGTGGTGCGGCGCTCGGCCTATATCGCGCCCGGCGCGGTGCTGATGCCGTCCTTCGTCAACCTCGGCGCCCATGTCGGCAAGGGCACCATGGTCGATACCTGGGCCACGGTCGGCTCCTGCGCCCAGATCGGCGCCAACTGCCACCTCTCGGGCGGCGTCGGCATCGGCGGCGTGCTCGAGCCGCTGCAGGCCGGCCCGGTCATCATCGAGGACAACTGCTTCGTCGGCGCGCGCTCGGAAGTGGCCGAGGGCGTGGTGGTCGAGGAGGGCTCGGTGCTGTCCATGGGCGTGTTCCTGGGCGCCTCCACCAAGATCGTCAACCGCGACACCGGCGAGGTGCTGGTCGGCCGCGTGCCGGCCTATTCGGTGGTGGTGCCGGGCACGCTCCCGGGCAAGCCGCTGCCCGACGGCATGCCGGGCCCGTCGCTCTACTGCGCCGTGATCGTCAAGCGCGTCGACGAGCGCACCCGCTCCAAGACCTCCATCAACGACCTGCTGCGCACCTGATCCGTCCATGGCCTCGCCCCTCGCCCATCCGCTCGACCTCGCGCAACGGCTGATCCGCCGGCCCTCGGTCACGCCGAACGACGAGGGCGCGCTCGACGTGCTGCAGGAGGCGCTCAAAACGCTGGGCTTCCGCTGCACCCGCGTGCCGTTCTCGCAAGCGGGCACGGCGACGGTGGACAACCTCTATGCGCGCCTCGGCGAGGCCGCGCCCAACTTCTGCTACGCCGGCCACACCGACGTGGTGCCGGTGGGAGACCCTGCGGGCTGGACCGTGGACCCGTTCGCGGCCGAGGTCATCGACGGCGTGCTCTACGGGCGCGGCGCGTCGGACATGAAGGCCGGCATCGCCGCCTTCGTCGCCGCGACCACGCGCTTCCTCAACGCCCATGGGCGCGACTTCGGCGGCTCGATCTCGCTGCTGATCACCGGCGACGAGGAAGGCGTCGGCATCAACGGCATCCGCAAGATGGTGCCGTGGCTCACCGGGCACGGCGAGACGCTGACCGACTGCCTGGTGGGCGAGCCCACCAACCCGAAAAAGCTCGGCGAGATGATGAAGATCGGCCGGCGCGGCAGCCTGGTCGGCTACCTCACGGTGCACGGGACGCAAGGGCACACCGCCTATCCGCATCTCGCCGACAATCCGATCGACCGGCTGATCGCCATGCTGTCGGCACTCAGGGATACGCCGCTCGACCAGGGCACCGAGCATTTCCAGCCGTCGTCGTTTGCGATCTCGACCATCGACGTCGGCAACCCCGCCACCAACGTGATCCCGGCAGCGGCGAAAGCAACCTTCAACATCCGCTTCAACGACCGCCACACCCAGGCGAGCCTCGGCAAGCTGATCCGCGAGACCTTCGACGCCATCGGCGGCGAGTACGAGTTCCGCCAGCAGGACAACGGCGAGGCGTTCCTGTGCGAGCCGGGCAAGCTGGCCCAGGCCATCGCCGCCGCCGCCAAGGACGTCACCGGAGTCACCCCCGACATGTCCACCACCGGCGGCACGTCGGATGCGCGCTATATTCACAAGCTGTGCCCGTGCGCCGAGTTCGGCCTGGTGGGCGAGACCATGCACAAGGCGGACGAGCGCCAGCGCGTCGCCGACATCGAGGCGCTGGCCGACATCTACCGCGGCGTGCTGGAGCGCTATTTCGCGCGGGGCTGAGGCCCCGCCCGCATCCTGGGAAGGGAGAAACGCCGTGATCAGCACGATTGATGCGGCGAAGGGAGTTCTACGGGGCCTGGCGGCTCGCCCATGGCGACCGCTCCGGGCTCGCCTTCTTCGATTCGAGCCTCGACGGCTTCTGGCGCTCGTTCGGCGCGGCCATCGTCGCGCTGCCCGCCTATGCCGTGCTGGTCGGCCTCTCGATCGCCGAGCAGCCGGGTGACGTGGATTACGGCGGCACCGCGCTGGTGGAATCGATCGCCTATACCATGGACTGGTTCGCGTTCCCGCTTGCCGCCGTCTATCTCACCCGTGCCATGGGCAAGGGCGGCAACTACACGCGCCTGATCGTCGCGCTCAACTGGGCGCGCGTGGTCGAGGCGGCGGTGATGGTGCCGGCCGCGCTCGTGGCGAGCCTCGCCGACGGCGAGGGCCCGCTCGCGGTGGTGCCGATCGTGGTGTTCCTCGGCATCCTGGTCTACCACTGGTGGGTGACGCGCATCGCGCTCGACGTCACCGGCGTCGAGGCCATGCTGGTGCTGCTGGTCAACCTGTCGATCGGCGTCGCCATCGCGCTGTGGGCGCGCTCGCTGCTGTTCTAGGTTGAATCGCCGTTCCCCCTGAAACCGTCATTCCGGAAGCCGGGCGAGCCCGGAAAAGCATGCTTTTCCGGTTGCGAGCCCTGCTATCCGGAATCCATGGTCGGCAAGGAGATGGATTCCGGGTCGCGCGAAGCCCTTGCGATACCCTGCAATACAACGGGGGCTTCGCTTGCCCGGAATGACGACAAAAAACGAATGTCGATTGACGCTGGCCGTCCGCCCCTTCGGCCCTATTCGGGAATGCTCTGCACCGCGACGGCATAGACCATGAGCGGCGGCAGTGCCGATTCCAGGCCCTTGAACCAGCGCGCCTGGATGGTGCGGATGCCGTTGCCGCGGAACAGCCGCACCAGGCGCCGGTTGACCACGGCGCGGAACGTGGAATTGTTGCGCGGCACGATCAGCCCGTACGGGTCGTAAGACAGGAACTCGCCGCCGACCCGGTACTTGCCGCGCTGGGCGGGCCGGTCCTGGATGTCCTTGAGCAGAATGAAGTCGGACACGTAGCCCTGGATCTCGCCCCGGTCGATCTCGGCGCAGCGCGGTTTCCTGATTGCGCACGTGCTGCGACGGCGATCGGCAGATTGTTCTTCTTGATGTAGGCCTTGAGGCCCTGCTCCGAGGTGGTGCCGGCGAGCACGCCGATGGTGGCGGTGCCGATCCGGCGCAGGTCCGGCACCATGGTGTTGGGCACCAGCAGGCTGGAGCCGGTGACGAAGGTCACCAGCGAGAAATCGACCCGGTTCATGCGCGAAAGCGTCATCGAAGTCGTGCCGCATACCATGTCGGCGAGGCCGTGCTCGGTGACCGTGAAGCGCGATTTGGCGTCGACCGGGATCCAGTCGACGCGGAGCTTCTCGAGGCCGGTCTCGCGGCGCACTTCGTCCGCCACCTGCTTGCACAGGTCGATGGAATAGCCGACCGGCAGCCCGTCGGGCCCGCGGCTCGAGAACGGCCGCGCGTCGTCGCGATAGGCAAGGGTGATCACGCCCTTCTGCTTGATGCGCGTGAGCGTCGGCGAATTGTCGGCGGCACGTGCGCCAGCCGGCAGCAAGAGATTCACGGCGAGGGCGAGGATGAGCGCGGCAACGGCGGCGGCGGCGCACCGGAAACGACGGCGACGGATCATGGATTCCTCTCAGTCTTGGGCTCCCGGGCCTGGGGCGGGACCGCGCCCCCGCCGGCATTATGCCGAAGCCTTCAGTGCCGGTACATGATTAGCGCGGGTGGGCTCAGCCGAGCTCGGCCAGCACCGCGGCGCGCACGGCGGCGCCCATGCGGTAGTGGTACTCGGCGGCGCGCGCCTGCCAGGTGCGTTCCACGAACGCGTCCCTGGCGCCCGGCATCTCGCGCGCCAGCACCTTGCCGAGGCCCGAGAACACGCCGGCGAGCTGCTTCGGCGTGGCGAGGCCGAGCGGCTCGCGCAACGCGCTCGCGCCGATCCCCGCCTCGCCCGCCTGGGCGATCTCCCATATCAGGTTTGCGCCGAGGCTTTCCGGTCCGTAGGCCCGGCACACCCGGGCGATGGCCTCGCGCTCGGCCGGGGCCAGCGCGCCTTCGGCGGCGGGCGTGGCGCCCGGCAGCACCAGCCGCAGCTCGCCGTCGGCGAGCGCCCGGGCAAATTCCGCGACGCTCAGGGTGACGGTGAGCGCGATCCGGCCGCCGAGATGGGTGATCTCCATGATGCAGGGCCTTTTACATTATTTATACAATGTATATGACGACGCAGAATTGGCGCAGATTCAAGGGAAATAAGGGAATTTATGAAAATCAGGTGCGAGAGCAGGCGGATTTATATAATCTGCATGAATTGTATTTTGCCTAGGGCACCGGCGTGTTCTTCCCAATTCGTCATTCCCGCGAAAGCGGGGGGCTAAATGGCCTATGGATTCCCGCTTCCGCGGGAATGACGAGAAGAGAAGAAGGCGTGCGGGTGGGTTGCAGGTCGGGGCATGACGAGGCTGTTTAAACCACCGGTACGGGACCGACGGCCGAGGAAAACCTAGTACCGCACCCGCACCAGGTAGAGCCCGTCGGGGGGCGCGGTCGGGCCGGCGGCGGCGCGGTCGCGCGCTTCGAGGGCCTGGGCGACCTCGGCCGGGCCCCACTTGCCGTCGCCCACCGTGCGCAGCGTGCCGGCGATGATGCGCACCTGGCTGTGCAGGAACGAGCGCGCCTTGAGGGTGAGCCGGATCTCGTCGCCCACCCGCGTCACGGTCACTTCGTCCAGCGTCTTCACGGGGCTGTCGGCCTGGCACTGGGCGGCGCGGAACGAGGTGAAGTCGTGCTTGCCGACCAGCACCTGGGCGGCGGCGTGCATGCGCTCGTGGTCGAGCGGCGCGATCACGTGCCAGGCGCGGCCGCGTTCGAGCGCCAGCGGCGCACGCCGGTTGACGATGCGGTAGAGGTAGTCGCGTCCGGTCGCCGAGAAACGCGCATGGAAGTCGGGCGCCGCCACCTCGGCCGCGATCACCGAGACCGGCGCGGGCTTCAAATGGAAGTTGATCGCGTCGCGCACGGTGTCAGTGGGCGCCTCGCGCGCGAGGTCGACATGCGCCACCTGGCCGAGCGCGTGCACGCCCGAATCGGTGCGCCCGGCGCCCGACACGGTGACGCGCTCATTGCAGAACGCGAACACCGCGTCCTCCAGCGCCGCCTGCACCGAGGGGCCGTTGTCCTGGCGCTGCCAGCCGACGAACGGATGGCCGTCGTATTCGACCAGCAGCTTATAGCGGGGCATCAGGCTGTATCCCAGATAATACCGTCATGCCCGACTTGTTCGGGGCATCCACGAAAACACGTGGATGGCCGGATCAAGTCCGGCCATGACGAATGAGGGAAATGTGCAGACGCGCGGCATCAGGTGGCGCCCGTTCTGTTTTCGTCATGGCCGGCGCAGGCCGACCATCCACGTTCTTTTAAAAACTCGTGGATGCTCGGGTGTCGTGCGAAGGCACGCCTCCGCGTGACCCCGAGCATGACGAAGTGACGGAGACTGCGAAAGTCCGCCATCATCCTGCCCCGTCCGGCAGATCGAGGCGGGTGCCGGGCGGCAGCGGATAGCCGCGCAGGAACTCGCCCGCCGCCTGGGCCTGTTTGCCCTCACGCTGCACGCGCAGGAGCCGCAGCGTGTCCGCGCCGCAGGCGATCGTGAGGCGCGCGTCCACCACCTCGCCCGGCGCGCGGTCCTTCACGTCGCCCGTCACCTGCGCCTCGATCACCTTGATGCGCGTGCCCGCGTGCTCGAACCACGCCCCCGGCCACGGCGAGAACGCGCGCACCTTGCGCTCGAGCGCGTGGGCGGGTTCGCGCCAGTCAAGGCGCCCTTCTTCGCGCGTCAGCTTCTTCGCATAGGTGGCGCCGTCGGCGGGCTGGGGCGTCTCGTGCAGCACGCCGCGCTCGATGCCGTTGAGCGCATAGACGATCATGCGCGCGCCCAGCACCGCGAGCCGGTCATGTAGCTCGACGCAGGTGGTGGCGGGGCCGATCGTGATCGCCTCGTGGCACAGCATCGGCCCGGTATCGAGCCCTTCGTCCATGCGCATGATGGTGATGCCGGTCTCGTGGTCGCCTGCGAGGATCGCGCGCTGGATCGGCGCCGCGCCGCGCCAGCGCGGCAGCAGCGAGCCGTGGATGTTGAGGCAGCCGAGCCGGGGGGCCTCCAGATACAGGTTTCGGCAGGATCAGCCCGTAGGCCGCGACCACGGCGACGTCGGCGGGCCGGCCGAGCGGGCTTCCCTCCTTGCAGAGACTGGCGAATTCCGCCTGCGCGTCGGCGCCCTTGAGGCGCGCCGGGTGGCGCACCGGGATGGCGTGCTTTTCCGCGAGCTCGTGGACGGCGGATTTGCGCTCGGCCTGGCCGCGCCCGGCCGGGCGCGGCGGCTGGGTATAGGCGCACACCACCTCGTGAGGGCTCTCGATCAGGGCGTGCAACGCCACGGCGGCGAATTCGGGCGTGCCCATGAAGATGACGCGGAGGCTCATTCGGATGCTTCGGCCCTGTCTGGCGATCTTTTTACATCGTCACCCCCGCGAACGCGGGGGTCCAGAAACCATGCATAATGGATTCCCGCTGTCGCGCCAACGGCGCGCATAAAAAATGCGGGCTTTCCCAGCCCGCGCGGGAATGACGATATCACCCAAAAAGGCGCCCCCGCGTCGAGTGCGAAAACCGGGAGCGGCCTTCTCCCTCCTCTTCTTTACCGTCATGCCCCGACTTGTTCGGGGCATCTACCGGCACGTGGATCGCCCGGACAAGCCGGGCGATGACGAAAGAAGAATGGGGGCGAGGGGTCGACTTCCGATAGCCCCTCTCCGCCCTTCGGGGGGAGAGGGTGGCGAGCGCAAGCGAGCCGGGTGAGGTGGGTGACGGCGGCTCGCCGCCCCCGCGTCGAGTGCGAAAACCGGGGATGGGATACCACGCTTCCTCCCTCTTTACCGTCATGCCCCGCTTTATGCAGGGCATCCATGCAACGGAACGGACGGAAAAGAACGGGGATGGCCCGAACAAGTCGGGCCATGACGAAATAAGGAAACAGTGGGGAACGGGCGGGGCCGGTCCTGGAGCGCGCGGACGCGCCCCTACAGCGCCGGGGCGCGGGGGGCCGTCACAGCACCACGCGGGCGGGCTCGGGCTCGGTCTTCTTCGCCTTCTTCAGCTTGCGCAGGATGATGTTGCGCTTGAGCGCGCTGATGTGGTCGACGAACAGCACGCCCTCGAGGTGGTCCATCTCGTGCTGCAGGCAGGTGGCGAGCGTGCCTTCCGCCTCGATCTCGCGGATCTCGTTCTGGTAGTCGAGGTAGCGCACCCGCACGCGGGCCGGGCGCTCGACCTCGGCGTAGTGCTCGGGCACCGACAGGCAGCCCTCCTCGCACACGGTGTAGTCGTCAGAGGCCCAGACGATCTCGGGATTGGCGAACGTCATCGGGCGCGGCGCCTCGTCCTGCCCGGCGACGTCGAGCACGAGCACGCGCAGCGCCTCGCCCACCTGGGGCGCGGCGAGGCCGATACCGGGCGCCGCGTACATGGTCTCGAGCATGTCGTCCATGAGGCGGCGCACGTTGTCGTCCACCTTGGCGACCGGCTTCGCCTTCACCTTGAGGCGCGGGTCGGGGGCGGTGATGATGGGGCGTCTGGCCATGTCCTTCTCCGGCCCTTTAGGTAAGGCGGTCCGCCGGTGGGGTCAAGCGGTGGGGGTTGGCTCCCTGCCCCTGCCTTCCTTCCCACGTCATGCCCCGACTTGTTCGGGGCATCCATGGATCGCCCGGACGAGCCGGGCGATGACGGCTAGGGAAGGGAAGGCGACGCCACGAATGACGGTCATGGCCGCTGAAAGCGGGCATTCCTTTCCCCGCCCCTGTGCTACGCTTCCACCCATGGAGATGGGAACCGTGATCGTGCTGGCGGGCCTGGCGGCGCTGGCCGCCCTGGTGCTGGTGCTGGTGCTGCGCGGCGAGCGCGCCGCCGGGCGCCTCGACGCCGTGGTGTCCTCCACCCGCGGCGCCCAGGACCAGATGGCCGAACGCCTCGCCGCCCAGGAGCGCGCGCTCCGCGAGATGCTGGAGGCCCGGCTTGCGGCCATGCAAAAGAACATGTCCGACGGCCTCCTCAAGTCCACCGACCGCACCGTCGCCACCATGACCGATATCCAGAAGCGGCTCGCCGTGATCGACGAGGCGCAGAAGAACATCTCGGCGCTCTCGACCCAGATGGTCGGGCTCCAGGACATCCTCGCCAACAAGCAGGCGCGCGGCGCGTTCGGGGAAGTGCAGTTGCAGGACCTGGTGACCGCCGTGCTGCCGCCCTCGGCGTATTCCTTCCAGGCGACGCTCAGCAACGGCCGGCGCGCGGATTGTCTTCTGCAGTTGCCGAACCCGCCGGGGCCGATCGTGATCGACGCGAAGTTCCCGCTCGAATCCTACAACGCGCTGGCGACGGCGAAGGAAGAGGCGGAGAAGAAGGCGGCCGGGCGCGCCTTCGTGCAGGACGTGATGAAGCACGTCTCCGACATCGCCGAGAAATACATCATCCCCGGCGAGACCGCGGAATCGGCGCTGATGTTCCTGCCGTCCGAGGCGGTCTATGCCGAGCTCCACGCCAACTTCCGCGACGCGGTGGAGAAGAGCTACCGCGCGCGGGTGTGGATCGTCTCGCCGACCACGCTGATGGCGACGCTCAACACCGTGCGCGCCGTGCTCAAGGACGTTCGCATGCGCGAGCAGGCCCACGTGATCCAGAAGGAGGTCGGCGTGCTGGCCGAGGACGTGGCGCGGCTCGACGGGCGCGTCCAAAGCCTGCGCCGGCACTTCGACCAGGCCGAGGGTGACATCAAGCAGATCGAGACCTCGGCCGGCAAGATCACGTCGCGCGCCGAGAAGATCGAGCAGATCGAGATGGCGGCCGAGGACACCAGCCTGGAGCCGCCCAAGCCCGAGCCGGGGGAGAAGCCGAGGTTGGTTCAGGGTGGTGGGGAGTGAGCCCGCCTAATGGCAGATTCATTAAACCAACAACTTGAAACGCTCGTAAATGACCCACGCGAAGAACTTCACGTGGAAATCAAGTCATGGCTCGACCTGAGTGCTGCGGCCGATAAATCAATTCTAGCGAAGGCGCTTATAGCGCTCGCAAACCACGGTGGTGGGTTTGTGATAGTCGGCTTCACCGAAAACAAAGACGGCACGTTTACAGAGTCGGACAGTCCTCCAACGTCTTTAGATAGCTTTTCTCAAGATTGCATCAATGGGATTGTTAGCGCCTACGCGAGTCCAAAATTCGGGAACTATCCGGTTGACGTAGCAGAATAGGCCCCTTAAGTTTGCAGAGCATTGCGAACGTTGAAGTTTCTCCGAATTTAAGACGTGCTACTCTTCCGTCGGTAGGACGGGAGGCAATGTTGCATGTTTGGCTGGCCGCCTCTCGCCATTGGCCGCCGTCGGAGGCAGAGGGAATGGCTCTGGGATCAAGGGTTCCTTGGGGCTCTAAGGAGCGCGTTAACCGTGCCGGAGATATTATTCGCAATGGGGGCCGACTCACCGCTGAGGATGTTGCGTATCTAGACGCATGGCGCGGCAGTCATCGGTATGTCCTAAATACATTTCAAGCAATTTTGCGGCGTAAGACGCGTGGGACCGATATCGTGGTTGCGCAGCGGCTGAAGCGGCGTTGGACGATAGTTGATAAGCTTTATCGAGAACCTGGAATGCGTCTCTCTCGTATGGATGACGTCGCGGGATGTCGCCTTATTTTTTCCGATGTGGAAACGTTAGCGCGGTTCCGTGCTGAGTTCCATCAGTCTCGCTTTAAGCATCGCCGGAAAAATAATTTAGATAAGTATGATTATATCAGCCGCCCGAAGCCGTTAGGTTATCGGGGGGTTCACGATATTTATGAATACAACTCCAAGTCTACTAAAGGCGCGCCTTATAGAGGGCTGCTCTTGGAATTGCAGTACCGCACCCAATGCCAGCATGCATGGGCGACATGCGTTGAAATCGTCACTCATTTCACGGGTCATGAACCAAAATTTAACAGAGGGGATGCCGCGCACATTGAATTTTTCAAGTTAGCGAGTGAATTAATCGCGCGCACCTGTGAGGGGTTGCCGTCATGTTATCCCGACCTCACGGACCGCGAAGTGATCCAGAAATTGGAGGAGGTTGACAGCAAAATTCATCTTATGGCGTTGCTGCGGCAAGTCGAGCCGAGCAGAGAGGGGGCGCCCGACTCAGATTTCGGTACACTCATTCTTCAGATAGAAAAGGGCGGCAATCTGAGAATTCACGAATTCGATGAGCGCGATAATGCGGTTGTGGCATATTTTAACCTTGAGAAGGAATTTCCGCAGGACGACATAGTTTTGGTGAGTGGTGAAACGTTTGCTGACATTAGGTTGTCTTATAAGAACTACTTTTCTGACGTGGGCGAATTCGTGCGGCTCGTTGACGACGGCACAAACGCAATGAGAAGCGGTTCGTATGGCTAATCATCAATCAGAGCAAAAGCGCGACGAAATATTGCTGCGCTTGCTGAAAACGCCCCCTCAACCGCGCCCCAAGCGGGAACGGGACAAAAGCGTACCGCCCAAGGGCAAGACCCGAAAGAAGAAAACCCCGGCCAAGTGACCGGGGTTTTCGCTAGGAGGTGATATGGAATCTAGTGTTTCAAAGGTTCTGGATTGCCGTTTTGGAGAAGCGCGGTTGCCTGATCGCATGCGTTTCTTAATTGTTGCAGGTGGTCGGCGTCCGCCGCGCAATGAAGGTTCAGTTTGCGATCCTGCCCAGCATCAAATTGAAGAGTCAGGATCGCATAAGCAGGGTCAGTCACAGAGCGGCCAGTAATTACTTCCTGCAGTCCTAGTGCGTGACCGCTGGCGTATGTGTTGTCCGCTTCCTCCTGTGGGTTGCGAGCCATCCGCGTGTTTCGTGCCATCCCGCCATAGGTGATTAAATGGCTGATCAGGATGGCAAGCTTGTCGTTCTCTATGAAGAACGTTAGGTCGCTGTCGGATTTGCCGTTGTTGACCCGGAGTTTAAATACAACGTCTTGCCCCTTGTTGGCGGAACCCCCGTCAACTGGGGCGACGACTTGGAGCCCAGTTACCTCAGCCAACATGACCTCCTTTGTTTGTGCGCCATCGAATAAACACCCTCATCTTCTGTTTAGGCGTTCGCGGCTTCACTAGGTTGATGGTACATGAGCCGCTTGCCCTTGGCGCCCTTCAGCAGGGCTTCGGCCCGCTCCTTGTCGCTGTCGTCGCGGTGGTTGTACCGGAAGTCGAATTCCGCGAGGTAGCGGTACAGGTGGGCTTCGCTCACTGAATGGAATGAGCCCATCATCCCGCGCTTGAGGATAGCGAAGTAGCTTTCAACCGTGTTGGTGTACCAGAACGTGCCACGGACATACTCACCGGCGCTGTGGTTGACCGAACCATGCCCGGCAAACTCATCCCCGATCTTGGGATAGATCACGCTGTCGTCGGTCATGAGGTAGCTTTTGCGGCTGGCGTTCTTGACGATGATCGGGCGCAGGGTTTTCGAGTTGACGTTGGTAACGTGGAAGGACCGCACTTCGCCTTCCCGTTCAACGAGGGAGACCACGGCGGCTTTCTTGGGCACGGGCTTGCCCTTGTGGGCGTTCTTGGCTTTGCCGCCAACATAGGTTTCGTCGGCTTCAACCACCTTGTTCTGACCGCCGATCGGGCCGCGCTTCGGATCAATGGCGCACTCCCGCAAACGGTGGAACAGGAACCACGCGGTTTCGTAGTTGGTGCCGATCATGCGCTGTAGCTGAAGGGCGCTCATGCCCTTCTTGCTGGACGCCATGAGTTGAGCCGCCAGTACCCACTTGCAGAGGGGAACCTTGCTGCGCTCCATGACCGTTCCCACGGTCACAGAGAACGGCTTGCGACAGTCCTTGCAGTTATAGACGCCGGGGCGGGTGGACTTGCCCTGTAGCTTGGTGATCCTGTCGCCCATGACGCCACAGCGGGGGCAGACAGGGCCTTCGGGCCAGAGCAGGGTTTCGAGGTGTTCCCGCGCGGCGTCGTTGTCGTGGTAGATCGGAAGTGTCAGGTCAACTTTTTTGGTCATGGCTTCGTTCCTTGATTATGAAGCCATCCTATCAATATGCCCGTGCTACGTCAACCGGATAGTTCCCCAAAATTCCATTGCAGCGTCCACTATGTTGAAAAGCTAGATTCGGGGGTACGGCATCCAGTTATTAAGGTGCCCGGCAACCACACCGTGCCTGTCCAGTGCATTAAGGGTAGCCCGGATCAAAAGACGCTTTTAAATGGGAAATACTATATTAGAAGGCACGGCCCTCAGAGCGCTGAACCAGCAACACCCGAAGAATGGAGAGCGCTGATTTCACGCTGCGTCAGGGCAGGACGCAGCGAACTGCTACTCTATAAAAGTTATTAATTTCGATAAGTTGCCCGCTTTTTGGGTCTTGAGGCCCGAGAGAGCGCCAGTGCTTCATGGCGCGTTCGATCCAGGTATCAAAATTACCGCCTAATTCCGTTTTTTTTTGATCTGGTGCTTCCGCTTCTTCTGGTGCGCCTGCCAAAACATCACGGATAGCGTCTAACTTACAAAATAGTTGATGGATTCCAGGAACCCTCTGTTCCAGAACTTCTAGAAATTATCCGACATTCGACAGTTCGACACACCGGCTGGTCACCATTTTGGGTCCCCACTAAACCAGAAATCGCACCAAAACCTTATTCTGACTACATCGAGTGCAATCTAGGTCAGGATGATCGATGGCTTACCGACCCAATGCACTCGGATTTCTGGCGAGTATCCCGGAAAGATGAGACGTGTTCCTTCGATATGTGTAAGTTCTCGACCCGACAATCCGTGCTCTGTCATTTCCACTGTGTTCTGACAAGCTCCTGACCGTTATCTAGCTGCCCCCCCTGTTGCCCATCGGCAACACCCCCCGCGCCTTGCCCGCTTTCGGCGGGAACATAACCCCTGTTACAGGCGTCTTACCTGCAGAGGCGGCGCAACCGCGCGCCTCGCCGCCATCCCTTGACCCCGTGACACCCGCCCGCCGGCGGCCGGGCCGCGCATGTACGCGTTTCCGTAAACCAGTAAAGGAGCACCCCATGAAGCACCTGTTGATCGCATCCGCCCTGCTGGCGTTCGCGCCCGCGGCGGCGTTCGCCCAGTCGTCGGGCGGCGGCATGTCGTCCACCGGCGACCAGTCCGCCCAGGCCACCACCGCCGACCCCGCCTACGACAGCTTCGAGGGGCCCCGGAAGGGCACCCGCGAGGTCACGCTGAACGGCAGCGGGGCAAGCGGCAGCGGGCTCACCAACAACAGCTTCGGCATCACCGGCAGCTACGGCTGGTACCAGAGCAAGGCGCTGCTGTTCAGCGTGCGCCAGAGCATCAACTGGGCCGATTCGGACAAGTCCTCCAGCAGCACCAACGGCAGCACCCGCGTCGCCGCCGACTACCACTTCAACACCAACGGGCGGCTGCGCCCGTTCATCGGCGCCAACACCGGCTACATCTACGGCGACGGCGTCCAGGACAGCTGGGAGATCGGCCCGGAGGTGGGCGTGAAGTACTACGTCAACAAGACGACCTTCCTGCTCGCCCAGACCGAATACCAGTTCCACACGCGCAACGACTTCAAGGAGGGAAGCTGGGTGCACACGGTCGGCCTCGGCTTCAACTTCTGAGGCAGGGTTCCACACCCGCCCTCCTTTCTTTTTCGTCATTCCCGCGCAAGCGGGAATCCATGGACCCCCGCTTTCGCGGGGGTGACGAGGAGGGAGTGGATGGTAACGACCCTGTAACCTGCAACTGCATCCCGCCCGGCCGATTGCCGGCGCGGGATGCGCCTCTTTCCGCCCGTCTCCGGCGCTGCACGTCCGTCGGCGCGGTCATGCATCGCATCGGCGCGATCGGGCAGGAATTGTCTCGCGATGAAAAGCCGTCATTCCCGCGAAAGCGGGAATCCACTGCCGCATGGACCCCCGCTTTCGCGGGGGTGACGACAAATGAGTAGGGTCGCCTACTGCCAGGCGCTGCCGGCGACCACCACGCGGTGCATGAGGCGGCGCGCGCCGTGGTAGTCGTTGAGCGCGTAGTGGCAGGCGGTGCGGTTGTCCCACATGGCGACCGAGCCCGGCTGCCAGGTGTAGCGGCACACGTTCTCCGGCCGGTAGGCGACCGACAGCAGGTAGTCGAGCAGCGGGCGGCTCTCGGCCTCGGTCCAGCCGTCGATGCGCGCGGTGTAGTTGGCGTTGATGAACAGCACCTTGCGCCCGGTGTCGGGATGGCGCGCGACCATCGGGTGGGAATGCTCGCGGTGGGCCAGCGCGTTGAAATGCTCCATCAGCTTGGCGTCGGCCTGGCGCTCGGCGCGCTTGTCGGCATAGGCCGCGTTCTTCTTCGAATGCACGGCGCGCAGCGTCTCCAGCGTCTTCTTGAGGCCGTCGGAGAGCGAGTCATAGGCGGCCGCCATGTTGGCGAACATGGTGTCGCCGCCGCGCTCGGGCAGCTCCTTGGCGTAGAGCACCGAACCCAGCGGCGGGATCGGGTCGAACGAATGGTCGGAATGCCACTGGCCGCCGACGTTGCGGGTCTCATCCGGCTCCTTCTTGATCAGGCCGATCGCGGGGAAGCCCGGCACGGTCTCCAGGAACTCGGCCGGCGGCACCGCGCCGAAGCGTTCGGCGAAGGCCATCTGCTGTTCGGGCGTGATGTCCTGGTCGCGGAAGGTGATGACGCCCCATTCGTTGAGCGCAAGCCGGATCTCGCGGTAGGCGGCGTCCGTGAGCGGCTGCGACAGGTCGACGTCGAGGATCTCCATGCCGGTGTTGGACGACATGGGACGCATGCGCACGGTCGAGTTGCTGCGCGACGGGGCTTCGGTGATGGTCATGGTGTCTCGTTTCCTCGCTTCGGGCGCGGGATCGCCGCCCCAGGCCTCGTTCACTGTGTTGGCGTCATTGTAAACCCCCACCCGGGGTAAGGGCAACGTGGCGGCCCGGCCCCGGTCAGGCCGGCGTGAGCCACGGGCCCAGCACGACGCAGCGGTGCATCACGCGGGTCTCGCCCGGGTAGTCGTCGAGGGCGAAATGCAGCACCGAGCGGTTGTCCCACATGGCGAGCGAGCCCGGCTCCCAGTGGAAGCGGCAGATGTTCTCGGCCCGGGTCGCCTCGCTGCACAGGTACTGCAGCAGCGGCTGGCTCTCGGCCCGGGTCCAGCCCTCGAAGCGGTCGGTGTAGATCGGGTTGACGTAGAGGATCTCGCCGCCGGTCTCGGGATGACGGCCGATCACCGGATGGGTCGCGACCTGGCCCGCGTATTTCTTCGTGAACGCGACCAGCTCGTCCTCGGTCACGCCCCACTGGGGCTTGCCGTCGATGCCGTGATAGTTGAGCCGCACGTGCACCGCGTTGAGCCTGCGCAGCGTCGCCCGCAATCCCTCCGAGAGCCGCGCGCAGGCCGCGCCCATGTGGGCGAACATGGTATCGCCGCCCTTGGGCGGCAGCTCCTTCGCGTAGAGCACGGAGCCGAGCGGCGGGTCGGGCAGGAAGCACTGGTCGGTGTGCCAGAAGCCGCCGGTGTTGCGCGAATCGCTCGGCTCGTGGCGGATCACGGCGACCTCGGGCTGGCCCGGGACCGCGCTGAACGAGGTCGGATGGTTGCGTACCTCGACGGTGCCGAAGCTGCGCGCGAATGCCACCTGCTGGGCCGGCGTGATGTCCTGGTCGCGGAAGAACACCACCCCCCACTCGTTGAGCGCGCCGCGGATACCGGCGCGCGCGGCTTCCGTGAGCGGGCGCGCGAGGTCGATGTCGAGGATCTCCACGCCGGTGTTGGCCGACATTGGACGCAGGCGGGGCGCGGCGCCCGCGCGGGGCGATGTTTCGGCGATGGTCATGCGGGTCCCGTTTCCTCGGGCACCGGTCGATGCCGGCGCCTCGTTCAAGTCTCAAGCCATTGTAGCGCCGGGGCGGCGGGCGGGGCAACGTGCCCTCCCTGCAAAACGCGGCCCCCGCCCCGCAAAAGGAAAGGGCCCCCGTGGGGGCCCTTTCGCAAGCCTGCTCGGCACCAGCCTATTCGGCGTGCTTCTTCTTTTTCTTCTTCTTGCCCTTTTTGGCGCCGGCCTTCTCGGTCATGAACGACGACTTGGGCGTCATCGCGTCGGCCGCCGCCTGGATGACGTCCTTGGGCATCGCATAGGCGTCCTTGACCGTGTCGGCGAGCTCGGTGCCGCCGAAGAAATCGGTCTCGAGGTGCTGCTTGTGCGCCTCGGCCAGGTACTTCGGGTCCTTCATGGTGGCATCGAACGCCGCGCGCAGCAGCGCCACGCGGTCGGCCGGCACGCCCGGGGGCGCCAGCACCGGGCGGTCCATCTCGAGGGGCGTCAGGACCAGCTTCAGGATGCTGCGGGTGCGGTCGTCCTTGGCGAGCTCCCATACCGTCGGCACGTTGGCGAAGTCGGGATCGCGCTTCTTCGAGATCTGGATCGGCACGTCGATCAGGTGCTTGCGGGAACCAGGTCGGACGGGTCGAGCGGATCGAGGACTTCAGCCCGCCGCAGCGGCCCTGCACCTCGCCGCGCTCCATGGCGAGATAGACGTCGTTGCCGCCGCGGTAGCCGGTGATGATCTTGATCCTGGTGCCGAACAGCGCGTTCAGCATGGCCGGCAGGGTCGACATCTGCGAGCCCGCGCCGGTGCTGCCGACCACGTAGGTCTTGGTCAGCAGGTCGTTCCAGTGTCTTGATCGGCGCGGTGTGCCAGGCGACGCAGATGCCGTTCGCCGTGTTCATGCTGCCGAGCCAGTTGAACTTGGTGGCGTCGAACTTGGCGCCGCGGATGCCGTAGAGCGGCGCCATCGGCACGCTCGAATGGATCAGGCCGAGCACAGAGCCGTCCTTCTTGGCGACCGTTGTAGAGGTAGTTGGTGGCCTTGATGCCGCCGCCGCCCGGCATGTTCTGGACGACGATGTTGGGGTTGCCCGGAATGTGGTCGGGCATGTGGCGCGCGAGGTTGCGGCCGTAGACCGAATAGCCGCCGCCGGCGCCGGCGCTGATGATCAGGCGGATGTCCGAGAGGCCCTTGTAGAACGCCTCCGCCGATTGGGCGGCGGCGGGACGGGCCGTGCCGGCGAACGCGGCGCCGGCGGCGACGGCCGCGGCGAGCGCCATGGTGGACATGGTTCCGAATGTCTTCATTTTGGGTTTCCCTGTTCCGGCGCCGCCGCGGCGGCGCACGTGGTTCTTGGGTGTGACGGCCGGCGCGGACATGAGTGCCCTGGCGCCGGTGGCGGCCAATCTAGACCCCTCGCGAACCGGTCGCAACCGGACGAGGCATCATCCCACCGCGTTTCTGGCGGCGGTAAGCTTGTCGAGCGTCAGGTCCGGATCGAACTGCATGGCGGCGAGGCGCGCGTAGAGCTCGCAGCGGTCCATCAGCTCGGCGTGATTGCCGGTGGCGATGATGCGGCCCTGCTCCATCACCGCGATGCGGTCGGCGTTGACCACGGTCGCGAGCCGGTGCGCGATGATGAGCGTGGTGCGCCCGGCCATCAGGCGCTCGAGCGCCGACTGCACCAGGCGCTCGTTCTCGGCGTCGAGCGCGCTGGTCGCCTCGTCCAGCAGCAGGATCGACGGGTTCCTCAGGACCGCGCGCGCGATGGCGATGCGCTGGCGCTGGCCGCCGGAGAGGCGCACGCCGCGCTCGCCCATGAAGGTATCGAAGCCGTCGGGCAGGCGATCGAGGAACTCGGTCGCGGCCGCCGCTTCCGCCGCCGCGCGCACCTCCTCGTCGCTCGCGCCGGGGCGGCCGTAGCGGATGTTCTCCCAGGCATCGGCGGCGAAGATCACCGGCTCCTGCGGCACGATGCCGATGCGCTTGCGCAGCTCCACCGGATCGGTGCGCTTCACGTCCACGCCGTCCATGGTGACGGTGCCCTTCTGCGGGTCGTAGAAGCGCAGCGCGAGCTGGTACACGGTGGTCTTGCCGGCGCCGGACGGCCCGACCAGGGCGAGCGTCTCGCCCGGCGCGACGGCGAGCGAGAAGTCTTCGAGCGCGGCGCGGTCCGGGCGCGAGGGATAGTGGAAGGTGACGTGGTCGAAGGCGACGGTGCCGACGGGCGGCTCGGGCAGCGCCGCGGGATCGGCCGGCGTCGTGATCTCGGGCTTGAGCGCCATGATCTCCAGTAGCCGCTCGGTTGCGCCGGCGGCGCGCTGCACGTCGCCGTAGACCTCCGACAGGCCGCGCGCCGAGCGCGCCATGACGAGGGCGTAGAAGATGAAAGCCGACATCGAGCCGCCGGTGACCGTGCCGTCCAGCACCTTGTGGCCGCCGATCCAGATCATCACGCCGACCGCGCCGAACATGAGGACGATCACGCAGAAATTGAGCTGGGAGCGCGCCCGCACCCGGTCCATGGCGGTCTTGAAGGCGCGCTCGGCGTAACCGCCGTAGGAGTTGCGGTCGAGGGCCTCGTGCGAGAATGCCTGCACCGTGCGCACGTTGTTGAGGGATTCCTCGGCGAAGGCGCCGGTCTCGGCGATGCGGTCCTGGGCCAGGCGCGACAACCGGCGCACGCGCCGCCCGAACACGACGATGGGTACCACGATCACCGGCAGGATCAGGAAGATCGGGCCGGTGAGCGCGAACGAGGTATACATCAGCATCGCCATGCCGCCCGCCAGCATCACGAAGTGCCGGATCGCGAGCGAGATGGACGAGCCCACCATGGACTGCAGCACGGTGGTGTCGGTGGTGAGGCGCGACAGCACCTCTCCGATCTTGGTGGTCTCGAAGAACGACACCGAGAGCCCGATCACGTGGTCGAACACCACGCGCCGGAGGTCGGTGGCGACGCGTTCGCCGACCCAGGAGATCAGGTAGAAGCGCGAATAGGCGGCACCGGCCATGACGAAGACGATGACGAACAGAACGACCAGCGCCTGGTCGAGCAGGTGCGGGTTGGCCTTGGCGAAGCCCTCGTCCACCAGGTACTTGAGGCCGACGCCCATGGCCAGCACGGCGGCCGCGCCGATGCCGAGCGACACCAGGAAGCCGACGATCTGCCACCGGTAGGGCCGGAGATAGGGGGCGAGCCCCTTGAGCACGCGGAAATTAGTACTGCGCGTGCGATGCATGGTGGACGTGCGGCCTCCACCGCCGTGCGCGCCCAATCCGCCCCAACCGAAGCTCATCGTTTCCCGTCCCTGGTTATTGATTCTTTTGGCTTTGGCCGATTTTACACCCTGGGCCCGGACTTGCACGGGCCGTTTTCGGCGACGTTTTCGGCGAGCACGGCGCAGATTCCGGCGGTCAGCGCGTCGAGATCGGCGCGGGCGATGGTAAATGCCGGGGTAAGATAGACGATGCGCCCGAACGGGCGCACCCACAGGCCGCGCTCGACGAAGGCGGCACGCAGGCGGTAGAGGCGTTCGAGCGGCAGGTCGTCGAGCTCGACCACGCCGATGGCACCGCGCACGCGCACCTCGGCGACCCCCGGCAGGGCGCGCGCCGGCGCGAGGCCTTCCTCGAGCGCCGCCGCGATGGCTGCCACCTGATCGCGGCGCGGCTCGCTCTCGAACAGGTCGAGGGAGGCGTTGGCGGCGGCGCAGGCAAGCGGATTCGCCATGTAGGTCGGCCCGTGCATGAATGCCTTGTCGAGGTCGTCGCCGAGGAACGCGTCGAAGATATGATCGCGCGCGAGCGTCGCGCCCATGCCGAGCGCGCCGCCCGTCAGCGCCTTCGACAGGCACAGGATGTCCGGCACCACGCCCGCGGCCTCACAGGCGAACATCGGCCCGGTCCGGCCGAAGCCGGTGAAGATCTCGTCGGCGATGACGGGCAGTGTGCGCGCTTGCGCTTCCTCCACCACGGCGCGGATCGTGCCGGCGTCATGGAACAGCATGCCGCCCGCGCCCTGCACCGAGGGCTCGAAGATCACTCCGGCGAGTTCGCGTCCCGATGCTCGTCGAGCAGCGCAGCATAACGCGCGCGGCCCGCATCGTCGCGCGGCAGCGCCGCGATCACCTGTTGCGGCAGCGCGCCGCGGAAGGTCGCATGGAAGCCGTCGTCGCCGTCCGACACGCTCATGGCGGCGATGGTGTCGCCGTGATAGCCGCCGCGGAAGCAGACGAATTTCGTCCGTCCGCGTTCGCCGCGGTTGATCCAGTACTGCAGCGCCATCTTGAGCGCGACCTCGACTGCGACCGAGCCCGAGTCTAGAAAAGAACACGCGGTCGAGGTCACCGGGTGCCAGCGCGGCGAGGCGCGCGGCGAGGCGCAGCGCGCCCTCGTGCACCAGCCCGCCGAACATGACGTGGGGCATCTTCGCCGCCTGGGCCTGGACGGCGGCGACGATGCGGGGGTGGTTGTAGCCGTGGCACGCGGTCCACCACGACGCCATGCCGTCGATCAGCGTGCGGCCGTCGGCCAAAGTCAGGCGCACGCCGTCAGTGGCCGTGACCGGCACCGGCGGCGGCTCCGCCCCCATCTGGGTATAGGGAAGCCAGATGTGTCCGAGGCCGTCCCGGAACCAGCCGGGCGTCGCTTTATCGGAATTGTTCCTGGTCACGGTGCGTACCCGTCATTCCCGCGAAAGCGGGAATCCATTCTTTGTGGAAACATGGACCCCCGCCTGCGCGGGGGTGACGACTGTAAATGCTGAAATACCGCCGTCAGCCGGCCGTCCCCATGGGCTTGAGGCCGAGGCGGTCGAACAGCACCGTGTCCTCTGCGGCGACCGGGTTGGGCGTGGTCAGCAGCTTCTCGCCGTAGAAGATCGAGTTGGCGCCGGCGAAGAAGGCGAGCGCCTGGCAGCTCTCGTCCATCTCCAGACGCCCGGCGGCGAAGCGCACCACGGAGGCCGGCATCATGATGCGCGCGGTCGCGATCACGCGCACGAAGTCGATGGCGTCGACGCGGCCGTTCCCGGCATAGGGCGTGCCCTCGATGGCGACCAGCATGTTGACCGGCACCGATTCGGGATGGACCGGCAGGTTGGCGAGCGTCACCAGCATGGCGGCGCGGTCGGCCTCCGATTCGCCAAGACCGAGGATGCCGCCGCAGCACACCTTCATGCCCGCGTCGCGCACGCGGGCGAGCGTGTCGAGCCGGTCGCGGTAGGTGCGCGTGGTCACGACCTCGCCGTAGTAGTCCTCGGAGGTATCGAGGTTGTGGTTGTAGTAGTCGAGCCCGGCGTCCCTGAGGCGCTCCGCCTGGGGCGCGGTCAGCATGCCGAGCGTCGCGCAGGTCTCGAGGCCGAGCGCCTTGACCTCGGACACGATGTCGCACACGGCATCAAGCTCGTGGTCCTTGGGCGAGCGCCACGCGGCGCCCATGCAGAAACGCTGCGCGCCGGCCGCCCTGGCCGCGCGCGCCTTCTCCAGCACCGCGTTCTTCTCCATCAGCTTCTGCGCCTTGAAACCGGTGTCGTAGCGGGCCGACTGGGCGCAGTACTTGCAGTCCTCGGGGCAGCCGCCGTCCTTGATGTTGAGCAGCGTCGAGAGCTGCACCTCGTTAGCGTCGAAATAGCGCCGGTGCAGGGTATGGGCGCGGTAGATCAGGTCGTTGAACGGCAGCGCAAGCAGCGCCTCGGCCTCGGCACGGGTCCAGTCGTGGCGGATATCGGGCCTGGCATCGGAAGTCGCGCTGGACGTCGCGCCAGAACTCGGAGAAACGGCGGGGGTTTCGAGGCGGGTCGCCATGGGATTCCTTGAGGGCTGCGGTTGCCCGCACCCTAATCAATCGGGGCCCCCGGCGCAATTGCCCTTCCCGCGCCCATTTCTCGTCATGGCCGGGGGCGTGCTTGGCACGCATTCGCATGACACCCGGCCATCCACGTTCCCGTGAAAAACACATGGATGCGCGGGACAAGCCCGCGCATGACGGTGTTTTCGTAAAGCAAGGCCCATGTCCCTGATCCCCGATCCGCGCTAGCATGGCGGCCATGAGCGACAGCCTCGACCGTTTCGCCCGCGACAAGCTCGCCGCCATCGCCGAGCGCGACCTGATGCGCCGCGTCGCCACCACCGCGCGCGGTCCGGGCGGACTCGCGGTGCGCGGGTCGGTGCGCTACACGGCGTTCTGCGACAATGACTATCTCGGCCTCAGCCAGGACCGCCGCGTGATCGAGGCGGCCGTGATCGCCACCAAGATCTTCGGCGCGGGCGCGGGCGCGAGCCGGCTGGTGACCGGTTCCGGGCCACTCTACGACTCGCTCGAGCGCCGCATCGCGCGGCTCAAGGGCACCGAGGCGGCGCTGGTGTTCGGCTCGGGCTATCTCGCCAATATCGGCATCATCCCGAGTTTTGCCGGACGCGACGACCTGATCGTCGGCGACGCGCTCATGCACGCCTGCATGCACGCGGGCACAAAGCTGTCGGGCGCCGACACGCATCTCTTCCGCCACAACGACGCGCACGACTGCGAACGCTTCCTCAAGGAGCATCGCGCGCGGGCGCGCAACTGCCTGATCCTGACCGAGGGCGTGTTCTCCATGGACGGCGACCGCGCGCCGGTCGCGGCGCTCGCCGCGCTCGCACGGCAATACGACGCCTGGCTGCTGGTGGACGACGCCCACGCGCTTGGAGTCATCGGCAATGGGCGCGGCTCGGGCTTCGACGCGGACGGAAAGCCGCTCGGCGTCGATCTCGCCATGGGCACCCTGTCCAAGGCCGCCGGCGCCTACGGCGGCTATGTGGCGGCGAGCCGCCCGGTGATCGATCTTCTGGTCAACCGCGCGCGCAGCCTGATCTTCACCACCGGCCTGCCGCCGGGCGTGGTGGCCGCAGCCGAGAAGGCGCTCGAGATCATCGAGGACGACGCCGGGCTGACGGCGACGCCGCTCGCCCGTGCGCGCGCCTTCACAACGGCGCTCGGGCTGCCCGAGGCGCAGAGCGCGGTGGTGCCGGTCGTGCTGGGCGCGGAGAAACGCGCGCTCGCGGCCTCGGCCGCCTTGGCCGAACGCGGCTTCCTTGTGACCGCGATCCGCCCGCCGACCGTGCCCGAGGGCACCTCGCGGCTGCGCGTCACCTTCTCCGCGGCACACACCGAAGATGACGTCGCCCGCCTCGCCGAGGCCGTGCGCGCGCTCGGCCTCGTGCCCGAGGCGGTCGCGTGAGCGACACCCGCGCACTGTTCGTGACCGCGAGCGGCACCGAGGTCGGCAAGACGCTGATCGCCTGCGCGCTCGCCCATCAGGCGCGCGAGAAGGGAGCCGTGGTGCGCGTCGTCAAACCGGTAGCGACCGGATTCGACGAGGATAACCCGGCCGGCAGCGACACCGCCCTGCTGCTCGAAGCGGCGGGCGGGCCCGTGACCCACGAGACCATTGCCGCCTGCACGCCGTGGCAGTTCCGCGATCCGATCTCGCCCGACATGGCGGCGGCGCGCGCGGGCCGTGCGATCCCGTACGATGCGGTCCTCGCCCACTGCCGTGACGCGGTCGCCAGCAACGACGTGACGGTGATCGAAGGCATCGGCGGGACCATGGTGCCGCTCGACGCGCGCCACACCGTGCGCGACCTGATCGCCGCGCTCGATATCCCTGCGGTGGTGGTGTCGGGCAGCTACCTCGGCGCACTCAGCCACACGCTCACGGCGGTGCAGTCGCTCGCGGCACTCGACATCAGGGTTGCGGGGGTCGTCGTCAGCGAATCCGAAACCTCGCCGGTGCCGATCGCCGAAACCGTCGCCTGCCTGACGCAATTCCTCGCGGGCACGCCGGTCTTGCCGGTGCCACGCCTCGACCCCGGCCCGCGCCCGTGGGAGCGCGTGCCGGACCTGACGACGCTGCTGGACGGCTAGAGCCGGCGGCGCACTCGCGCCCTGTAGTCGCGGTACGCCTGGCCGAACTTTCCCTCGAGATAGGCTTCCTCGCGGGCGATCACGCCGTAGCGCAGGACGGCGATCATCGGCACCAGCAGTACCAGCAGCCAGCAATTGTCGAGCAGGAGGCCGAGGCCGGCCGTGCCGGCGACGGCGCCCGCGTAGATGGGATTGCGGGTGAGCCGGTAGATGCCGCCGGTGACCAGCGCCGTAGCCGGGCGATAGGTCGGGATTCCCGTGCGGGCGCGCCACAGCGCCCACACCGCCGCGCCCACGTACACAGTGCCGAGGGCGACGAGGATCCAGCCCAGCACCTCGATGACCACCGCGTCGCCGTCCGGCCATTGCCTCTGCCACGGCCAGTGGCGCGGCAGGGACAGGCGCGTGAGCGGCCACAGGCGCTGCAGCCCGAACGCGGCGGCGTAGATGACGGCGAACAGGATCGGGGGATGGACGACGACGTCGGGCGCGTCACGAGCCGGCGGCGGCGGACGCGGGCTCATCGGCCTATACCGGCCGACGCGCGCGTAGCGCGGCGGCGAGCGTGCCGTCGTCGAGGTAGTCGAGTTCGCCGCCCACCGGCACGCCATGGGCGAGCCTCGTGACCGCGACGCCGGTGCCGGCGAGGCGCTCGGCAATGTAGTGCGCCGTGGTCTGGCCGTCGACGGTGGCCGAAAGCGCGAGGATCACTTCCTTCGTAATGTCGTCGCCCGCGCGCGCCACCAGTTTCGCGATGTTGAGGTCCTCGGGCCCGACGCCGTCCAGCGCCGAAAGCACGCCGCCGAGCACATGGTAGCGCCCCTTGAAAGCGCCACCGCGCTCGAGCGCCCACAGGTCGCCCACCTCCTCCACCACGCAGATTGCACCCACGTCGCGCGCGGGATCGGCGCAGATGTCGCAGGGATCGCGGGCATCGAGCGTACCGCACAGCGAGCAGTTGGTGACGGCGGCAGCGGTTTCCTCCAGCAGGCGCGCGAGCGGCGCCATCACCGATTCGCGCCGCTTCAGGAGATAGAGCGCGGCGCGCCGGGCCGAGCGCGGCCCCAACCCCGGCAGCTTGGCGAGGAGCCCGATCAGGCGTTCGATCTCAGGCGCGGCCATGTGTGACTGCTGCTTCCCTTTTCTTCGTCATGCCCCGGCCCTCGGGACCGCGCGTCATGCGAATGCGTGCTTCGCACGACGCGCGGCCCAAGGACAAGCTTCACGTCCGGGGCATCCACGAAACGATGATACCAAAAAACGTAGATCGCCCGGACAAGCCGGGCGATGACGGAAAAAAAGGAATGCGGATCTACACGGCCTCTGCACGTTTCAGAACGGCAGCTTCATGCCGCCGGGCAGATGCAGCCCGCCGGTGATCTCGGCCATGCGGCTCGCGACCATGTCCTCGACCTTGGCCTTGGCGTCGTTGAAGGCGGCGGCGATCAGGTCCTCGAGCATCTCGACGTCGTCGGGATCGACCAGCGACGGGTCGATCTTGAGCTTGCGCAGCATGCCCTTGCCGTTGAGCGTCGCAGTCACCATCCCGCCGCCGGAGGCGCCGGTCACCTCCTCTTCCTCGAGGCGGTCCTGCATCTCCTTCATGCGCGCCTGCATCTCCTGGGCCTGCTTCATCATCTGGCTCAGGTTCTTCATTGACTGTCCTCCTCGGGCGCGCCGGGTTCAGCGGCCATCATGTCGGGGTCTGCTTCACCGTAGGAATTCGGGATCGGGCAGCGGCGGCGCTTCCGGCGCGCCGTCGCGCACCTCGACGATGTGCGCGCCCGGGAAGGCTTCCATCGCGGCCTTGACCAACGGGTGCTCGGCGGCCGCGCGCTTCTTCGCCTCGGCGGCGCTCATGGCCTGCTCGGCGAGCGTGGCATCGCCCGGCTCGGACGACAGCGTGATCGCCCAGCGCACGCCGGTGAGCCGCTGCAGCACCGGGCCGAGGCGGTTGGCGAGCGAGCGGTCGGCCTTCTCGTCCAGACGGACCTCGATGCGCCCGGGCTCGAAGCGCACCAGATGGACGGCGGTGCGGAGCTCGCCCGCGACGCGCGCCTCGCGGTTCTTCTCGAGGAGCTCGACCGTGGCGACGAAGCTCGCGGGCAGGGCCGCGGTGGGATCGCTCGCCGGCTGCGGCTCAGGCTGTGGCGCCGGCTGGGGCTGGGCCCCGCCGCGCGATGCCGGCGCGGAGGCGGACGATGCCGACGGCGCAGAAGCACGCGGCGCGGCGGCGCCGTTGGACGCGGGCGCGGCGGCGGCAGGAGTGGCCGTCGCGCCGGACTTCTCCAGCCTGGAGACGATGTCGCCCGGCGGCGGCAGACTCGCGGCATAGGCGAGGCGCACCAGCACCATCTCCGCCGCCTTCATGGGCTGGGGCGCGGCCTGGACCTCGGCGAGGCCCTTGAGCAGCATCTGCCAGGCCCGTGCCAGCACCGGCATGGACAGGCCGTCGGCGATGCGCCGGCCGGTGACGCGCTCGGTCTCGGGCACCACCGGATCGTCGGCGATGGCCGGCGTGATCTTGACGCGCGTGAGCCAGTGGGTGAGTTCCAACAAGTCGCCCATGACGCTCTCGGCGTCGGCGCCCGCGGTATGGCTTTCGGCCATCAGGTCGAGGGCCTGGGCGATCTCGCCCTTCATCAGCGCCTCGAACAGGTCGAACATGCGCGCCCGGTCGGCGAGGCCGAGCATGGCGCGCACCGCGGCCTCGGTGATCGCGCCCTCGGCGCCGGCCACGGCCCGGTCGAGAATGGAAAGCCCGTCGCGCACCGAGCCATCGGCGGCGCGCGCGATCAGGCGCGCGGCGGCGGGCTCCAGCGTCACACCCTCGGCGTCGGCGACGCCCGTGAAGTGGCGCGCGAGATCGTCCTCCGGCACGAGCCGCAGGTCGAAGCGCTGGCAGCGCGACAGCACCGTCACCGGCACCTTGCGCGCCTCAGTGGTGGCGAAGATGAACTTCACATGCTCGGGCGGCTCCTCCAGCGTCTTCAACAGCGCGTTGAAGGCGTTGTTCGAGAGCATGTGCACTTCGTCGATGATGTAGACCTTGTAGCGCGCCGTGGTCGGGCGGTAGCGCACGCCCTCGATCAGCTCGCGGATGTCGTCGACGCCGGTGCGGGACGCCGCGTCCATCTCGATCACGTCGGGATGACGGTCGTCGGCGATCGCCTTGCAGTTGGGGCACACCCCGCACGGCGTCGGCGTCGGCCCGCCCTTGCCGTCGGGCCCGATGCAGTTGAGCGCACGGGCGAAGATGCGCGCGGTCGTGGTCTTGCCGACCCCGCGCACGCCGGTCAGCAGCCAGGCATGGGCGAGACGGTCGGTCAGCAGCGCGTTGGTGAGGGTCTTCACCACCACGTCCTGGCCGATCAGCTCGGCGAAGGTCTGGGGACGGTACTTGCGGGCCAGGACCTGGTAGGGCCTGGCGGCGTCTTTCCGGTCCGTGCTGGTGGCGCTGGTGTCGCTCATGGCATGGCAGGGCGTCGGCCCGGAAAGCTCCTGACGTGGAACGGAGGGGATGGGTGGGAGACTGGCGACGACCCGGGCGAAACCCGTTGCGGCTGCTTCCTTCCGGACCTGACCGGGTTGGCGGGGTGCTCGTCCACCGCCAGCCTCCCGCAGCACTATATCAGTTTTGGGCGCGGCCCCTGCAAGAGATTCCGGGACGCGGTCAGCCTTGCGAATCCGCGGCTTGCGCGGGCACGCGCTGGGCCGAGGGCTTGACGTCGCGGGCACGGAAATAGAACGCGCCGATCACCAGCCCATAGAGCGCGAGCGCGCCGAACAGGATGCGGTAGGCGAGCTCGGGCGCGGGCGCCCCGGGTGTGGCGCCGGCGAAATGGCCCATCAGGAACGCGGTCGCGAACTGCACCGTGACCACGCCGATGAAGGTGCAGAGATTGACGATGGTGACGCCGCGCCCGACCAGGTGATCGGGATAGTGCGCCCGCCCGAGGGTGATGTTGGTGATGTAGTAAGAGCCGACCACGCCGTAGGCGGCGAACAGGAGTGCCACCAGCGCCACCGGCGGATGCGGCAGGAGCGCCAGCAGCGCCAGCACGACCACGCTCAGGGCGACGCCGCCGATCACCACGTACTTGCGCGAATCGACCCATCGGTCGAGCGGGCCGTAGATCAGGAGCCCGAGCACGCTGCCGCCGACCAGGGCCGTCAGCACGTTACCGCGCGCGAGCCCGGCGAGCCCGTGGACGTCGTGGAGATAGGGCCCGCCCCACACGCCGATCAGGGTGATCATGGTGGGATAGCCGACGCCCGCCATCAGCATCACCACCGGCAGGCCCGGCAGCCGGAGGATGGTGCGGTAGCCCTGGAGGATGTCGCCGAATCCCTCCGGCCCGCGCGCGTGCCAGGGATGGCCCGGCGGCGCGTCGCGCACCACCAGCCAGATCAGCGCCGCCGTCAGCACCGTGAGCCCGGCCGCGATCACGAACGCCCAGCGCCAGCCGACCAGGCCCGAGAGCCACGCCATCGGCGTGGCGGCTGACAATAGGCCGATCGCGCCCGAGCACGCGATCAGGAGCCCCGTCACCTGGGAAAAGCGGTCGGGACGGAACCAGCGCGCGGCGACCACGAGGCCCCCCATGAGCGCGCTCGCGAAGCCGATGCCGGTAACGAAGCGGCTGACGAACAGCGTGGCGAAGTTGTCGGACAGCGCGAACAGCACGGTCCCGGTCGCGGCCACCAGCTGCATGCAGGCGATGGTGACGCGCGGGCCGAAGCGGTCGAACAGGATGCCGGTCGGGATCTGCACCACCGCGACGCCGAGGAAGAACGCGCCCGCCATGGAGCCGTAGGCCTCGGGCGTCAGATGCGCCTCCGCCATCACGTCGGGCGCCACCACGGACAGCGCCGCGCGCATGAACTGGCTCATGGTGAGCGCGCAGACGATGGCGGCGAAGATCGCGATGGGCCGCGACATGGCAGACGCTATTCCTTTCAGGGCGGGGGCGTGACCGGCGCGGCGATCCTAGAGGGCGGCACGGGCGCGGACAACCCGTCGCACAACCCGGTACCCATGCCCGGTACCCATGACGGTAACGTGAACGGGTTACCGTCCGGGGCTTTTGCCATGGCGGCGGGGCGGGTCTATCATGCCCGGCCATCTCCCCCGCCACCGGAAGGACCATGGATACCGTCAGCGACGCGCCCCGATTCGAACTGACCCGCCTCGGCGAGGACGGCGAGGCCGACGACGGCGCCGACGTGGTCGCGGGCCTGACCGCCGCGCCCAAGACGCTGCCCTGCAAGTACTTCTACGACGCCCACGGCTCCGAGCTGTTCGAGCAGATCTGCGCGACGCCCGAGTACTACCCGACCCGCACCGAGCGCGCGATCCTGGAAACGCGCGCGGGCGAGATCGCCGAGATCACCGGGCCCGTGGAGCTGGTCGAGCTCGGCAGCGGATCGGCGCGCAAGACCCGCGTGCTGCTGGAGGCCTATTCCGCGCGCGGCGGCGAAGTGCATTTCGCGCCCATCGATGTCTCCGACTCGATGCTGGAGGAAAGCTCGCGCCGACTGATCGCCCGCTACGACGACCTGTTCATCCGCGGCATCGCCGGCACCTATGAGAAGGCGCTGGCGGTACTCCATCCCGCGCCCCAACCCCAGCGCATGTTCCTGTTCCTGGGCTCGACCATCGGCAACTTCACCGACCGCCAGCGGGCACGGTTCCTCGGGCGCATCCACGGTGCCATGGCCGAGGGCGACTATTTCCTGCTCGGCTTCGACCGCGTCAAGGACAGTACCGTGCTGAATGCTGCCTATAACGATGCCGAGGGGCTGACGGCGCGCTTCAACCGCAACATCCTCGCGCACCTCAACGCGCGCTTCCACGGCGACTTCGTGCCGGAACGCTTCGCCCATCGCGCGTTCTTCAACGAGGCGGCGAGCCAGATCGAGATATACCTGGTGAGCGAGGGCGCGCAGCGGGCGCGGCTCGACGACCTTGACCTCGACGTGACGTTCACCGACGGCGAGACGATCCATACCGAGATCTCGCGCAAATTCGCGCCCAACGCGCTCGCGCGCGAGCTCAAGGGTCTCGGCTTCGAACGCGTCGCGGAATGGACGGACCCGCGCGACTGGTTCGGCGTGATGCTGTTCGGGCGCGGCCATGGATAACGGCAACATCTTCGCGGGCGGCGGCGTCGACCGCGCCGGACTCATGCGCAAGGACACGGGCTGGGTCGAGCAGCACCTGGGCCATCCCGACAGCCGCGTCGTCCCGGTATGGCGCGACCGCCACCTGGTGCGCCTGGAAGACGACGCGACGCCGGTGATGCTGACGGTCGCGGAGCTGCGGGCCCTCGCGCCCGCCGCCGACGCGCCGCTGCCGTTCCTCGGCCTCCACGAGGAACGTGCCGTGTTCTGCGCCGATATCTCGCATCTGGACGAGCCGCTCGAGCACCCCGCGCTGCGCGAGCGCGGCGCGCTCATGGATATCCGCGACGTCGCCGCGCTGATGGGCCGCGCCGAAGCGCAGATTCTCGCCCACGCCCGGGCGCTTCTCTACTGGCACCGGCGCCACCTGTTTTGCGGCGTGTGCGGCGCGCCGACCGTTCCCGAGGAAGCCGGCCACGTGCGCGCCTGCACCAACGCCGACTGCGGCGTGCACCATTTCCCGCGCACCGACCCGGCGGTGATCATGCTGGTGGTCAACGGCGATACCTGCCTGCTCGGGCGCCGCGCGGGACGCGGCAACATGATGTATTCGACGCTGGCGGGCTTCGTCGAGCCGGGCGAATCGCTGGAGGAAGCGGTCGCGCGCGAGGTCATGGAGGAAACGGGGGTCGCGGTCGCCAACGTGCGCTACGCGCACTCGCAGCCGTGGCCGTTCCCGGCCAACCTGATGCTCGGCTTCTACGCCGACGCCGCCTCGACCGGGATCCGCGTCAACGAGGAAGAGCTCGCCGACGCGCGCTGGTTCGGCCGCGACGAGGTGTGCGAGCTGATGGCCGCGCGCGACCGGGCGGACGCGGAAAAGCTCGACAATGCCTATCGCCTGCCGCGCCCGATCTCGATCGCGCGCCGGCTCATCGGCGACTGGCTCGACGGCCGCGCCTAGGATTCAATTACCGGAATGATTTACGTCATCATTCCCGCGGCGCGGGCGCTCCGCCCGCTTTTTTATAATTGCGCCATGCGGCGCAGCCGGGAATCCATGGCCCCCCCGCTTCCGCGGGGGTGACGATCAAGTTTGAAGGGGCACCGCGCCTAATTCAGGAAATTCCCGACGTCGAGCAGCACGGCGACGCCGAGCACGACGAAGATCGCGGCGGCGATGCCGCGCACCAGGCGCAGAGGAATTTTCGTCGCCGCGACCTCGCCCAGCAGCACGGCCGGCACGTTGGCGAGCATCATGCCCGTGGTGGTGCCGAGCGTCACAAGCCAGATGTCATCGAAGCGGGCGGCGAGCGCGACCGTGGCGACCTGGGTCTTGTCGCCGATCTCGACCAGGAAGAAGCTGACCACGGTGGCGACGAAGGCGCCCGCACGCGAGGCCGTGGTCGGGCCTTCGTCGACCTTGTCGGGCACCAGCGCCCAGGCCGCCATGGCGATGAAGCCCGCGCCCAGCACCCAGCGCAGTGTTTCGCCACCGAGCCAACCCGCGACCAGCGTGCCGAAGCCCGCAGCGATGGCATGGTTGGCGACGGTCGCCACAAGTATGCCGGCGATGATGGGCAGGGCCTGGCGGTAGCGCGCGGCGAGCAGGATGGCGAGCAACTGGGTCTTGTCGCCGATCTCGGCGACCGCGACCACGCCGGCGGAAACGAGGAAGGCTTCCATGGATCAGGGTCTTTCGGGGGCGGGCGAGGACACCATTGGCTCGGCCCCGCCGCCCGTCCCGATGGGCGCGGCCAAGCCAAAGGTCTCGCCAGGCTGTGCCGGAGGCGCCATGGGCGGCAGGGCAAGGCCCCAAGCCCAAGTCTGTTGACGCATCCCCCGCTGAAGGTGCGGGCGGCTACTCCCCAATGACGCGGCTTATATAGGCGATCACGGTCGGACTTGCAATCGCACCATTCAGTCGTTGCCGCCGCCGTTACCATTGGCGGCAGCTTCCTTGCGGAACGGGTTGGCCGGGTACACGCCGAGGATGCGCACCTTCTCGGAATAGAAGGCGAGCTCCTCGAACGCGAGCTTGAGCGGCGTCTGCCCGGGATGGCCCTCGACCTCGGCGTAGAACTCGGTCGAGGCGAAATTGCCGTCCACCATGTAGCTCTCGAGCTTGGTCATGTTGACGCCGGTGGTGGCGAAGCCGCCGAGCGCTTTGTAGAGGGCGGCGGGGATGTTACGCACGCGGAACAGGAACGAGGTCATCACCGGCCCGTCGTCGATGCCGGGATCGACCGGCTCGCGCGCGAGGATCACGAAGCGCGTGGTGTTGTGGGCCGCGTCCTCGATGTTGGAAGCAAGCAATTCGAGGCCGTAGATCTCGGCGGCGAGCGCCGACGCGATGGCACCGATGGTGGGATCGCCCTTCTCGGCCACGTCGCGCGCGGCACCCGCGGTGTCGGCATGGACCACCGGGCGGATGCCATGGGCATGCAGGAACTTGCGGCACTGGCTCAGCGCGTGGACGTGGCTGCGCACGGTCTTGAGACCGTCGATGGTGGCGCCTTTGACCGCGAGCAGGTGATGCTCGACGCGCTGGAAGTGCTCGGCGACGATGTGAAGCTGGGTGTGCGGGATGAGCTGGTGGATGTCCGCGACCCGGCCCGCCACCGAATTCTCGATCGGGATCATGGCGAGGCGCGCGCGGCCCTGCTCGACCTCGGCGAAGGCCTCCTCGAAGGTGGCGCACGGCAGCGTCGTCATGCCGGGATGGACCTGGCGGCAGGCGAGATCGGAATAGGCGCCGGCGTAACCCTGGAAGACGATGGTGTCCTCGGGCGCGGCGATATGGCTCTGGTCGGTCATCGGCCGGGCTTCCCCGTGTTCCCGGCGAGCAGTTCGCGCGCCCGCTCGAGGTCGCGCGGAGTATCGACACCGAGCGGAACCGTGTCAACGAAGGCGACCTCGATGCGCATGCCGGCCTCGAGCGCGCGCAGCTGCTCCAGCTTCTCGCGCGTCTCGAGCGGGCTCGGCGGCAGCGCCACGAAGCGGTCGAAGCTCGCGCGCCGCCATGCGTACAGCCCGATGTGATGCAGGAGCGGCCCGTCCCCGTGCGGCACGGTCGCGCGCGAGAAGTAGAGCGCGCGGCCCGAGCGGGCGCCGTCCGCCGCCGCGACCACGGCCTTGACCACGTTGGGATCGGTGCGCTCGTGGGCGACGGTGATGGGTGCCGCGAGCGTGGCGAGATCGACCGCCGGATCGGCCAGCAGCGCCAGCGCCGCGCGCGGCAGGGCGGGATCGAGGGTCGGCAGATCGCCCTGCACGTTGACCACGGCATCGAACCGACGGTCCGGGTCGATCAGGGCCAGCGCCTCGTTGAGCCGGTCGGTGCCCGAGGGATGGTCGGGGCGGGTCAGCACCGCCTTGCCGCCCGCCGCCGTGACGGCTTCGGCGATCTCGGCCTCGGCGGCGGCCACCACCACAGGGCCGAGCCCGGCCTCCATGGCGCGGCGCCACACCTGCACGATCATGGGCACGCCCAGTATGTCGGCGAGCGGCTTGCCGGGCAGACGCGTCGAGGCCATGCGCGCAGGAATCGGCACGACCGGATTCGCGGGGGGCTGAAGGGCGGCGGCGGTCATCGGCGGGCGGGACTTTTCTGCATCGGTCGGAGGGCCGAAACCCCCTTGTTTTCAGGGCGGTTGGCACCTTAGACCGGCGGTAGCGCGCCACGCCAGCCGAAACCGCGCCGCGCGCCAATCCGGGTTGGACAGGGACGGTTCAAAACGTTACATTCCCGGCGCGGCGCGCACCCCGGGCCGCGGAAAATGGCCACCGTAGCGCGGGCGCTCGCCCGCGTCGTCGCAGAAGCAGCACACCGGAGCATTGCATGTCCGCATTCGAGTGGAACAAGGTCATCGGCGCCATCCTCATGGCGCTCCTGGTCATCAAAATCGCCGACATCGGCGGAGATGCGATACTGGAGGCCAAGGTCCCGACCAAGAACGCCTATCCCATCGCGGGGGTGACCCCGGCCAAGACCTCCGGCACCCAGACCGCCAAGGCCGGCCCGGAGATTCCGCCGATCGGCCCGCTGCTGGCCAAGGCCAGCGTCGATGAAGGCAAGAAGGCCGCCCGCAAGTGCGCCATCTGCCACAACTTCGAGAAGGGCGCCGGCACCAAGGTCGGCCCCGACCTGTGGAACAAGTTCGGCCACGAGATGGGCGAAAGCGCCGACTTCTCGTTCTCGTCGGCGATGAAGTCGAAGAAGGTCAAGCTCACGCCCGAGACGCTCAACCACTTCCTGTACGACCCGCGCAAGTTCGTGCCGGGCACCAAGATGGCGTTCGCCGGTATCAAGAACGACAAGGAACGGGCGGACGTGATCGCGTTCATCCACAGCCTTCAGGACAACCCGCAGCCACTCAAGTAACGGCCCCCGTGCGGCGCCGGAACAACCCAGGGCGCGGGCCGCACGGTGACTGAGCATGTCTGCGCCCCTCGACCTCACCACCCTTGACCGCTACCTCGCGCTTGCCGGCGCCTGCGCCGACGCGGCGGGCAAGGTGGTGGCGCATTACTTCCGCCAGCCGATCGGCTTCGAATCCAAGGCCGACGCGAGCCCGGTGACCATCGCCGACCGCGACGCCGAGATCGCCATGCGCGCGCTGATCGCCGATGCGGTGCCCGACCACGGCATCCTCGGCGAGGAACTGCCGACGGTGAACCCGGGCGCCGAGTTCACCTGGGTACTCGATCCCATCGACGGCACCAAGTCGTTCATCACCGGCAAACCCACCTTCGGCACGCTGGTGGCGCTCGCCCGGCACGGCACACCGATCCTCGGCGTGATCGACCAGCCGATCATCGGCGAGCGCTGGATCGGCGCCGCCGGCAAGGCCACCACCTTCAACGGCGCGCCCGCCCGGGTGCGGCCTTGCGCCGCCCTCGACCGGGCGATCCTCTACGCCACCAGCCCCCATATGTTCAAAGGCGCCGACCTAGCCGCATTCGAGCGCGTGCGCGCCCGCGTCCAGCACCCGCTCTACGGCGCGGACTGCTACGCCTACGGGCTGCTCGCCTCGGGCCACACGGACGTCGTTGTGGAAGCGGACCTCAAGCCTTACGATTATGCGGCGCTGGTACCCGTGGTCGAGGGCGCGGGCGGCATCATCACCGACTGGGACGGCAAGCCGCTGACGCTGTCGTCCGACGGCCGCGTGGTCGCCGCCGGTGATCCCGCGATCCATGCCCAGGCACTGGCCATCCTGCGATCGAGCTGACGGAGTCTTATGAAGCGTTTCGGGCCCATCCTGTGCAGCATCGCCGCCGGGGCCCTCGTGCTCGCTTCATGGGCGGTGCCGGCGCGCGCCCAGGACAGCGCCGGTGTCAAACCTGCCCAGGACGCCTCCGGCGTCAAACCTGCCCAGGACGCCTCCGGCGTCACACCCGCCCACGGCATCGCCATGCACGGCGACCTCAAGTACGGGCCGGACTTCAAACATTTCGACTACGTCAACCCCGACGCGCCCAAGGGCGGCACGGTGCGGCTCGCGGCAGTTAGTCCGACCTTCGACACGCTCAACCCGTTCACCCTCAAAGGCGCATCCGGTGCCGGCGCCGACCTGCCGTTCGACACGCTGATGGCGGCTTCCGCCGACGAACCGTTCTCCGAATACGGGCTTCTGGCCGAGAGCGTCGAGACCCCGCCCGACCGCTCCTGGGTGCTGTTCAACCTGCGTAAGGAGGCGCGCTTCCACGACGGCAGCCCGGTCACGGCCGACGACGTGGTGTGGACCTTTAACACCCTGATAACCAAGGGGCACCCGCGCTTCCGTCTCTACTACGGCGGCGTCGCCAAGGTCGAGGCCGAGGGCAAGTACCGGGTGCGCTTCACCTTCAAGCCCGGGCTCAACCGCGAGCTGCCGCTGATCCTGGGCCAGCTGCCGGTGCTGTCAAAGCGCTACTGGCAGGGCAAGGACTTCGAGAAGACCACCATGACCCCGCCGCTCGGCAGTGGCCCCTATCGTGTCGGCAAGGTCGAGCCGGGGCGCTCGATCACGTTTGACCGGGTCAAGAACTACTGGGGCCGCAACCTGCCGGTGAACGTCGGGCGCTACAATTTCGACCACATCCGCTACGACTACTACCGCGACGGCACGGTTGCCTTCGAGGCACTGAAGGCCGGCAACTACGACTTCCGCGAGGAGAACGTCTCCAAATTCTGGGCGGCGGGCTACGACGTGCCGGCGGTGCGCGAGGGCTTCCTCAGGAAGGTGTTCCAGCGCAACCATACGCCGACTGGCATGCAGGCGTTCGTATTCAACACGCGCCGGCCGTTCTTCGCCGACCGCCGTGTGCGCGAAGCGCTCGGCTACGCGTTCGACTTCGAATGGACCAACCGGGTGCTGTTCTACGGCGCCTACACCCGCACCAAGAGCTACTTCTCCAACTCGGAGCTGGCCGCGCACGGCCTGCCGGGGCCAGCCGAGCTCAAGATCCTGGAGCCGTTCCGGGGACAGATTCCCGACGCGGTGTTCACCAAGGTCTATGAGCCACCGTCCACCGGCGGCACCGACCAGGGGCTACGCCACAACCTGCTCGCCGCGTTCAACCTGCTGGCCGACGCCGGCTGGGTGGTGCGCGACGGCAAGCTGGTCAACGAGAAGACCGGGCGCCAGATGCGCTTCGAGATACTGCTCCAGAACCCGAGCTTCGAGCGCATCGTGCTGCCGTTCATGGGCAACCTGCACCGCCTCGGCATCGACGTCTCGGTACGGACCGTGGATACCTCGCAGTACATCAACCGCCGCCGTGACTTCGACTTCGACATGCTGGTCCAGGTCTGGGGCGAATCGCTCTCGCCCGGCAACGAGCAGCGCGACTACTGGTCGAGCGCCGCGGCCATGGTGCCGGGCAGCTTCAACCTCGCGGGCGTGCGCGACCCGGTGGTGGACAAGCTGGTCAACGGCGTCATCCAGGCCAAGGACCGCGCCACCCTGGTCGCCTATACGAAGGCACTGGATCGGGTGCTGCTGTGGGGCTTCTATGTGATCCCGCAGTACCACATCGCCGGCGACCGGCTCGCGTTCTGGAACAAGTTCGGCTATCCCAAGGTGACGCCGACCATGGGCTACCAGTTCGACGCCTGGTGGATCGACCCGCAGAAGGCGGCGGCGCTCGAGGCCCGCAAGGCCGAGGTGGTCGCCGAAGGCCAGGCCGAGCAGTCCGCCAAGGGCAAGGTGCCCGAGCACCGCAAGCTGCCGTGGGGCTGGATCGTCCTCGGTGCGGGCGCCGTCATCGTCGTGGCGGTCGCGTTCCGGCGCCGGCGCCGCAGGGAGGAGCCATGATCGCCTATATCGTCCGCCGTCTCGGCCTGATCGTGCCGACCCTGTTCGGCATCATGGTGCTCAACTTCGCCATCGTGCAGTTCGCGCCGGGCGGGCCGATCGAGCAACTGATCGGCCAGCTGACCGGCGAATCAACTTCGGCCACCGCCCGCTTCAGCGGCGCCCAGCGCGAGGTCGGCGCCGCCCAGGGCGCGCAGGTGCGCACGCCGGGCTCGGGCGAAAGCGGCTACCGCGGCGCGCGCGGGCTCGATCCGCAGATGATCAAGGACCTTCAGAAGCTCTACGGCTTCGACAAGCCGGCCTACGAGCGCTTCTTCATCATGATGAACAACTACCTGCACCTCGATTTCGGCACCAGCTTCTTCCGCGACACCCGTGTCATCGACCTGGTGCTGGAGAAGATGCCCGTCTCGATCTCGCTCGGGCTGTGGTCGACGCTGATCATCTACCTCACCTGCATCCCGCTCGGCGTGGCGAAGGCGGTGCGCGACGGCACCCCGTTCGACTTCTGGACCTCGAGCGCCATCATCGTTGGCTACTCGATCCCGAGCTTCATGTTCGCGATCCTGCTGATCGTGCTGTTCGCGGGCGGCAGCTATTTCGACTGGTTCCCGCTGCGCGGGCTGGTCTCCGACAACTGGTCGCAGCTGAGCTGGCCCGCGCGCATCGGAGACTACTTCTGGCACCTGGCGCTGCCCATCACGGCGCTGGTGATCGGCAGCTTCGCGACGCTCACCATGCTGACGAAGAACATGTTCCTCGAGGAGATCCGCAAGCAGTACGTGGTCACGGCGCGCGCCAAGGGCCTGACCGAGCGGCGCGTGCTCTACGGCCACGTGTTCCGCAACGCCATGCTGATCCCGATCGCGGGCTTTCCCGACGCGCTGATCGACATCCTGTTCACCGGCGCGCTCTTGATCGAGGTGATTTTCTCCCTCGACGGGCTCGGGCTCCTTTCCTACGAGTCCGTCATCAACCGCGACTACCCGGTGGTGTTCGCGACCCTGTTCGTGTTCAGCCTGCTGGGCCTCGTCATCAACCTGATCCGCGACGTGGTCTACGTGCTGGTGGATCCGCGCATCAGCTTCGAGCGGGCGCCGTGATGACCGAGACTATCGCCAGTGCCCCCGCGACCACCGAGCCGCCCGAGGACCGGGTGCTCGGTATCGCCATCACGCCGCTGACGCGCCGCCGGCTCGACAATTTCACCGCCAACCGGCGCGGCATGATCTCCCTCGTGCTGTTCCTCGTCCTGTTCGTCCTCAGCCTGTGCGCCGAGTTCATCGCCAACGACAAGCCGATCCTGGTGCGCTATGACGGCGCCTTCTACATGCCGATCTTCACGATGTACCCGGAGACCGCCTTCGGCGGCGACTTCCCGACCGAGGCCGACTACGCCGACCCGGTGGTGCGCAAGCTGATCGACGCCAAGGGCTGGATGATCCGCCCGGTGATCCCGTGGCACCACACCACGGTCGACTACCAGCTGAGCGTGCCGGCGCCCGCGCCACCGAGCGCGCGCCACTGGCTCGGCACCGACGAGCAGGGACGCGACCTCCTTTCGCGGCTGATCTACGGGTTCCGTATCTCGGTGCTGTTCGGGCTGCTGCTGACGTTCTTCTCCAGCATCATAGGCGTCGCCGCGGGCGCGGTGCAGGGCTACTTCGGCGGCTGGGTGGACCTCGGCTTCCAGCGCTTCATGGAGATCTGGTCGGGCATTCCGCGCCTCTACGTGCTGATCATCCTCGCCTCCTTCGTCGCGCCCAACTTCTGGTGGCTGCTCGGCATCCTGCTCCTGTTCAACTGGATGTCTCTGGTCTCGGTGGTACGCGCCGAGTTCCTGCGCGGGCGCCAGCTCGACTACGTGCGCGCGGCCCGCGCGCTGGGCGTGCGCGACCTCGTCATCATGTTCCGCCACGTGCTGCCGAACGCCATGGTGGCGGCGCTGACCATGCTGCCGTTCGTGCTCAATTCCTCGATCACGGCACTCACCTCCCTCGACTTCCTCGGCCTCGGCCTGCCGCCTGGCGCGGCGTCGCTCGGCGAGGTGCTGTCGGAGGGCAAGGACAACCTGCAGGCGCCGTGGATCGGGCTCGCGGGATTCGCCGTGCTGGCGGTGATGCTGAGCCTCCTGATCTATATCGGCGAAGCGGTGCGCGACGCGTTCGACCCGCGCAAGACGCTGGGCTGACGACCATGGCCGACGGCACGCCTTTCCTCCAAGTGAAGGACCTTGCGGTGACATTCCGCGGCGGCGGGCGCATCACCGAGGCGGTCCGCGGCGTGAGCTTCACCATCGCCAAGGGCGAGACGCTCGCGCTGGTCGGCGAATCGGGCTCGGGCAAATCGGTCACCGCGCTCTCGATCCTGCAGCTCCTGCCCCACCCGGCGGCGCGCCACCCGCGCGGCTCGATCCTGATCGAGGGCCACGAGATGATTGGCGCGCCCGAGCGCGTGCTGACCGAAGTGCGTGGCAACCGCGTCGCCATGGTGTTCCAGGAGCCTATGACCTCGCTCAACCCGCTGCACACCATCGAAAAACAGATCTCCGAGACCCTGATCCTGCACAAGGGGCTGACCCGCGACGCGGCACGTGCCCGCGCGGTGGAGCTTCTCGGCATGGTCGGCCTGCGCGACGCGGAGAAGCGGCTCAACGCCTATCCCCACGAGCTCTCGGGCGGCCAGCGCCAGCGCGTGATGATCGCCATGGCGCTCGCCAACGAGCCCGACCTGCTGATCGCCGACGAGCCCACCACCGCGCTCGACGTCACCATCCAGGCGCAGATCCTGGCGCTACTGCAGGACCTCCAGAAGAAGATGGGCATGGCCCTTCTTCTGATCACCCACGACCTCGGTATCGTGCGCCACATGGCCGACAAGGTATGCGTCATGACCGCGGGCGAGATCGTCGAGCAGGGCCCGACCCGCGACATCTTCGAGACACCGCACCACGACTACACCAAGCGCCTGCTTGCCGCCGAGCCCAAGGGCCAACCCGCGCGCGAGGCGCGCGCGACGCCGGTCGTAATGGAGGCGCACGACATCAAGGTGTGGTTCCCGATCAAGGCCGGCGTGTTCAAGCACACCGTCGATCACATCAAGGCCGTGGACGGCGTCTCGGTGACCCTGCGCGAGGGCCGCACGCTTGGCGTCGTCGGCGAATCGGGCTCGGGCAAGACCACACTCGGCCTCGCGCTGCTGCGCCTGCAGGCGAGCACCGGCACGATCGCGTTCCAGGGCACCGACATCGAGGCCATGACCCAGCGCCAGGTGAGGCCGCTGCGCAACCAGATGCAGATCGTGTTCCAGGACCCCTATTCCTCGCTGTCGCCGCGCATGACCATCGGCCAGATCGTCGGCGAGGGCCTCACCGTGCACGACATCGGCAAGGACGAGGCCGAGCGCGAGGGGCTGATCCGGGCGGCGCTCGAGGAGGTCGGCATCGACCCCACCGCGCGCCACCGCTTCCCCCACGAGTTCTCGGGCGGCCAGCGCCAGCGTGTCTCGATCGCGCGCGCCCTCGTGCTCAAGCCGCGCCTGATCGTGCTCGACGAGCCCACGTCGGCCCTCGACATGTCGGTGCAGGCGCAGATCGTCGATCTGCTGCGCGCGCTCCAGGACCGCCACGGCCTCGCCTACATGTTCATCAGCCACGACCTGCGCGTGGTGCGTGCACTCGCCGACGAGATCCTCGTGATCAAGGACGGCAGGGCGATGGAATACGGCCTCGCGGACGAGGTGTTCGAGCATCCGACGACCGCCTATACCAAGGCGCTCATGGCCGCGGCGTTCGAGCTCAAGGTGGCCGAGACCGAGGCCATCAGCCAGTAATGGCGATCCTGTTCCTGTCGGAGGCCGACAAGACCGGCGAATGGGCCGCGGCGCTCGCGCGCGAGCTGCCGGGCGACAAGGTGTTGATCGGCGCCGCGGCGGCCCGGACCCGTGCCGCCGAGATCGAGTTCGCGGTGGTGTGGCAGCCGCCGCCGGGCCTGCTGGCGACGTTGCCCCGGCTCGACGCGATCTTCTCCCTCGGCGCCGGTGTCGATCACGCCTTCGCCGATCCCGAATTGCCCGAAGGCGTGCCGTTGGTGCGCCTGATCGACCCCGCGCTCGCCGAGCAGATGGCGGAATGGGTGGCGATGAACGTGCTACGCCACCACCGGCTCATGCCGCTCTATGCCGAACAGCAGACGCGTGCGTACTGGAAGCGCCACGACATCCCACGCGCCCGTGCGCGGCGCGTCGGCATCATGGGCCTGGGCGAGCTCGGCCGCGCCGCCGCCGCCACGCTCAAGCCGTTCGGCTTTCCGCTCGCCGCCTGGGTGCGTACGCCGCGCGCCTGGGGCGGCGGCGAGGTATTCGCGGGTGCGGAAGGGCTCGCGCCGTTCCTCACCCGCTCCGACATCGCCGTGTGCCTGCTGCCGCTGACGCCGGCGACGCGCGGCATCCTCGACGCTGAGGCGTTCGCCCGCATGCCTGTGGGCGGCGCGATCATCAATGGCGCGCGCGGCGGCCACGTGGTCGTGGGTGACCTGATCGCGGCGCTCGACGCGGACCGGCTCTCGGGCGCCACCCTCGACGTGTTCGAGCACGAGCCGCTCTCCGCCGACAGCCCGCTGTGGCGCCACCCGCGCGTCACCATCACGCCCCACGCGGCCGCGATCACGCTCGCCGACACGGCGGCCCACGAGATCGCCGCCAACATCCGCCGCCGGCGCCAGGGACGGCCCATGACCGGCGTGGTGGACCGCGCCCGAGGCTACTGAAGGAGTGGAGCCCCGCACCCCGCGCATGGCCTGGATGCGGCTAAGGCATGGAAAACAAGGGTTTCTTTTCTTGAAACGTTCTAAATCCAGATTATCTTAACTTTTAGCCGCTACAATCAGTCTATTCGCGGCCGCACTGGGGTTCGCGTGAGTTGCCGGCGGGCCGCGGGCAGAGGTTCCGGAGCAAACCGGAACACACAGATACGACAGACGCAGGAAGCTTCAACGGAACGGAGACGGAAATGGTCAACGTCACGAGTTGATTCCTGCTGCCTTTCTTTCGAGAGCGGTGGGATCGGAAGAGAGGATGAAATGAGGAAGCTTGCTTTGAGCCTTCTGTTGCTGCCCGCCCTGCTGGCGACCGCCCCGGTCACCGGCCGCGCCGACAGCCGCGTCTGCCTCGACCGATCCCAGATGGTCAACACCCTGGTCGATGAATACGGCGAGCAGCTCGCCGAGGTCCACGAGATCAAGGGCAAGGGCCTGCTCGAATTCCACGTCTCGCCCGACGAGGGCACCTGGACCGCGCTGCTGACCGACGATGACGGCAACAGCTGCGTGCTCGCCACCGGCGAGGGCGTCGATCCCGAGAACTACGAGGATCTCGAAGACGGCTTCGATATCTGACGCTCGCGCGCGTCACCGGGCGGTGACCCTGCTTGTCACCGGAAAAGGGCGGCCACCCCTTGTCATAAAGGGGGCCGCCCTTTCTTATTTCGCAATTCCGGTTTACAGTTCCCCCGCCGCCGTCACATCGGCAACCAAGCGACCAGATAGAGCGTATTGTTGTCGGGCGCGTTTCTGCCGTTCCCGTCGTAGTTCGTGCTGGCCCCGTCGAATTCGGTATAGGCGGTGTACTGGAGCACGAACTTGGGGTTGAACCACTCCCAAACGGATGGGCCACCGTCCTTGTTGAATGGCAGATAGCTCAGCTGCACCGTGAACGACTGGGTATCGGGCTTTCCGGTTCGGCTGCCGTAGAGCGTGGCGTCGGCGTCGCCGCTGGTGAGTACCGCATTCGCGGAAATTCCATAGGTCTGGTCGTAGAGATAGTTCGCGGTCAGGCTGAACGTATCGAGGGAATCGCTGGAATTACTCGTGTTCCCCAGCGGATGGCTCGCATTCCATTGCGCGTGCTCATGGATATAGCGGCCGAGCAGCGAAAGCTGGCCGGTGTCTCCGAAATACTGGTATTCCGCATCGAGGCCGAGGTCGACGCGACTGTCCGATCCGGCGGAGCGGTCACGCCCCGGAAATGTATCGGCCGCGAGTCCGAACGTACCCACGGAGACGTACTGGCTGCCCATGTTCTTTTCGAGTGCGAGGCGCCAGTAGGGCGCCGCCCCGTCGATCACGTCCACGTCGGCAGCCGCGACCCCCAGCCCCTGCAACACGCCGAAGGGCAGCGTCTTGTAGGCGCCGGCCTCGCCATAAAGGAGGCTGTTCCACCGCGCATAGGCACCGAGGCCCAACACCTGCTGGGCAAACCCGCCGTCGACCAGGGTCGATGCGGCGGGGGACGGCGCCAGACTGGAACTGGCGAAGGGGAAGCCCCAGGCCGGCGTCGAATTCCACAGGTCCTGCACGGTCGGGTTGTTGTTGAGAGTAACGCCGTAAACTACGGCCTCGCCGGCGAGCTTGCCGGTATCGGCAAATCGTATGTCGGTGTTGTCAATCGACAGGTCGCGACTGACCCCATCGTAAGTGAGCTGGACGAAGGCGCCGAGCTTGTCGAGCAGCTTACCGCCGAGGAAAAGGCTGGTCTGCTGCACCGCGGCATTATCATTGTTGCCGAAATGGGGCGCCGGTGCCGACTCCTGGTCCTTCGCGGTATGAGTGAACGACGGCTGCACCATCGCCGCGAACGGCGGATATTTCGAATTACCGCCGCTAAAGGTATAGCCGTTCAGCTTGAATTCGCGGCCGAAGGCATTGAGCTCGGGGTAGGCCGTATGGCAGGCCCCGCATGTGAGGCCGGTCTGTCTGGCGAAGCTGGGGATGGCCATGGCCGGTGTCGGCGCTGCGACGATCGATAAGGCCACAATCAGGAGCAGGGGCAGCAACGAACATTTCTTGCCAGGCACGACGGAAACGTCTCCTGTCACTTCACGAATATGCATTTGTTGCGTGTTGCAGCACTGGTAACATCATCGCTGCCACAGATCAACCGCCGATAGGGCCTGCGCTATTTCGTCGCCGCCTTCAAATAGGCGATCAACTTCTCACGCGTATTGCGGTCTGGGAGTCCCGGGAACGGCATCTTGTTGTTGGGCACCACTTGTTGCGGTGCGGCCAGGAAGCGGTCGAGGGTCTGGTCGTCCCATACGATCCCGGCACCCCGCATCGCGTCGGAATAGGCGAAGCCCGGGGCCTGTCCCGACCTGCGGCCGAACAAGCCATGCAGGTTGGGCCCGAAAGTCGCCTGCACCCCGGCCTGCAGGACGTGGCACATGGCGCATTGCTGCTGGAAGACGGCGGCACCGGGCGAGTTTGCATTGGCGGGCGGGCGACCATAGGGCCATCCCATCATCCCAGGGCCCATCCGGCCCGGCCCCATCATGCCGGGGCCTCTCCCGTCCTGATAAGGTTGCGCATCCAGTGACGCGATCTGACCCAGCAGGATCGTCGCCACCGCAACGGCTAAAAATGCCCGCATCGCCTCGTTCTCCGCAAGCGCCCGCCCCGGCCCGCACGCAATTGAACCTCCCGCCGATGGTCGGCCCGGAAGGTTTGCCGGTCAAGTGGCGCGTCACCAGGCTTGTCGGCAAATAAAAAGGGCGCCCCCTTCGCCGTAACGGGGCGCCCCTTCTTCGTGCGGAATGCCGAACGACGGCATGCATAAGCGCGGGCCAGATGGCCCAAGTGCTACATGCCGTCCTTCTTCATGTCGTCTTTCTTCATGCTGTCCTTCTTCATCTCATCGCCCTTCATATCCGATTTCATGTCGGACTTCATGGTGTCGGACTTGCCGCCTTTCATGTCGTCCTTCTTCATGCTGTCGGACTTCATCTCGGACTTCATGCCGCCTTTCATGTCGTCCTGCATCATCTGCTGGGAGCCGCTGTTCTGGGCAAGGACGGGCGGCGCGGCGATGATGACCGCGGCGGCGAAGGCGCCGGCGAGCGCGGCGGCGGACAGGGTCTTGTCGAACTTAGTCATGGGGAAACCTCCTTGAGGATGGCTCGTGTTTCGGTTCGGTGCTCAATGGTCAGGACGGCGCCGTCGCTGAACGGTTGGCAAGGTAACGTCATGCGCGCCGGCTGGCGCGACACGACTGTTCAACTTGATGTGAGGGAGATGTGTGTTTTCGTGAGCGGCGCGTGATCGGCGCACCCGGCCGTCAGCGCCGCGAGGCGGCGGCAGACTTTGTGATCCGGTCCGCGAGCTCGCGCAGATAAACCGTGCCCTGGACGGTGCGCCCGACGATGATCGAGCGCTTGTCGCGTACGTCTGCGAGCCGCTTGACGAGGCCGAGCCCTTCGAGCTTGTCGAGGGCGCGCGTGACGGCAGGCTTGCCGATGCCGAGCTCGGCGGCGAGCTCGCGCACCGTGCGCGAGGCCTCGCCCAGGTAGACGATCAGGATCACGGCCATCTGGCGCTGGGTGAGGTCGCGCGGGATCGTTGCGCACCGACTCGATGACCGCGCCGCGCAGGATGTCGAGCGCCTGGTCGAAAGTCAGCGTGACGGCCATCGTGCCCCCCGGATCGCGGGCCGGTCCCCAAGATCGTTTCGGCCCCGAACCAAGTTAGCCCCGGCGCGGCCCACGATCAAGGCCGCCGCGCGGGATCGGATCAGCGGCGGCGCGCGTAGTGATGGGCGATCAGGTGGAAGAGCGCGCGCATGCCCTGGGCTTCGCCGCCCTCGGGACGGCCGGCGCGCGACGATTCGTTCCACGCCATGAAATCGAGGTGTATCCATGGCGTGCCGTGGGTCACGAACTCCTGCAGGAACAGCGCGGCGGTGATGGCACCGCCGTAGGAGCCCGACGAGATGTTGTTGATGTCGGCGACCTTGCTCGAGAGCTTCTCGCGATAGGGCCGCCATAGCGGCAGGCGCCACAGCGGATCGGCCGCGGCGACACCCGAGTCGAGCGCATGGGCGGCAAGCCGGTCGTCATTGCAGAACAGCGCCGGCAGGCCGGTGCCGAGGGCGATGCGCGCGGCACCGGTGAGCGTCGCCATGTCGATCAGCAGGTCGCAGCCCTCGCGGCATGCCTCGGCGAGCGCGTCCGACAGGACGATCCGGCCCTCGGCGTCGGTGTTGCCGACCTCGACCGTGATGCCCTTGCGCGTCGGCACCACGTCGAGCGGGTGATAGGCATTGCCCGCGACCGCGTTCTCGACCGCCGGAATCAGCACGCGCAGGCGCACGCCGAGCCTGGCCGCCATGATCATGCGCGCGAGCCCCAGCGCCTGGGCGGCCCCGCCCATGTCCTTCTTCATCAGCTTCATGCCCGCCGACGACTTGAGATCGAGGCCGCCGGTGTCGAAGCACACGCCCTTGCCGCAGATGGTGACGCGCGGCAGTTTGCCGGTCCGTCCCTTCGGCTGCCACACCATGTCGATCAGGCGCGGCGCCTTGGCGGCGGCCCGGCCGACCGCGTGGATCGCCGGGTAGTTGCGGGCGAGCAGCTGGTCGCCGGCGATCACCTTGAAGCGCGCGCCGAAGCCGCGCGCCAGCGTACGCGCCGCGGCGGCGAGCTCGGGCGGGCCCATGTCGCCCGCGGGCGTGTTGACGAGATCGCGCACCAGGAAGGTCGCCAGCGCGGCGCTTTCCACGGCGGCGCGGTCGGCGCGCTGGGGCCACACCAGACGCGCCGGCAGCTTCGCGGCCTTGCGGTAGCGGTCGAAGCGGTAACTGCCGAGCGCCCAGCCGAGCGCCGCGTCGTTGGCGAGCGCCGCCGCGGGACGACCGTCGAGGGCGTAGGTCCCGGGCGGCAGGCTGCCCGGGCAGGCGGCGAAGGTCCACACGGCGCCGTCATCCACCGGGAATTCGTCGCCGCCCGGCGCCGGCAGAGCCAGAAACACACGCTCGAGCCCGCCGTCGGCGGCGGCCAGCAGGCTCACCTGTCCGGCGCGCGCCTCGAACCCGCTCGCGCGCAGCCATGCCTTCACGCGCGCCGGCTGCGCCGCCAGCCACTTGCCGTAGCCGCGGCCCGTGACCGTGGTGATCGGAACCGTGCCCTTGTCCGCCCGCGGCGTGAGCGCCGTCAGTGTCATGCTGCCGAACTCCTTTCGCACATATCCTGCCAGCAGGATGGCGCGTTGCGCCGCGGTTGAAAAGGGGCTGGCGTCGTGACGCCCGCGTGGGGGCCTTGCCAGCCCCGCCGGGGTCGCGTATCAGTGACGGAAACCACGGGAAGCTCCATGTCCGAACTCGTCGTTGCCCTTGCCAACAAGGCCTATTCGTCGTGGTCGCTGCGCGGCTGGCTCGCGCTCAAGCTCGCTGGCGTGCCGTTCCGCGAGGTGGTGATCCCGCTGCGCGAGGCGAACACGCGCACCGAGATCATTAAATATTCGCCCTCGGCAAAATGCCCGGCCCTGGTGGACGGCGAGGTGACCGTGTGGGAATCGCTCGCCATCGCCGAATACCTCGCCGAGAAATACCCCGCGGCACCGCTGTGGCCGCGCGAGGCGCCGGCGCGAGGCCATGCACGGGCCATCGCGGCCGAGATGCACGGCGGCTTCATCCCGCTGCGGCGCGCCCTGCCCATGAACCTACGCCGCCGCATTCCCTGCCCTGCCCTCGAGGACCCGGCCCAGGCCGACATCAACCGCGTGCAGGCGATCTGGCGCGAGGCGCGCCGGCGCTTCGGCGGCGCGATGGGCAAGGGGCCGTTCCTGTTTGGCGGCTTCTCGGCGGCCGACGCCATGTACGCGCCGGTGGCGACGCGCTTCGATACTTACGGCGTGCCGCTGGAATCCCATGCCGAGGACTATGTCGCCGCCGTACTCGCCCATCCATTCATGGTCGAGTGGACCGAGGCGGCACGCAAGGAACCCTGGATCATTCCGGAATTCGAGATCGACCCAGAGAAGGCGTGAGCCGGATCACCGGGCCCTGGAGCCGGTCTTCGCGGCGGGCTTGGCCGGCGCCTTCAGCATGCCCTCCTCGCGGTAGTAGTTGGCCGCCCCCGGATGCAGCGGGATGGTGATCCCGTCGAGCGCCTTTTCCTTCTGCAGCTGGCGCGCGGCGGCAGGACCGTTGTCGAGCAGCCGGCGTGTGTTGGGATGCCACAGGGCTCGCGTGATGCCGTAGACCGTGGCGTCGTCGACCTTGGCCGAGACCAGCCACTGGGCGCCCACCGCCACCGTCTCGACCTGCCCCACGCCGCGATAGGTACCCTTGGGGATCGGCATCGCATAGAGGAACGGGTCATGGGCGTGGATCTCCGCGGCCGCCTTGCCGTCCACCGACAGAAGGCGGATCGGGATCTCCCGGGCAAGACGCGTGATCGCCGACACCGGATAGCCGCCAACGAAGAACAGCGCGTCGATATTGCCGTTGCGGATGCGATCCGCCGCCGGGCCGATCTGGGAATTGATCTGCTTGAGACGGTCGAGCCTGACGCCATAGGACTTCGAGCACCGTGAGCGCTACCGCACGCGTGCCGGAGCCGGTGAGATCGAGAGAGACGCGCCGGCCGGCGAGATCGCTCATGCTCTTGATGGGCGAATCACGCCGCACCACCACGTGCACCGCCTCGGGGTAAAGGTTGGCAATGGCGCGCAACTCCTTGAAAGGCTTTTCGCGCGCGAACGGCCCCGTGCCGTGATAGGCAAAGGAAGCGATGTCGGCCTGCACCATCGCCGATTCGAGCATCCCCGACTGGACCGCATGCACGTTGGCGACCGAACCCAGCGTCGCCTGGACCACCGCGATCAGGCCGGGCACGCCGCAACTGCCACCCTCGTCACAGGCGCGCGAGCCGGGGGGATTGGAGATGATGTTGGCGATCAGCCCGCCGACCGGGAAATAGACGCCGGAGATCGAGCCGGTGCCGATGCGGAAATAGCGGATGTCCTGGGCGGCGGCCGGACGCGGCAGCACCGCCGCGGCGAGGGCCGCACACAGCGCCAGGACGGGCGCCATCGACAGCGATCTAAGCCTGAACATTTTCCTTCCGCCGTGAGGCTTCCCGCTAATTGCGTACTCCATTGGACCGTTGAGGTAAATATCCTTGTACACGTAAAATCTGGAAAATTCGCCACATACGGGTAACGACGTCATGGAAGCCTCCGACATCCTCCTCAAGATCGGGGTGGCGCTCGCCATCGGCCTGCTGCTGGGGTTCGAGCGCGGCTGGGAGGTGCGCGAGCAGGCGGAAGGCACCCGCATCGCCGGCATCCGCACCTTCGGTATCGTCGGCCTGTTCGGCGGCGCGGTCGGGCTTCTGTCCGACAAGCTGGGCGGCTGGGTGTTCGCGAGCGCCGCCTTGGCACTCGGCGCGCTGGTGACGGCCGCTCATTTCCGCACCGCGCGCACCGAGCATGACCAGTCCATCACCACCGTGACCGCACTCTTGGCCGGCTTCACCCTCTCCGCGCTGGCCGGGCTCGGCGAGATGGCGCCGGCGGGCGCGGCGGCGGTGATCGTCGCGGCGCTGCTCGGCATCAAACCGGAGCTGCACGGCCTGTTGCGCAAGATCAGCCGCGAGGAGCTGCTCGCCACCATCCGGCTGCTGCTGATCTCTGTGGTGGTGCTGCCGGTGCTGCCGGACCACGGCTTCGGCCCCTATGATGCGCTCAATCCGCGCCGCCTGTGGTGGATGGTGGTGCTGGTCGCCGCGCTCTCCTACATCGGCTACGTCGCTGTGCGGATCGCAGGCGTCAAGCGCGGCGTCCTGCTCACCGCCCTGTTCGGCGGGCTGTCGTCGTCGACCGCAGTCGCGCTCAACATGGCGCGGCTCGCGCGTGATGGCACGGCCTCGCGGGCCGTGGTGGCGGGTGGGACCGTGACCGCGTCGGCGGTCATGTTCCCGCGCGCACTCGTGATCGCGGGCATCGTCGCGCCCGACCTGGTGGCACCGCTCGCCGCCGCCATGCTGCCGGCCTGCGCCGTCGCGCTGCTCGGTGCCTGGTGGCTGTTCCGCCACGATGACGCCGCCCAGGATCAGGGTCCCACCGCCGAACGCTTCGCCACGCAGAACCCGCTCGACCTCAGGCTCGCGCTTCAGTTCGGCGTCCTGCTTGCGGTCATCATGTTCGCGGCCCGCGCCGCCGCCCACCTGTTCGGCCACGAGGCGGTGATCGCTGTCGCCGCTGCTTCGGGGCTCGCCGATGTCGACGCGATCACGCTGTCGGTCGCCGATGGCGCCTCGGGAGGCGCGTTCGGCCCGACCATCGCGGTCGCCGCGGTATGCACCGCGGCCGCGGTCAATACCGTAGTCAAGACCGTGCTAGTGGGCGCGATCGGAGGCTGGCGCGCAGGCGCTGCGGTCGCGGTCCCGATGGCGGCGGCCCTCGCGGCAGGCGGCGCCAGCCTGTGGATCCTGCTTTCCAGCTAGGCCCCCCTTGCAATCCCGGCGCCCAGACCGCACAGTTGCCGGGCATGGGCAGGCCAGCATCGCGGAACCGGCCATATCGGCCAACACAAGCCCGCCCCATAGCCCGTATCGTCGCCATCTTCCAAACGCGCTGCGCCTCCCAGGCGGGAGACGTCCGGCGCGCCGCCGCAGCCGGGGCCTCATGCCGATAATACCCGAGGACCGACAGGAACCGCCCGCCCCGCCCTCCTCCTGGCGCGAGGCCACCGGACGGCGTCTGCCGCGCGGGGTGGCGTGGATCGTCCTCGTCCTGGGAATCGGGCTCGCGGTGCTTGGCACCGGTACCGCGGCCGACGGGGCGCGCACGGCGCTGGTGCTGACCATCGATGGTGCGATCGGGCCCGCCACCGTCGACTACGTGACCAACGGCCTCGCCCGTGCCAAGGCGCGCGGCGCAAAGCTCGTCGTCCTGCGCATGGATACGCCGGGCGGGCTCGACACCTCGATGCGAGAGATCATCCGCGCCATCGTCGCCTCGCCAGTGCCGGTCGCCACCTACGTGAGCCCTCCCGGCGCGCGCGCGGCGAGTGCCGGGACCTACATCCTCTATGCCAGCCATGTCGCCGCCATGGCACCGGGCACCAACCTCGGCGCGGCGACGCCGATCCAGATCGGTGGCGGGCCGTTCGGTGGCGGCGACCAGCCCGACCAGGGGCGGAACACGAAAGGCGACGACAAGGGCGGTGCCAAGGGCACTGATAATGCTCAAGCCGCCCGGCCCAAGAACGCCCATGAAGCCAAGGCCGTCAACGACGCGGCCGCCTATATCCGCGCGCTGGCGACTCTCCGGGGACGCAATGCCGACTGGGCGGAGAAGGCGGTGCGCGAGGCCGCCAGCCTGCCCGCCGAGGCAGCTCTGCGTCGGCACGTGATCGACTTCATGGCGACCGACCTCGACGACCTGCTGGCAAAGGCGGACGGGCGCAAGGCGAAGATCGGGACGGGCGGGACCGAAACCACGCTCGCGACGCGCGGGGCCGCAGTAGAGTACTTTGCGCCGGGCTGGCGCACGGAGCTTCTCGCCGCCATCACCGACCCCAACGTCGCGCTGATCCTGATGATGATCGGCGTCTACGGCCTGATGTTCGAGTTCATGAACCCGGGCTCGGTCCTGCCGGGCACGATCGGCGGCATTTCCCTGCTGCTCGGTCTCTATGCCCTCGCCGCGCTGCCGGTGAACTATGCCGGCGCCGCGCTGATCGTTCTCGGGCTCGCACTGATGGTGGCGGAAGCCTTCACGCCGTCGTTCGGCGTGCTCGGCATCGGCGGCACCGTCGCTCTGGTGCTGGGCGCGGCCATCCTGATGGACACCGAAGCGCCCGGCTTCGCCATCTCCTGGCCGGTGATCGGCGGCATCGCGGCGACCAGCCTCGCCTTCGTCCTCGTCACCGTCCACCTGTTCGTGAGCGCGCACCGCCGGAAGGTGGTGAGCGGCCGCGAGGGCATGATCGGGGCCGAGGCACGGGTCATGGACTGGAGCGGCGGCCGCGGCCACATCTTCACGCACGGCGAAAGATGGAACGCCGTCGCCGACGCTCCGCTCGCCATCGGCCAGCGGGTGCGGGTAACGGCGCTCGAAGGACTCACGCTGACCGTCATGCCGGCCGATACCGATAACAGCTAACGGAGACGAGGGATGTTCACCGATCTCGCTTTCTATGTCCCCATCCTGATCATCGTCATCGCGTTCCTTACGTTCGCGATCAAGATCTTCCGCGAATACGAGCGCGGGGTCATGTTCACCCTCGGCCGCTTCACCGGGGTAAAGGGTCCCGGACTGATCATCATGATCCCGTTCATCCAGCAGATGGTTCGGATCGACCAGCGCACGGTGGTGCTCGATGTTCCGCCCCAGGATGTGATCTCCAACGACAACGTCTCGGTCAAGGTCAATGCCGTGGTCTATTTCCGGGTGATCGATCCCGAGCGCGCGGTCATCGAGGTCGCCGATTTCATGCAGGCGACCAGCCAGCTCTGCCAGACGACGCTGCGCTCGGTGCTGGGCAAGCACGTTCTCGACGAGATGCTGTCGGAACGCGACAAGCTCAATGACGACATCCAGAACGTGCTCGACTCCGAGACCGACGCCTGGGGCATCAAGGTATCCAATGTCGAGATCAAGCGCGTCGACCTGGACGAGAGCATGATCCGGGTCATCGCCCGCCAGGCCGAAGCGGAACGTGAGCGGCGCGCCAAGGTCATCAACGCGGAGGGTGAACAGCAGGCGGCCCAGAAGCTCCTGGATGCGGCGGAAATTCTGTCCCAGCGCCCCGAGGCGATGCAGCTACGCTATCTCAGCACGCTCAACATCTTCGCCAATCAGAACAACGCAACCGTCGTGTTCCCGTTCCCGATGGAACTCGGCAAGTTTCTGGGGCGGTTCGCGGAAGGCACGGTATCGGGGAAAGCAGGCTAGAAGGTCTCAGGGCTCGCGGTCGCCGGCGAGCCGCGTTCGGGGATCGAGGCCGGCGGCAAGACCGGGTACCAGCACGGTGTCGTGGGCCTCGACGTCGCGCGGCGCAGGATGATCGAGGGTATAGTGCAGGCCACGGCTCTCGTGGCGGGCGAGCGCCGAGCGCACGATCAGGCCGGCTACTGCGGCCATGTTGCGCAGCTCCAGCATCTGCCGCGAGACGCGGAAATTGGCGTAGTACTCGTGGATTTCCGAGCCCAGCAGATCGGCCCGGTGCAGCGCCCGCTCGAGCCGCTTGGTGGTGCGCACGATGCCGACGTAGTCCCACATGAAGCGCCGGAGCTCGTCCCAGTTATGGGCGAGCACCACCTCCTCGTCGGAATCACGCACCCAGCTCTCATCCCACGGCGCGATGTCGCGCAGCTCGGGGAATTCCGGCAGGCGGTGGCCGATCTCGCGCCCGGCTTCGCGGCCGAACACCAAGCATTCGAGAAGCGAATTGGAGGCGAGCCGGTTGGCGCCGTGGAGACCGGTGAAGGTGCATTCGCCGACCGCGTAGAGCCCATCGAGGTCGGTACGCCCGTGCACGTCGGTCATGACGCCGCCGCAGGTATAATGCGCCGCCGGCACCACCGGCAACGGTTCGCGCGTCATGTCGAAGCCGAGCTCGAGGCACTGGGCATGAAGCGTCGGGAAATGGGCCCGGATGAAGTCCGCGCCCTTGTGGGTGACGTCGAGCAGCACGTGGGGAATGCCGAGGCGCTTCATCTCGTGGTCGATGGCGCGCGCCACAACGTCGCGCGGGGCGAGCTCGGCGCGCGGATGGAACCGGTCCATGAAGCGCGTGCCGTCGGGCAGCACCAGCTTGGCGCCTTCTCCGCGCACCACCTCGCTGATCAGGAAGGTCTGGCCGGCAGGCGTCACCAGGCAGGTGGGATGGAACTGGGTGAACTCCATGTCGGCGACGCGACAACCGGCGCGCCACGCCATGGCGATACCGTCACCGGTGGCGCCGGGCGGGTTCGAGGTGTGCATGTAGACCCGGCTCGCGCCGCCGGTCGCCAGTACCACGGCGCGGGCGCGGAACAGCCGCACGCGGCCGGTGCGGCAGTCGAGCGCGTAGACGCCGATGCAGCGCTGGCGTCCGGTTGCGGGATCGGCGCGCACCACGAGATCGACCGCAACGTGGTCGGGGAACAGGTCGGTCTGGCGGCGCGCCCGCACGGCGCGCTCGAGGCAGGCCTGCACCGCGCGCCCGGTGGCATCCGCCGCGTGCACCACGCGCCGGTGGCTGTGGCCGCCCTCCTGGTTGAGGTGCGGCAGGCCCTTGCGCGGACCGTCTGCCTCGCGGGTGAGCTCGATGCCGAGGCCCTCCAGCCAGGCGATGATGCCCGGCGCGCGTTCGACCACGAAACGCACCACCTCCCGGGAATTGAGCCCGGCGCCGGCGATCACCGTATCCTCGATGTGGGACTCGAACGAATCGGCAGGATCCAGCACGGCGGCGATGCCGCCCTGGGCCCAGTTGGTGGCGCCCTGGTCGAGCTGGCCCTTGGACAGGACGCCGACGCGGGCGCTTTCCGGCAGCTCCAGCGCGATGGCGAGCCCGCCCGCGCCGCCGCCCAGGATCAGGACGTCATGGAACAGGCTGTCGTCGTCCAATGCCCGCGTCTCCGGATGCGTGACCGGCCGCCCCGACGGACGACCTTCCCTCGGGCCTCGTTGTAGCATGGCGACAGGCCCGTGACAGCGCCCTGACACGCCCTTCGGTCCCGGGCTGGCCCATGACCGGCCGCGGGGCTTGGCCCACCGCGCCCTTTGTGGCAAACAGGGGCCTTTCGGGCGGTCTTCCGCGCCCGCGTCACGGAGAAATTCATGGCCGAGACGGCCGAAACCGCCATCCAGGCTCGCGACTTCATCCGTGAGCAGATTCGCGCCGACCTCACCGCCGGGCGCGCGCAGGGCGTGGTCACGCGCTTTCCGCCCGAGCCCAACGGCTACCTGCACATCGGCCATGCCAAGTCGATCTGCCTCAACTTCGGCCTCGCGCTCGAGTTCGGCGGGCGCTGCCACCTGCGCTTCGACGATACCAACCCGGCCAAGGAAGAGCAGGAATACATCGATTCGATCCAGGCCGACGTGCGCTGGCTCGGCTTCGACTGGGGCACGCACCTCCATTACGCCTCGGACTATTTCGAGCAGCTCTACGACTGGGCCGAGCACCTCATCCGGAACGGTGGTGCCTACGTGGATGACCAGTCGGCCGACCAGATACGTACGGCACGCGGCACGCTGACCGAACCCGGCACCAACAGCCCGTTCCGCGAGCGCGGCGTCGAGGAAAACCTCGACCTGCTGCGCCGCATGCGCGCGGGCGAATTTCCCGACGGCACGCGCGTGCTGCGCGCGAAGATCGACATGGCGTCGGGCAACATCAACCTGCGCGACCCGGTTCTCTACCGTATCCTGCGGGCACCCCATCCGCGCACCGGCGATACCTGGTGCATCTATCCCACCTACGATTTCGCCCACGGCCAGTCGGACGCCATCGAGGGCATCACCCATTCCATCTGTACGCTGGAGTTCGAGGACCACCGGCCGCTCTACGACTGGTTCCTCGCCCATCTGCCGGTGCCGTCGCATCCGCGCCAGATCGAGTTCGCACGCCTCAACCTGACCCATACGGTGCTGTCCAAGCGCCGCCTGATCCAGCTCGTGCGCGAGGGCCATGTCGGCGGCTGGAGCGACCCGCGCATGCCGACCGTCTCCGGCCTGCGCCGGCGCGGCTATCCGGCCGAGGCGATCCGCGACTTCGCCGCGCGCATCGGCGTCGCCAAGGCCAACTCGACGGTGGAAATCCAGTACCTCGAGTACTGTGTGCGGGAGGCGCTCAATGCGACTGCGCTCCGGCGCATGGCGGTGCTCGATCCGGTCAAGGTGACGATCGAGAACTACCCTGACGGCCAGGTCGAGGAGATGGACGCGGTCAACAATCCCGAGGACGCTGCGGCCGGCACGCGCAAGGTGCCGTTCGGGCGCACGCTCTACATCGAGCGCGAGGACTTCATGGAAGACCCGCCCAAGAAGTTCTTCCGCCTGGCACCCGGGCGCGAGGTGCGGCTGCGCTACGCCTATTTCGTCACCTGCAAGGAGGTGGTGAAGGACGCGGCCGGCAACGTCACCGAGATCATCTGCAGCTACGACCCCGCGACCCGGGGCGGCAACGCGCCCGACGGGCGCAAGGTCAAGGCGACGCTCCACTGGGTCTCGGCCGCCCACGGCGTGCCCGCCGAGGTGCGGCTCTACGGCCACCTGTTCAAGTCGCCCGACCCGGACGCGAGCGGCGACTGGCTCGCCGACATCGACCCCGAACTCGCTCAAGGTGCTGAAAGACGCAGTGGTGGAACCGGCGCTCGCCGACGCCGGGCCGGGCGAGCGCCTGCAGTTCGAGCGCCTGGGCTATTTCTGCGTCGATCCCGATTCGCAGCCGGACAAGCCGGTGTTCAACCGCACCGTCGGCCTGCGTGACGCCTGGGCCAAGATCCAGGCGAAGGGAAACTAGAGCCTGATCGGCTCGGCTCGGAACGATCCTGAGCCGTGAATCAGGCTCTACATTTTAAATTTAGAGCAGGATTCACGGTTCGGATTGGGTCAATCCGAACCGACCCTGCTCTAGGCTCCGACCGAGAAATCCGCGGCGTAGACCTGCTCGAGCCTGGCGAGCGCCGCCTCGGGCAGCGGTCCGGCGGCGGCGGCCTTGAGCGCGGTATCGACGTGCGTCGGCTCACCGATCCCCACCAGCACGGTCGAGATTCCCGGACACGAGAGCGCGAAGCGGATGCCGACCTCGGGACGCGAGCCGTAATCCTTGCCGAGCGCGCGGAACGCCGAGGCGGCCTTCTGCTCCTCGACGTCGGGATCGGTATCCTTGGTCATCATGCTGACCCGCGGGGGCCGCTTGGGCAGCGCGATGATGCCGCCCGCCAGCACGCGGATCGCCAGCACCGCGGTCTCGGTCGCCTGGGCGGCGGCGATGATCCCGGTGAGGCTCTGGCCGGTCCAGTCGGCCGGCATAGGACGCGCCGCCGAAGGATTGACCAGGTTGTAGAACACCTGCGCCGAGTCGAACCGACCGCTGGCGATGGCGTCGGCCGCCGCCGCCGCGTCGCCGAGCGCGGTCAAGCCAATGAAGCGCGCGAGCCCCTTCTCCTTGACCCGTTCGAGACCGTCGGCGACACCGTCGGCGCCAAGCACCTTCTCGAGGTCGAGCGCCTTGCCGCCCGCGGCGGGGTCGATGCGGTTGTGGAGCTGCAGCACCGTCACCGAGGAGCGCCGCAGGCGCTTGAGGCTGCCGGCAAGGCTCTCCTCGATCTGGCCGGGCAGGTCCTCGCGCGCGGGATCCACGGTCACCTTGGTGGAGACGTAAGGATCCTCCGGCACTTCCTCCAGAAGCTCGCCGAGGGCCGCCTCCGACTTGCCGTCGCCGTAGGCCACGGCAGTGTCGAACCAGTTGATGCCGCCGTCGAGCGCCTTGCGCACCGCGAGACGGCGGCCGGCCATGTCGCCGTCGATCAGAAGCCCGCCGGTACGCCCGCAGCCGAAAGCGACGGCGGACACCCTGAGCCCGGTCTTGCCGAAAGGTCTGTAATCCATGATATCGGTCCCTACCCGGCGCCGCAGTTATACGCCGCGCCGCGCCAGCTCCTTGGCGAAGTTGTCGAAGTAGAGCACCAGCGCGTCGGGGGCGCCGGCACCGCGGTACTTGCGCGCGCGCTCCTCGCCATCGGGATAGTCACACGGCAGTCCCGAGGCGGCGATGGCGAGATGCTCGCGGCACGCCTCCTCGAGCTGGATACCCATCAGGATCGCGTGCTCGATGGAGCGGCCGCAGAACACCACGCCGTGGTTGCGCAGGAACATGGCGAAGTGGTCGCCGAGGCACGCGGCAAGTGCGTCGCCAGTGACGGCGTCGCGTACCAGCTCCGAGGTCGCGGTGAAGCGCGGCGGTGGCGCGGGGAACCAGTTGCCGGCATTGGATACCGGCAGGAGCGGCACCGTCGCCGCCGAGAACACGCGGCCGTGGAATGGGTGGGAATGCACCGTCACCAGGACGTCCGCGCGGCGCTTGAGGATGCGCGCGTGGATCGGCCACTCGCTCGGCGGCCGTCCCGCGCCGGCGAGCTGGCGTCCGTCGAAATCGATCAGCACGAAATCCTCGGGGCCTATGGTGTCACCGAACGAGATGCCCCAGCGCTTGAGCCACAGGCCCCGCCCGGCGGGATCACGCAGGGCGGCGTGGCCGAGGGTGCGGCTTGCGTGGCCCTCGGCCTCGAGAATGCGGCAGCCGAGCGCGAGGCGGTCAAGGGCGGCATTGAGCGCAGCATCGGGCGGCGCGTCGGCTTCCTTTGGCGCGGTGTCGTCGGGCATGAGCCCTCCCCTGGTTGCGGAACCGGGACCGCGGTTCCATTTTCAGGAAGTATCCGCGCCTCGGGCCGCGCGGTCAAACGGCCGTCCGCATGTGTGCCCAAGCGCGTTGACGCGCCCGGCGGAAACAGCTAGAGCCTGATTGGCTCGGATCGGAACGATCCTGAGCCGTAAATCGGGCTCTACACTTTAAATCTGGAGCAGGATTCACGGTTCGGATTGAACCAATCCGAACCGACCCCGCTCCAGGGGAGAGCCATCCAACAAGATGATATCGAACGGAAAAACGGGAGCCGTCATGACCGTCGAAGAGCTCAAGCGCGAACTCACGCTGGCCAACCACATCCTCGCCCGCGAGGGTCTGCTGGCCGGGCTCGGCCATATCAGCACGCGCCATCCCGACGACCCCGGCCGCTTCATCCTGTCGCGCGCGCTCGCGCCCAATCTGGTCACCGTGCGCGACCTGCACGAGTTCGACCTCGACGGCAACCTGACGGACGGCTCGGACATCAACCCGTACGCCGAGCGCGTGATCCACGCCGCCACCTACGCGGCACGGCCCGACGTCATGTGCGTGTGCCACAACCACGCCATGGAGCTGCTGCCGTTCTGCAACGTGGGCGTCGCGCCGACGCCGGTGACCCACGTCAGCGGCATGATGGGCGCCGAGGTGCCGGTGTGGGACAACCGCGACGAGTTCGGCGAAACCCAGATCATCGTCGTCAAGATGGAGGAGGCGGTGTCCATGGCAAAGGCGCTCGGGCAGAACCGCGCGATGCTGCTGCGGCGCCACGGCGTGCTGGTGGTCGGCACCGATATCCGCTCCACCGTGTTCCGCTCCATCGTCATGCGCGACAATGCCAGGGTGCTGCTCGACGCCATGCGGATCGGCACGCCCAGCCCGCTTACGCCCACGGAGATGGAGATCTCCAACCGGCTGCACGAATCGCCACGCATCCTCCAGCGCGTGTGGGACGGCTGGGTCGGAGAGCTCGGCGACATCCCGTTGCGCGTGCTGTGACCACAGATCACATCTGCGGAAATTAACTTTTGCCCCCATGGCATTGGCGGGCAGGATGGCGTTATAGTCCCGAATATGCGGGTGTGCTTCCCTACGGCGCGCCCGATAACAAAACAACCGGGGAGGAGGGAACATGACGGGACCGTGCGTCTTCCGCGCCATAACGGCTATCGCCGCCGTTCTCGCGACGATCCAGACCATGCCGGCCAGGGCGGCCGACGACAGCCTCAAGGGCAAGACCGTCAGCCTCTATATCGGCTACAGCCCGGGCGGCGGCTACGACCTCTACGGACGCCTCGCCGCGCGCCACCTCGGCGACTTCATCCCGGGCCATCCCACCATCGTCGCCAAGAACATGCCGGGCGCCGGCGGGCTCAAGATGACCAACTGGCTCTACAACGTCGCGCCCCGCGACGGCACGGCGATCGGCAGCGCGCCGCAGCAGCTTCCCGTCGAGCAGGTGCTCGGCTCCAAGGGCATCCAATACGACGCGCGCAAGTTCACCTGGATTGGGCGGCTCACGCCGATCGTCGAGATCAGCTACACCTGGTACACGTCCAAGACCAGGTCGCTCGCGGACGCGCGCAAGCGCGAGACGATCATGGGTGGCTCGGGCCCGACCTCGCCCACCATCACGCATCTCAAGGAACTCAACACCTTCGCCGGCACGATGTTCAAGCCGATCTCCGGCTTCAAGGGATCGTCGGAGGTCAACCTCGCCATGCAGCGCGGCGAGGTCGACGGCGCCACCAAGTCGTGGGCCTCCATGAAAGTCTCGAACCGTGCCTGGCTCAAGGAAAAGAAGGTCAATCTGCTGGTCCAGTACGCCATGGCGCGCGCGCCCGACCTGCCGGACGTCCCGTCCATGGTCGAGCTCGGGCGCAACGACGAGGACCGTGCGGCGCTGCGCTTCCTCGCCACCGGTAACGAGATGGGACGCACGGTGTTCGCGCCGCCGGGCCTGAGCAAAAGCATGACCCGCACGCTGCGCGATGCGTTCAACACCATGATGAAATCGAAGGCGCTCAAGGACGAAGCCGCCAAGCGCAAGATCGAGATCGGCGCAATGGACGGCGAAGGCCTCGAAAAGATCGTCGCCGAGACCTTCAAGGCATCGCCCGCGATCATCGCGCGGGTCAACACGACACGAAACTAGAAAGGGATGCGGCGGCCACGCCGCCCCAAGCGGAGATTTAAAAAGCATGGATCACATCACCGTCAGCGGCTATTCGCGGCGCCCACCGCACGTGGTAGCGGACGAGAAGGGCTTCTTCACGCGCGAGGGCCTCGACGTCGAATTCCACGTCGCCAAACTCGCCCCCGCTCACAACGCGGAGATGGCAGCGGGGAAATGGAACATGACGCTGTCGTCGGCCGATACCATGATCGCGCGCGCGACCCGCGACGGTATCGACTACGTACTGTTCATGCAGGCCGAGGAAGGGCTCGGCGCCTATCTCGTCGGCCGGAAGGGCATCGGCCGGGTCGAGGACCTGCGCGGCAAGCTGCTGGCGGGCGATCCCGGCGATTCCAACCTCGACCTCGTGCGCATGAAGATCATGCGCGAGCACGGCTTGATGGAGAGCGACTATCTGGTCGAGATCATCGGCAACACCCCCGAGCGCGCCAAGGCGTTCCTCGCCGGCAAGGTGGACGCCGCCATGCTGACGCCGCCCTCTTCCGACCGGGTGCTGGCGGCGGGCGGCGTGCTGCTGGCCTCGGCCGAGAACTACGTGCCCAACTGGCCGCTCGCCTGCGGCTGGGGGCTGCGCTCATGGGTGGAAAGCCACCGCGAGCTGGTGGTGCGGTTCATCCGCGCCTGGGCGGCGTCCTGCGACTGGCTGCTCAGACCCGAGAACAAGGAGGAGACCATCGATCTCCTGATGTCGCGCGAAGGGCTCAACCGAGAGCGCGCCGAGCATGCCTACGTGCGCGTCGTGCCCAAGGGCGCGATCAATCCCGGGGCGATCCGCAAGAACATGGAGCTGCGCATCGAGCTCGGCGTCTATCCGCCGCCCCACCACACGGCGGAATATTTCTATGATACCAGCTACTGGTGCAAGGCGACCGGGTTGCCCGCGCCCAGGCCCGCCGGGCGGCCGCTCAACGCGGCGGCCTGAGCGACCGCAAGGGGGTTAGGCCCTATTCCGCCGCCTTCGCCGTCCTGGCGTCGCGGATCAGGCGCCACAGGCGCTCGGGCGTCGCCGGCATCGGGATGTTGCGGATGCCGTAGACCGAGAGCGCATCGACGATGGCGTTCGCCACCGCCGGCATGGAGCCGACCGTACCGGCCTCGCCCACGCCCTTGACGCCGAGCGGGTTGGTCTTGGTGGGCACCGGGTTGCAGGTCACGGTCATCTTCGAGAAGTCGGCGGCGCGCGGCATGGCATAGTCCATGAAGGTGCCGGTCAGCGGCTGGCCGGTCTCGGGATCGTAGCGCATGTCCTCCATGAGGATCTGGCCGGCACCCTGGGCGATGCCGCCATGGACCTGGCCGCGGAACAGGTTGGCATTCAGCACCCGGCCGACGTCGTCCACCACCGAGTAGTTGGCCATCTCGATCTCGCCGGTCTCCTCGTCGATCTCGAGCTCGCACACGTGCACGCCGTTGGGATAGTTGGCGGCCTTGGCGACATGCACCGCCTGCTCGGAGAGGCCCGGCTCCATGCCGGCGGGCAGCATCTTCGGGTTCACCGCGGCCTTGGCCACGTCCTTGATGGTGAGCGTCTTGTTGGACTTGGGCGAGGAGAACACGCCTCCATCGAACTTGACCTCGTCTTCCGCCACCTCCATCAGGTGGGCGGCGATCCTGGTCGCCTTGTCCACGACCTTGTTGGTGGCGAGCAGCACTGCCGAGGACCCGAGCGCCGACGAGCGCGAGCCGCCCGAGCCGTGGCCGAACGGCACCTTGTCGGTGTCGCCCCAGACGTAGTGGACCTCGTCGAACCTGAGGCCGAGGCGGTCGCACACGATCTGCTTGAACACGGTCTCGTGGCCCTGGCCGGTGGTCACCGAGCCGGCGAGGATGGTGGCGGTGCCGGTGCGGTCGAACACCAGCGTCGCCCCCTCGACGCCGGGAGACGCCGCCTTCTCGATGCAGTTGGACAGCCCGATGCCGCGCAGCCGGCCGCGCGCCTTCGATTCCGCGCGGCGCTTGGCGAAGCCCGGGTAGTCGGCGAGCTCGATGGCGAGGTCCATGTTCTTCTCGAACTCGCCCGAATCGTAGTTGAACGAGAGCGCCGTCTTGTAGGGCAGTTCGTCGGCGCGGATCGTGTTGATCCGGCGCAGCTCAGTCGGATCGACGCCGAGCTGGTCGGCGGCGACGTCAATGATGCGCTCGATCATGAAGGACGCTTCGGGCCGCCCGGCGCCGCGGTAGGGCCGGGTCGGCACCGTGTTGGTGTAGACGCCGGTGACGTCTACGCCGATCGCCGGGATGCGGTAGACCCCGGCGATGCCGCCGATGTTGTTGACCGGCGGATTGAGGGTACCCTGCATCAGGCAGGCGCCGAGGTTGGCGATCGAGGTGACGCGCAGCCCCGTGAAATGCTTCTCGGCATCGAGCGCAAGCTCGACCGTGACCACGTTGTCGCGGCCCTGGGAGTCCGACAGGATCGCCTCCGAACGCGTGCTGGTCCACTTGACCGGGCGGCCGAGGCGCTTCGAGGCCAGCAGCACCAGCCCGTTCTCGGGATAGATGCCCGACTTCATGCCGAACGAGCCGCCCACATCATGGGCGATCACGCGCACCCGGCTTTCCGGCACCTTGAGGATCTTGCCCGCCACCGCCGAGCGGTAGGTATGGGCGCCCTGGGTGGTGGTGTAGAGGGTGTAGTGGTCCTCGGCTCTGTTGTAATGGCCGATGCAGGCGCGCGGCTCCATGGCGGCGACGACCACGCGGTTTATGACCAGCGCCTCCTTGACCATATGGGCCGCAGCGGCGAAAGCGGCGTCGGTCTTGCCCTTGTCGCCGCCGGTCCAGACGAAGGCGATGTTGTCGCGGCATTCGTCCCATACCTGCGGCATGCCCGCCTTGGGTGCGTCGGCGGTGCCGGTGACGGACGGCAGTTCCTGATAGTCCACGGCGACGAGATCGGCAGCATCCATGGCCTGGTAGGGGGTTTCCGCCACCACGAAGGCGACCGGATCGCCGACCCGGCGCACCTTGCCCTGGGCGAGCGCCGGCGACGGCGGCACGAACATGGGGCTGCCGTCGCGCAGCTTCATGCCGCCACCCGACGGGATGTCGCCGAAGCCGGACGCCTTCCAGTCGGCGCCGGTGATGACGTCGAGCACGCCCGGCGCGGCGAGCGCGGCCATGGTGTCGATCGAGCGGATCGCGGCATGGGCATGGGGCGAGCGCACCACCACGCCATAGGCCATGCGCGCCAACTTGACGTCGTCGACGTAGCGCCCGCCGCCCCGAAGCAGGCGCGGGTCCTCGGAACGCGGCACTCCCTGCCCGATCGCGTACTCACCCATGGACATTCTCCCCTATTGCGGCGCGCGGCGGCCGTCTCGTTGATCTCTCGATCCCGAGTTTACAGGAGAGCAAAGCGCATCGCCAAGCCGCACGGCCACCGGGCGTTCTTGCCCGGCGGTGGGACCGCGCTCAGCCGCCGTAGTTGCGGGCGAGGTAGTCCATGATCTTCCTGGCGTCGTCGTCGGAGATCGGCGCCCCGAAGGTCTTGATCATCTTGGTCACCTCCGCCTGCCACTTGGCGGCATCGAGGAACGGTGAGTTCATGCGGATGTAATCGAGGCTGTGGCAGGCGCCGCAATTGTTCTCGACCACGTCGCGTCCGGGCGCGTTCTTGAGGGCGATGGGCTTCTCCTCAGCAAGCGCGGGCGCGGCCACGGCCAGGGCGAGGAAGGCGGCAACGAGCAGCGTCGGTGTCGGTTTCATGGTGCGTCTCCCCCTCACGCCGCGTTGACCACGACCCGGTGCACCAGGTTGTGATGGTAGCCGGCCGGGTTGAGGATCAACTCGGTGGTCTGGGTCTGGCCGATGCTGTTGGTCGCCTTGGACACGAGCGTGTAGCGTCCCGCCCGGCCCGGCGTGAAGGCATAGCTCCACGGGCGGAACGAGAACCGCCCGGCGTCGGGGCCGAGCGTGGCAGTCTGCCAGCTGCGCCCGCCGTTGCCGGAAATCTCGACCGTGCGGATGCCGTAGCCGCCGTCCCAGGCGATGCCCCGGATTTCGGTGGTCTTGCGCACCGGCAGTTTCTGGCCCGGGGTGACGCTGGTGATCATCGAGTTCACCACCATCTCGGTGATCGGCGTGTTGGCCTCGGTCTCCTGACTCAGGAAACGCTGCACCACCGGGAACTTGCCGGTGGGGATACGGTAAGCGCTCTTCATCCAGAAGCCCTCGAACGGCTTGGCGACCAGGTTGAGCCGGGCGACGTGCTTCATCCAATAGGTCGCGGTCCAGCCCGGCACGATCACGCGCGCAGGGAAGCCGTTGAAATGCGGCAGCGGCTCGCCGTTCATCTCGTAGGCAACGAGAGTATTCTCGTCGAGCGCCTTCCAGATCGGCAGGCTCTTGACGAAATCCGGCGTCTTGTCGAGCACCGGCCCGTCGGCGCCGTCCATCACCAGCTCGAGCGCCTCCTTCTTGACCCCGGCACGGGCGAGAATGTCCTTGAGCCTGGCGCCTTTCCAGCGTGCGTTGCCCATGGCGCCGTAGCCCCATTCCACCCCCGGCACATGGGGTTGGAACAGGCCGCGGCGGTTGCCCGAGCACTGGCACACGGCGGCGATCTCGACCGGCTGGAATTCGCTCTTGAGCTGGTCGAGGGTGAGCTCGACCGGCTTCTCGGCGGCGCCGCCCGCGATCGACAGGCGCCACGCGGCCGCCGTGACCTCGGGAATGTCGGCGAGGTGATAGCGCACGAAGAACGCCTTGTTGGGAGTGTAGAGCGTGTTGAAGTAGCTGACCGGCGTCTCGTAGTTGGGCGGCCGGTAGCTGAGCTTGATCAACGGGTCCTTGCCGGGCAGCGCGTCGAGCTCGGCGACGCCGCGCAAGCCCGCGGGCAGCCCGGGATCGAGCGCCAGCGCCGCCTGCGCCGCACGCGTCAAAGATACCCCGGCGATGCCGCCCGCGCTGAGCGCCAGCGCGCCCCCGCCCAGGCCCTTGATTACCTTGCGTCTGCTGATCATGGGGGAATGTCCCGACCTCTGTTGAAAATGTGAAGTAGGCGTTGCTCGCCTTGAGCCGGTAGGCTCGGGGTGCTTAATCCAACGAAAGGAAAGCAACGCCATGAAGAAATCTACCACATCGGCCGCCGTTGTCCCGGCGGCAATCGTCGAAGAAGCTTGGCAAGAGGTTGGGGCGAGCTTCGAGCGCTTTTGCCTGACATCCGGGCTCGCGACCCTGGCCGGCATGCTGGAGGAGGATGCGACCCAGGTGTGCGGTCCGCGCTACGGCCGCGCCGACGGAAGGGACGGGCACCGTTGGGGCGGGACCACGGGAAAGGTCGGCTTCCATGGGGGCAAGGTCGAGATCGAGCGGCCCCGCGTGCGTAGCCGCGACGGCGGCGAGGTCACCCTGCCAAGCTGGGAGGCGGCGTTATCGGAGGACCTGCTGGGCAAGTGGGCGCTCAACCTGATGCTGATCAACGTCTCGACGCGCAAGTTCGGCCGCGCCGTCCGCCTGCCGGAGGGCGACGTGCCCGCGCCGAAGGGAGCGGGGGTGTCCAGGTCGGCGGTATCGCGCCGGTTCGTGGAATTGTCTGCGGAACGCATGAAGGAATGGATGGCGGCCGACCTGTCCGGTCTGGACCTGCTGATCATCCAGATTGACGGCATCCACATTGGTGAGGACTTGATTCTGCTGGCCGCCGTCGGCATCGACGGCAACGGCGAGAAGCATCCCCTCGGCGTGATCGAGGGGGCGACTGAGAATGCCGCCGTGGTGCAGGCGCTGCTCGACAACCTGGTCGGGCGCGGCCTCGATCCGGCGGTCTGTCGCCTGTTCATCATCGACGGGGCCAGGGCGCTGTCCAAGGCGATCCGCAACACCTTCGGCCGCCATACGCCGATCCAGCGTTGCCAGGTCCACAAGGCCCGCAACATCACCGAGCGCCTCGCCAGACCCTTGCATGCCAGCGTCCGCAAGGCGCTGCGCCAGGCGTGGGAACTGGACGACGCCGACAAGGCCGAGCGGCTGATCAGGAACCTGGCCCGCCGCCTGGAACATGACGCGCCAGGCGTCTCCGCCAGCATCCTGGAGGGGCTCGACGAGATCCTCACCGTCACCCGCCTGGGCCTGCCGGTCGAACTGCGCCGTTCGCTCGCCTGCACCAACATCATCGAGAACATGAACGGAACCATCCGGCAGGTCTGCCGAAACGTCAAACGCTGGCGCGATGCCAGGATGGCGCTCCGCTGGACCGGCGCCGCCATGCTCGAGGCCGCCAAGGGCTTCCGGCGGCTCAAGGCCCACAAGCAACTACCTGCCCTGCGGGCGGCCCTGGCGGCCCATCAGGCCAGCCGCGTCGTCAACCACGACCTTGAACAGCAGACCAAGGCTGCGTAGCCTGCTTAACCAGCAATGCCTGCTGAACGAATTTCAACAGTAGGCGGGACATTCCCGATCATGGCTCACCTCCCGCATAGACTGGCCATTCCCGCCGCCGGCCGGATACCATTTCATCAGTATGGTTCCCGCAGCGACGGCAACCTTGATCAAAATCAATATCAAGAATTGTGGCACTTCCGGGGCGAAGTCGCAGGGAAGTAAAAAAATATTTCACGACTACGACATGTCGCTCTCTTGTCTTTTATAAACTCCATCCCTAATATTCGCCGCGCCGCAAGATGCGGCACAACCAATGGGAAAGGCACCCCGCGCGCCGCCACGCGTCCTCGACCGCGTTTCCACGTCGAGCCCCTTGTTCCCAAAATCCCTCCAAGAGGATCCAGGCCGGTCCGCGCCGTCGAGGCGCGCGTCGGCACGGGCGACGTGCGAGCGGTCGTTGCGCCGAAGAAGCTGGCCGCCCGTGCTTCACGTCACACAAGGACCGCACGTCATGGAAATCGTATGGGACATGCATATGCTGGACGCCGCAGGGAAGGCACTGCTGATCGTGCTCGATCCCTACCGGCTGTTCTTCCTGTTCTCCGGCGTCATCATCGGACTGATCTTCGCCATCCTGCCGGGTATCGGCGGGCTGTCCGGCACGGCGCTGCTGCTGCCGTTCACCTTCGACATGGATCCGTACACCGCGTTCGCCTTCCTGCTCGGGCTGGGCTCGGTGATCGCCACCGGTGACACCATCCCGGCGATCCTGTTCGGCGTGCCCGGCGGCGCCGGCTCCGCGGCGACCGTGCTCGATGGATTCCCAATGGCACGCAAAGGCGAGGCAGGCCGCGCGCTCTCGGCCGCCTACATGGCCTCCCTGCTGGGCGGCCTGTTCGGCGCCCTGCTGCTCGCCATCTCGATCCCGATCCTGCGCCCGGCCATGCTCTATATCGGGTCGCCGGAGATGCTGTCGTTCGCGATATTCGGCATGAGCATGGTGGCAGCACTGTCGGGCGCGGCTCCCTTGCGCGGCCTCGCCGCCGCGTGCCTCGGCATCATGATCGCGATGATCGGCTCCGATCCGCAGACGGGCACGCTGCGCTGGACCTTCGACAGTCTCTACCTGTGGGACGGCATGCCGATCGTGCCGGTAGCGCTCGGCCTGTTCGCCCTGCCCGAGCTCGCCGACCTTGCCATCGCCCGCACCGCGATCGCCGGCGATACGGTGGGCAACGTCTACAAGGGCGGCTGGCTCGGCGCCAAGGACGTGTTCCGCTGCTGGTGGCTGGTGCTGCGCTGCTCATGGCTGGGCGCGGCGCTGGGCGCAGTGCCGGGCATCGGCGCCTCGATCATCGACTGGCTCGCCTACGGTCACGCCCTCAAGACCGAGAAGGGCGCTTCGCAGACCTTCGGCAAGGGCGACGTGCGCGGCGTGATCGCGTCCGAATCGTCCAACAACGCCAAGGAAGGCGGCTCGCTGGTGCCGACCATCGCGTTCGGCGTGCCGGGGTCGGCCTCCATGGCGATCCTGCTCGGCGCGTTCCTGATCCACGGCCTGATCCCGGGCCCGGACATGCTGACCAAGAACCTCGACGTCACCTATTCCATGGTGTGGTCGGTGGCTTTGGCCAACGTGCTCGGGGCCGGTATCTGCTACCTGTTCAGCCAGCAGTTCGCGCGGCTCGCGACGCTGCGCTACACGCTGATCCTGCCGCCCGTCATGGCGATCGTGTACCTCGGCGCGTTCGAGGGGCAGCGTCAGTGGGGCGACCTCTATGCGCTGCTGATCTTCGGCGTGCTGGGCTGGACCATGAAGCAACTCAAGTGGCCGCGCCCGCCGCTGGTGCTGGGCTTCGTTCTCGGCGACCTGCTGGAGCGCTACCTGTTCATCTCGGTGGAGCGCTACGGCACGGAATGGATGACCCGGCCGCTGGTGCTGTTCATGTTCGCCATCGCCCTGCTCGGCCTGTTGCGGCCGTTCATGCGGGAGGTTCGCGCCGAGGGCGGCTTCGCCGGCATGGTGTCGAGCCTGGGTGGCTTCCGCTTCCGCAAGGGCGCCTGGTTCACGGCGCTGTTCATCGCCGTGGTCGGGACGCTTCTGATGATGGCGCTCGAGTGGAACTACGACGCCCAGATCATCCCCGTGATCGTGGGCACGGCGGCACTGGTCTTCGCGACGCTCAGCCTCGCCAATGAGGTGTTCCGTGGCCGCGACAAGGTCGCGCACGGCGGCGAGGCCCTAGTCGTCGAGGCGCAGCGCAGCATCCACATGGACATCGCGGCGGTGGGACAGGAGCATTTGTCCGCCCGTACCATCGCGACGCGCGGCGCCATCTTCTTCGGATGGCTGGTAGGCTACATGGTGGCGATGGCGGTGATCGGCGTCATCCCGACGACGCTCGGTTTCATCATCGCCTACATGCGCATCGAAGGCCGCGAGTCCTGGAAGATCACCCTGATCATGGCGGTCTCCATGGCGTTCATGACCTGGCTGCTGTTCGACCAGCTGCTCACGGTGCCGTGGCCGCAGACCCTGCTGGGCGACATGTTCCCGACTCTCAAGGAGTATATCCCGTCGCTGTGACGGCCGTTGCGTAACGCGCACCCCGTTTGCGATCCCTGGAGGGCGGGAGCAATCCCGCCCTCTTTTTTGCCGGCTAGAGCGTGCCCGCGACCGCCGCCGCGACCTCGTTGCTGCCGCGCCAGATCATGTGGCCAGCGACCATGGCGACGAAGGCGAGACCGATATAGGCGAGCCAGTTATAGCGCTCGAGCAGGCGCGCCATGATCTCGGCGGCGAGCGCCATCAGCGCGATCGACAGCCCCAACCCGATCACCAGTACGTCCCAGTGGTCGCGCGAGGCGCCCGCGACCGCGAGCACGTTGTCGAGGCCCATGGAAACGTCGGCGATGATGATGGCGATGAGCGCTTCGCGGAAGGTCTTGGGCTGCGGGCCGGGCAGGCTCTCGTCGGCCGCCTCGCCGCCGGCCGCCTCGAGGATCACCTTGCGCTCGTTGGCCTGGTTGCGGATCTCACGCCACATCTTCCAGCACACCCAGGCCAGCAGCAGGCCGCCCGCGAGCATAAGCCCGACGATCTTGAGCAGGTTGAAGGTAACCAGTGAGAGCGCGATACGCACCACGGTTGCGAGCACGATCCCGACCACGATCGCCTTGCGCCGCATGACCGGGGCAAGGCCCGCCGCCGCCAGGCCGATGACGATGGCGTTGTCGCCCGAGAGCACGAAATTGATCAGGATGACGGAGCCGAGGGAGGCGAGCCAGTCGAGGGAAATCATGGGCCTTGGGGTCCGTGGATGGCGCCGGGGGCGGCACCCCGACCCGGGTTTACGTCGGGCGATAACATGACGGCGCCAGGATGACGCGTCAATGGGCCCGGCCGGCCCGCAGAAAAGGTGAATTTCTGCCTGGAAAACTCCCCCTGCCAGTTCATGTTTCGCCTTGTTTCCGCCATTTTCCGGGAGCAAGTATAATTATGGGATGCCCTGTCTGAGGCCGCCGAAAGGCGCTCCGCGGAAGCAAGAACAAATTGGGGAAAGCACAGGGCGCATCCCGGGGTCAGCGATCGGGTCGTGCCGGCGGGTGCCGGTAATGCAAATGCCTTCTATGCCCTCCCGGGGCGCTGATGTTTTATGGGGCCGAAAGCCGGCCGATGCCCATGCTGGACGACAGAACGTTCCGCTCGCACCATGCCATCCCCGCGCCCGCGGTTCCGCGGCTGCGCCGTCTACCCGCCACCCGGTAGGATACCGCACCAATGAACACCAAGATCGTCGTTTCCGGGGTGGCCGCGCTCGCCCTCCTCCTCGGTGTCTACGCGTACCACGCGCCCATCACCAGAACGGTGACGGGCCTGTTCAAGGGCAAGCAGCAGACCGCCACGAACGGCAGCGGCAGTAGCAGCCGGCGCAAGCGCGGCAGCAGCACGGTGCCGGTCACGGTCGCGCTCGTCGAGCAGCGCTCCGCACCGCAGGAACTGCTTGCGATCGGCACCGTCCAACCGGTCGCCACGGTTTCGATCAAGGCGCGCGTCGACGGCCAGATCGACAAGGCCTTCTTCGAGGAAGGCCAGCCCGTCACCAAGGGCCAGAAGCTGTTCCGCATCGATCCGCGCCCGTTCGAGGTCGCGCTCCGCCAGGCCCAGGCCAACCTGGCCCGCGACCGCGCCCAGGCCGGCATGGCCAAATCCGATCTCGCGCGCTACAGCGAACTGCTCAAAAAGGGCTATGCTTCGCAGCAGAAATACGAGGCGGTGAAGGCCTCCGACGCCGCGCTCGCGGCAACCATCCGCGCCGACGAAGCGGCGGTCGAGGCGGCCCGGCTCCAGCTCGACTACACCACCATTTATGCTCCCATCAACGGGCGCACCGGCAACCTGCTGGTCAGCGTCGGTAACCTGGTCAAGGCGAACGACGCCAACCCGCTCGTCACCATCACCCAGATGAAGCCGATCTACGTCGCGTTCTCGGTCCCGGAGCGCCATCTCGCCGAGATCCGCGGCCTCATGGCCGGCAAGCCCGTGGAGGTGGAAGCGCACTTTCCCAGCGATACCCATCACGTGCACAAGGGCACGCTCAGCTTCGTCAACAATGCCGTCGACGTGACCACCGGCACGATCCAGCTCAAGGCGACCTTTCCCAACGAGCAAGAGACCCTGACCCCTGGCGCCTTCGTCAACGTCGCGCTTACGATCAAGGAGCGGCCCGACGCGATCGTCATCCCCACCCCCGCCCTGCAGGCCGGTCAGAAGGGAAACTTCGTGTTCGTCGCGAAGGACAACAACACCGTCGAGATGCGACCCGTCACCGTCGAGGACAGCAACGAGACGTTCACGGTCGTGGCCTCGGGCCTCAAGGTTGGCGAAAAGGTGGTCACGGACGGCCAGTTGCAGCTGGTCCCCGGCTCCCATATCCGCCCGCGCGGAACGGGCGACAACGGCAGCAACGGCTCGGTCGCCGCCCCCGCCGCGACCGGCACCGCCAGCGCCAGCGAGGGAGCCGGCAAACGCAGGAAACGCGACGCCCAGGGAGGCGGCACATGAATCTCCCCGAACTCTGCATCAAGCGCCCCGTCATGACGACGCTGCTCATGGCGGCGTTGCTGGTGTTCGGCTTTGCGGCCTACCGCCAGCTGCCGGTGAGCGAACTGCCCAATGTCGACTTCCCGACCATCAACGTCACGGCCAAGCTGCCGGGCGCGAGCCCGGAAACCATGGCATCTTCGGTCGCGACCCCACTCGAGCAGGAATTTTCGACCATCGACGGGATCGATTCGATGGTGTCCCAGAGCTCGCTCGGCCGCACCCAGGTGACGATCACCTTCAAGCTGGACAAGGACATCAACGTCGCCGCCCAGGACGTGCAATCGGCGTTGACCACGGTGCTGCGCAAGCTGCCCGACCTGCCGAGCCCGCCGAGCTTCCGCAAGAGCAACCCGTCGAACGCCGCTATCTTCTACCTCGCGCTGAGCTCACCGACTCTGCCGCTCTCCCAGGTCGACGAATATGCCGAAAACCGGCTCGCCCAGCGCATATCCATGGTACCCGGCGTCGCCGAGGTCAGCGTGCACGGCGCCCACAAATTCGCCGTGCGCGTCCAGGTCAACCCGGACGCGCTGGCGTCGCGCAATATCGGCATCGACGAGCTGCGCAAGGCGGTGGACACCGCCAACGTGAACCTGCCGGTCGGCTCGTTCGACGGCCCGCACAAGACCACGACGATCCAGACCACGGGCCAGCTGTTCGACCCGCAGTCCTACGCGCACCAGATCATCGCGTATCGCAACGGCGCGCCGGTACGTCTCGGCGAGCTCGGGCGCGTGATCGCCTCCACCGACAACGACAAGCAGGCGGCCTGGTACGATGACGGCCGGTCGGTCATTCTCGCGATCCAGCGTCAGCCCGGCGCCAACACCATCGAAGTGGTCGATGCGATCAAGGAGCTCCTGCCCGGCTTCCAGCAGGAGCTGCCTGCCTCGGTGCGCCTCAATGTCCTTTATGACCGCACCGACTCGATCCGCGCCTCGATCGACGACGTGCAGTTCACCCTGTTGCTGGCCGCGGCACTGGTGGTGATGGTGATCTTCCTGTTCCTGCGCAACCTGTCGGCGACGATCATTCCGTCGCTCGCCCTGCCGCTCTCGGTGGTCGGCACTTTCGGGGTGATGTACTTCTTCGGCTACAGTCTCGATAACCTGTCGCTGATGGCGCTCACGCTGTCGGTCGGCTTTGTCGTCGACGACGCCATCGTCATGCTCGAGAACATCGTGCGTCACATCGAGGAAGGCGACAAGCCGATGCACGCGGCCATCAAGGGCTCGCGCGAGATCGGCTTCACCATCATCTCGATGACGATCTCGCTGATCGCCGTGTTCATTCCGGTGCTGTTCATGGGCGGCATGCTCGGGCGCCTGCTGCATGAATTTGCCGTCACCGTGTGCGCCGCCATCGCCGTCTCGGGCCTGGTGTCGCTGACGCTCACGCCCATGATGTGCTCGCGCTTCGTGCACCACCACGACGCCGCCGAGCACGGCTCGTTCTATCGCGCCACGGAGCGGGCCTTCAATGCCGCCCTGTCGGGATACGATCGAACCCTGTCATGGTGCCTCAGGCACCACTTCACGGTGCTCATGGTGTTCCTGGGAACCATCGTCGCGACAGGTTTCCTGTACGTCTACGTGCCCAAGGACTTCCTGCCGGCGGAAGACACCGGCCGGCTCATCGCCAATACCGAGGCATCCCAGGATTCCTCATACGACGCGATGGTGCGACATCAGCAGGAGCTGGCGCAGATTCTGCTCAAGGACCCCAACGTCGACGGGTTCATGTCGACGGTCGGCTCGGGCGGCTCGCGGCCGTCCTCCAACTCCGGCAGCCTCGTGATCAAGCTCAAGCCGCGCGATCAGCGCAAGCTCGACATCGGCCAAGTGCAGCAGGAGTTGCGGCGCAAGTTCAGCCGCGTGATCGGCATCACGGCCTATATCCGCAATCCGCCCGCGATCCGCGTCGGCGGGCGCGTCTCCAAGGCGGAATACCAGTACACCTTGCAGGGGCTGGACCTGAACGAGCTCTACGACATGGCCGACAAGATGGAGACGGCGCTGTCCCACGAGCCCGGCTTCGTCGACGTCAATAGCGACGCCGACATTCGCAGCCCGCAGACGATCATCCAGATCGACCGCAACAAGGCCGGCTCGCTCGGCGTCACCGCCGATCAGATCGAGACCGCCCTTTCGAGCGCCTTCGGATCGCAAACAGGTCAGCACGATCTACACGCCGTCCGACCAGTTCTCCGTGATCCTGGAGGTCGAGCCCCAGTTCCGCCGCGACGAGACCGCGCTGGGGCATCTCTATATCCGCTCGAGCAGCGGCGCGCTGGTCCCGATCACGGCCGTCACTACGATGCGGCGCGGCGTGGGCCCGATCACGGTCAACCACCAGGGCCAGTTGCCGGCCGTGACGGTGTCGTTCAACCTGGCCCGCGGCGTGTCGCTCGGCACCGCCCTCGACCAGGTCAAGCGGATCGAAAGCAATCTCAAGATGCCACCTTCGGTGACGTCGAGCTTCCAGGGCACGGCTCAGGCGTTCCAGAAGTCGTTCCAGGGCCTCGGCATGCTGCTGATCATGGCCATGCTGGTGGTCTACATCATCCTCGGCATCCTGTACGAAAGCTTCGTCCATCCGCTCACCATCCTGTCGGGCCTGCCGTCGGCAGGCATGGGTGCCCTGATCACGCTGATCGTGTTCGGGCAGACGCTCAACCTTTACTCCTTCGTCGGCATCATCATGCTGATCGGCATCGTCAAGAAGAACGCGATCATGATGATCGACTTTGCGCTGGCCAATCAGCGCGAGCACGGCGCCGCACCGCAGGAAGCGATCTACCGCGCCTGCCTGGTCCGGTTCCGCCCGATCATGATGACCACCATGGCGGCCATCATGGGCACGCTGCCGATCGCGGTCGGCGCCGGTTCCGGCGCCGAGGCGCGCCGCCCGCTGGGTCTCGCGGTGGTCGGCGGCCTGATCCTGTCGCAGATGCTGACGCTGTACCTGACGCCGGTGATCTTCCTCTACCTCGACCGGCTGCACGGCTGGATCAGCGGGCGCAGCAGAGTCCACGGCCCGGAAGCGGTCCACGCGCCGGCCGAGTAGCGGTACCGGCCACGAAAACGGGGCGCGCCATCATGGCGCGCCCCTTTCCTTCGTCCGCGGTCCGGGCGCCGTGGATCAGCCGGCGCACACCACCCATTCGCGCGGAAAGTTGTTGAGACGCTCGAGCCCGGCCTTGCGCACGACGAAGCTTTCCCCGAACTGGAGACCCATGCGCGCGTCGGTCGTCATGACGTTGGGCTGGATCGTGATCGCCATGTTCTCGCGGAAGGTGAGGTCGCGGCTCGCATGGCGCTTGGCCTTGCCGGTCTGGATGATCGGCGGGTACTGGTTCACGCCGTGCAGGAGGTCGTCGAGGATGGTGTAGCCGCGCGCGTGGATGACGTTGGATGCCTCCTCCACCTCGCGGGTGGTCACGCCGTCCTTGATCAGGTCCACCAGCGTCTCGAACGCCTCCACCGCGACGTCGTGCAGCTTCTGCCACTCGGGCGTCGGCCCCTCGCCCAGGCTGAAGGTGCGGTGGATCTGTCCCGAGTAGCCCCACCACGCGCCCGAGATCTCGGTGATCAGGCAATCTCCCCCGCCGAGCCGGCGGCCCGACTGGTACTGGGCGGGCACCGGGAAGTCCGGCGCGCGCATGGGCATGGACGCCATGAAGTGGATGCCGGCGTAGCCGCCCTCGTTCAGGTACACGGGTTCGATCAACGCCGGAATTTCGTTTTCCGCCATGCCTGCCCTGAGCCCGGCAGCCACCGCCTCGATCGACTTGTCGGTCAGGACCGAGGCGTGCCTGATGCGCGCGATCTCCTCTTCGCTGCGGATTGCTCGCATCATGCGGAACGCCCCCGAGACGTCCTTGAACATGGCCCCCGACAGGCGCTCGGTGAAGGCAAGATAGTGGCGATAGGGCACCGATCCCACCAAGCCGATCCTGAGCCCGTCGAGGCCGCGTTCCGCGAGGACGCCGCCCACGGTCTCGGGCGTGCTGGCACCGGCCCAGCGCACGTCCTTGACCACCGAGAGCACGCGTGCCATCGGGATGTGGTTGAACAGCTGCGCGATCACCACCGGGTCACGTCCCGCCTGGAACAGGACATAGGCCTCGCGCCCGCCGGGCCAGTCGGTCAGCCAATAGACGTCGGACGAGAACCGGCCGGTGCCGTAGACCAGTACGGCATCGAGCCCCTCGCGCGCCAGCAGGGCGTCCATCCCGGCATGGCGCGCGGCCATCTCGGCCCCGGAAAAACGTGGAAAATCGGATGACTGACGCATGGCGGCTGCGGCCCCTCCCCGGCTTGGCTGTCGTTGGCGCCCAAGGCCCGCGAAGGCAGGGACGGGCGCGGGCATAAGGATACGACGGCGCCGGGCGCAGGGAAAGCCGGGCTCAGGCGCGGCGCCAGCGCCCCCATAGCTGCATCAGGCCGAGGATCACGATGAGGCCGAGCCCGATCTTGTCGAGGAACACCGACGGCGCGATCAGGGCGAAGCCGGCGGCGAACGCCAGCAGGCGCTCGGCCAGGGTGAGCTTGCGGAGCGCATAGCCTTCGAGGGCGGCGGACAGCACCACGATTCCGATGACCGCATAGAACACGGCATAGACCACGTCGAACCACGAGCCCTGCAGCAGCAGCGCCGGGCGATAGACGAACATGAACGGCACGACGAAGGCGACGAACGCCGTGCGTGTGGCATGGACCGCAGTCTTGATGACCGGCGCTCGGGCGACCCCCGCCGCCGCGATCGAGGCCAGCGCGTCAGGCGGCGTCAGCACCGCAAGCGTCGAAAAGTACATGACGAAGAAATGGGTCGCCAGATTGGCGACATCCGGGTTCATGCCGCCAGCCTTCAGGAACAGCTTCAGCATGGGGATGGTCACCGCCACCTGCGCGATGTAGCTGACGGTGGGCGGCACGCCCATGCCGAGGATGATGGAGACCACCATGGTGATGGCGAGCCCGCCGAACAGCGTGCCGGCGATATGGGTGCCCTGCTGGGCGAGTTTCACGCCGACAGAGGTGAGCTCGAAGGTGCCGACGATCATGCCGGCACAGGCGGTCGCGACCGCCACCAGTACCGCACCCTTGGCACCGTTCTCGAGCGCATCGATGATGTCGCCGAGCCCCATCCGGGTGCCGCGCCGGAACCACGACACCACGATCACGGCAAGCGTGGCGTAGACCACCGAATATTGTGGCGAGTAGTCGTGCATCATCAGTACGATCAGGATGACGATGGGGATACCGAGGTGCCAGCGCTCGCGCACCTGGCGGCGCCAGTCGGGCAGGTCCTCGCGCGGGATGCCACCCGCCTTGTAGCGCACCGCCGCCCAGTGGACCGTGCAGAACACGCCGAGGAAATAGAGCAGCGCCGGGATCAGGCCGTAGAGGGCGATCAGGCCGTAAGGAATGCCGGAAAACTCCGCCATCACGAAGGCGACCGTGCCCATCACGGGCGGCATCAGCGCGCCGCCGGTCGAGGCCGCCGCCTCGATCGCGCCGGCCATGAAGGCGGGGTAGCCGATCTTGCGCATGAGCGGGATAGTGAGCGTGCCGGTGGTCAGCACGTTGGCCATGGCGCTGCCCGAGATGGTGCCGGTCATGGCGCTTGAGACCACCGCGACCTTGGCGGGGCCGCCCCGGTAGTGCCCGACCAGGCCAATGGCGAAATCCATGATGAAGCCGCCGAGACCGGAACGCTCCAGGAAGGCGCCGAAGATGATGAACAGCACGATGAAGTTGGCCGAGGCGCCGAGCGGCACGCCCAAGGTGCCGGCCAGGGTCAGGAACTGGATCTCGACGTTCTCGCCCAGCGTGTAGCCGGCATGGGCGAGCACGCCGGGCAGGCCGGGGATGAACGGGAATGCAAGGAACACGACGGCAATCAGGGGCAGGACCGGCCCGGTGATGCGCCGGCAGATTTCGAGCAGCGCGATCACCATGGACGTGCCGAGCACGATCTCCATCGGCGTCGCCGCATCCACGAACTGCATGCGGCCCGCAGTGAGGTATTCGTAGTTGACGATGAGCCAGCCGAGCGGGATCAGGGCGGCCGCAAACACCACGGCGCCGAACGCCCAGGTCAGGGCCGTGCCCACCCGTCCCCGCCCGAGACGCGGATGGGCGAAGGTGAACATGGTGAGCACGACGGCGAAGGTGAGGTGAATGCCGCGTTGCAGCACGGCATCGAGCACGCCGAACGCCGCCGTATAGAGATGGAACAACGACATCGCCACGGCGACGAGACGCACGGCCCGGGACCTGAGAAGGGCGAGGTCCATCAGGCACCCCGCCCCGTCAGGCACGAACTCAAACCGCCAACCCTGCGCCCGCGCATCATGCGGATAGCTACTTTATCCAGCCCCTCTCGCGGTAATAACGCAGCGCGCCCGGATGGAACGGCGTGCCGACATCCCGGGCCATGTCCTTCGGGTCGAAGTCGTTGAGGGAGGTATCGCCCACCCGCACCTTGTCGAAGTTCTCCGCGACCGCCTTGACGATGGCATAGGCGATCTTGTCATCGAGCTTCTTGTTGGCGACCACGACGTTGGCGTAAGCCAATGTCTCGATACTGTTGGAGAGGTTCTTGTAGACGTTGCGGTTGTGTGGCCAGGTCGCGATGTAGAAGCTCGGGTCCTTCTTGACGAAAGCCTCGAGGTACTTCCGGTCGAGCTGGACCAGCCGGATCTTGCGCGTCTGGGCAAGATTGATGAACGGCGCCATGCGCTGGGAGGCGGCGTAGAACAGGCCGTCGAAATGGCCGTCCTTGAAGGATTCGACGGCCGCCGTGATGCGCAGGTAGCCGAGGTCGACCTTGCCCCAGATGCCGGCCATTTCAGCCAGCTGCCGGTAGACTTCGACGATCGAGAAGCCCTTGGGGGCGACGTTGATCTTCCTGCCGACGAGGTCCTTGAACGTCTTGATCGGAGAATCCTGCGGCACGATCAGGACGACATGGAAGGCATGGAGGGTGAACAGGTTGACCACGTCGGAGGTCTTCGACTTGAACGGCTTGGCGCCCATGCGGCCGTCACGCAGGCTTGACGACATGGAGATGGCGATGTCCGACTTGCCGGTCTCGACCCGCACGATATTGCCGACGCTGCCGCCGGGCTGCAGCGACACCTCGCCGATTTGAGGCAAGGTCTCGAGCACCTGGCCGATCGCGACGGTGACGGGATACTGCGAGCCCCCCTGACGGCCCGAGCCGAAGTTGAGGTTCATCTTGTCCTGGGCGGCGGCGGGGCCGGACAAGGCCGGCACGGCCGCCAGGAACGTCGCAACCGCGACGGCAAACACCTTAAATCTTGCGAAAGTCATATGCGCCTCCCCGCTTGTCATGATCGTTGGTATTGGCGGATGTCGGATGCAGGTTTCAGTCTAGCGGTACCCAAGGCAACTCTGCAACTGACCCCGTATGCGGAAAGGGCGCCTCCCGTGGGAAGCGCCCTTCCTTAAAGTCATGCAGACGGCGAGCTACTTGAAGCTCTTCGGCACCGCGACCGTGCCGAGGGCGACGATCATGAAGATCGCCATCAGGTAGAACACCCACTGGGGCTTGCCGATATCGAGCAGGTAGCCGAACGGGATCGGCGCGATCGCGCTGCCCGCCGAAATGCCCGCCGAGACGAAGCCGAACACCTTGCCGGTCGAGCCCTTGGGCGAGGCCGCCCGCACCATCATGTCGCGCGCGGGCCGGATGATGCCGTTGCCGACACCGTTGACGATCATGAGCGCGAACAGAGCGAAGGCCGGCAGGCTGAACGTCGCCACCAGGACCGAAACGCCCGCGAACACGATGAACGAGGCCGCCGCCACAAGGTCGTGGCGCTTGGTACGGTCGGAAATCTCGCCGCCCAGCAGGATGCCGAGCGAGGAGCAGAACAGGTAGGCGGTAAGCGCCGCCGAGGCGATCTCGAGCGGCATGTTCTTGTGGACCGCGATGATCGAGGAGACGAAGAACGCCGACATGCCGCTCGACGTCATGGAAAGCGCCATGAAGAACAGGAAGAAGATGACCATCGCCTTGGAGAACAGGAGCGACATGCCGCTCTGCTGCGGCGCACGGTCGGTTTCTGCGGTCTCGCCCTTCTTCTTTTTCTTGGGCAGGGCGTCGTCGTGCAGGCTGTTCCACTGGGTGGTGAGCGCGAGCATCACCACAAGGCCGAACAGGCCGGCGAGGATCAGCGCCCAGCGCCAGTTCAGCTGGGTGGCGAGGAAAATGATCGTGACCGGCGCCGTGGCGGAGCCGAGGTGGCCAGCGAAGGTGTGGATCGAGAACGCGCGCCCCATCCGGTCCGGGTTGATCGAGGAGTTGAGGATCGCGTAGTCGGCCGGATGGAACACGCTGTTGCCGGTAGCGGCAACGACGCCGAGCGCGACCAGCACCCAGAAATTGTGTGCCAGCCCCATCACGCCGAAACCGATCGCCATCATCACGAGCCCGAAGGTCAGCACCACGCGGGCGCCGTAGCGGTCCACCATGAAGCCGACCGGCACCTGGCTGATCGCGGACGACGCGTAGATTGCGGTCATCAGCCCGCCGAGCTCGGTATAGCTCACGCCGAACACGTCCTTGAGATAGGGGAACAACGGCGGCAGCACGAGGAAGTAGAAATGGCTCATGAAATGGCCGGTCGAGATCAGCCCGAGGATCTTGTAGTCCTGGCGGGCGGACGGAACGGTGACGGAAGCATCCATGGTCTTGGTCTTCTTGTCGTTGCGCGGGTTTCGGGGACGGGCCGGCGCGGCCCGCTTCCGAGCGCGATTTTACTCTCCCGCCGGAGCGGTCGCAAATCGCTCGCAATCCTGGCTTTCCCCGCCTTTCCAGCGGGTTAACGGCATATCGGGGTACCCAACGCCCGGCTATCAGGTGCCGGCGATCCCGGGGTCGGGCAAGCTCGGCGGCGCCTTGCGGATCGCGCCCATCTCGTCGGCGCGGAAGGTGCCGGTCCGGTTGCCGTCGAGCGTGCCGTGCTCGAGCCATTCCAGCGCGGCGCGGCGCTGGACGTGGCGGCCGCGCTCCCAGGTCATGAAATGGGAGGCGCAGGCGATCTGCAGGAACGCCTTGTGGGCCGTACCGAGATCGCCGAACAGGCCGATGTTGCTCTCGAGCAGGCGATCGCACTCGCCCACCATGACCAAGACCGGCAGCGCGAGCCGGTGCGCGCCGTTGCTGGTCCAGCCCCAATAGGTCCGGTTGGGGCCGCGCAGCCCGCCCCAGGCGGCGCCCACCGGATCGGCCTCGGCGCCCGCTCGCCACACGGTCTCGAACACGCCCGCGTCCTCGATCTGTCCGTCGCAGCGGAGGTTGGCGCGCCAGCGCACGTTCTCGCCGTGGTCGCGGGTCTGGAACGCGCACGGGTAGCCCGGCCGGGGCAAGTCCGGCGGCGGTGCATCCGGCCCGTCGGGCCGGTAGTTGGACGAGGCCCAGATGACGAGGCGCTCGACCTTCTCGGGATGGCGCAGGGAATAGGTCCCGGTCCGGATGCCGCCACCCGACCAGCCGATCAGCTTGACGCGCTCGACGCCGCGCAGGTCGCGGATAAAATCCACCGCCGCATCGAGGTCGGCGGTCTCGGAATTGGTGGTGACGAGAGGATGGGGATAGGGCGCCGGTGCATCGCGGTCGATGCCGTCGAACGCTTCGGCAGGCAGCTTGGCGCGGTCCTCGGGGGCGAGGTTGCGCGGATCGGCCTGGAGGTCAAGCGCCGAGCGCCCGTGGCCGGTCATGTCGAGGGTGAAGACGTCATAGCCTTCCCGCGCCAGCGCCTCCATCCAGCTGTAGCCGGGATGGGGGCAGTCGAAGGCGACCGAGGACGGCCAGAAGCCGCCGTGCACCAGCAATACCACCTTGCCTTCGGGGGCCCGGCCGCCGGGGCCGTCGGTGATCGCGACCGGCGCCTTCTCGCGCACGAACTGGCGCATGGTCTTTCCCGCGATCGCCGGCACCGTCGAGATGTGCTCGACGTAGCGATCAATAGTGCGCAACTCGTTCTCGCCGTTCACCCGGCCCCCCGTTTTTTTGACGAGGTATTTAACCAGCCGCGCGATCGGCGCGCCAGCGCCGTAGCGTCACCGGGACTTGCCGTGCTCGCCGACGAACTCGCGCACCTTGGCGAGGCCGAAGTCCACCGCCTGGCCGAGGCCGATATGGGGCGGGATGACCAACTCTTCCGGGTTCACCTCGACGTCGACGACCACGGGGCCATCCGTTGCGAATGCCTCGGCAAGGGCGTCCGGCAGCGCATCGGGCGCGGTCACCCGGATGCCGTGGCCGCCGCACAGCTCGGCGAAGGCGGCGAAGTCGGGATTGTGCAGGTCGGTCTGGAATTCGGGGTAGCCGCGCGCTTCCTGCTCCATCTGGATCAGGCCGAGCTTGTGGTTGTCGAAGATGACGGCCTTGATCGGCAGGCGGTACTTCACCGCGGTCAGGAAATCCCCCATCAGCATGGCGAAGCCTCCATCGCCGCAGAGCGCAATCACCTGGCGGTCGGGAAAGGCGAGCTGCGCGCCGATGGCGCCGGGCATCGCGAAGGCCATGGAGGCGAGCGACGACGACAGGGTGAAACGCTGGCCGCCCCTGACCGCGAGGTGGCGCGCCGCCCATACCGTGACAGTGCCGGTATCGCAGGTGAACACGGCATCGTTGCCCGCCGCCTTGGCGATCGCATGGGCAAGGGCCTGGGGCCGGATCGGCGCGTCCGATGACGTGCCCTCCTTTTCCGCCTGCTTGCGCCACGCCGCCATGGCGGACTGCGCGTCTTTCAGGAAACCGCGGCCGGATTTCCTCGTGAGACGCTCGTCCAGCGCTTTCAGCGTGAGCGCCGCATCGCCGGCGAGGCCGACGGTGACCGGATAGCGCTTGCCGATGCGGGTCGGCTCGTTGTCGATCTGGACCGCCGGCTTGCCGTCCGGGAAGAACTCGCCGTAGGGGAAGTCGGTCCCGACCAGCAGCAGCGCGTCGCACCCGCTAATGGCGTCCGCCCCCGGGCGCGTGCCGAGCCGACCGAGCCCGCCGACGCTCAACGGGTGATCGTCGGGGATTACGTCCTTGGCGCGCAGGGTGCGCGCGACGGGCGCGGCAAGCTTCTCGGCCACCGCGAACGTGGCCTCGGGTGCCCCCTGACAGCCGATACCGGCGAGGATCGCGACCTTGTCCGCGCGGTTGAGCACCTCGGCGGCCGCATCCAGGGCCTCGGCGCTCGGCATCACCGCGGCGTGAGGCGGCACCACCGGCGCGCGGGCGTCGGGTTTGGGGACGGGCTCGGCGGCGATGTCAGCGGGAATACCGATATGGGCGACACCCCCGTGAGCCAGCGCCTCCCGGCAGGCGCGCACCGCGAGCCCCGGCATCTGTGCCGGATTGGTGATGCACTGGTTGAATACCGCGACGTCCTTGTAAAGGGTGTAGGCATCGACTTCCTGATGGTAGTCGGTGCCGACCCGGTCGGTCGGCACCTGTCCGGTGATGGCGAGCACGGGCGCATGGTCCATCTTGGCGTCGTAGAGGCCGTTGAGGAGATGCACCGCGCCGGGACCGGCGGTGCCGACGCACACGCCGAGCCGGCCGGTCAGCTTCGCCTGGGCCGCGGCGGCGAAGGCGCCGGCCTCCTCGTGGCGCACCTGGATGAAGGCAATCCTGTCCTGACGCCTGACGGCGTCCACCAGATCGTTGATAGCGTCTCCCGGGATGCCGAAAATATGCTCGACGCCGGCATCCGCCAGGATCTCGAGCAGGACATCGCATACGTTCCGTTTGGTCATGCCGTTCTCTCCCCTCATGGTTCAGATCGCGGCCACGGCAAGCGGCGGCACGGCGGAAATCGTCTCCCGGGAATCACGGATGGCGGGCATATTTCTGCTCCTTTTCTGAAATGACGGGTTCGGCCGCACGAAACGGCGAGGCGGGGCGGCGGCACACGCCGCGCGGATCGGGCATGAAGTGCATTGATCTTCTAGACATGGGAGTGCAGTGCGCCGATCGCAACCACTGTTTCCGTGAACGCCCCCCGCAGCGCCTTGACCTGGTCCATTGGCACCTTGGGACCCAGAGCGAACGGACGACTCATGGCCTTCGACGTCAGCAGGAGACCTTGACGATGATCTCGGGATGCCCGGGAAGATAGGCGGGGTAGTGCCACGCCAATGTCCGGGCATATATGTCGTCGTCGCCTCCCGAACCCGAGCCCACCAGAATGGTGATGCGATGACTTTTGTAGAAGCCGCCGACATCATCTGCATGTGCGGCCGACATACCAAAACACGCCATAATTATTGAATTAAAAAGCCATATTTATCGGATTTTTCTTCATTTTACCTCTGCTTTTATTACTTAAAAATACTCCATAGGCCAATATATTGATCTCAGCCCAGTCACGATGGATTTCAGGATTCATTTTCAAACCAACATGTACTTTCATTGATATGAAAATCACTTTCAAAATGACCATATTTTCAGGAATTTATTGGCATCGTGCGGGCCACGACCAGAGCGGTCCCCCCATGACAACCGCATGAAAACCGCATGAAAACCGTGGGCGGGAGGACCACCCCGGACTTAGTATTAATACGTTCCTATAGCCATAGGCGGCGGAGTTGAGGGCGCAGGCGTCTTGACGTCCCTTCATCCAAAGGGACTGGTCCGGTTAGCAATGCCTCTTGGGGGGATTCATTGCAGGGGAACCGACAGGCACGACATCACCGGTCATCCAGGCCACTGTCCCGTTTTGCGGCAGGGCGTAGCTTGCGCCGGCTCGGGCTCGTCGTCTGCCTGTGCGCCGCCGTATTGCCGCTCCGCCCCGCGCATGGCGCCGACAAGATCGTCATGCAGCTGCGCTGGGATCACCAGTTCCAGTTCGCGGGATACTACGCCGCCCTTTGGCAGGGTTACTACGCCGCGGTAGGCCTCGACGTCGAGTTACGCAGCGCCTTCGGCCGCGATGGCAAGTATCGCGACGTCACCAACGAAGTCGCCACAGGCCGCGCCCAGTTCGGCACCGGCGGCGCCGATATCCTGGAGACGCGCGACAAGGGCGCACCACTGGTGGTCCTCGCATCGATCTTCCAGCACAGCCCGGTCGCGTTCTATGCGAAGCGCGGCACCGGCATGCGGCATCCCGCCGATCTCACCCATCTCCGCGTCGCGACACGCGGGCCGGAAGGGATCGTCAGCGTGGAGTTGCGCGCCATGCTGCGGGCAGAGAACATCGATCCCGCCCTGGTCCACGAACAGAAGATCGTGTCGCAGCTCGGCATGCAGGACCTGCAGCGTGGCCTTGCCGACGTGGTCGCCGGCTTCACCATCTCCGAGGAATATTACGCCCGGGTCCTCGGGCTCGACGTGGTGAGCCTGCATCCGGCCGACTATGGCGTCGATTTCTACGGCTCGGCCCTGTTCGCCCGGCGCGACTGGGTTCTGCATCATATCGATACGACCGAACGTTTTGTCGCCGCGAGCCTGAAGGGTTGGAGTTATGCCCTCGAGCACTCCGAGAAGGTCGCCGACCGGATCGCCGCCACGATGCCGCGCCAAGTCCCGCTGCGGGATGCGCGCGCCTTCAACCGCGCACAGATCGCGCCCGTCCGCGCGCTGATCCAGTATCCCATCATCGGTCTTGGCCATTCCAACCCGGCGCGTTGGCGCCTGATGTACAAGGCGCTGGCGGATGCCGGTCTCGTGCACCGCGGACTCGACGAGAACGACCTGATCTTCGACCAGACCCGCTTCGACCGTATCAAGGCGGAACAGTTCAAGCACTTCATCTACATCGTCATCGGTCTCCTTATCCTCATCGCCGCCGCCGGGCTGGCGGCGGCCGTGCGCGGGCGCATCCGCGGGCGCGAAACCGCCCGCGCGCAGGCGCGGCTGAACGAGGCCCGCTTTCGCGACTTCGCCGCCGCGGTCGCGGATTTCTTCTGGGAGACCGATGCCAGCCTGACGATCACGTTCGTCTCGCTCCCGGCGGCGCGCGATGTTCTGGAACGCGCCCTGGACGGAGGGCATGGCGATGCGGCGGGACTCAACATCGAGGGGCCGGAGAAACTCCACGCCTGTCTCGAAGCGCGCACGCCGTTCCGCAATATCGTGGTCACCCATGCCGATCCCGCGCGGGGACGTCTCTATCACGCGCTCAGTGGCGTGCCGTGCTTCGACATCGACGGCAAATTCCAGGGATTCCGGGGCACCGGCACCGACGTCAGCTACCGTACCGAACTCGAAAGCACGCTCGCAACCATCACCAAGGGCCTGCTGCGCGTCACGGGAGAGGATTACCTGCGCTCGCTCGCGCTCCATCTTGGCCACGCCCTCGCCGCCGATTACGTGTTCGTCGGCGAGATCAAGGACGGCGAAGCCGCCAGGGTCCAGACGTTGGTCGCCGCGGCCGACGGAAAAATCATCGATAATTTCGAATACGACACCGCCAATACGCCGTGTCAGAGCGTCTTTTCGAAAGCGGTCTGCGTCTATCCGCACGGTGTGCGGGAGCTGTTTCCGGCCGACGCCATGCTCCAGACGGAACGCCTGGAGAGCTACGCCGAGGCTCCCCTTCTCGACAGCGACGGACAGGTCCTGGGGAATCTCGTGGTGATGTCGCGGATGGCATTGCACAACCCCGCCATGGTCGAGGCCCTGATCTCGGTGTTCGCGACCCGCGCGGCCGCCGAGATCGAACGCGTGAGATCCGAACACGTGAGGATGGAACAGGCGCGGCTGCTGGAGCTTGCGCTCGACAATCTCGGCCAAGGCTACTGTATCTTCGACAAGGACGGCAGGCTCGTCGCCTTCAACAGCTCCTTCGTGGCCCTTCAGGAACTCGACCGTAACTTCGTCAGGATCGGACGCACCTTCGAAGAGATTGCACGCCACCAGTACGAACGCCACGCCCGTACCGATGCCGAGATCGAGTCCTATATCGCGCTCCGAACCCGGAACATGCGGCGCGAATTCGACCATGGCACCATCGTCCTGCCGTCGGGGCGCACCCTGATCGCCTCGCGGCGCTCGATGCCAGACGGCGGCATGGTCTCGACTTACGTCGACGTCACTGCCACACGGCGCGCCGAGCAGGAGCGGCTGGAGCTGGAGGCGCGCGTGCTGCAGTCGGAAAAGCTGAGCACGATCGGCACGCTGGCCGGCGGCATTGCCCACGACTTCAACAACGTGCTCACGCCGATCCTCGGCTATACCAAGCTTCTCCTAAAGCGATTCCCGCAGGGCACGCCCGAAGGCCAACGGCTCGAACGCATCCTGCGGGCGGCAAACCGTGCCAGCGAGATGATCGCCCGGATCATGAGTTTCAGCCGAAAAAGCGAGGCGCAGCCGGGGCCGGTGCACCTGCAGGAGGTTCTCGCGGAGTCCCTCGACCTCCTGCACGTTGCGCTCCCCCGCAATATCGAGGTGCGGGAGCATATCGATTCGAACGGCCCGCCTGTCATGGGCGACCTGACGCAGATCCAGCAGATCATCCTCAATATCTGCACCAATGCGCTACATGCGATGCAGGCCGGGGAAGGAAATCTGGGCGTTCTCGGCGTCTCCCTCGGCGCAATCACCATTGCGCGCGAGAAGGCCGACAACCTCGGCCTGCCGTCGGCAGGCGACTATCTGTGCCTCGCCATCAGCGATACCGGCACCGGCATGGATGCCGAGACGCTTGGCCACGTGTTCGATCCCTTCTTCACCACCAAGGGCGCGGGCCAAGGCACCGGGCTGGGCCTCGCCACGGCAATGAGCATCGCGACGCGCTACGGCGGAACCATCACCGCCGAGAGCGTGCCGGGAAGCGGCTCGACGTTCACCATGTACCTGCCCGTCGCCGGCAGCATCGAGCGTCAGCCGATGGCGGGCCCTCCGTCGCCGACCGGAGACCGGCCGCATCATATCCTGGTGGTGGACGACGAGCCCCAAATTCGCGACGTCATGGAAGAGGCGCTCACGGAACTCGGCTACGACGTCACGCTGGCATGCAACGGTAACGAGGCGCTCGGCCTGTTTCAGGCGGATCCCGCCGGTTTCGACGCGATCGTGACCGACAACAACATGCCCGGCATGGGCGGCGCGCTTCTCGCGGAGCGCATCCGGGACATTCGCGCCGACGTGCCGATCGTGATGACGACGGGCTTCGATTTGGGCGCCATGCCCGAACAGGCGCGCCGGCTCGGCATCCGGGAGATCATCGCCAAGCCGGTCGGTGTCGAGCAGCTCGATCGGGCCCTGCGCCGCGCCCTCGCCGCCGAAGCGGACATCGCCGCCCGGCCGGCTTCCTGACACTGCCGGCACCATAACGCCCGCGCATTCCCGTTCGGCACCCCGGCAAACGGCGCTAAGATGCGTTCGACGTCGAAAACCCGGGAACCTGCGGCAAGGGCCGCCGCCGCGACCAGTGGGTGAGCGGCCTGTCCAGAGCGGGCCATCACGTTTTCAGCGCCGACGAGAATCCGCATTTCCCAGTGAAGGAGCAGAATCATGTCCGTCTTCCCCACCTCGCGCCTGCGGCGCCAACCTGCGGTCGCCCTGCAACCGGTGATCGATCCCGCCGGCTGGACACCGGACGAATTCCGCGAGGCCGAACCATGGGTCATGACCCTTTCGGCCGAAGACGTGATTGACATCGGGGCGGCGGTCGCGCGCGTGGAACAGGCCGGCACGCCGCTTACGGCGATCACGCGTGCGGATTTCCCCCTTCCCGTCGCGGAAGGGATTCTCGCGCGCGTCCACGAACAGCTGACCCAGGGCACCGGCGTCGTGCAGCTGCGCGGCCTGCCGGTTGCCGCCATGACGCGGCACCAGGCGGCCATCGCCTTCCTCGGCATGGGCACGCACTTCGGCGCGCGCCGATCGCAGAACGCCGCCGGCCACGTGCTCGGCCACGTCAAGGATCTCGGTTTCGATTACGGCGACCCCAAGGTGCGCGGCTACCAGACGGCTGCCGCGATGGGCTTCCATACCGATCCCTGCGATTTCGTCGCACTGCTGTGCCTCAGGACCGCGCGCTCGGGCGGCGCCAGCCGGATCGTCAGTTCGGTCAATATCTATAACGAGATGCTGCGCCGTCGGCCGGACCTAGTGCGTGAGATCATCGCCGACTTCTACTGGACCAAGCACGGCGAGGTGTCGTCCGGCGAGGCGCCGTTCTACCGCATGCCGGTGTGGTCGTTCGTCGACGGTTATTTCTCGGGGCGCGGTATCTCCACCCATATCCTGAAGGCGCAAAAGCTGCCGGGCGTACCGCCGTTCACGCCCGCCCAGGAAGAGGCCATCGCGCTGTTCCGCGCGCTCGCCCAAGAGCTCGCGGTGGACATTCCGTTCCAGCAGGGCGATTTCCAGATTCTGTCCAACCACGTCATGCTGCATTCGCGGCGCGCGTTCGATGACTGGGAAAAGATGGAGGAGAAGCGGCACCTGCTGCGGCTATGGCTGTCCGATCCGGCATGCCGGCCGGTTCCCGCCCTGGTGCGCGAAGGGTTCGAGGGGATCGAGATTAGCGGTTACACACCGAGGGCGCCGCTGGAGGCCGAGGCGGAAGCCGCCTGACGCCCGTCACGGGGCTTCCTCGGCTGCCGTGTTCGCCCTGGAGGGGGATTTTCCCGCAACGATCGCCGCGAGGGTACGGCGGTAGATGTCGGCATTGGGGCCGCCGAGGTGCACCGCCTTGCGCGCCGCCCTCTCGGCGGCCCGTACTTGGCCCCGCTCGAGCCGGACCTGGGCGAGATTGTTGAACGCATCGGCGGCACCGGGATGGTCGCGCCCGGCGCGGGTGAAGGCGGCGTCGGCGTCGGCGAGCCGGCCTTCCGCGTAGCGCGTGTTGCCGAGCCCCATGCGCAACGCCAGACTCTCGGGCCACAGCCGCAGTCCGGCCTGATAGGCCTCGCCCGCGGCTTTGGTCTGACCCGCCTGCTCGAGCCCGGCCGATGCCGCCACGTAGCGGGCACGATCGGGCGCCGCGGGCAGCGTGCCCGGCTTGAGCGCCAGCAAGGCCCAGTATTTGCCCCGCGCCCAGGTACGCTCGAAGGTTTCCATGGTCATCTTGAGCCCGCGGGTGGAGCCGGAGTTCAGCGTGACCTCGCCGCGATCGAGGTCATAGCCGGTCACCACCGCGTAGTGCCACTGTGGCACCCATGGCAGCGCCAGGTTCTGCAGGACGGCGACGGGATGGCCCGCGGCGACCTCGCGGAACATGGCGCGCATGTCGGGCACGAGATAGGCGAGCCGGCCGTGGCGTCGGGTCGCGGTGATCAGCCCCGTGGTCAGGCTGCCCTTGCGGCCCGGCGTGTAGACCTCGTGCACCAGGGCGTCGGGCTTGACCTTGAGGCCGCTCGCGGTCAGCACCATGGCCAGCGCCGCCGGGCCGCATTCGTCGGTGCGCTGGGGATAGAACGGCGCCTTGGCGATCTCGGCGTTAGGCTGCACGTTCCCCGGGCGGCCCCGCAGACCGTCGGTCTGCGGGGTGGCGCAGGCGGCGAGCGCCAACGCGAGCGCGACCGCCAGCAGGGCGCGTGCCCGGGTCACGGACTAGCTGCCACTTTTCGCCGAACCCTTGTTGGTGAAGCTGAACGCATGGGTCAGCCCCAACAGGTCGGTCACGAGCAGCACCAGGAAGATCAGCAGGCCGGCACCGATCAGCGCGCCGAAGAAGCCCTGGCCCGCCGGCATGCTGTCGAGCTTGCCCTGGACATCGGCCACCTCCTCGTCGGACATGCTGGCGACGCGCGCCTTGGCTTCCTCGGGCGAGACGCCGAGCGAACGCATCTGGTCGCGCACGTCTTCGCGCGACAGGAAGGCATTGAGCTTCGCGCGCGGGCTGCCCTGTTCCGCGGTAATCACGCGGTTGGTGCTGACAAGAGCCGCGCGGGCGACCGGCGCCGGCACCGTCACGGCGATCAGCGCGGCGGCGGTAACGATGACGAGCGGCTTCCGGTATTCGCGAAGATATTTCATCCTGATGCTCCTGTTGTTGTTGTGGGTTCTGCGGTTCGTGGATACGCGGCGCGAATTGTCATCACTCACTTGAAGGGAAGGCCCAGGCCCCGGGGCGCGGAGGGAGGTATCCGCGTGGGGATGCCCCCGGGGGCCTGGGCGGGGTGTTACCTGCTACGACCGTGGCCGTGGCCGCTGCCGATGCCACCCCCCTGACCGGCGGATGGGGCGCCGGTCGCGACAGCGGCATCGCCGACGAAGGACGAATTGGCGGCGCCGTTGTCGTTGGAAGTTCCGGAATTCTCGTTGGCGGATCCGCCGCTCGCGTCGCCGCTCCGGCCGCTCGCGGTCGCGACGACGGCCCGGTCGGCACGGTCGTCAACGCGCGCCGGGCGGGTGATGACCGACGACTGGTTGCTGCCGCTGGTGATCACGAAGAGGCTGTCGTGGGATGGCGCGAACGGCGCCATCGGGCGCGTCGCCTGATAGGCGTTGACGACCTGACCCAGGCTTCGCGAGGAGATCAGGCCGGCGGCCTTCATCCGCCGGAACACCGCTCCCCAGCCGTCGCCCTCGGCCGCGGCGATCCGGTCGAGGCTCCAGAGCGCGGTTGCGCCGGTCCTGCCGGGGCCGGGCCGCTGCGCATCGTAGAGCGCGCGCGCGATGATCTGGTTGCCCGGAGAAAGCGCCGCGAATGTTGCATCGCGGCTCGCCGCCCCGACGTCCGCCGCCTGCGCGGCCCCAACCAGCAGAATGGCGGCCAGCAGGGCCACGGCTGCGGCGGGTACCGTTCTTGCGACGATCTTCGCCCCTTCGATCATGATTTGCCTCCAGTGAATATGCACACGAGAACGGATTTGGTTTCTTTGGCTATCTGTGAGCGAACTGGCGGTCGAGGACATAGGACGCCTGGACGATGATCTCGGTCGCCGTCGCGCGATCCTTGAAGATGTCGCCCTTGTCGACGTCGACCCGCATGCGGGTGGTCCGGCCCGTCACGTGCTCGAGGTCGATGTAGATATTGCGGTCCTCGGCGACCGCGTGGAGGCTGAAGCCTTCCTTGGTTTTCCGGTCGTCGGCGATCTTCATGCCCATGCGCCCGAGCGTGTTTCGCGTCGCGCGATGGACGTCATCGGCCGAGGCCGTGAATGTCTTGTAGGCGATTCCGTTGAGGGTGTAGTCCACGCCGGCGCCCGCCGCGGCCCCGGCGCCCGCGCCGAGGACCGTCAGACCGGCCCCGGCGCAGCCACCCAGGGCAAGGGTCGCAGCCAAAAGCGTCATCACCGCGCCTTTCCGCAGAACCGCCACTGGCAGATGTGAGCCGGCATCATTCTTGTCCCAGATGTTCACTGCGGTTCCGCATTCGATTCTTGTTCCGGGACGGCCGCCCCTGCTTCTTCTTCCCGCGCCGCCCGGGCCCGCTAGGCCACGGCATGAACGTTGAACCGGGCGTCGGCGGAATTGACGCGAGGCGGCGCCTGGTGCGTGCCCGGGAGAACGATGTCCGTGCGTGGCACGAGACGCTTCAGCAACGCGACGAAGCCGCGCGCGTTGCAAATCTCGTCGGACCAGATGTGGGCCACGGAAATTTCCACGGTAACGCGCGGGCCGTTTGCCGAAAGATCGGCAAGCTGGCGCGACAGGAGTCCGATCAGCTCCCGCTCCACGGCGTAGTCATGAAGCTCTTCGTTGCGCACCCCGAAGTCGGCGACATGGACGAAGACGACGTCGCCGTCGCCCAGCATGCCGGCGTATCCGAGATGGCCGAGGGCGCGTCGTACCAGGAGTTCGGCAAAGCCGCAGCCGACGCCCCGGACGCACACCCGGAGCGCCGTCAGCCGGATCCGCGAAAAGCGCAGCAGATCGACCATGCGCTGCAGCGCATCGAGATACTCGCCGCCGGCATCGTGCCGCTCGCGACCGGCGCGGGCGTGCTCGATGGTGGCGGGACGGGCGGAACGAAGCTGGGCCTGAGCCATGGCGCTGTCTCCTTGCGTTCCGGGGAGTACCGGACCCCCCGGCGAAATACAGCTTCAGCCTAGGCAGAGGGCCGGGAACATGGGTGCGACATGGTTGGGGCAAAGCTGTGACATCAGCCGCCGGCGGGCACCCGGGGGAAATGCCCTAATACGCTGAAATCAAACGTAGATCGGTAGATGAATGACGACCTTGAGCCCGCCGCCCGGCCGATTCTCGGCATACACCCGGCCGCCGATCGCCTCGACGTTGCGGCGCACGATCCAGAGCCCCATGCCGAAATGGGCACCGCCGCCATCCGTGTTCTCACCCGGGGCGGGATGGCGCGGACCGCGATCGGAGAAATAGCGATCGAAAATCCGCTCCATGTTACCGGTCTCTACCCCCGGCCCCCGGTCGGCGATTGCCAGCACCGCCTCCCCGTTCTCGCGCGAAAGCGTCACCATGACGTCGGCATGGGGCGGCGAGAACGAGACCGCGTTGTCGAGCAGGTTCTCGACCGTGACCTCCATCAGGTCGTCGCTCGCGGCGACGGCGATGCCGGGCTCGACGGCGGCGCTGAGCGCGACATTGCCGAGGGCTGCGCTCTCGATGTACCCGGCGATCATGCCGGTGAGCAGGCGCGACAGCTCGACGCGCTCGCGCGGCGGGCTGATCAGATCGGCGATCGCCTCATCCATGTGGCGGGCGGCACCCACCAGTGCGTCGAGGCGTTCCGTCGCCCGCTCGACCAGATCGAGGGCGCGCCGCGCGCGCTCGTCCTGCGGCGACAACGATTGCTTGAGCGGCTCCATGGACTGGGCGATGACGGCGATCGGGGTCTTGAAGGCATGGGCGGTTTCCTCGGCCGCCTCGCGGATCGCCTTGGCCGACGCGCCGAGCCCGTCGACCATGCGGTCGAATTCACCCGCTACGCCGCCGAGCTCGGGAACCCGGTTGAGCGCCACGAACGAGCCGCGCCTGTGGCCACGAGTCGCGATGTCCTTGGCCAGTTGCGCGAAGCGGCGCAGGCTGCGCCACACGCCGATGAACAGGGACAGGGTCAGCACCGCCATGATCACGTAGATCGCCGCGGCGAACTTGACTTCCGGGCTTTCCCAATACGGCTGGCCGATGCTGATCCCGGCGCCGTCGGCGCCGCCGATCGACGTCAGCACGACCCAGCATCCGGCCCGGGTGTGGACCGGCGTGATCGAGGAGAGCAGCTCCCATTCCCCGGCCGGGTTGGTATAGCGCAATGCCAGCGCACGGTTGCCACCGCAGGAATTGCCCAACTGGTCGAGAAGACCGGTCTCGACCAGAAACTTGCGCTCCGCGTCGATATAGGCGGAGGAAACCTCGGGCCACGACGCGACGTAGAAGAAGCCCTTGGTGTCCCGGCTCTTGTCGGGGCGGAACAGCACCTTGACCTTGGTCGCGCCGGTGACGATGTGTGACAGCTCCTTCTGCAGCGCCGGCGTCCGCCCCTCGCCAAAGCGCCTGAGGGACGGCGTCAGCGCGAGCGCCAGCAGGCGGCCCTGTTCCTGCACGCTCTGTACCAGGAGCTGGGATTTCTCCTGGTCGGCGGCCCTGAGCTCGACATAGACAATCAGGGGACAGGCAATGAAGATGGCCACCAGCAGTATTGCCTTGGTGGCGAGCGAGTTCACGGCGCTGAACAGGCGTCTCGCGCGGGGGCGTTGGTCATTCGTCATCGCGCCAGCGGTAACCGAAGCCGGGGTAGTTCTCGATCTGGTCGAAATCGGCGTCGCCGTCACGGAACTTCTGCCGGATACGCTTGACGAAGGTCCGGACGTTGGTCTTGTACCCCTCGGGCCCGACGCCCGCGACGAAACCTTCGCCCCGGACGTGGTCATACAAGTCGCGGTAGCGCAGGTCTTCGCCGGCACGGCTCGCGAGCGCATGGACGATCTGGAATTCGCCGAGCGTAAGCGGCACCTCGCCCCCCCGCCAATAGGCCCGGCTCGAGGCCGGGTTGAGCTCGAGAGCGCCGATCGTCAGCCGCTCGGGTGGCCGGTCGGCGCCGTTGCCCTCGCCGCCCTTGGCGCCCGCGAGAATCAGGTCGATGCGCCGGCGCAGGATGTGGAAACTGCGGGACTTCTCCACGAAATCCACGGCGCCGGTCGCGAGCGCCGCTTCCTCATAGACCTGATCGGACAGCACCGTGAGAAAGATGGCGGGTGTGGCGATGGCATCATCGCGCAACTGGCGCAGAACCTCGATCCCCGACAAGCCCGGCATCTTCCAGTCGAGCAGGATCAGGTCGAACGTCTCGCCCTGGGACAGGGATTCCAGAAAGGCCTGGCCGCGGTCGTAGCTCGCGACCTCGAATCCGGAATCGCGCAGGTTCTGCTCCACGGATTCGCGGAACAGGTCGTCGTCGTCAACGAGCGCAATATGGGCCATGGCCGCCATCCGACCCCTCACCGGGACTTGTCCTTCCTGATGCTGGCAAGGCAGAGGCGTTCCGCGGACGCGTCCTTCTGTTCCGGGGTGAACTTGTAGGCCAGCGCCCGGAAATCCTTGTTCCCCACATCGAAATAGAAGAACACATCGAACCTGCAATCGGTTCCGGCATATTGCCATACCATCGCCGGTGGCTCGTTGCGTACGGTACCAGGGCGTCCCAGCAGGTGGGTCACGCCGCTCTCGTCACGCCCGACGACGGTCTTGGCACTGACTCCGACCCTGCCGGCCGTTCCCGGGCTCGCCGGCTTCTCGGGAACCGTGCCCGGTGCCGCCGGCTCGCCCCCCAAGCGGTCGAAAAGGCTGCACCCCGTGAGCAACAGCATCACGGCAGCCCCACACGCGGGCACGGCAAATCGAACTTTCATAGAACCTGTTCTCCGACGGCAGTCGAATGCGCTGGAACGAAACGTAGACGGCTTCCCGGGTCATACCTGTACCGACAGGCTCCCGGTTCCCATTCGGGAGCTACTGTTTACCATCTTATCCGAGCTTTCATGCAGCGCCAGCCCCGGTGCTGCGATTGCCGAGGCACCTGCTGCGGCATGGCGACGATAAAGGGAAGGCAGGCAATCGGTCCATGTATCGCCCCATCCGGGCGCACGGCATGCGCTCCCGCCGGCATTCACGAACGGCGGATGATAGTCGACGGGCATTTCCCACCGATATACTTGGCTATTACGAATTTTCGAAGAATTCTAATAATTGTTAACGATGTTAATACGTTGCGGGTATTTAAAAGTCGGTATTTAATGGATTTTACACGCCGTTTTGGCTACATCTGAAACGACCATCAGCGGAGGGTCGGACCTGTCCGACTCGGGGGAACGGCACAATGTTCGGCTTGCTTTCCCGCCGGTATTCAACCTTGAGGCTAGTAAAGTAAGAATAATGGTCGGCTAAATTGCCGGCACCACTCGGGGAGGCCCACCGATCCAGCCATGCGCGGGGAAAAGCACGCCTTTCGGGGTCTGACCTTGTCGACGCGGCTTGCCGCGACGATGGTCTTGCTTGTCGTCGTCTCCGCCGGCGTGATCGCAATCCTGAACTCCCATACGGTCAGAGGCATCGCGGTCGCCGATGCCCACCAGCAGCTTCGGTCGGAAACCCAGCGCCTTGCCGCAGGGCTCACGTCCTACGTCGGCGATACCGTTGCGGCGGTGCTCGCCGCCCGCGGCGAAGCGGCACTGGCCGGAATCGCGCGGGCCCGGCGTGCCGGCGGACGGGACCCGGAGACCGGCCTCGACGAGGCCGCGTGGCGGCACCAGCTCGCCGACCGCTTCGAGGCCGATCTCCATGCTACCCCGCGCTACCTGCAGTTCCGCTATCTCGGGCCGGACGGACGCGAGATCGTCCGCGTGGACAGGTCGGGACCAAGCGGGGCGATCCGTACCGTTCCGGAACAGGAGCTCCAGGACAAAGGCTCACGCGATTACTTCAAGGCCGGACTCGGCACCCCGCCAGGGCAGGTCTACCTGTCACCGATCGATCTCAACCAGGAACACGACCGGATCGAGGTACCGCACGTGCCCGTGTTGCGTGCGGCGACGGCCGTCACGGACGACGACGGGAAAGTGGCCGGCGTGCTGGTGATCAACGTGGACATGGCCCGCGCCCTCGACCGGCTGCGCGAGAGCGCCGAACCCGGGCGCGAGGTTTTTGTGGTCAACGACAGCGGCGACTATCTCGTCCACCCCGACAGGGCACGCGAATTCGGCTTCGATCTCGGCCATCGCGCCCGGATCCAAGGGGACTTTCCGGCGCTCACCAACACGATCCCCGCCTCCGGCACCATCGACACGGTCCTGGACGACACGGCCGGGGGAGACATGATCGCCGCCGTCACCTCGTTCCATCTTGCCCGGGGACCGCGTGTCTCGGTCGTCGAGATGCTGCCGCTGGATGCGGCCCTGGAACCGGCGGTTGCCATCAACCGATCGAGCCTGATCGCGGGCGGCGGTGTCGCCCTCATTGCCATCGTTGTCGCACTCGCGGTGGGCCACGGACTGACCGCACCACTGCGCCAGATCACCAACTCCGTCTCCAACGTTTCCGCCGGCAGGCCGCCCGAGCTTCCCGTCAACGCGACAGCGGAGGTCGGCGTCCTGGCCCAAACACTGAAGCAATACATCGACCGTGAACGTTTCTACACGTCCGCCATCGAATCCACCGACGATGCCGTTCTGACCAAGACCCTCGACGGCACCATCACAAGCTGGAACCGAGGCGCAGAACGGCTCTACGGCTATTCCGCGAGCGAGGCGATCGGCCGGAGCATCAACCTGATCACGCCCGAGGAGCGGCGGCCCGAGACCGACGACATCCTGGGGCGCATCGCCGCCGGCGAATCCGTCCAGCATTTCGTCACCCAACGGATCACCAAGACGGGCCACCGCCTCGACGTCTCGCTCACCGTTTCGCCCGTGCGTGATCCGTCGTCCGGAAACATCGCCGGCGCTTCGGCCATCGCACGCGACATCACCGAGCAGCGCCGTATCCAGGCGCAATTCCGCATGGTGATCGAGGCGTGCCCCGTCGGCGTGATCCTGACCGACGAGCAGGGCGCCATCCAGCTCGTGAATTCCGCCATGGAACGCATGTTCGGCTATCGCCGCGAGGAGATTTTCGGGCAACCGGTCGAAATACTGGTGCCAACCGATGCGCGCACCGAGCACCCCAGGTTCCGCCAGCAGTACGCCCTGGCGCCGGAAAGCCGGCTCATGGGCGAAGGCCGCGACCTCCAGGGACGGCGCAAGGACGGTTCGACCTTTCCGGTGGAGATAAGCCTGAGCCCGACCGTGGGCCGCGAGGGCGTCATGGTGATCTGCGTCGTCGCCGACATCACCCGACGCAAGGCGGCGGAACGGGCGCTCCTGGAACAGAAGCAGGAACTCGAACGCTCCAACACCGATCTTGAGCAGTTCGCCTACGTTGCCTCCCACGACCTGCGCGAGCCGCTTCGCATGGTGGCGAGCTATACCGAGCTTCTTGCGGAGCGCTACCGCGGCCAGCTCGACGAGAGGGCCGACCGCTACATCGGCTATGCCGCCGAAGGCGCAAAGCGCATGCAGGAGATGGTCGGCGATCTTCTTGCCTATTCACGTGCCGGCCGTACCGCGCTCTCGCCGAAGCCGGTCGATACCAACGTCGTGGTAAGGAAAATTCTCGGCCTCCACCGGTTGTCGATCATCGAGAGCGGCGCCGAAGTCGAATACGGCGAGCTGCCGACGATCGTCATCGACGAGGGACAGTTCGCCCAGATGGTGCAGAACCTTATCGGCAACGCCCTCAAGTTCCGGGGCGACGCGCCACCCCGGGTCGAAATCTCCGCCGAGCGGCAGAACGGCTCGTGGGTATTCGCCGTCAAGGACAACGGCATCGGCATCGACGAGCAGCATGCGGAGCGCATCTTCCAGATGTTCCAACGTCTCAACACTCGCGATAAATACGAAGGCAGCGGCATAGGGCTCGCCATCGTGAAGAAGATCGCTGAACGGCACGGCGGGCGCATCTGGTTCAGGTCGAAGCCCGGCGAAGGCACCACGTTTTTTCTTTCCTTACCCGTTGAATTATCAGGAGATCCGTCATGAATGCCGTGAATATCCTGCTGATCGAGGACAATCCCGCGGATATGGACCTGGCACGGGAAACGTTCGAAGACAGCCAGCACGACGTCGGCCTCCACCTCGCCACCGACGGCATCGATGCGCTCGATGCGCTCAACCAGCGCGGTCTCCATGCGGATGTCCCGCGCCCGGACCTGATCCTGCTCGATCTCAACCTGCCGCGACTGAACGGCCGGGAAGTGCTGCGACGGATCAAGGAGGACGGCGAGCTCCGTGAGATCCCGGTGATCGTCCTGTCAAGCTCCGATGCGGAATCGGATATACACGCGAGCTACGCGCTCGGCGCCAACTGCTTCGTCATCAAGCCGATGGACTACGGCGCGTTCCGCAAGATCATGCGCAGCCTGGAGGACTTCTGGTTCCACGCGGCATGCCTGCCGGGCGTGGCGGGTGCTGCCAAATGACCACGTCGTCCGGCATGCCGGCCAGGTGCCGCCTGCTGATCGTCGAGGACGAGCCGGGCGACGCCGAGCTCACCACCGAGCGGCTTTCGACCCTGCCCGGCTACGATTTCGAGGTATCGGTGGCGACCAGTCTCGAGGACGCCCTCGGACAGATTCCCGCGCTGCATCCCGATGCCGTGGTGCTCGACCTCAACCTGCCCGATTCCCAGGGTGTCGAGACACTACGGCGCATTCGCGCCATCCAGCCCGACATCGCCATCGTCGTGCTGTCGGGTGACGTCAATCCCGACGTGCGGCAGACCGCGCTCGAAGCCGGCGCGCAGGACTTCATCGGCAAGGACGATCCGGCGGTCCAGCTGCTGGCCCGCGCCGTCCTGTTCGCGGTCGAGAAGATGAAAGTGCAGAAGTACCAGCACCAGATCGAGGAACTGGTCAACGTCGACCCCGACGCGGTGGTCGTGCTGGACGGCGACGGCATGGTCCAGTTCATCAACGACGCCGCAGAGGAGATGTTCGGCAAGACGCGCATGCAGATCGTCGGCCGGCCCACGGAGTTCCCGATCAATGAGAACAGGAACGAGCGGTTCGAGTTCCTGCGCAACGGGGAAAAACGGCACGCCGAGATGACGGTCGCAACGATCGACTGGCAGGGCAAATCCGCTTTCGTGGCCTCCATCCGCGACGTGACCGAGCGCCTCAGGACCGAGGAAAAACTGGCCCATTCCCAGAAGATGGAAGCCATCGGCCAGCTCACCGGCGGCATCGCCCACGACTTCAACAACCTGATTCAGGTGATCATCGCCAGCATCGAGATGCTCTCCGACCACACTGAGGGCATGCCCGAAGTGAAAAAATATACCCAGTCCATCACCCTCGCCGCGGATCGTGCGGCGGAGCTCACGCGCTACCTCCTCGCCTTCGCGCGGCGTCAGCCGCTTAATGTCGTCCCGGCCGACATCAACCAGCTGGTCGAGAACACCCTCACTTTCGTCCGGCGTCTGCTCGGCGAGGACATCGAGCTCGTCATCGCGCTCACGCCCGAGCTTCCGGCGGCGATGGTAGACAAGCCGCAATTCGAAGCAGCGATCCTGAACCTGTGCGTGAATGCGCGCGATGCCATGCCCGACGGCGGCAAGCTGATCGTGGAAACCTCGGAAGCGGTGATCGGGGAAGAGACATCTCCAGGATTCGAGGAAGTCGGGCCGGGACGCTACATCCAGATCGCCGTGACCGACACGGGGTGCGGCATGGCGCCCGAGGTCGTCCAGCGGGCCTTCGATCCGTTCTTCACCACCAAGGAACAGGGCAAGGGCACCGGCCTCGGCCTCAGCATGGTGTACGGCCTCGCCAAGCAGCTCGGCGGCCACGCCAAGATCTATTCGGAAGTAGGCAAGGGTACCTCCATCCGCCTGCTGCTGCCGGTTTCCGATACCACGCCCGTCAGCAGCGAGGAGCCGATACTCCGCGGCGAATACGCCGGCAGGGGCGAACGCATCCTGGTGGTCGAGGACAACGAGCTCGTCCGTCATTCCGTGGAAGTGCTCCTGGTAGGGCACGGTTACCGCGTCGTCACGATGGGCGATTCCACCGCCGCGCTGCAGTGGCTGGCCGGCGGCGGGCAGATCGACCTCCTGTTCACCGACATCGTCCTGCCGGGCAGCATCAACGGCCGGCAACTCGCCGAAATCGTTGTGCAGATGCGGCCCGACATCGCCGTGATGTTCACCTCGGGATACACCGAGCGGGCGGCAGCACACGCCGCGACGCTGGGCGAAGACGCCGATATCCTGACCAAGCCCTACAAACGCAACGACCTCATCCGGCGCGTCAGGGACGCGCTCGACCGCAGGCGACACAACAGTCCGTAGAAGGTGCGACGATGAAAATACTGGTGATCGACGACGACAAGGCGTTGAGGTCGGTCCTGTCGGACATGATCAGGTCCATCGGCTTCGAATCCCTGGAAGTGCCGGCGGGACACGGTGCCCTCAAAGCGGTTCGGGATGGCGACTTCGACGTCCTGCTTACCGACGTGATCATGCCCGAGGTCGACGGCGTGGAACTGGTGCGGGCGGCGCGGGCGGCCAAGCCCGGGTGCGCTATCATCGCCATGTCCGGCGGCTCGCAGGCGCTGCCCGCGCCGATCGGGCTCAAGCTGACCGAGGCCTTCGGCGCCGATGCCGTCCTCTACAAGCCATTCACCCGCGCCGACCTGGCGGGCGCCATCAACGCGGTCTGCCCGAACCGTCCCGGGGACGGGGCCTGACTTCCATTCCGTCGTTTGGGCCTTCCACCGCATTGTCCCCGAAGGCGTGGCGTACCAGCACCTCCATGACTTCGGCGAAGGCCCCGAGCTTGGCCGGGTCGACCGTTGCCAGCAGCGCCGACATGCCGCCGAGCGGATCATGGGCCAGCAGCGACCGCCCCGCCTCCGTCAGGTCGAGCCGCTTGGAGCGCGGGTCGAACTGGGACGTAGAGGCTTCCACGAAGCCCTTGGTGATGAGCAGTTTGGCGGTCTGGGATGCCGAGCTCGGCGTGGTCGCGTGGAATCGCGCGAAGGCCGTGATCGTGCGCACGGACTCGTTGCTGCGCGCAAGATAGCGGATCAGGTTCCACTGGGCCGGGTTGAGGCCCGCAGCAAACGACCCGCCGTACAGCCGGCGCGTCAGATGCTCGAGCAGTTCGGATACGGCTTCGGTATTGACCACGTCGACTCGGCCCCGGATATCACCCCCCATGGGTGGCCGCGTTCATGTCGCCTCCCCTCTCGGGGGCCCCACGGCGCCGCGAACCAGCGCACTATGACCGTTCGGGGCCCGTCGTCCAAGCCTTTTTCAGCCCCCGAAAGCCGACCGAAAGCGCTCTTCTTCATTTCCACGCCGATCTGTCGTAACTATGGGGACAACCGGGCCAGGCCCGGCGCCGGACCACCGGCGGGACAAGAACGAAACAGGGGGGAACCATGGCGGAACAGCCCAACCGCGACCAGCGCGTCGCCCTGCTCGAACGGATGCTGCTGATGCGGCGGTTCGAGGAAATGATCATCCACGCCGCCGCCGACCACAAGGACATCGGCCGCAACCACCTCTATATCGGCCACGAGGCGACCGGCGCCGGGGTGATCGGGCTGCTCAGGAAGGGCGACCTCACCCATACCACCCACCGCAACCACGGCCACCTGATCGCGCGCGGCGCGGACCCGGGCAAGGCACTGGCGGAGATCATGGGCCGCGCGGGCGGCCTCAACGGCGGGCGCGGCGGCACCTGGCACCTGTGCGACAAGGCCGCCGGGTTCCAGTCGACCTCGGCCATGGTGGGCGGCAGCATCGGGCTGTCCATCGGCGGCGGCTACGCGGTGCGCGAGCTCGGCACCGACAACATCAGCGTCGCGTTCTTCGGCGACGGCGTGCTCGACGAGGGCATCGCCTACGAGGCGCTCAACTTCGCCTCGCAATACGACCTGCCGGTGCTGTTCGTGTGCGAGAACAACAGCAAGGAGGGCGCCCACGAGACCTCGCGGCTCGCGGCGCAACGGCTCTCCGACGTGCCGCGCGCGCTCGGCATCGACATTGAGACCGTGGACGGCGGCGACGTCGAGGCGGTCCGCGCCCTGGCAGAGAACGCCATCGCGCGGGTCCGCAAGGGCCGGCCCCTGTTCCTGGAGGCGCGCATCGAGCGCTGGCCCGGCTCGCACCAGGCCAAGCCCGAGTTCGTCACCGGGGTGACCGACATCGCCCTGGCCTGGGACGAGGCCAGGATCGCGGGGCCGCACGCCGACTGGATCCGCGACCACGATCCGATCCGGCTCTACGCCAAGAAGCTCACGGGCGACAAGACGCTCACCCGCGACGAGGTGCTGGCGATCGACGCGCGCGTCACCGAGCGGATGGCCGCCGCGCGTGCCTACGCCGAGGCGAGCCCCTATCCCAACCCGGAAAGCGCCGTCCTCGGCGCGTTCGCCTGAGCGGAGGACGAACGATGCCCAGGAAAACCTACCTCCAGGCGATGGTCGACGGCATCATCGCAAGCATGGAGAGCGATGCCACGGTGCGCGTGATCGGCCCGTCCTTCGCCATGGGGCGCGGGCTCAGGCCCGAGACCGAGAAGACCTTCTTCACCACGTTCAAGGACCGCATCCTGCAGCCTCCGGTCTCCGAGAGCGCCATCGCCTCGCTCGGCGCCGGCGCGGCCATGGCGGGCCTGCGTCCGTTCGTCAACTTCGGCACCTCCACCTTCGCGTTCGAGGCGTGGAACCAGATCGTCAACGAGGCCGCCAACGCGCACTTCATGTCGGGCGGCCAGATGACGGTGCCGGTGATCTTTCACATGTTCGCCGGCATTCGCGGCGGCGGCGGCGTCCAGCACAGCCAGAGCCCGCAGTCGATGTACGCCAACTGCCCCGGCCTGCAGGTGGTGCTGCCGGCCTCGCCCGCCGATATCCAGGGGCTGCTCAGGACCGCCTTCAAGAGCCCCAACCCGACCGTGGTCATCAATCACACCAAGCTGCTCGCCCTCGAGGCGGACGTGCCCGATGGTGATTTCGCGGTGCCATTCGGCAAGGCCGACATCAAGCGCAAGGGCAAGGACGCGACCGTGGTGGCGACCTCCCTGATGGTGCAGCGCGCGCTGGACGCCGCCACGGCACTGGCCAAGGACGGCATCGAGGTCGAGGTGGTCGATCCCCGCACCATCGTGCCATTCGACCGCGACACGATCTGCGCCTCCGCCGCCCGTACCGGCCGGCTGGTGGTGGTGGACGAGGCCAGCAGCACGTGCTCCATCGCGGCCGAGATCATCGCCACCGTGGCCGAGGCCGGCGTCGCGCTGAAATCGCCGCCGGTCCGGGTCGCCCGGCCCAACGTGCCAGTCGGCTACAGCGCACCGCTCGAGGCCTTTGTGACGCCCGACGCCGGGCGCATCGCGGAAGGCGTGCGTAAGGTCCTCGGCTGACGCGCCGGCCGCGACGTCAGCCGCGGTAGCGCAGCACGAACAGGCCCCACTGCTTGTCGGTGATGTAGATGTTGCCGCGCGCGTCCACGGCGACGTCCTCGGTCTGGGTGACGAGGCAGGAGCGGGGCATCGGCCCCGCGCGCTCGGTGGGCTGGGGCGGCACGAACCAGCCGACCTCGCGCGGACGGCGGGCATCGGCCACGTCGAAGATGCGCAGGCCCGCGTTGAACCAGGTGTAGTAGACGAGGTTGCCCTGCCGCTCGACGGCGGGATTGTGCTGCTCCTGGTTGGTGTTGTGGGGACCGAAACGCCCGCCCTTCTCGCAGAAGTGCCGCCACGGCGCGCCGGCGGGGGGCTCGGGCTCGGGGAAGAACGACATCAGGCGCGGCCGGGCGGGATCCCTGATGTCGATCACGGCGACGTACTGCCAGGGCTCCGCGTCGCAGCCCTCGGCATGAGCCTCGGAGGACACCAGCAACAGGTCGCGTCCCGGCAGCGGCAGCACCGTGTGCAGCGCCTGGGGGCCGGAATGGCCGTCGCCGAACGGTGGCGCCATGTCGAGCCGCCCGATCACCTTCATGTCGGCCTTGTCGCGGATGTCGAGGATCAGCACCGCCGGCGCGTAGCCGAGGTAACCGGTGGCGCCGTCGGCGCCGACGTTGAGCGGGCCGTGGAAGCCGAGCGGCCCGTCGGCGGGCTTCGCCTCGCCCTCCTTCTGGCCCGGCAGCCAGAACCGCCCGGCCTCGCGCGGGTGCGCCGGGTCGGAAACGTCCAGCGTCGTCAGGATACGGTTCGAGAAACCGGGCGCCGCCGCCGAAAGATAGGCATAGGCGCCGCCGGGATAGATGTTGCGATGCGTGCCCGTCGAACCCGTGCGCCAGCGGGAGACCTCGCGCAGGTTCACCGGGTCGGCGATGTCCCACAGGATCACGCCTTCCTCGAACGGCCGCGCCGGATCACCGCCCCAGGCCGGCGCCATCCGCTGCACCGCCGTCAGCATGAGATCGCCGTGGAGCGTCACCTGGATGGTCCAAGTGTTGTCGGGACCCGGGATGAACCTGAGATATTCGGGGCGCTCGGGATCGGTGACGTCGAGGATGCTCCAGCCCCGGTGCCACAGGTGGCCGAGGTAGAGGTACCAGCGGCCGCCGCGCTCGGTCACCGCAATCTTGAAGGCGCCGCGCCGCCCGTCGAGGTCGGAATAGCCGATCGGCGCGACGTGATCGGCCTCCCAGCCCGCAGGAATTGCGTCGTAACCGCCGCTCGTCCGTGATGTCGCCATCCCCACCCCCGTCTTGCGCTTTCGGTTCGCTTTCGTTCGGCCCATTAAAGGCAGCGGCGGAGAGCGGAGCAAGCACGCCATTATGCCGCGCCGCGCACCTGGTCGACCACCGCCGCGGCGTCCGGAGGGCAGGCGTCCCCGCGCCAGGCCACGTGTCCGTCGGGGCGCACCAACACCAGCGCCGCGCCGTACATCTCCGCGATTGCGGGATCGGTTATCGCAACCTCGGTCACCGGCACGCCGCGGGCCCGTGCCGCATCCCGCAGGGCCGCCGCGTCGGGCGCGCGGGCACCGAGGCGCAGCAGGGCGAAGCCGTCGCCGAACAGGTCCAGCATCGAGCGCCCATCGGCGAGCCAGGCATGGGGCGCGCGGGTGCCGGGCCGCGCCGAAGGCACGAAACGCTCGCTGTCGGGTGGCGGCGGGCTGCCGTCGGCGACGCACACGGGCGAGCCCTCGTAGGCGTACTGGAGCTTGAGCCCGTCGCCCACCGAGAACGTGTTGATTTGCCCACGCACATGGGCGAGCGCGGCGGCGTCGCGCCTCCCCGCGAGCGCGGCCGCCGCCGCGCCGATGCCGGGGATCGCGGCGATGGTGTCGAACGCGCGGGTCGCCAGCGTCACGTTGCGGAGCGCGATGGGGCGCCGCTCGGCCTGATAGGACGCGAGCAGCTTGGGCCCGCCCCAGCCCCGTTCCACGGCATCGAGCTTCCAGGCGAGGTTCATCGCCTCCTCCACGCCCGTATGCATGCCGAGCCCGCCGGTCGGCGAGCACTGGTGCGCGGCGTCGCCGGCGATGAACACCCGGGCCGCGCCGTAGGAATTGGCGACGTAGTCGCGCCGCTCCCAGTGCTGCACCGAGATGATCTCGTGGGGGAACGGGCGGCCCACCACGCGCGTGAGCGCCGCTTCGGCATCGAAGCCGGGCGCGGGATCGTCGAACACGGTAAGGCGCCACAACGCGCGCCCGTCGATGGCGATCATTTCCGACCAGCAGCCGGTCGCGTCGATCGGCCGGTAGAAGCGCGCCCAGCCCTTGTCGTGGAGTGAGGCGAGCTCGGGGGAGCGGAAAAAGATGTTGATGCTGTGGGCCACCACCCCGCGCCCGCCGAGGCCGATGCCGAGCGCCTCGCGCACCACACCGCCGGGCCCGTCGCAGCCGACCAGGTAATGCGCCCGCACCTCTTCGGTGCGGTCCGTGTTCATGTCGCGCAGCACCGCCGTCACGCCGTTCGCATCCTGGCGGAAACTTTCAAGCGCGGTGTCATAACGGAGTTCGACGCCGGGATACTTGCGGGCGTGGTCAGCGAGGATCGGGTCGAAGTAGATCTGCGGGCAGTGACACGGGCCTTCGGGGGTGAAGTCGAGCCTGCCGCGCGCGGCGTAGGACGGCACCTTGAGGCGTGCGAGCTCGGGCCCGGTGAGAGACGCCATGTAGACGAAGTCGAGCGCGTGGCTCTCGGGCCAGACCGCAGTGCGCACGCGCTCGGCGATGCCCCAGCGGCGGCAGAACTCCATGTTGCGCGCGCTCACCTGGCTCATCTTCGGCACGCTTACCGTGCCGTCGCGCTTCTCCACCAGCAGGCAGCGGACGCCGAGGCGGCCGAGCTCGATGGCGAGCGCGAGGCCGACCGGGCCCGCGCCCGCGATCAGGACCGGCACCGTCATGGCAGGATGAACAGCTCTTCGATAGGAATCCGCCGCGAGATCATGTCCTGATCGTGGAGATAGGCGACGAGCGCCTCCAGAGTTGTGCGGTTGGGGGCGATGCCGTAGGGCCACGGGTCCGGCCCGAAGACTTTGGTCATCTCCTCGACCTCCGCCTTCATCCACGGCAGCATGAACGGCAGCGTGCCGCCGCGCGCGCGCAGGCGCGCCACCGCCCGGTCTTTGGCCGCCGTGAAGGCGCGGGTGAGGCTTTCGGCGATGAACGGATGGGCCTCAAAGGCCGCACGCCGGATCACGATCAGATGCATGATCGGGAAGATGCCGGTGCGGCGGTAGTAGTCGAGCTCGACCGCGCGATAGTCGGGGAACAGACGGCGCACGTCGGGATGGTGGCCCAGCGACATCGGCGTGCGCGCGCTCATGAGCGCGTCGATGGCGCCGTCCTGCAGGAGCTGGTCGAGGGACTTGTCGGTGGTATTGGGCTCGATCCGCACCGGCTTCAGGAGCGGCATGACGTCGGGCGCGCCGTGGCTGCCGGGCCGATCGGTGTCGCCCTGCACCCATTGGATGGTGCCGAGGTCGACGCCGTAGTCGTGGCGCAGCATGCCGCGCGACCACACCGACGCGGTCTGGGTGTACATCTGGGTGCCGACGCGCCGGCCCTCGAGATCCTTGGGCGTCTCGATCCCGGCCTTGCGGTTGACCGTGATGAAGCCGTGGCGGAACACACGCGAGGGAAACACCGGCAGCGCCACGAACGGGCATTTGCCGGCATCGAAGCGCGTCACGTATTCCGAGCTCGACATCTCGGCCACGTCGAAGCCCTCGCCGCGCGCCATCGCGTCGAACAGGTCGCGCGGCGAGTTGCTGATGACGAAATCGAGGTCGATGCCGTCGGGCACGACCTCCCTGGTGTAAAGCGCCAGCATGCGGTCGTAGAGCCCGCACGCGAACCTGAGCCGAACCCTGTCGCCCGTCCTGGCCAAGCCGATCCTCCCCGTGTTTCCTGTTTTTCGCGAGGATACCGGGCTTCGCGTGCGGAGACTATTCGCGCAATACGGCAAAGGGCGCTATTTTTCGAAAAACACGCGGGAGAGGACATTATGAAAGCGGTACGAATTCACAGTTTCGGCGGCCCGGAGACCATGCACCTCGACGAGGTCCCCGACCCGGCGGCGGGCGCGGGCGAGATCGTCGTCGACATCCACGCCGCCAGCATCAACCCGGCCGACTGGAAGGTGCGCGAGGGATTCTACCGCGACGCGCCGTGGCTCAAGCTGCCCCATATCCCGGGGCGCGACTTCTCGGGTACCGTCGCCGCGCTGGGCGCGGGCGTGACCGACATCAAGCCGGGCGACGCCGTGTTCGGCGTCACCGACCAGGGACAGGAGGGCGCCTACGCCGAGAAGCTCGCGATCAAGGCGGCGATCGTCGCGCCCAAACCGGCGGGCCTCACCCACGCCGAGGCGGCCGCGGTCGCGCTCGGCGCGCTGACCGCCCTGGTGTCGCTCGAGGACACGGCGAAGCTCAAGGCGGGCGAGACCATCCTGATCCATGGCGGCGCGGGCGGCGTCGGCGCCATGGCGGTGCAGATCGCCAAGGCGGCGGGCGCCACCGTGATCGCGACCGCACGCGGCGCGCGCCGCGACTACGTCGCGGGCCTCGGCGCCGACCGGGTGATCACCTACGATGCTGAGGATTTCACCAGGGTCGCGCCGCCCTGCGACGTGGTGTTCGACACGGTCGGCGGCGCGGTCCAGGCGCAGAGCTGCGCCGTGCTGAAGCCGGGCGGCCGCCTGGTATGGATATCGCGCGGGCCCGAGGGCTTCAAGCCGCCGGCCTCGGTGGTGCCGCTGCGCCCCAACGTCGGGCGCGACTGGGCCCATCTCGACCGCATTTCCGAGCTGGTGGCGGCGGGCAAGCTCAGGCCGCCCGCCATCACCACCTACCCGCTCGCCGAGGCCGCCCGGGCCCAGGAGGCGCGCAAGGCGGGCACCATCACCGGCAAGGCCGTGCTGCTGGTCCGCTAGGGCCTGTCCAAGGGCCATTGCGCTTTTGGCCGGAATGGCCAACCATGGGGCAAAACAAGGCGCCCGCGATGCGGGGGCGCGGGAGGAAACGGCACATGGCATACGATCTGGTCATCCGCGGCGGCACGCTGGCCGACGGCAGGGGCGGTGCGCTCCATGAGGCGGACGTCGCCGTCCAGGACGGCAAGATCGCCGAGGTCGGCAAGGTCTCCGGGCACGGGCGCGAGGAGATCGACGCGCGCGGGCTGCTGGTCGCGCCCGGCTTCGTCGACGTCCATTCCCATTACGACGCCCAGGTGATCTGGGACCAGCACCTGCTGCCGTCGGGCTGGCAGGGCGTCACCACCACGGTGATGGGCAACTGCGGCGTCGGCTTCGCGCCGGTGCGCGAGACTGACCGCGAGACCCTGATCGAGCTGATGGAAGGCGTCGAGGACATTCCCGGCGACGTCATGCGCGAGGGGCTCACCTGGGAATGGTCGTCGTTCCCGGACTACCTCGACGCACTCGAGCGCCGTCCCCACGACATGGACGTGTGCGCGCAACTTCCCCATTCGGCGCTGCGCGTGTTCGTCATGGGCGAGCGCGCGGTCCGGCGCGAACGCGCCACCGACGACGACATCGCCGAAATGCGCCGCCTCGCGCGCGAGGCCATGGAGGCCGGCGCGTTCGGATTCTCCACCTCGCTTTCGGACAACCACCGCACCGTGCGCGGCGAGTTCATCCCGTCCCACGGCGCCACCGGCGACGAGCTCGCAGGGGTAGCCCAGGGCCTCACCGATGCCGGCAAGGGCGTGCTCCAGATCATCCTCAACCTCGGCGCCGATCCGGCCGAGCGCGAGCGCGAATTCGCCATCGTGCGCGGCATGGTCGAGGCCTCGGGCCGGCCGCTCTCGCTCACGGTGCTGCAGCGCATCCGCGATCCCGAAGGCTGGCGCCACACCATGGCGATGATGGAGGCCGCCGTCGCCGACGGCCTGCCGATGCGCGCGCAGGTGATACCGCGTCCGCTCGGCACCATGTTCGGCCTCGACATGTCGCGCCACCCGTTCTGCTACCACCCCTCGTTCAAGGCGATCGCCGACCAGTCGCTGGAGAAGAAGGTCGCGGCGTTCCGCGATCCCGAATTCCGCCGCCGCCTGTTGTCGGAGACCGCCGAGCAGGAGGACGAAGGCCTGATCAAGCGCGCGCAGAACTTCGACTACATGTTCCCGCTCGGCAATCCGCCCAACTACGCGCCGGCGCGCGAAAGCTCGGTCGCCTACGTCGCCAAGGCGCGTGGCGTCAGCCCGTTCGAGGTCGCCTACGACATGATGCTCGAGGACGACGGCCGCGCCATGCTGTTCGCGCCCAACTCCGGCTACGGCCATTACAGCCTCGACGGCTGCCGCGAGCTGATGGAGAACCCGCTGTCGGTGGTGGGCGTCAGCGACGGCGGCGCGCACATGGCCTCGATCTGCGATTCGAGCTTCTCCACCTTCCTGCTGACCTACTGGGGGCGCGACCGCGGCAACGACCGGCTCGACCTGCCGTGGCTGATCAAGCGCGCCACCCACGACACGGCGGAGCTCGTGGGACTCAACGACCGCGGCGTGATCGCACCGGGCTACAAGGCCGACATCAACGTGATCGACTTCGAGCATCTGAAGCTGGAGCGGCCCTACATGGTCCACGACCTGCCGGTCGGCGGCAAACGGCTGCTGCAGCGCGCCAAGGGCTACGTCGCGACCATCGTCTCCGGCGTGCCGGTCTACCGCGACGGCGAGGCGACCGGGGCGCTGCCCGGCAAGCTCGTGCGCGGCGCCCAGCCCGCCCCGGGCGCGTAGGCCCTCATACAATCGCGCGAAACGAAACGGCGTGGTCCCTTCGGGGATCCGCCGTTTTCACTTTCGTCTTTTCGATACGGGAGCGCGGTCGCACGTCCTTGTTCGGACATGCGCGGGCCTCGGCGCTGAAACACCACCTTGGCGCCTGGAATCCCTGGGAGGTAAGGGGTGGTACGGGGAGCTGCCGCGGGGTGTCCCGTTCGGATTTCAGCGTTTAGTCCGCCCACATCTTTTAAGCCTTCCTCCCGCCTTGCTGCGACGCTACGCGGTTTACCGAGGTGCACCTGAGGAGGCAGAAACGTCGCAGCCCTCCGGCTGGGAAGCGCCCGCGCACTCTCCGATACGGGCCCTCCGCCAAGGGGGCGGAAAGCCTGTCGGACCCTTGGCTGGCGTCCGGACACCAGCGAACGAATTCGACGATAGCTACACTAACATGGCGATTATATACTTGACGGAAGTTCCTATCCGGTTCATTATGCTTATCAAGGAGATAAGCCATGGACCTACAGAACCCCATCTTTCAGGACGAAACCAAGGCCCGCGAGCACCTTGAAGGGCTGCTCTGGGCCGATGGTCGTCATTGTCCCCACTGTGGCGAGGTCGAGCGCACCAGCCCTGTGAAGGGCAAGACGGCGGGCCTCTACTACTGCCTGTCCTGCAAGATGAAGTTCACGGTCACGGTCGGCACGCTGTTCGAGCGTTCCAAGATACCGTTGACCAAGTGGCTTCTCGCCTTCCACCTGATGAGCGCGAGCAAGAAGGGCATGTCGGCCCACCAGCTCCACAGGATGCTTGGCGTGACCTACAAGACGGCGTGGTTTATGTGCCACCGCATCCGTGAGGCCATGGCCGATAGCAGCCCCGGCCCCATGGGCGGCGAAGGCCAGACCGTTGAAGCGGACGCGACCTATTGGGGCCAGCGCGGCTATACGTACTCCAATTCCCATGGTTGGGAAGAAAACCAAGGCCCCGGCAAGAAGGCCCGTATCCATACCGTTGTCGAGCGTGGCGGCCGTGCCCGCTCCAAGGTGGTCAAGGATTTGACCGTCAAGACCGTGCGTAACGCGCTGGTCACGGACGTTGACCGCAAGTCCGTCCTAATGACCGACGACGCGGGCATTTACCGCACCATCGGCAAGGAGTTCAAAGGGCATGAGGCCGTCAATCACTCGGCCAAGGAGTACGTGCGCGGCCCCGCCACCACCAACACGGTCGAGGGCTTCTTTGCCCTGTTCAAGCGCGGCATGGTCGGCGTCTATCAGCATTGCGGGGAACAGCACCTGCAACGCTACCTGAACGAGTTCGACTTCCGCTATTCCAACCGCAAGGTGACGGATACCGAGCGCGCTGCTACCGCGCTCAAGAACATCGAAGGCAAGCGCCTGACCTATCGGCGGACTTACGGGCTCTCCTAAGAAGTCGCGCATTACCCGTAATCAGTTCCGTGCGTATTGGAGATTTATCGGCTTACTCAGAAAATGGGGGAAGCTATGAACGGTGAAAGCAAAATCACTTACAACTTGCAAACTACCCTTACCGCTCCAACAGGCGGCGTCCTCGCCGCAATATTTGTCCAAATCCGGATTACTCCGAAGGATGCCGGATGCCTCATCTATGGGAAGGATGCAGATGGGCAATTTATATGTATCGAAGTCAGGGGAGACCAGATGAAGCTGGAACTTCCTTTTGCCCATCCGGAGATTTATGTGAAATATCTTCAGGGGCTTCAGAGCCTTCAAATTTTGACGGAGGGCTGGCGCGATCGCAGAGATCAATAACGCCACCGAATGTGCTGACATTCAGAATGGGCTCGGGATACCAAACTTCGGCCATTCCAGCCTCCTAATGAGAAACCCGGTCACTTGGCCGGGGTTTTCTTCTTTCCCTTAGGTTTCGGTTTCCCCACTATTTCAGCATGGGGCTTGGGGGGCCGGCGCAGCGCGTTCAACAGCGCCGAATCGCGCCGCTTCACGACCTCATCTTCTGGCAACTGATCTTCGGGGGACTTTGCCATGGCAGATAATGATAATCCAAAATTAGATAATGAAGGCCAGTTCGATCGCTGTCTCGGTGGCGCACTTAGTCGATGGAATCACGTTGAGGATGCCCTGGGCGATGTATTCTGCGCCCTGTTCGGAAGCCTCAACAATACAGCGGCGAGAGGTGCGTATCTGGCGGTTATAAACTTCAACGCCCGCTTACAGATGGCGGATGCAGCCGCGCAAGCTTCGAATTCTGCCCGCAGATATTCTCAAAACTTGGACCAATCTCCGCAACCGCACCGACAAGAAATCAGGCATACGAAATAAACTAACTCATTATTCCACGATGAGAGGCAAAACGAGCAAAGGCGAAGATGCTATTTTCCTTCTCCCGAATTTTTGGAGCACGGAAGAATGGGTGGCAGCGATCGACGGTCGGGGCATCCGCTGGACGTGGCCTGAGGTTTTTAGGTTCGGCCAAGACTTCGGCGGTTTAGCTATCGAGATTTGCGAGCTTGCGAGAAAAATCGAGGATCACATGCAAACGCAGCCCCCAAAATACGCGCCATCAAATCCGAATCCATCCCGCGGTTCGGGTATTCCCAACGGCCGCTAGCCCATAGCTCATTAACCCCCGCCTCAATCATCTCGCAGGTGATTCCCACGTTACCCTGAGCGCCGGCCTGTCGCTGGTCTTGTAGAGGCATGGGTTAACTTCCGTCAAGTATATAATCGCCCACTAACATAGGGAATGCTCACCTTGACAAAGCAAATCTGGTGATATAGGCTGTTTCTCAAGAGCTTAGGAGAAACGGTCATGAACGACCTCGCCAACCCGATCTTCCACGATGAAACCAAGGCCCGCGAATGGCTGGAAAGCCACCTGTGGCCCGAAGGCCCGGTTTGCCCGCACTGCGGCACGATGGACGTGACGGCCCTTCAGGGTAAGGCGCATCGCCCCGGGCTCTACCAGTGCAAGGATAAGCATTGCCGCCAGCAGTTCACCGTGACGGTCGGCACCCTGTACGAGCGCTCCAAGATTCCCCTGACCAAGTGGCTCATGGCCACTTACCTGCTGTCGGCTTCCAAGAAGGGCATGAGCAGCCGCCAGCTTGGCCGCATGCTTGGCGTGTCGGTCAAGTCCGCGTGGTTCATGACGCACCGCATCCGCGAGGCCATGCAGGATACCGACAACACGCCCCTTGGCGGCGAGGGTAAGACCGTGGAAGTGGATGAAACCTTCCTTGGTCCGACCACCTATGACTTCGATAACGACAAGGGATGGGTTGGCCGTCGCGGCTCAGGTTCCAAGATGAAGGTGTTTGCACTGGTCGAGCGTGACGGGCGCTCCCGTGCCATCCATATCCCCGACCTTCGCATCGGGACCATCCGCGAATACCTGTTTACCAACCTTCGCCGCGAAAGCGATCTCGTGACCGATGAAGCGCATCATTACCGCCGCGCGGGCAAGGAGTTTGCCTCGCACGGCCACGTGGTGCATTCCAAGGGCCAGTACGGCAAAGGCCCGATCCACACGAACACGATTGAGGGCTATTTCTCGATCTTCAAGCGCGGCATGCGCGGCATCTATCAGCACTGCAACGAGCGCCACTTGCAGCGTTACCTGTACGAATTCGATTTCCGCTACAACAGTCGCGACCTGACCGACATGGAGCGCGCGACCGAAGCCGCCAAGGGCATCGCCGGCAAGCGCCTCACCTATCGGCGGACTGGTGAAGGGGAAGCGCGCAACTAAGCGTCTGACCACCAAACAGGCTAAATTCCGTTTGTTCGCTAGGAAATATAGGGGGGCTTCAAATGATTGATATGGGCTCGATCCAAGCGGCGGCGGCTAGCCTCAAGGCGGCGGTGGACATCTCGACAGGTTTGCTGAAACTCAAGGTCAGTTCCGAAGTTCAAACGAAGGTCGTTGAACTCCAGCGAGAAATCATCGCCGCCCAAGTTAGCGCTATGTCGGCCCATGCGGACCAGACGAAACTGGTTGATCGAGTACGCCAGCTTGAAGAACAAATTCGACAGTTTGAAACATGGGAAGCCGAGAAGGAGCGGTATTGCCTGACCGAAATCGGTACTGGCGCGTACGCTTACGTGTTGAAGGAAAGTGTGCCAACGGGCGACCCGATTCATTGCATTTGCAGTCAGTGCTACGAGAAGCGCCAAAAGTCTATCTTGCAGACCACGGGAAATTTCTATGGTGATGTCACGCTTACCTGTCCTCGGTGCAAGGCCGAGGTTCATGCGAGCGAAAGTCATGAAAACTATCCTTTCAAGCGGGATTATGCCCAAGCCCCAAGGGAACAGGCACGGGCGCGGCTAGAGGACTGCCCCATTTGTCAGACTGGCAAATTGAAGGTGGTGGGCGTCAAGCCACACCCGATTTTTGGTGATGTTGGTGGTCTTCAGGTGCGGACTTTAAAATGTGACAGCCAAGAGTGCCCGCATACGGAAGAACGGGAATATGACCCGAATAAAGGCAGCCGTTAGCCTTCGGATTTTTTAGGTTTTTGTTTCGCCCGCTTCGGCGGCGCTATCTTGTCCATGGTCCGCTGAAACCGGTCCCAGGCATCGGGCTCCGTCTCGACGGACTGCGCTTCCTTGCGCTTCACTGGCTTCTTACGGGGGGTAGCCATGTCTTTCCTAGATTATCCTGATCCGTGGCCAACCTATTTGCCGGGGCCAAACCAAGACATATTCGCACTTGGGGTCATCGCGCTCAACTACGGCCGATTGGAAAACATGTTTCGGTCTGTATTTGGACAAATCACGGGCATGTCCGAACAACAGGTTTTGGCGCTTTTCGACAGGCTTAGTAATCCATCGCGGCTCGATATATTAAGCGAATTGATGGACAAGGGCGACTTACCGCCAAAGCTAAGAACCCTCGTCGAGCATTTCATCTCGGCTTTCAAAATTTGCGCAAATAGCCGCCATGAACTAATGCACTCTCATTCGGGGGGCGTGACGCTAAATGAGGGCCGCCCTGGAATTGTCCTATCCCGCTTCAGCCGAACCGGAAGGCGCTGGTATTGCCGCCCCACTCTCGATGAACTTAGGACAGTGGCCGACGAGACAAACCGCTATGCGCTATATGCCGCCGAAGTTTATGGCGCTATTCAAGCCTATCGCCGCTTGAAACGAGAGGATAACGAGGCTCAATTCTGGCGCTTACCATTGCCCGATAAACCTCCATTACCAAGTCCGCTGAACTGGCATTCTCAATCCAGTGATCAAGAGCCTCCTTCCCCGCCTTGACCATCTCCGGCGTTACCTCGATTTCAGGCTTTGAGGTAGGATCGCTCATTCTGCTTTCTCAAGGTGAACATCCCCCTAACATAGGAACATAACAAGAACAAGAAGAATCTGCACCGCGGCCAAAAAATCCCAAACGAAACGGCGCGGCCCGTTGGGGCCACGCCGCCGTCACTTCAGGAAACGTACCGTCTAGTTGTGATAGAGCGGCCCGCGCAGGAGCCGGCCCGCGCGCGCGCCGGTGTCCTCGCCGTCGCGGATGAAGGTCTCGCCGTTGACGATGGTGCACATGATGCCGTCGGCCTTCTGGTCGATGCGCGGCGCGCCCGCCGGCAGGTCGTGCACCAGCTCCGGCATGGTGGGCGCGATGGTGTCGGGATTGAACACCACCACATCGGCGTGGTTGCCCTCGCGCAGCCAGCCGCGCCCCTTCAGGCCCCAGAACGAGGCGATATCGAAGGTGATCTTGCGCACCGCCGCTTCCAGGGTGAGCGCCTGCTCGGCGCGCACCCAGTGGCCGAGCAGATGGCACTGCACCGGGTTGATGGTGGTCGCCACGTGCGCGCCCGCGTCCGAGAAGGTGACGGCGGTGCGCGGATGGCGGATCAGCGCGAGGCAGAAGTCCTGGTCCTCGTTGTTGCTGGGCTGGACGAAGAACAGCTTCATGTGGTGCTCGAGGGCAAGGTCGATGAAGGTCTCGATCGGGTCCTGGTTGCCGCGCTGCTTCGCGATCTCGGCGATCGACGGATAGGGCGGCAGGGGCTGGGTCAGCGGGAACACCCAGTTCCAGTCCACCGGGCGCTGGAACGCATTGGGCAGCGCCGGGTCGGGCTTGTGGGCATGGGCGTGGACCGCGTCCACCAGCTTCTTGCGCATGGCGGGATCGCGCAGACCCTTTTCCTGCTCCGCCAGCGGCAGCTTGCGGAAGTCCTTCCACACCGCGATGAAGTCGTAGGGCGTCATGGTCTCGAACGAGCGCAGGCTGCCGTTCCACGTGGCGGTGCCCTGGATCAGCATGCGCCCGCCGGCGGCGACGGTCTCGTCCACCATCTGGAACTGCTCGCGCCAAAAGTCGGGATACTTGCGCTTGTACCAGGAGCTGCCGAAGGTGAACGGCACGCCGCTCGAAAGACACAGCTCCTTGACCTGCGCGTGCTCCTTCCGGCGCTCCTCGGGATCGGGGATGATGTTCTCGCGCGCCATCTCCACGATGCCGCTGCCGAGATCGCCGAGCACGCCCACGAGCGCGCTGAACTCGTCCCACGAGGCGAGCCGGCTCGCCACCGGCTTGCCTTCCGGGGTCCGGTGCGCGCCGCTGCGCGAGGTCGAGAGGCCGAGCGCGCCCGCGCGCATGCCGGCGGTCAGCTCGCGCTTCATCGCCTCGAGGTCGTCCTCGCTCGCCAGCTCTTCCATGGCGCGCTTGCCCATGACATGGGTACGCAGCGCCGAATGGCCGACATAGCCGGCGTAGTTGATGCCCTTGGTGAGCCCGTCCACCGCGTCGAAGAATTCCGGATAGGTGGTCCACGACCACGGGATGCCGGCGATCATGGCTTCCGGCGAGATGTCCTCGGCACGCTCGAAGTTGTGCAGCACCAGGTCCTTTTCGTCGGCCGCGCAGGGCGCCATGGTGAAGCCGCAGTTGCCCATCACCACCGAGGTGACGCCGTGCCAGCACGCGTTGCGGCCGAGCTCGTCCCAGAACACCTGGGCGTCCATGTGGGTGTGTCCGTCGACGAAGCCGGGCGCCACCACGTGGCCGCCGGCGTCGATCACCTCGTTCGCCTGCGCGCCGTTGAGGTCGCCGATCTCCGTGACGAGGCCGTCGCGGATGCCGACGTCGGCGCGGTAGCCGGGCAGCCCGGTGCCGTCCACGACGGTGCCGTTCCTGATGACGATGTCGTAGGCCATATCGTTTCCTCCGTGTCGGGGCGGCCGGTTCCGGCCGCGCCTCTTGTCGTTGGTAACAGGCTAATCCTTCCCCCGGACGCGGGCAACGCGCCCGTGCGGCGCTCCCTTTACCCGTAGAAAGGATACGGCCTTTTCGCGCTGGCGTTCCGGCGAAAAGCCACGGTTAAATGATCCTGCTCAACCAGGGAGAAGCGGTCAGATGCCGGTACCTGCACCCATGAAAAGACCATGCCGCACGGTGACGCCGAGCGCGAAGGGCTGCGAGGAATGCCTCAAGCTGCGGTTCGCGCTCGGTGCATTTACGTCTATGCCGCACCTGCGGCCAGCGTCGGCTGCTGCGACAGCTCAGCCCTCACCGTCATGCCCCGAAGCACTTCCACAGACCGGCCATCCCATCAGTCGAGGGCTACGAGCCCGCCCGAGGGCTGGGGCTGGTGCTACGTGGACGAGCGTCACTGTTCGACCTCTCCGACGACACGACGCCGCAGGTCGGGCCGAGTCCCACGCTACGTGTGACGCGGGGCGCGCGAAGAGCGCTTCGAGGACGGCGGGAAGGAGTTGGAGCCGGGAGTGGAAGCGGGATCTTATCCTGTGCCCCGCACGGCAGATCGCAGGCGATCTCCGTACGGCCCGACGGCACCCCGCAGGATCAGTACCGCGCGCCCAAGCGCACGAAGACCTGCTGGCGGTTGTAGTCGTTGAGGGCAGCCGTGGAATCGCGGCGCTGGTACCGGTAGTCGGCTGCGAGGTACAGGTTCTCGTTCAGATTGTATCTCGCCCCGAATCCCGCCTCGTATTCGTCGTCGGTGCGGCTTGACCCCTTGTAGTCGCTTTCGTAGTAGCTGGTCCGCACAACCAGCAGAACATCCGACGTGAGATCGTGCTCGATGCGTCGCGCCACCGCCCGTCAGCACGTAGCCCGACGCGCCCGACAGCGTCGTTTCCTCGATCGAGCGCGACACCCATCCCGACAGGAGGGTGGAAGGTATGAAGCGCCAGCGGAAATTGCCGCCGAAGTCGGGCTTCGAAATGCTGGGTAACGCAGCATCTTCGTAATTCTGGCGCATGTAGCCGACATAGACGCGCCCGTCGACCTTGCCCGGCACCTTGAACTCCGTTCCGACCTTGGTCCTGTAGCCGTGGGAATCGCGGTCGAAACCGGCATCGTCCCTCGAGGTATCGTACTGGCGCTGGTCGAGTCCGAGCTCGACGAATGGCGTGAAGGTATCGTTGAGCTGATAGAAGTCCGCGACGCCTTCGGTGACATGGTTACGGTTCCGGTCCGCATTGTTGATCGTTCCCGTCGACGTCAGCGTGTCGTCGAACGTCGTGCGCTCCCAGGTCGCGCCGCCCCGGAACCGGTGCGGCCCCACACGCTTCCATGCCGAGCCGTAGAGCTTCAATTCCTGGTAGAGCGTCGGCTCGAAGCCGTTCGCGTCGTCGGGCGAGGCGCGGTCTTCGTGGAAGCGCCCGTAGGAGGCGCCGCCGAAGAACTGCAGGTCGCTGGCCGCGTCGATCCGGCCTTCACCCGAAACCCAGTAATCGGTGGAGTTTTCGTTGGTGTGATCCTTGTACCAGGTCTTGTCGACATGGGCCTGAAGGCTGAGCGCATGCTTCTGCCAGTCGGAGACCAGAAAGACGTGGGGGCTGAAAACCGTGGCGTAATCGGACGTCTTGTCGTTTTCGGTCGCGAAGATGTTGTCGTCGTAGTATTCGGCAAGCTGCGCTTCGGAATACAGCACCATCGTGCCCAGCTTGACGCCCTGCGCGGTCGGGCCGGCGTGATGGCGGGCGGACCGCTCTTGGCCGCTTCGATTCGCTGCTGCAGTTCCTGGGTCGCCGGGCGCGAAAGCTGGGGATCGTTCGCGGCGACCCGGGCGACCGCGCGCGCGGCGGCGGCCGCAATAGCGTCTCGCCGGGCTGCCGGCGCGGCGCGGGATATGGCGACCACGATATCGCGGTAGACCGGCACCTTGGCGCCGACGAAACCGGGCACCGGCGACGCCGCCGCTTCGGCGAGGCCGGCGGCGGCCTCGGGCGAGGCGACCAGATCGGGATTGCCGGCGATCAGCGGCGCAGGCGATCGATCAGCGCGACCGGACCGTCGCGGCGGCGCTCGTTGAGAGAGCTGGCGACGGTCGCGGGAACGATCGGCGTGATCCCGGACTGGGCGAAGGCCGTGCACGCCGTCAGGGCGCAAAGCGCAACCGCTGCACACGATGTACCCAGGTGACGGCGAACACTGCTCGGATATGGCAACCGGAATTCCCCCTCGGACGAGAAGCGACTATACCCTAACGAAATAGTTGAATATCGCTTTTTTCGCAAGGACATGCAACCGCCGGTGGAAGCGCCCGGGGGCGGGGAAAAAACGCCTCCGGTCTTATCCGACCGGAGGCGCCCATGCGTCAGCGGCGACCGCCGCCGGCACCGCGGCCCCGGCGCATTCTCGTCCATCATGCCGCCGCCGCGGCCCATGCCCTGGCCGGCTCCACCGCCTTGGCCACCGCCCTGGCCGCTGCCCGGCCCGCGGCTGGAGGGAGGCTCGTCCGGCAACTGGATGCCGCGTTCGCGGGCGCGCTGTTGCATGCGCTCATGGTTCTCGGCGCGGATGCGCGCACGTTCCTCGGCGGTCTGCGCGTTGCGCATGCGCTCCTGGAACTGGGCGCGCTCCTGCCCGGTCATGATCTGCCAGCCGTAGGGACGCGTGTCCGACCCGGCGCCCGTTCCGGGCCCCATGCCCTGGGCAAGCTGGTCGTCGGCCGCGCCGGCGTCGGCAGCCATGCCGGCGGGGGAACCTGCAACAATGAGACCCGCTGCGAACAGGGGAACAAGCCACTTCGTCATTTCGTCACTCCTCGTCTCTCGGCACCCGCTTGCGGGTCGCCGTGTTGGACTGAACAGCCGGTTAATCCGGATTGGCATCATGGCCCGCCTGGAATTCCCTGGCGGACCGTTTCGGCCTTGGCGGCCAGCGTCGCGACATCCGCCTCCGACAGCGCGGGAAGGCCCATGATCGCGTTGAGCGCCGTCACGGTGTCGGTCGAGATCGGCATGGTCTTGTCCGACGCGGTGCCGAGGAAGATCGCCGTCAGGTCCAGCGTGGAAGCCGGCGTCACGCCCGGCAGCTGCGTCGTGCCGTTGGTCCGGATATCGCGGAACAGGCCCAGGTTCTGGAGCGGGGAGTCGAGCATCGTGACGCTGTCCCAGTTGGCGCGCACGTAGGCGGAGAACTGCTCCGCGGTCATCGAGTAGAGCTGGGCGGATATCGCCGGATCGAATCGGGACTTGGCTTCGTCGAAAGCCCGGTCGATCACCTGAGTGGGCGACCGCGCGACGTTCAGGCGGCCGAGCTCGACCTCGGGAATCCCTTCCTGGGCCCATACCGGCCGGCCGCCCCGCGTCGTGGTGTCGGTGCCACTGCCGCCGCGACCGCTGCCACCGCTGCCGCCGCTACCGCCGTGGTCGCCGCTGTCGGTATGCTCGCCCTCCTCGCCTTCGCCATGGCCGCCGCTGCCGCCGCTACCCTTGCCACGGCTGCCACCCTCGGCGCCCTCTTCGTGCTCGTCGCCGCCGTGGATGTCGCCGGGCGAGGTGCCCTCGCCGGTGCCACCGCTGCCGGCGGCACCGCGCCCGCCGCGGTAGCCCTGGCCGCCACGGCCGCCGCTGCCGCCGTGCTCATCCGCCGCCTGCGCCGAGGCGGTGAAGGAGAAATCGCCGCCCGCCATCAGTTCGACGGCGACAGGTGACGCCACCAGAGCGGCTACCGCGACCGAAGTCATGAGCAATTTCTTCATCTCGAGATTTTCCTTGTCAGTCCGCGCGCCGTCTGGCCCGCCGTGGGGGGTAATTTCTTTGTTCGGTGGATTTGCCGAGAGGAACTAACCGTCTCCCGGAAAGGGGCGGGACCGCTCACGCGGCCCCCGCCGGTCGTCCGCCGGGAGCGACCCCGGTGAGGTGCCGCTGCCCTACTCGGTGGTACGCGGCGCGTTGTCGTGGACGTAGGCAATCACGGCGCGGGCATCGTCGATCGCCTGGGTAAAGCCCGTGGCGCCGGTCGCCGTGGTGTCCGTGTTCTTGAACACCGCGTCGTAGATGTTGACCGTCTGCACCGTGTAGGTGCCGTCACCCTCGGGATCCAGCAGCACCTGGGCCGTGACGTTGGCGTAGGTGTCGGACCGGTCGTAGCTCACGCTCGTCAGGTTGACGTAGCTGCCGTTGGCCGGGTCGTTCACCCCGAGGATGTTGTTGATATACATCACCGCGTCGAGCGACAGGGTGGTGTACTTGTCGGCCGCCGCGGCCAGCAGGGACTTCCGCCGTCTTGAAGTCGGCGGCGGTGATCTGGCCGTCGGTCAGGTTGGGGAACTTCGCGATCACGGCCGGATTGGTCAGGCCGGTCACGGTGCCGTCCTTCATCAGGTCGAGATAGAGGGCGATGTTCTCCAGCGGCGAGTCGATGGTCTTCCACTCGCCGTCGACCAGCACCTCGAGACGGCCGGCCGCGTCGGTCCGGACATCGGCGGCGCTGTTGAGCGACGCCACGGCCTCGGTCAGCGAGTGGTCGGTGACCTTCTCGGGCGACCGGGCGACGTTGAGACGGCCCAGGTCGACCGCCTGGGTCAGGCTCGCGTCTACCGGATGGCCTTCCGCGTCGAGCGGATCAGCGAGCCGTCGGCTGCGATCGGCTGCGGAAAGCCGCTCGGGTCCACGTAGGGCTCGGTGACGCCGTCGCCGTTACGGTCTTCCCAGACATAAAGGACGGGCGCGCCGTTAGTGTCGCGCACGATCACGTAAAGGTCGCCGTAGAGGTCGCCACGGTCGGTCGCCGGCTTGCCGCCGCCGCTGCCGCTATTCGGCTTGGTCGCGCCCTTCCCGGCCCACGAGGGACGGTCAGAATCGGCGTCGCCGACGCCCGGCTGCGGGTTGCCGCCGCCGCCCTGGCCGGCCCACGAGGGACGGTCGGAGTCCTCGCTGTCCTCACCGCCTTGGCGTGATGAACGGTCGGCCCGCCGGCGCCGCTGCCGCGGGCGTCGCTGCCGCCGGCTGCCACCGCCACCCTGGGCCCTGGCCGGCGCCGCCGCCCTTGCCACCACGCCCTGCCCACCGCGGCCCTGGCCCTGCTGGGCGTAGGCCGCGCCGGACAGGCCGTCGATGTGGGCGACGCCGCCGATCACCTGCGGACGCGAACAGCGCGGCGGCGCAGAGCCGGACAGCAGGATCTTCGTCAAACGCTTGTTACTGTTGGTATCGGTATGCCTGGTCATTTTTCAGTTCCTTTCAGGTCGAGAGCCGAGGCTCCTCGATTCGGATTGCTATCGCACTACGCGGCTCGGGAAATTCGGGAAGAGCAACGGCCGGCCTTCCTTCGGGAACGCTGCCGCTTCCAGCGCGTCCCTTTTTTCTTGGTCAGTGAAAGACCTTGCTGTCGAGATGCCAGTTGCCGGGGCTGTCGCAGATGAAGTTCTCGCCGCCGCCGCCGCCGCCGCCGACGCCGACGTCGCGCGACGACACGCTGCTATCCGCCGTGCCGGGCGTCACGCTCCTCGCCGCCGTGGGAACCGCCGTGACCGCCTTCTCCGCCGCGGCGCCCGGCGCTGCCGGGGCCGTAGCCGCCGCGTCCGGTGCCGTCCTGGTAGGGGCAGTTGGGATTGGGCCCCTGGCCGTTGCCGGCACCGTGGCCGTTGCCACCGCCACCCCCGCCGCCAGCCTCATGGCCGCCGCTACCGCCGCTGCCGCCACTGCCGCCGCTGCCGTTGCCGCCGCTGCCGTTGCCGCCGCTGCCGTTGTCGCCGCTGCCCTGGGCATAGGCTTGTGTGCCGAAGAATGTGGAAGGTCCGTCGGTATAGGCGGAGATGGCCGCGGAAACGGCGATGGCGAAAATGCCGGTCGCGGCGATGCCCTTCAGGGTGAGGAATGATTTGTTCATGTCAGGTCTTCCCGTATTCGGATTGGTTACTGCTGCGCCTGGTTGGCCGGGGCGGGCTTCTCCGCCTGGCGCTGGGATTCGGCGTTGTCTGCGATTTCGTCGGCCGTGCGCTTGGTCGTGGCTACGCACAGCAGCGCATTGACCTTGCCCACGGTGTCGGCGGTGATGGGACGCGTCGACGTCAGCGCGAGGTAGCTCGCCGCGACCGCGGCGTCGGGCTGTCGCTTGGCCAGCTCCTCCTGATAGTTGGCGAGCAGGACGAGCGCCGTGCGCGCCTTGCCCGGGTCGAAATTGGGTGCGAGCAGATACTGGGCCGCGGCAAGATGCTGCAGATTGCTGCCGCTCAGCCGGTCTGCGCGCGACAGGCGGTCCGGCGAGGCGTAGGCGCAACGGTCGGGGAAGCTGTAGGATTCGCCGCCGCTCGTGCCGCCCTGCAGCATGTCGAGGATATTCGTGACGGTCGCGTCGTCGGGAGGCGTGACCGTGCCCGGCGGGTCGTCGGTGCCCGGCGGGGGCGCGACGGGAACGCTGCCGCCGTAACGGTTCTGGTTGACGCTGCCGGGGCCGGTGCTGGTGGCGCTGCCGCCGGCGGCGGAGCCGCCACCATTGGACGAGCCGGCGGTGGTTCCACCCGCACCCGCGCCGCGCGGCCCGGCGATACCGCCGGTCGTGCCGCCCGAGCCGTTACCCTGGCCGCCGCCCTGGACCCCCTGGCCCTGCGCCAGGCCGGGCGTGGCCGCAACGAGCGCAAGCGCCAACGAGAGCGACAGAGCCGTCGCACCGAACAACGTTGGGAAGGGGTGAGAGAATTTCATGGCGAAGTCCTTGCTGCCTGACCGCGATTTGCGTGCGCCGGAACCACCGGCTTGGGCAGCAAGATGCCAAGAAAGGGAAAGATGAATAATTCGTTATATTACGTAAGGGGCACTACGTACTCGAAATCCCGCACGGAACCGTCGTCTTTTATTCTTATAAAACATGCATTTAAGAGTATGAGGCATACATCTCGGATGAGCCGATCCCGCGCCACTTAGACGCGGACGGTCACTCACCCGCCCACCGCTAGAGCCTGATCGGCCCGGATCGGGCTCTAGCGGTGGGCGGGAACGAAAGTGCGTTGCACGGCTAGCGGGGGCGTCGCGACGGCGGCCGGCCGGAGACACGCACCCGCGCGCCGCCTATTCGAAGAACGCGCCTTCGATGAAGGTCGGGTTACGGATTTCCGGATTCTGGCTGCCGCGTCCAGGGATAGGGCCGCCCGTCGGGCGTCAGCCGGGTCGCGCTCAGCATCAGCTCGGGCGAAGCGCCGAAGCGCAGGATCACCAGCGGCTCGTCGGCCGGGTTGTAGAACTCGTAGAAGCAGCCCTTGGGCAGCCAGATTCCCTGGTTCTTCTTCAGCTCCGGCAGCTTGCCGTCCATGCCCTTGAACTGGGCGCGGCCGCTGAGCACGATGAACAGGTGCTCCTCCTCGATATGGGCGTGCATGCCGTGGTCCTCGCCGAGGCCGGTGGCGTAGACGTGGATGCGGAAGGTCGAATGCTCGCCCTTGGCGAGCAGCTCGCGCGTCATGCCGCTCGAGATGAGCTGGGTGCGCAGGTCGATGAGCTCGGGCTTGATCTCGCGCAGCTTCTCGAGGTCGGCCTCGGTGACGGCGGTCTTGGCGGTCTGGTCGTCCATGTCGTTTCTCCCTGATCCTGTTGGCGTTCGACGCTTTCGTTACGCTTCGGCGGCGTCGATCAGGACGCCGTCGCAATCGGCCATATGGAAGCTGCCGAGCGGGCAGGTGCGCTTGAAGATGTCGAGCCGATTGCGGCCCTCGCGCCCGATGCCGACCCCGACCGGGCGCAGGTGCGGGTTGGCCGAGACCGCCTCGATATCCTCTTTAAGTGCGTCCAGGCTCTCCACCCGAAAGCCGAAATGATCCATGCCCGGCATGATGATGCTGGTGCCTTCCGAGCTGGTGATCTCCCACGGGATCAGCTCCAGCGTGACGCGCCCGTCGGAGAGATAGTGGTTGGGATCGTCCACGCCCTTGTTGAGGGTCGCGAAGCCGAACACATCGGCATAGAAGGTCGCCGCCGCGTCGGCGTCGATGGTGCGGAGCGCGATGTGGCTGATGGTGCGCGGCTGCGCCCATCCTTCCGCGGCGTAGAGATCGGTTCGGTTCTCCATGTCGCGCTGGGAGATGTCGAACACGTTGCCGGCGGGATCGTGGGTGGTGAGCCCGGCGAACGGGCGCGTGCTCGGGCGCTTGAGCCACTTGAGCCGCGGGTAGCGCGTGCGCATCTTCTCCAGCACCGGCTCGACCTCGTCCACCTCGATGCCGAAATGGTCGAGCCGGGCCATGCGGCCCTCGCGGCGCGGGTTGATGTTGAGCCCGATATAGCCGTCGCCGACCGTGACCGCGCGCCCCGGCCGCTGCCGGCCCGAGGTCTTCATGCCGAACACCGCCTCGTAGAACTTGCCGAGGGCAGCGTAATTCTCGCTGACGATGGCGAGATGATTGATCTTGGCGGTCATGGTCCGCGCCTCCTCCGGGCGCCGGTTCGGCCGGCGCCGTCATCGTTTTCGTTTTTTCCACTTTAGCACGCCCGGCGGGGGCCGGTCAGGCCGCGATTCCGGGCCGCGCGCGGCTGCCGCCGCTGACCTGTAACAATCCCGCCCTAAAGTCGCCCACCATGGACGATAGCCCGATCCCCCCGCATCCCCCGTTCCGCGCCGCCCATGGCCCCGCCGATCTGCTCGCCGAGCTGCGCCGCGTGCGCGGCCTGGTCTGGGAAGGCGGCGAACAGCTGCTGGCCGACTGGATCCGCGCGCATCGAGCGGCCCGCGTTCCGCGAGAGCGCCCGCAACCTCGCCGAGTACATCGTGCTGCGGCGCATCGACCTGCGCGGCCTGCAGGAAGGGCTGACCGCCCTCGGCCTGTCCTCCCTCGGCCGGCTCGAGGGCCGGGTCATGGCCAATCTCGACGCGGTCATCGCGGCGCTCTCGGCGATCGCCGGCGAGCCGGTGCCCGCGCCGTTCCCGGACCGCGCCCAGATGTTCCGCGGCGAGACCCTGCTCGCGGCCAATGCCGACAGCTTCTTCGGCGCGCGGCGCGGGCACGCGCCGGGTACGCATCATGGTGACGCTGCCGAGCGAGGCGGCCGACGATGTCGCCCTGGTCGAGGGCTACGTGCGCGAGGGCATGGACGTGGCGCGTATCAACTGCGCCCACGACGACGTCGCCGCGTGGCGGACGATGGTCGGCAACGTGCGCGCGGCCGCGGCCGCCGCCCGGCGCGAGGTGCGCGTGCTGATGGACCTGCCCGGCCCCAAGTGCCGCACCGGCGAGGTGCGCGCCGACGAGAGCCACGACCGCCTGCGCCGCGGCGACCGGCTGCTGCTGGTGCGCGAGGGCTTCCTGCCGCTGTCGCAGTATCCCGCCCAGGCCACCTGCACCATCGCCTCGGTCCACGACCATCTGGTGCCGGGCGCGCCGGTGTGGTTCGACGACGGCCACGCCGGCGGCGCGGTCGAGAGCATCGGCCCGCACGGCGCCGTGGTCGCCATCACCCACGCCACCGCCAAGGGCGCCAGGTTCCGCGCCGACAAGGGGCTCAACTTTCCCGACACCGAGCTCGGCGTCGCGCCGCTCACCGCCAAGGACCTCGCCGACCTCGACTTCATCGCCCGGCCACGCCGACATGGTCGGCTACTCGTTCGTGCAGTCGGCGGCCGACATCGCGCTGCTGCAGGACGAGCTTGCGGCGCGGCGCGGGCCGGCCGCGCGCGAGATCGGCATCGTCGCCAAGATCGAGACCCCGCGCGCGGTCCGCAACCTGCCCGGCATCATCGTCGAGGCGGCGGGCAGGCAGCCGTTCGCGGTGATGATCGCGCGCGGCGATCTCGGCGTCGAGATCGGCTTCACCCGGCTCGCCGAGATCCAGGAGGAGATGCTGTGGCTGTGCGAGGCCGCCCATGTGCCCGTGATCTGGGCGACCGAGGTGCTCTCCAGCCTGGTCAAGAAGGGCCTGCCCACGCGCGGCGAGATGACCGACGCGGCCATGGCCGCGCGCGCCGAATGCGTGATGCTCAACAAGGGCCCCCATATCGCCGAGGCGATCGCCTGCCTCGATTCGCTGTTCGCGCGCATGGCCGAGCACCAGACCAAGAAGACCCCGCGCCTGCGCGCCCTCAAGTCCTGGTAGCAGGCAGTCCGAACCGGCCGGACCACCGTCACATTCCCCGCGCGCCCGGCAATGCCGCCGCCTACAATGGCCGGCGCGGTCGCGGGTCATGTCACGCAGGGGTCAGCACGATGTCGAAGGTCAGGGTCAACTGCTTTACGATCTCGCTCGACGGCTACGGCGCCGCGCCGGGCCAGGACATCGACAACCCGTTCGGCGCCGGCGGCATGGCGATCAACGACTGGGTGTTCGCCACCCGCACCTTCCAGAAAATGCTGTTCGACAAGGACGGCGGCGAGACCGGCACCGACGATGATTTCGTCGTGCGCGGATTCGAGAACCTGGGCGCCTGGATCCTCGGCCGCAACATGTTCGGGCCGATCCGGGGACCGTGGCCGACGAAGACTGGAAGGGATGGTGGGGCGACACGCCGCCCTATCACGTGCCGGTGTTCGTGCTGACCCATCATGCGCGCCCGCCGCTCGCCATGAACGGCGGCACCACCTTCCATTTCGTCACCGACGGCATCGAGGCGGCGCTCGCGCGCGCCCGGGAGGCCGCCGGGGACAAGGATATCCGCATCGGCGGCGGCATCGCCACCGTCCGCCAGTACCTTCAGGCGGGGCTGATCGACGAGATGCATCTCGTGATCGCGCCGGTGCTGCTGGGCGCCGGCGAGCACTTGCTCGGCGGGATCGATCTGCCGAAGCTCGGCTACGCGGTCACCGACCATGTCAGCACGGCCCGGGCGACCCATGTGGTGATCCGCCGGCGGAACTGACGCGCGGCCCGGAATTCCCGGTGCCCGCACGAATTTGCCTGCCGCCGGGCCGGTTCCTGTGCCATGTTCGGGACTAACAAGCCGCCGAAGAAACGAAACCGGGAGGAACGAGGTTGGCCGGTCCCGCCGCCGAAGGCACACCCCTGCGCGTCCTGATCGCGGTCTATGCGTCCGGCTATCTCTCCACCAGCCTGCAGAACATGGCGACGCTGCTGATCCCGCTGTGGGTGGTGCAGACCATGCACCCGTCGGCGTTCGTGATCGGCGTGATCATCGGCTCGCGCCAGGCGCTGCCCGCCGTGTTCGCGATCCACGGCGGCGCCATGATGGACCGCCTCGGCGCCAAGCGGGTGATGGCCGTGTTCGCCGCCGCCGGCATCCTGGTGCCCGTGCTCTATCCCGTGACGCCGTGGATCTGGGCGATCATCGTGCTGCAGATGCTGGGCGGCCTGGTCACCACCATGTCGTGGATGGGCGCGCAGACGCTGATCGGCCAGGTCCTCAAGGGCGACCCGGTCCACTCCGGGCGGCTCAGCTCGGCGGCGCTGATCGGCAACCTGACGGTGCCGCCGATCATGGGCGCCGTCTGGGACCATTTCGGCGCGTGGGGCGGCTTCCTCACGCTCTCGCTATGGTCGGCCGGGATCGTACTCGCCACCGCCGTGCTGCCGGCGCCGTCCCGGGAGCTCGCCGGGGCGGGCGAGCCGATCCGCCTGCGCGATTTCGTCCCGCGCCTCACCAGCTACATCGAGGCGATCGCGCTGCTGTCGATCCCGGCCATCGCCGTGGTGGTGATGGTCTCCGTGCTGCGCAACACCACCTATGCCATCCGCGGCTCGTTCTTCGTGGTCTATCTCGACGGCATCCACCTCACCGGCACCGAGATCGGCATCGTGATGTCCGCCGCCGGGGCGGTCGGCGCCGTCGCCGCGCTGCAGGCGGGCCGCCTGTCGAAGCTGGTCGATCCGGTCGTGCTCCTGTTCATCACCGTGGCCGGCGCCGTGGTGTTCATGTCGTCGATCCCGCTTATGGGGGCGTTCTGGCAGCTCCTGGTGGTGGCAGGCGCGTGGGGCGCCTCGGTCGGCATGAGCATGCCGCTGATGATCTCGATCACCGCTAGGGCCGCCGACGCCCGCTCCCAGGGCAAGACCGTCGCCACCCGCCTCGCCGCCAACCGCACCGCCGCCGCCGGCCTGCCGGTGATCATGGGCGCCGTCGCCGACGCGTTCGGCATCGGCGACAGCTTCCTGATCGTCGGCGCCGCGCTGCTGCTGGCACAGGGCGCCATCGTGCTCTACTACCGGCGCATCACCCGCCCGTCAGCGCCGCTGCATGGTGGCGCAGGTGGTCCTCGATGAAGCTGGTGATGAAATAGTAGCTGTGGTCGTAGCCGTCGTGGCGCCGTAGGAGCAGCGGGCGGCCCGCGGTCCGGCAGGCTTCCTCCAGCAGATCGGGGCGCAGCTGGGCGTCGAGGAACGGGTCCGCCATGCCCTGGTCCACCAGTATCTCCCCGACAAAGGCCGTGTCGCGCATGAGTGCGCTGGCATCGTAGTCCTGCCACGCCACGCGGTCGGACCCGAGGTAGGCCGAGAACGCCTTCTCGCCCCACGGCACGCGGGCCGGTGCGGCGATCGGCGCGAACGCCGAGACCGAGCGGTAGCGGTCGGGATTGCGCAGCGCGACCACCAGCGCGCCGTGGCCGCCCATGGAATGGCCGAACACGCCCTGGCGGCCGGTATCCACGGGAAAGCGTGCGGCGATCAATGCCGGCAGCTCGTCCACCACGTAGGAATACATGCGGTAATGGGCGGCCCAGGGCGGCTCGGTGGCATCGACGTAAAATCCCGCGCCGGCACCCAGGTCCCAGGCATCGTCCTCGCCTTTGAGGCCGGCGCCGCGCGGGCTGGTGTCGGGCGCCGCCAGCGCGATGCCGAGCTGCGCCGCGAAGCGCTGGGCGCCCGCCTTGATGGCGAAGGTTTCCTCGGTGCAGGTGAGACCGGCCAGGTAGTAGAGCACCGGCACCGGTCCCGCCGCCGCCTGGGGCGGCAGGTAAAGGGCGAAGCGCATCTCGGTGCCGGTCGCGCGCGAGGGGTGGGCATAGAATCCCTGCACGCCACCGAAGCAGCGCTGCTCGCTCCTGACCGTGACGGCGCCTGCCATCAGAACACGACGACGCTGCGGATCGATTCGCCCGCGTGCATCAGGTCGAAGCCCCTGTTGATGTCGGCGAGCGGCAGGGTGTGGGTGATCAGGTCGTCGATGTTGATCTTGCCGTCCATGTACCAGTCGACGATCTTCGGCACGTCGGTGCGCCCACGCGCGCCGCCGAAGGCGGTGCCCCGCCACACGCGCCCGGTGACGAGCTGGAACGGCCGGGTCGAGATCTCCTGCCCGGCGCCGGCGACGCCGATGATGATGCTTTCGCCCCAGCCCTTGTGGCAGCACTCGAGCGCCTGGCGCATGGTGGCGACGTTGCCGATGCATTCGAAGCTGTAGTCGGCGCCGCCCTTGGTCAGGTCGACGAGATAGGGCACGAGGTCGCCCTCGACCTCCTTCGGGTTGACGAAATGGGTCATGCCGAACTTTTCGGCCAATGCGCGGCGCCGGGGATTGATGTCCACGCCGACGATCATGTCGGCGCCGACCATGCGCGCGCCCTGGATCACGTTGAGCCCGATGCCGCCGAGGCCGAACACCACCACCTGCGCGCCCGGCCCCACCTTGGCGGTGTTGATCACCGCGCCGAGCCCGGTGGTGACGCCGCAGCCGATGTAGCAGACCTTGTCGAACGGCGCGTCCTCGCGGATTTTCGCGAGCGCGATCTCCGGCACCACGGTGTAGTTGGCGAAGGTCGAGCGTGCCCATATAGTGGTGGATCGTCTCGCCGCCGAGGGAGAAGCGGCTGGTGCCGTCGGGCATGACGCCCTGCCCCTGGGTCACGCGGATCGCCTGGCACAGGTTGGTCTTGCCGCTCAGGCAGTAGTCGCACTGGCGGCATTCGGGCGTATAGAGCGGGATGACGTGATCGCCCTTCCTGAGCGACGTCACGCCCTGCCCGACGTCGACCACCACGCCCGCGCCCTCGTGGCCGAGGATCGCGGGGAACAGCCCTTCCGGATCGGCGCCCGAGAGCGTGAACGCGTCGGTGTGGCAGATACCCGTGGCCTTGATCTCGACCAGGACCTCGCCCGCCCGCGGTCCCGCGACGGCGACCGTCTCGATGGTGAGCGGCGCCCCGGCCTTGTGTGCGATTGCCGCCTTCGCTTCCATGGGTCGCCTCCTGTTCCGTTTCGCAAATGGGAGTCCCGGCAGGATATAGGGTCGGGCAGCCGGTATCAGCCCCTTACCGCCACAAATTCCCGCGACGTCAGTCGCGCGTGCGGGTTTCGGGCACGTAGCGCACCAGCAGGAACGCGACCGCGGCGGCGGCGGCGGCGATGTAGAGGAACGCCGAGCCGTAGTCGACATGATCGGCCAGCAGCGCGAACAGGATCGGGCTCAGGGCGGCGCCGCCCTGGCCGGTGAAGCGCCACAGGCCGAGGAACTTGCCGCGCGCCTCGGGCGGGGCGACGTCGGCGCCCACGGTCTGGATCGAGCCGCCGGTGAGCGCCTGCAGGCCGACGCCGAGGAAGAACATGGCGAGGTACCAGGCGAGCGACAGGTGCCAGAACGCCGTCATGGCGAGCAGCACCATGGCGATCGCCACGCCGCCGAAGCCCGGCACCATGGTGCGCTTGCGGCCGAAGGCATCCATCATCCAGCCGGCGATGAAGCCGATCGGCAGCGAGATCATCGACGCCCCGGTGGCGACGTAGCCGATCGCGGTCGGGCCGAGATGGTAGGTGAAGGCGGCGTAAAGGTGCAGCAGGTCGGCCTGGACCGGGCCGCGCGTCAGGCCCGCGAACAGGGCGACGCCGAAATAGGGAAGCCGCGACATGACGATCTCGCGCGCGGTCAGGAGGCGTGCCGGCGCGCTCTGGGCCGATGGCACGGGGCGGCGGCGCGGCGTGTCCTTGGCGTAGATCACGGTCGGGATCAGCGCAAGCAGGGCGAGCACCGCATAGGCGATGAACGGCGCGCGCAGCCCCAGGCCGGCGGCAATGAAGCCGCCCACCAGCGGACCCGAGAGCTTGCCGGTCGAATCCATGCCGAACATCCAGCTCACCTGCCGGCCGCGCTCGCCGGGCGCGGCGCCGTGGGAGATCGCGGCGAGCCGCGCCATCAGCCACATCTGCGCCGCACAGCCGTTGAGGAAGCGCAATATCAGCAGTTCGGGAAACGAATGGGCGGTGGCGACCAGGAAGCCGGTCGCCGCCGACAGGAGCGGCCCGGCGATCAGCACCGAGCGGCGCCCGTAGCGGTCGATCAGCCAGCCTGCCGGGAGCGTGCCGGCGAGGTTGCCGATCAGGAACGCGGTGACGATGCCGCTCGCGACCCCGAAGCTGACGCCGAAGGACTTGGCGAGGACCGGCAGCGCCGGCAGGGCGATACCGGTGCCGAGCGCCAGCACCAGCGCCGGCAAGTAGGTGGCGAGGAACGCATCCCACGAAACCGCCCGGCTGGTATGCGCCTCGCCCGGCCCGGAACCCTCGCCGCCCGCCTCGTTCGTCATGTCTCCACCACCCACGCAACCCGTGTCCCGCCGCCGCGCCGCCGGGCACGGTTCCGAACACGATAAAGCCCCCGGACGGGGGCCCTCCACGGAAGACCGGGACAATAGCACGCCCGGGCCGGGACGCCAGACGGGGCGGCGGTCATCCCGGACGCGACCAATCGCGCCCACGGGGAACGGCTCCTGCTCCGGCAGGGAAAATCCCGGCCCACCGTGACGTGTTGATCCCGCAAGCCCGGTGGCGCCATGATGGCGCACGCTCGACGTCGACTGCCATGCGCGGCACGGCGCCAACAAAAAAGCAGGGAGGGGATATCCATGACCATGACAGGAACCCGGATTCAGCGGCTCGCCATCGGCGCCCTGATCGCCGCGGCCGGGATCGCCGGCGCGGCAACCCAGGGAACGGCCGAGTCCGTCGCCGACTTCTACAAGGGGAAGACGATCAACATGATCATCGGCATTCCCCCGGGCGGCGGCTACGACAGCTACGCGCGCGTGGTCGCGCGGCACATGGGCAAGCACATTCCGGGCCATCCGAAATTCGTGCCGCAGAACATGCCCGGCGGCGCGGAAATGAACGCCGCCAACTACGTCGTCAACGTCGCGCCCCAGGACGGCACCGCCATCGCCGCGACCACGCGCACGGTGCCGTTCCTGCCGCTCTACGGCACCAAGGCGGCGAAGTTCGATCCGCTCACGATCAACTGGCTCGGCAGCTCGAACCAGGACGTCGGCCTGTTTGTGTTGTGGCGCGCCGCGGGCGACTTCACGCTCGACGACATGTTCAAGAAACAAGTGATCGTCGGCGTCAACACGCCGGGGTCCGATACCGTGACCTACGCCAACATCCTGAAGTACATGTTCGGGGCGAAGCTCAAGGTCGTCAGCGGCTATCCCGGCTCCAAGGACATTCTCCTCGCCATGCAGCGCGGCGAAGTCCAGGCCATCCCGAACTATTCCTGGAGCAGCCTGCAGCGCCATGCCAGCTGGCTCAAGACAAAGAAGGTCCGGATCCTGCTGCAGATCGGGCTGAAGAAGCTGCCCGACCTGCCCGACGTGCCGCTGATCTCCGAGCTGGCACGCACCGATGAACAGCGCTCGGTGCTCGATCTCATGCTGGCGCAGACGACCTTTGGCCGGCCGTATTTCCTCGGCCCCGGCGTCCCGGCGGACCGCATGAAGGCGTTGCGTGCCGCCTTCATGGCGACCATGAAGGACCCCGCCTTCCTGGCCGACGCCAAGAAGCAGAGGCTGATGATCAATCCCGTGTCGGGCGAGGAGATGCAGGAAGGCATCACGCGCATCTACAAGCTGCCGCACGCCCTGGTCGAGAAGGCCAAGGAACTCAGGCTAAAATAACGGGCAGGCGATAGCGGGCCGAAAAAGCCCGGCCGGGATCGCCGGACCGGGCCAGGCGCCGCCACGCACCGACCTGAGGGGGAGACGTTAGCGATGAGCGAAGAAGAACATTCGTGGCCGCGGCCAGCCGCCATCCGGTCGCGGTTCGTCCTCGAGATGGCCGCGGCGATGTGCGCGGCGCCGGGAGAGCCCTACCGCGAGGCCGAGGTGTGCCTGCAGCGGGACGGCGGAAAGGGGTCCCTCGTGACGGTGAGCGCGACCAGCACCGTCGACAACCTGACGCGCGTGGCCAATCGTGAGATCGACTTCTCCTTCATCAACCCCTCGTCGGCGCTGACCGTGGCCTACAACGGAAAGGGCAGCCACTTCACGGCGCCCCAGCCGATCCGCGCGCTCGCGGTCCTGCCCTCGCCGGACCAGTGCCTGATCGCGGTCAGCGAATCGACCGGGCTCACCTGCATCGAGGACATCGCGCGAGCCAAGGCGCCGCTGCGCATATCGGTGCGCGGCACCGAGACCCACTGGCTCCACTGCATGATCGAGGACATCTTCCGGGCCGCCGGATTCTCGGGCAGGGAGCTGCTGTCGTGGGGCGGCGCGCTGCGCAAGGAGGGCAAGATTCCCGACCCCGGCGACCGCAAGTTCCAGGCCATGGCCCGGGGCGAGATCGATGCCATCTTCGACGAGGGCGCGATGCGCTGGGGCGAGGCCGCGACCCAGGCCGGGATGAGGGTCCTCGGCATGTCCGAGGAGACGGCGGCGCGCCTCGAGGCCATCGGCTACCGGCGCACGGTGCTGCGCCGCGCCGACTATCCGCTGCTCCCCGAAGACGTGCTCACCCTGGATTTCAGCGGCTGGCCGCTGTTCGTGCACGCAAACGCCGATGCCGCCACCGTCACGGCGGCCTGCGCCGGGCTGGAAGCGCGTCGGGCCTCGATTCCGTGGGAGGGCGACGGTCCCCTGCCGCTCGCGATTATGTGCGGCGGCGGCGAGGGCGCGCCGCTCGACGTGCCGCTTCACCCCGCGGCGGAGAAGTTCTGGAAGGACGGCGGCTATCTGTGAGGCCGCGCGCGAGGCGCTGACAGGAGAACACGATGAGGATTCAAACCCGAGGCCTGCTGCACATCACGATCGGCGTCACCGATCTCGATCGCGCGACCACGTTCTACCGCGACTTCCTCGGCTGCGAGCTGGTGCGCCAGAACCGCTCCAGAACCATGTCGTTCATGAAGACCGGCGACTTCTTCTTCGTGCTCACCCATACCGGCGTGCACCGGCGTCCCAACCAGGAAGGCCCGCTCGACCTCGAGACTACCCTGTTCCACCACGCCTTCCTGGTGACGCTCGAGGAATTCGACCGCGCCGTCGCCTATTTCGAGGCGAACGGGATCGAGCACTTCGACTGCACGGCGAACGGCCACACCACGTTCCCGGGGCGGCGCCATATGTACATCATGGATCCCGACGGCAACGCGGTCGAGCTCGCCACCACGATCGAGGGCGAATAGCCGCTTACGGAACGCTCTGCGCGAGCAGGCGCTTGCCGTACCCTGTCGCGGCGGTATCCCAGACGACGCCGTGGTGTGAGGCGGCGCCGAGCAGGTTGCGATACTGGCGCTCGATCCCGTTGCCGGCATAAAGCACCCGGCCGCCGGCACCGTTGAACAGCCTTGTGCCCGCCTTGAGCGCCAGCTTGCACGCGAACGCCACGTTGCGCCGCGAGGTCGCGAGATCGAGCTCGGTGAGCGTGTCCCCCGCCTCCAGCACCGCCATGGCGCGCTGGATGGTGCCGAGGTAGAGCGCGCCCGCCGCGTCGATCTCCGCCGACGCGCGCGCCGCCAGCACCTGCGTGCCCGGCTGATCCGCCACCGCCATGCCGCGCGACTTGCGCGGCGCGGTATAGGCCAGCCATTCCGCCAGCACCCCCCGCGCCATGCCCACCGCCAGCGCCGCGAACCCGGTCGAGGTGATCCCGCCCCGCGGCGTGCGATAGACCGGCGCCGTGTTGATCGCAGCCCCCGGTCCCTGGCCGATCCGCGCCCGCGCACCGTCAAGGCGCCGGTGCGCCGGTACGAACACGTCCTTGGCCTCGAAGCTCTTGGACCCGGTCCCCTCCAGCCCGATCGTGTGCCAGTCGTCGATCACCGTCACGTCCGCCTTCGGCACCAGGAAGAAGTGCGGCCCGTCGAGCGCGCCTTCGCGCACGATATGGCCGCCGCAGATCAGCCACTGGGCATGGTCGATCCCCGACGAGAACCCGTGACGGCCCGAGAACCGGAAGCCGCCCTCAACCGGGTGCGCCCGGCCCACCGGGTCGAACGCCGCCGAGACATGGGCCAATGGGTTGTCGCCCCACACTTCCTCCTGCGCCTCGCCCGGGAACGTCGCCACCATCTGGGCATGGTCCGCCATGATGCGCGCGATCCACGCCTGCGCGCCATCCGCCGCCGCCAGGATCTCGGTCACCTCGCACAGCACGTCCCAGCCCAGCTCGAAGCCCCCGTACCGGCGCGGCTGCGCCAGGCGGATGAACCCCAACCGGTCGTAGTCCGCCATGGTCTCGTCGGGCACCCGCCTGAGCTCGCGCGCCGCCTCCGCCCGCGCGCGCAGCGCCGGCGCAAGCCCGCGGGCGCGATCCAGGATCTCCTCCCGGCCCGGCACCCCCGCCTCGACCTCCCGCTCCCACGCGCTCATGTCCAACCCGTCCCTTCAATCCCGCGGCTCGCACCGACCATGCACAACTCCTCTACGCCCCTTCGCCAACCACCGCCAGACACACAAAAGGAACAACAAATGTGCCTGCAAATGCCCGCCCCCAGGGAAAAAGGCCGAGCTTGCCCCCTCGCAAGCCCGGCCTCACCGAACTCAATCCCGTAAGGGTTCGAGCCTATTTGTGCGCGGTAAAGCCCTGCCGCTTCAACTGGCCCTGGATGTAATCCATCACGTCTGGAGAGACCTGCGAGAGCTTGTGCACGAGCTCTTCCAGGTCCTTCTTCGTGGCCACGGGCGAATCGGGATCGACCTTCTTGATGGCCTTCCTGTACTGGGGATCCTTCAGCGCGTCGTCGAAGGCCTTGACGTAGACCGCGACGATCGAATTGGGCGTGCCCGGCGGCAAGGCGAGCCACCGGCCGACCTGGCTGACGTTCTCCGCATAGGCGAAGGCCCGCTCGGCGAGGTCGCCCTTGATCTTGCCCTTGACCAGATCGGCGATGACCGGCGCGTTCTCGACGATGCCGCGCCGCGTCGGCCTGCCGTCGATCACGGTGCCGGACTGGGCGATGACCGTGACCTTGCCGCTCTTGAGCAGATAGCCGATGTCGCGGACCGAACCGAAGGAGGTCATCTCGACCTCCCCCTGCTCCAGCGCCTGCCGGACGCCGGAGGTCTTGCGGTAGCCGTGCACCCACTTGATGTTCCAGCCCAGGAACGCGGCGCCCCACATCGCCTGGTAATAGCCGCTGCGCAGCGTCGAGCCGACCGCGCCCATTACGACCGGCTTGGCGCTCTTGTCGTGGAGCCGGGCAAGGGCGTCCTTCCTGATGAACAGCGCCTGGCTAGGCGCGGCGAGGCCACCGACGTACTTGAAGGTGGTGGGATCGTACTTGGCGTGGGTCCTGAGCAGGGCCGCGGGATCGGTCTGCGACTGCGCGCCGATCGTCACCGAGAGCCCGTCCGGCTTCGCCTTCTTGACCCAGCTGTTCAGGGATACAATGCCGCCGGCGCCCGGCTGGTTGATGACCACGAGGTTTGGTGTGCCGGGAAGGTGGCTCGTCACGATGCGGCCGAGCAGGCGGCCGTAGAGATCGGTGCCGCCGCCCGCCGACTGGCCGATCGTCATGGTGACGGTCTTTCCCGCGAACGACATGTCGTCCCCGGCCATCGCGGCGCAGGGCGCCGCGGCCAATGCAAGGACCGACAGTCCGGAAACGCACAGGGTGCGCGAAATATACGTGAGTCTCATAGTAAAGCCTCCGAGATGACGTTTTTATAGTGTCACGCCGTTCCCTTGCGCTTTCCTACGCATTGCGAACCGGGCGGCGCGCTCTCAGGCACCGGCGTCCCGGCAGGGGAAACAGGTGCCGACGACTACGCTTACGATTTACGCTGAACTCAGGTGCTGAACGCAGCAACGGACGTGTCGAAGATCAACGCTTCGGCCATTCGTATGCCATGTCCTCGATCGCCGGCATGAAATCGCCGCCGGGCTTGTCTGTGCTGAGCCGCAGCTCGTCCGGCCGGTCGTAGTCGGGACAGTAGAGCTCGAACAGGTTTCCCGACGGATCCCGGAAATACATCAGCGCTTCCATGCGATTACGCGTCCAGAACGGGTGCGTCTTGACGCCTGCGTCGTCGAGCCGCTTCTTTAGCACGCGCATGCCTTCGGACGACGCCGTGAAGGCGTAGTGTGGGAACTCGACCTTCGATCCGATCACGCCCGACTGCTCGAAGAATGCCAGCACCACGCCGGAAATCTCGACATGGAACAGACGCTTGCCCGGAAAATCGCGGTAGGGCTTGGCCTCGAACAGGTCCATCCAGAACGCGGTCGCCTCGTCGACGTCGCGCACGTGGACCGAGATGTGGTTCAGCCCGAGGATGTAATTGTAGTGGACGCCGGTCTTCTGCTTTTCCGATGGCATATCCAGGGTGGACATGGGCACGTTCCTCCGCTGAGTGGAAACGCGGCGGCGCACGTTGCCGGCGCTGCCTGGCGTTTCATGCATTTTGCGAACGCGGAACTGTTACGCCAGTTTATGGGCGCGGGAACGATACGCAACTCCGATTCCCGTTTCGCGCCGCGCCTCGTACGTCACACACGGTTACTGGACGCTTTGATCCTTTTCCCAGGCGCTCACCCATTCCGCCGCCGTCTTGGCCGCGCCCTGGGTGATCTTGGTATCGAGCTTGCGCGAGGCGGCGAACTTGGCCGCAAGTGCGACGTCCTTGTCGTAGACGTTCGATGCCGGACGCGGCACGACATGGCCGTTGGCGATGGAGAAGATGCTGTCCCACCTCTGCAGCGCCGGATGGGTATGCTCCGTCTTCATCATGTCGAGAAACGCCCTGGTGTCGAGGCCACCGGCTTCCGCGATCCACGCGATCTCGGCGGTGGCGATGCGCTCGATCACGTTGGTGAGGTTGCGCGCGAGCTTGGCCACGTTGCCGGCGCCCAGCGGCCCGAAGTGATAGATCTTGTTGCCGACCGACAGGAGATGGTCCCGCACGCGCGCGACGTCCTCCTCGGCGCCGCCGACCAGGAACACCGCCTCTCCCTTCTGCACGCGCGGCGGCACCGCGGTGACCGGCGCATCGATCACCCTGACGCCGCCCTTGGCGGCGGCCTCGGCGACCCGCTGCGTCGTCTCCGGCAGGATCGTGCTGTGCAGGATCACGATGGCGCCAGGCCGGGCACCGGCCAGCACGCCCGACTCCCCGGTGGCCGCCGCGAGCGCCTCGTCGTCGCTGCGCACGAAAACGTGGATCACGTCGACGCCCTCGGCCGCGGCGGCGGCGGAACCCACGGGCGCGGCCCCCATGTCGCGCGCTTCGGCGAGGCGGGTCTCGGAAATGTCGAAGACGTTGACGTCGATCCCTGCGAGCCTGAGCCGGCCGAGCAACGCCTGACCCATCTCTCCGGCTCCGACCAGCCCGACCTTCTTGAACATGCCGCCTCCCTTCGGGCCCCATCGCCCGACGTTTTTCAAGGATATCCCAGCCGGCCCCTTGCGGCAAAGAACGCCTCGGAATCCGCTGTTCCAGTCAGGCGAAACTGTTTTTTGCGAAGGGCACGGACGGCGGGTTTACACCGTCCCACGTGGTTAGGGTACACTCCACCCCGTCACCACAAATCGGCGCACGCTTAAGTATGCTTGGCTTCAAATCATAAGGTTTGCCTGGGCTACCGGACGTCGCAGCGGCAGCCTCACGGGCATCACTCCGGGAGGAATTGGAAAATGCCGCTCGACAGCTCGCGCAAGTCCCGCTCGGCCCTTGTCCGCCAGAAGCTGAAGCATCCCGTCATCGACGGCGACGGCCACACCCTCGAATACGACCCGATCTTCTACGAATACCTGGCCCAGGTCGCGGGACCCGGCACGGTCAAGCGCTACAAGGCGATGCGGGCGAACGGCGGCCCCTATTACACCGCCACAGAGGCCGAGCGGCTCGACAAGCGTATTCCGCGCGCGGCCTACTGGGGCAGCCCGGCGCGCAACACGCTCGATCGCGCCACCGCCATGATGCCCAACCTCCTGCGCGCGCGCATGGACGAGTTCGGCATCGACTTCTCGATCCTCCATACCTCCATGCTGCACATCAACCGGCACGCCGACGAGGAAATCCGGCGGGCCGGCTGCCGTGCCCTCAACATCATGCGCGCCGACATGTTCAGCTCCCATGGCGACCGGCTGATGCCCGCCGCGGCGATCCCGATGCACACGCCCGAGGAAGCGATCGAGGAGCTCGAGTTCGCCGTCAACAAGCTCGGCGCCAAGGCGATCATGACCGCCGGCATCGTGCGGCGCCCGATCCCGATCGTCGCGCGGGAGGCCCCGGAGTTCGCCCGCTATACCTTCTGGATCGATAACCTCGCGCTCGGCAGCATGTACGACTACGACCCGTTCTGGGCCAAGTGCGTCGAGTACAAGGTATCGCCCATGTCCCACACCACCGGGATCTGGGGCAGCCGGGCCGATACCCGCAACTTCGTCCATAACCATCTCGGCCACTTCGCCTCCTCCGGCGAGGCCGCATGCCGTGGGCTGTTCATGGGCGGCGTGACCCGCCGCTTCCCCACCCTCAGGTTCGGTTTCATGGAAGGTGGCGTGAACTGGGCCTGCACGCTCTACAACGACCTGTTCGAGCACTGGGAGAAGCGGTCCTACGATGCGCTGATGGACAACCTCAATCCCGCCAAGATCGACAAGGCGCGGCTCGCCGATCTCGCGGCCGAGTTCGGCGGCGAGCATTTCGCGAAATACGTGACCGACTTCACCAACCCCGACTTCCCCGGCCTGCCGGAAGAAGAGCGCCAGAACATCGACGATTTCGCCGCCTGCGAGATCACGTCGAAGCAGGATATCCACGACCTGTTCGTGCCCTCGTTCTTCTTCGGCTGCGAAGCGGACGACCGCATGCTGTTCTCGGCGTTCAACGGCAAGGTCAACCGCCTCGGCGCCCGGCTCGGCGCGACCTTCAGTTCGGACATCGGGCACTGGGACGTCAACGACATGAGCGACGTGCTGGCGGAAGCCTACGAAGCCGTCGAGGCGGGACGCCTGACGGAACAGGACTTCCGGGACTTCACCTATACCAATCTTCTCAGGCTTCTCGTCGAGCCCAACCCCGACTTCTTCAAGGGCACCGTGGTCGAGCACGAGGTCGAGAAATACAAGAAGGAGCACCCGGCCGCGGCATAGTTCGCCTCGGCCCGGCGCACCTCTCGGCAACCCCGGGGAGGGCTGGCTTTGGAAGACCTCAGGTTCGGCATATTCGACCATCTCGACCGCGGCGGGCGCGCGATCTCGGCGCTCTACGACGAGCGGCTCAGGATCATCGAGCTCTACGACCGCAGCGGATTCCACGCCTATCATCTGGCCGAGCACCATTCCACACCGCTCGGCATGGCGCCGTCGCCGAGCGTGTTCCTGTCGGCGGTGGCGCAGCGCACCACGCGGCTGCGCTTCGGCCCGATGGTCTATCTCCTGCCGCTCTATCACCCGATCCGGCTGGCCGAGGAGATCGCCATGCTGGACCACCTGAGCGGGGGGCGCCTCGAGGTCGGCGTCGGGCGCGGGCGCTCGCCGATTGAGCTCATGCTCTACGGGCGCGACGCCGCCACCGCCCAGGCCGTGTTCGAGGAGGCGTTCGAGGTGATGCGGCGCTCGTTCAGCGAGGAGCGCATCAACTTCAGCGGCAGCCATTTCAGCTTCGAGAACGTGCCCATCGAGATGCGGCCGCTGCAGCAACCCCATCCCCCGTTCTGGTACGGCATCGGCACGCCCGACAGCGCCACCCAGATCGGCGCCAAGGGCTTCCACGGCATCACCCTGGCGAAGCCGGCGGTCGCCGCCGACGTGGTCGGGCGCTTCTTCGAGGCCGCCGCGCAGGGCGGCTGGCATGACCGGCTCATGGGAATCTGCCGCTTCATCGTGGTCGGCGAGACCGACCGCGAGGCCAAGGCGCTCGCCGCCCGGGCCTACCCGGTGTGGCACGAGAGCTTCTTCGAGCTGTTCCGGCGCTACGACCAGAAGCCGGTGCAGTTCTGGCCGTCGAGCTACGACGAGATGGCCGCCGTGGGGCTCGCCTTCGCGGGCTCGCCCGACACCGTGGCGGCCGCGCTGTCGAGCCAGCTGCGCATGGTCGGCGCGAATTACCTGGTCGGCCAGTTCGTGTTCGGCGACATGTCGTTCGACGAGAGCCGGCAGTCGATCGAGCTGTTCACGTCGAAGGTGATGCCCGAGCTGGTCCGCCTGCATACGTCCGCCGCGGGCCTGCAGCGCGGGACGTCCGCATAATATGATCTACCCGTCCCGGAGCGTCGTGCCGGCATCCCACCCGTCGAACGGTCCTTGCCGGCGACCGCGACGCTCCGGACCGATGCCCAGGAACAAGAACCGGAGGCACCGTCGATGACCGCAATGGAAAAAGCCCGCTACGGGATCGATTCCTACAAGGACTGGCTCAAGGCCGAGGGCCTGCCCGTGGTCGAGGGCCTCGCCGTCGACTGCACCCGGGTGGAAACGGCGCTATGGCCGCGCGTGGGCGTCCGCGGCGCGGTGCTGCACCTCGAGGGGCGCGGCGACTTCTGCAACATGTTCCTATACGAGCTGGCGCCGGGCCAATCCACGGTACCGCAGCGCCACATCTTCGAAGAGGTGATCTACGTCATCGAAGGGCGCGGCAGCACCCAGCTCGAACTGCCCGGCGGCGAGCAGCTGAGCTTCGAATGGGGTCCCCGGAGCCTGTTCGCGATTCCGCTCAACGCCGGGTACCGCCACTTCAACGGCAGCGGCTCCGAGCGGGCGGTCCTCGTCAGCACCACCAACCTGCCGATGATGCTGAACCTGTTCCACAACGAGAAATTCGTGTTCGACAACGCGTTCGACTTCCATGACCGCATCGGCAAGCGTGAATACTTCGCCGGCGATGGAGTGCTGAACCTGGTCCGCCAGGGCAACGACACCTGGGAATCGAATTTCATCCCCGATCTCGAGACCATCGACCTGCCCGACTTCTCCGACCGCGGCGCCGGCGGCGGCTGCCTGATCTTCCTGCTCGCCGACAGCTCCATGCACGCGCACGTCTCGGAGATGCCGGCCGGCACCTACAAGAAGGCGCACCGTCACGGGCCGGGCTACCACGTCATGTGCGTCGCCGGCAGCGGCTACTCGCTGATGTGGTACGAGGACGACCAGGACTTCCTGCGCATCGACTGGAAGCACGGCGTCGTGTTCCCGCCCGCCGACCAGCAATGGCACCAGCATTTCACCACCAGCGCCGAACCCGCGCGCTACCTCGCCACCGGCTTCGGCAGCCTGCGCCATCCCTTCACCCAGGCGCGCCGCCAGGAGATACTCGGCGAGAAGGTCGCCTTCGCCACCAGCACCAAGGAGGGCGGCGACCAAATCGAGTACGCGGACCAGGACCCGAGGATCCATCCCATCTGGCTCGACGAGCTCACCAGGCACGGGCTCAAGTCGAAGATGGATCGTTTCTTCCCGCGCTGAGCGAGCAGTCTCAGACACGAATAACAGCCCGAAACGGGCGGAAGATTTTCAAAGGGAGGCCCATGACGTTCGATCTGCCGGAGGAGCTGCGCATCCTCAAGTCCACGGTGCGCCGCTTCGTCGACGAGGAAATGATCCCGCTCGAGGGGCGCTCGCTCGATAACGGGCGCCTCAAGCCCGAGGTGCGCGCCGCGCTGGAGGAGAAGACCCGGGCGCTCGGCCTGTGGCTGATCGACGTGCCCGAGGAATTCGGCGGCCAGGGCCTCGGCCTGCTCGCCCGCGCGGTGGTGTGGGAGGAGCTCGGCCGCACGGTCGCGCTGCCGACCCGCGGTGTCTCGATCTTCGGGCCCGACGTGCGCCCGATCCTCTATGCCCTCGACGAGGAGATGCGCGAGCGCTACCTCTATCCCGTCATCCGCGGCGAGAAGACCTGCTGCTTCGCCCAGACTGAGCCCGACGCCGGCTCCGATCCCGGCTCCATGCGCACGACCGCCGTAAGAGATGGCGACCACTACGTGATCAACGGCGTGAAGCGCTTCATCACCGGCGCCGACCGTGCCACCTTCGCCCAGGTGATGGCTGCGACCGACCGTGCCAAGGGCTCGCGCGGCGGTATCTCGTGCTTCATCGTCGACATGAATACCCCGGGCATCCGGCTCGGCGCGCAGTACCACACCTTCACCGAGGAAGGGCCGTGGGAAGTGGTGTTCGAGGACGTACGCGTGCCGGCGCGCAACCTCGTCGGCGAGGAAGGCAAGGGCTTCGGCCTCGCCCAACAGTGGCTCGGCGTCGGGCGCATCAAGCAGGGCTCGCGCGCGCTCGGCGTGACCGAGCGCTGCCTCGAGATGGGGGCAAGCTACGCCAAGCAACGCGTTACCTTCGGCAAGCCGCTCGCAGAACGCCAGTCGGTGCAGTGGAAGCTCGCCGACGCCGCCACCGGCCTGTACGCAGGGCGCCTCATGGTCTACCAGGCGGCAAGCCGCATCGACGCGGGCGAGGACGCGCGCGTCGAGGCCTACATGGCGAAGCTGTTCTGCACCGAGCTGGCGTGGCGCACCGCCGACGACTGCCTGCAGATCCACGGCGGCATCGGCCTGACCAAGGACCTGCCGGTCGAACGAATCTTCCGCGACCAGCGCAGCCACATGATCACCGAGGGCACGCCCGAGATGATGCGCATGGCGATCGCGCGCGCGGCGCTGCGGGCGGCGGGCTGAGCCATGAGGATATTCGTCACCGGCGCATCCGGATACGCGGGCTACTACGCCGCAGCGCGCCTCGCCGCCACCGGCCACCGGGTCACCGGGCTGGTGCGCAATCCCGGCCAGGCCCGCCTCGACGTGCTCCGGATGCAGGAAGTGACCCTGCTCCGGGGTGACGTCAGCCAGCCCGAGGGCTACCGCGACGCCCTCGAGCAGAGCGACGTCGTCATCCACACCATGCTCGACAAGAAGGAGCCGTTTGACACCGACCGCGCGCTGTTCGCCGCGCTGGAGGGCCTTTCCAAGCGGCCGTCCCCGCGCCGCTTCATCTACACCACCGGCTGCTCGATCTTCGGTGAGGTCGCCGCCGCGGTCATGGACGAGACCGTCGAGCCCAACCCGGACCACCCCCTCGCCTTCCGCCGGGTATTGGAGCGGGAAGCGATGGCCCTCGCCAACGTCGGCACCACGGTCGTAAGGCCCGGCTTCATGTTCGGCAACGACGGCTACAACAGTGTCAGCACCGACTGGTTCGCCATGGCCAAGGAGGACGACGTAGTGTTCCGCGGCGACACGGAGCGGGGATGGTCGTGGATCCATATCGCCGATCTGGCCGAGGCCTACCGCCTCGTCGCCGAGGCGGGAGATGACGTTGTGAGCGGCGAGATCTTCCACCTCGCCGACGATCACCGGCCGCGCTGCCTCGACGTCATGCGCGCCTGCCTCGACGCGGCTGGCTACAGCGGCGAAATCCGATTCGAAGGCCCTAAGAAAGGCGACAACATCAGCACCTGGTTCAACCAGAACGAGTTCATCACGTCGCAGAAGGCCCGCGTGCGCCTCGGCTGGACGCCCCGCCACGGCGGGATCGTCGAGACCGCCGCCACGGTCTACCGGTCGTGGCAGGCCGGGATTGCCATCGCAACGCCGTAATCCGGAACACAGACAGAAAGGAAGCCACCATGGAGGACGTCAAGGTCATCGCCGCCCGCTACACCGACCGCCCCAAGACCGATCCGGCCGAACGCATGTTCCGGATCTCCGACTACATCATCGCCGATGGCGAGAAGCTCAAGTCCGGGCGCATGTACGTGGGCGACCAGTTCCGCGCCGTCGTGCTCACCCTGGTGCCCGGCCAGGGCCAGAAGGTCCACATGCACCCGGAGACCGACCACGCCTGGTTCATTGTCTCCGGCAAGGGCGAGGTCACCATGGAGGACGGCAGGCGCGAGCCGGTGGAACCGGGCTGGTTCCTGGTGCATCCGCGCAGCACGGTGCACGGGATCTGGAACACCGGCACCGAGAACCTCACCTACATCGCGCTGTCGACGGGGGACTGAGACATGATGACCGCAGCCGATTTCCGCGGCGTCTACGCCATCATCCCGACGCCCGCGAAGGACGGCGCCGATCGCGCCGACGCCGTCGACACGGTCGACCTCGCCGAGACCGAGCGCGTGCTCAACCGCCTGATCGACGACGGCGCCGACGGCATCATCGTGCTCGGCACCACGGGCGAATGCGCGACCCTGACCGCACCCGAATACGAGGTCTTCGTCGACTGCGTGCTGGCGACGATCAGGAAGCGCGTTCCCGCCTTCATCGGCACCACCGCGCTCGGCACCCACGAGGTCGCGCGGCGCACCAGGTTCGCCGCCGAGCACGGCGCCGATGGCATCCTCCTCGGCCTGCCCATGTGGCAGCCGCTCACCGTGGACATGGCGGTCGACTATTTCGCCGGCATCTCGAAGATATTCCCCGAGCTCGCCATCATGGTCTACGGCAACGGGCGCGCGTTCCGGTTCCCGTTCCCGCCCGAGTTCTGGGCCCGCGTGGTGGACGCCGCGCCCACCCTGGTGGCGGCGAAGTACTCGCGGCCCGCGGCACTGGCCGACGCGCTCGCCGCCTCGAAAGGCCGCGTGCATTTCCTGCCCCACGACGGGGCGCTGCGCAAGTTCGCCGAGATCTCGCCCGAGACCACCATGGCGTGCTGGTCGACGGCGGCGTCGATGGGGCCGGAGCCGGTGGTGGCGCAGATGCGCGCGCTGCTGGCCAACGACACCGAGGCTCTCAAGAAGATCGCCGCGGACCTGGCCTGGGCACGCGAACCGATTGCCGAGCTCACGACCAATCCCGAGCTGTTCGCCACCTACAACATCCAAGTGGAAAAGACCCGCATCCAGGCCGCCGGGTACTGCAAGGCGGGGCCGATTCGGCCGCCCTACCACATCATGCCCGAGCCCTACGCGGAGTGCGCGCGCGAGAACGCGCGGCGCTGGCGCCAGCTGTGCGAGAAATACTCGAGCGCCTTCGCATGACCAAGACGGCCGGGGTCACGGCGCTATGCGCGCTCGAGATCGGCGTTCCCGACCTCGACGCAGCCGTGCGCTTCTATGAAGACGTGTGGGGGCTAGCTCCCGTCGCGCGCGACGCGGCATCGTGCTACCTGCGCGCGACCGGCCCGGAGTACCACGTGCTCGCCCTGCACCACCGCCCCGCCCCGGGGTTCGTCCGGGTCCGGTTCGGCGCGCAAAGCCGCGCCGACGTTGACGCATTGTTCGCGCGCGTCCAGGACGCAGGCGGCGTGCCGGTATCGCAGCCGGGGCCGCTGGAGGCGCCCGGCGGCGGATACGGCTTCGCGTTCCGTGACCCGGAAGGCCGCGAGTTCGTCGTCGCCTGCGAGGTCCAGCGCCACACCGGCGGCGACGTCCGGGACGACCGCCCGGTGAAGCTCAGCCACGTGGTATTCAACTCGCTTGATTCGGACGCCGCCACGGCGTTCTTCCGCAAGACGCTCGGCTTCCGGCTGCGCGACCGCACCCGCAAGGCCAACTTCATCGGCTGCAACGCCGACCACCATTGCATCGCCATCACCGACCGCAAGAACTCGGCGCTCGGCCACGTCGCCTTTGAGCTGCCCGACATCGACACGCTCATGCGCGGCTGCGGCCGGCTGAAGCGCGCCGGCCTCACGCTCGAGTGGGGCGTCGGCCGACACGGCACCGGCAACAACGTATTCGCCTATTTCCTGGACCCCTGCGGCCTTGCCATCGAATACACCACCGAGATGGAGCAGGTCGACGACGCTACTTACGTCCCCGGCACGCCGGAGACCATCTCGCGGCCCGGCTACGCCGACAGCTGGGGCCTCGCGGAGCCGCCGTCGCAACCATTCCTTGCGGCGCTGGGCGGCTGGCCGGCGCCGTCCTGATTGGAAATTGTCTTTTCACTTGCGGCTCGGGGCTGACGGTGCCGCCCCGAGCCTGTACAACAACGACACAAGAAGCACCAAACGCCCCGTTGCCCGTAACCCCGAGGAGGATCCATTTTATGGCGCGTACCGGAACAGGCCGGACCAAAGCCGCCGCAGGTAAAGCCAAGGCCCGTTCGAAGGCGGCACCGAAGGTCGAGATCGCGACCGGAATCCGAAAGCACAACAAGCCCGAGTACGGCTCCGACGCCGTGGTCGAACTGCTGAAAGGATTCGGCTTCGACTACGCGTTCCTCAACCCGGGGTCGAGCTACCGCGGCCTGCAGGACTCGCTCGTCAACTACAACGGCAATGCCGGCCCGAAGGTCGTCCTCGGCCTGCACGAGGACGTCGTGACGGCGATGGCCCAGGGCTATGCCACCGCGTCGGGGAAGCCGGCGCTGTGCATCCTGCACAACCTGGTCGGCCTGATGCACGGGGTCATGGGCATCTTCAACATGTTCTGCTCCGGGATGCCGGTCGTGATCCTGGGCGGTTCGGGACCGTCGGACATGCGGCTGCGCGGACCGGTGGACTACCTCCATTCCGCCAGCACCCAGGGCGAGATGGTCCGCCCGATCGTCAAGTGGGAGGACGAGGCGACCACGGTAGAAGGTGTGCTCGCCTCGGTCATGCGCGGCTACAAGATCGCCAATACGAGCCCCAAGGGACCCGTCTACATCGCGTTCGATTCGGGGCTGCAGGAACAGGCGCTCGACGAGCCGATCGAACTGCCCGACGTCAAGCGGGCCAGCTTCCAGCCGCCCACGCCGCCCGCCGCCAGCGCCGAGGTCATCGACCGCGCCACCGACATGCTGGTCAAGGCGCAGCACCCGATCATCATCGGCGGCCGCGTCGGTTACTCCCGCGACGCGACCGGTCCCCTGCGCGAGCTCACCGAGCTCCTCGGCGCGGTCTATTCCGAGGACCGCACCTTCGTCGCCATGCCGACGCTGCATCCCCAGAACCTGACCGGCTCCCGCGATGCCCTGGAAAAGTCCGACGTGGTGCTGACCGTCGATTGCGCCGATGTCCACTGGACCATCGGCGGCTACATGGGACGGCGCAGCAACGTCTACAAGAAGATGGAGGCGCGCGAGCGGCAGGTCATCGACCTGTCCCTCAACGAGAGCGCCGACCATCGCTGGGCCCGCATCGGCGGCCCGGTCGCCGACACCGCCCTGCAGGTGCTGGCCGATCCCCTGACCGGGGTCAGGCAGCTCATCGCCGCCGTCAAGGAGCGTATCCGCGCGAAGCCGGCGCTCGCCGACCGCTTCGCCAAGCGCGCCAGGGCGATCGCCCGCGACAAGGCAGCGCTGGTCAAGAGGCAGCAGGAACGCCTCAAGGCGCGCTGGGACGAGAAGCCGATCTCGCCCGGCCGCATGGTCGCGGAGCTGTTCGCGGTGGTCCGCGACAAGCCGTGGTACCTGACCCTGCGCAACCACCGCTCGTGGCCCGAGGGCGCCTGGGAATTCGACGGTTCCGGCCAGTACGCCGGCCACTCTTCGGGCGGCGGCCTCGGCCACGGCACCGGCGCGTCGGTGGGAGCAGCCTTCGCGTGCCGCGACGACGGCCGCTTCCCGGTCGGCATCATCGGCGACGGCGATTTCCTGATGGCGACCGGGGCCACCTGGACGGCGGTGCACTACCAGGTGCCGCTCCTGATGGTGGTCAACAACAACACGTCCTGGTTCAACGACGAGGAGCACCAGGGCAAGATCGCGAAGATCAGGGGCCGGTCGCCGGACAACGCCTACATCGGCACCACCACGCGCGATCCCGACGTCGACTTCTGCAAGGTCTCGGAAGGGTACGGCGCCTGGGTAGCGGGACCCGTGACCGAGCCCGGCGATCTCGCCGACGTGTTCCGGCGCGCGGTCGAGGTCGTGGACGGCGGCGGCGTCGCCGTGGTCGACGTGCGTACGGCGAACCTTTAGCCGGGAGCATTGTCCCGCCGCCGCTTGACAAGAAACACGTGAACCAACTCACGGGAGGCTGAAAATGCATAGGAACGCAACTCTCTACCTATCCGCCCTGGTGGCGGCCCTCACGATCGCCACGATACCGGCGGCTCGGGCCACAGACCTTCCGAAGACCACCCGGGCGGCGCTCGGCGAGCTCCATCTCGACGCGTCGATCCTGAAAGGAGTCGATGCCGAGCTGAAGGTGCCCGAAGCCTGGGTGAAGGGCGCGGTCAAGGAACAGGACGTCGTCATCCTGGGCACGTGGCGCGACCGCGAGTTCCGGCGCATGACGAAACCGTTCGAGGAACGCTACCCCGCCATCAAGCTGCACTATACCCGCGCCAACACTACGGCGCGTGGCATCAAGGTGATCATCGCGCTTCGCGAAGGGCGGATTCCCGCCGACGTGATCACAAGCATCGGCGATTCCTACACCCAGTTCAAAAAGATGAACGTTCTGGCCGACCTGCGGGAGCTGCCCGCCTTCGCGAGCATCCCCAGCGAATACGTCGCGCCCGACGGCATCTGGGCCAGCCACAAGCTCGGCTTCCGCTGCATGAGCTACAACACCAACCTGGTCAAGAAGGCCGACCTGCCGAAGACGTGGGACGACCTCGTGAACAACCCGCACTGGGGCGGCGGCAGGCTCGCGCTCACCAATCACGCCAATGCCTGGCTGCTGGCGCTGTGGGCCGCGAAGGGCGAGAAATGGGGCAAGGACTTCACGCGCAAGCTGTTCCAGCTCGCGCCGCAGCAGCGCAAGGAAGGCATGATGGCGGCGACCGCGCTTACCGTCGCCGGGGAGTTCGCCGCCAACATCCCCGCGCCGGAGCGGCGCGCCCAGGACTATGCCGACAAGGGCGCGCCGATCAGCTACCATTGCCCCGAGCCGGTGCCGGTGACGCTCTCGCAGATCGTGATGCTGAAGAAGGCGAAGCACAAGGACGGCGCCCGCATCTTCATCAACTGGATGCTGAGCGCAGAAGGGCAGCTGCTGCAATACGCCACCAGCGATTCGGTGCCGGTCAACAAGGCGCTGCTGCAGCCCCGCTTCATCCCGTTCGCCGATACCATCCTCGGCAAGCCCAAGGTCGTCCGCGACGAGGAGATGTTCGGCAGCGACCTTCACAAGGCGATGGTGAAGGCCTGGAACACGTACTGGACCAAGCCGGTCGGAAAGAGCGGCAAGGGCAAGAAGCGCAAGAAGAAGAAACAGTAGTCGGAAAGCGTTCGGGCGCGGCCGTCGCAGGCGCCCTTTCGGAAGGAAGCAGTCCATGGGATCGAAGATCAACCATGTCGCGATCATGAGCGGGAACTACGCGCTCGAATCGCGCTTCTACGAAGCCATGTTCGGTATGAAGGGATCGCCCAGGGGGCGGCCGGCACGCGCCGTCTCCATCGGCGACGGCTATGTCGGCATGAACATCAACCCGCGCCGGGCGGGGCGTCCCGGCCGGCTCGACCACTTCGGCATCCAGGTGGACGACCTCGAGGCAACCACCGCCCTGATCCGGAAAAAGTATCCCGAGATCGGCATCCTCAAGCGGCCCAGCACGCGCCCCTTCGCCAATCTCTCAATTCACGATCCCGACGGCACCGTGTTCGACCTGACCCAGGCGAAAGGCGAAAACCTCAAGGACGTCTACGCCCATAACGACTGGCAGGCCGAGCGCACCATCAGCCATATCGGCATCCGCACGCTCAACGCCGAAGCCTGCGCCCAATTCTACATGGAAGCGTTCGACCTGAAGCCGGCCAACCTGCCGATCGCCAACGCCTTCGGCGTGACCGACGGCCGCATCACCCTCATCCTGATGCCGTGGAGCATCAACGACTTCCCTGGCGCCCGCATCGTCGGCCCGGGCATGGAGTACATCGGCTTCAAGGTGGAAGACCTGGCCAGGTTCAAGGAGGACATGCAAAAGGTCGGTGACGGCAACCCGCTGCTCACGCCGGCACCGCTCGGCCTCGGCCCCGAGGGCATGGCGCGCCTCGAGATGTTCGAGCGCAACAGCCTCGGGGCCTGGCACATCGCCGACCCCGACGGCGTGCTGCTCGATATCGTGGCCTAGGCGCAGACCGGAGAGGCCATGCAATGACCGCCCGGATCAGCCGGCTCACCATCCTGAGCGAGGACAGCTACACCCTCGGGCGCTTCTACGAGGGCATCTTCCACATGCGGCCGGACGGGGCCAACGGCCCCATCGACGGCGTGCGCATCAGCGACGGCCGCATCGGGCTCGAGATCCTGCCCCGCCTGCCCGGCTACCGCGCGCAGCTCGACGACTTCGCGATCACGGTCGACGATCCCGACGCGGTGCTGGCCCGCATCCGCGAGAGCTATCCGGCGATCGCCTGGCGCGAGAACGACGGCAACGGGACATCTCGCGCCGATCTCCACCCATGATCCCGCAGGCAACGTGTTCGGCGTGATCCCGGCCGGACGCGATGGCACCCCGGACGCGGGGACGCACGACCGCGTGATCGATCACGTCGCGCTGCGCGTGCTCCACCCCGAGCGCGTGGCGAAATTCTACGCCGACGTGTTCGGCCTGACGCCAGCTCGATGGGCGCGCCCGAGGGCAACAACATCTATCTGTCCGACGGCCACGTCACCCTGGTGATCATCCCGTGGGATATCTACGACTTCGAGGGCACCGGGATCACCGCGCGCGGCATGGACCATATCGGCTTCCGGGTGGAGAGCATCGCGGCGCTGAAGGACGACCTGAGCCGGGCGACAGAGAAGAACTACCGCTTCCAGCCGGCCACCAGCACGCTCGGGCGCGGCAAGGAAGGCGCCGGGCGGCTCGCCATGTTCAAGAGGACATGCCCGCTCGGCTCCCATCACCTGTCCGATTCCGACGGCCTGCTGATCGACGTAACCGAATAGCCGCGCGCTGGCCATGGGGCCGGTAGCGCCGTAAAAAGGAGCGAGCCGGCACCTCGTGATCTATCCGCCGGCATTCGCCCGCAATCAACCAGAACCCCGGGGAGGCACCATGCGCCGCAGCACAAACCGTATTCTCACCACCCACGTCGGCAGCCTGCCGCGCCCGCCCGAGCTGATCGATGTCCTGCTCGCCGCCGGCGACGACGGCGCGCCCGCGCCGCGCGACTTCGAGGACAAGCTGAAGCGCGCGGTCAACGAAGTGGTTCAGAAGCAGGTCGATCTCGGAGTCGACGTCGTCGACGACGGCGAGTTCTCCAAGCGCGGCTTTGCCGTCTATTCCCACGAGCGCCTCGACGGCCTGACCCCGAGCGGCAAGGCGCGTCCGTCCAATTGGGCGGGTTCCCGCGAGGCGCTCGATTTTCCGGAGTTCTACGCCGAGACGGTCAAGACGCCGAAAACCGTCACGCTCGCCAACCAGCAGATGGTCTGCACCGGCCCCATCACCTACAAGGGCAAGGCCCTGCTCGAACGCGATCTTGTCAACCTGAAGGAAGCGGTCGCGGCGAGCGGCGCCAAGGAAGCCTTCGTGCCCGCCATCTCGCCGTGCGACATCGCCGGGAACCAGCGCAACGAGTATTACAAGTCGGACGAGGAATTCCTGTACGCGATCGCCGATGCGATGAACGTCGAATACCGTGCCATCGTCGATGCGGGATTCGTGCTGCAGGTCGATGATCCGCGCCTGATCGACTACTACACCAAGAATGCGGACGTGAGCATCGCCGACTGCCGCAAGTGGGCAGAAAAGCAGGTAGAGGCGATCAACTACGCCCTCAAGGGCATCCCGGAGGACAAGGTCCGCTACCACACCTGCTACGGGATCAACATGGGTCCGCGCGTCCATGACATGGAGATGAAGGACTACATGGACATCGTGCTCAAGGTGAACGCGCAGGCCTACCTGTTCGAGCACGGCAACCCGCGCCACGAGCACGAATGGGAGCTATGGGCGGACCTCAAGCTGCCGGACGGCAAGATCCTCGTTCCCGGCGTCATCACCCATTCCTCGCTGCTGGTCGAGCATCCCCGCCTGATCTGCCAGCGCCTGGTCCGCTTCGCCAAACTGGTCGGCCGGGAAAACGTGCTGGCGGGCGGCGATTGCGGTTTCGGCACCCAGGCGAAGGCGGTGCCGGAAGTGCATCCATCGATCGTCTGGGCGAAGTTCGCGGCCATGGCCGAGGGCGCGCGCCTCGCCAGCGAGGAACTCTGGCACTGATCCCGGACCGCCGGCCGCGGCTACTACCGTTTCCGGATGACGGGGTGTACGCTTCGGGGAAAGGCCGTTCATGGAAAACCTCAATGACATCGTGATCTTCGTCGCGGTCGTGCAGGCCAAGGGGTTCTCCGCCGCCGCGCGCCAGCTCAACCTGTCGCCCTCCTACGTCAGCAAGCGCGTGCGCTCGCTCGAGGAATCGCTCGAGACGCAGCTGCTCAAGCGTTCAACCCACTACCTGTCCCTCACCGAATTGGGCGAGGCGTTCTTCCGCCAGTGCACCGAGGCCCTCGACCTGCTGCAGGGGGCACGGACCGACGTGCTGGAGCGCGCCGAGCACATCCGCGGCACCCTGCGCGTGTTCGCGGCCCTCGGCTTCGGCGAATACGTGCTGTGGCGGCTGGTCGCCGAGTTCGCCCGACAATTTCCCGAGATCAACGTGGAGCTCGGCATCGGCCTGCGCGCGACCAACGTGCTGGAAACCGGGTCCGACATCGCCATCCGCAGCGCCGATCTGCCGGATTCGAGCCTCGAGCGCCGCGAGCTCGGCGTGCTGAACTATCACATCTGTGCGGCCCCGGGTTACCTGGCCCAGGCCGGCACGCCGGCCACGCCCCGCGACCTGCCCCGGTTCAACTGCCTCATCCACACGGCGCACCACCCGGCGGACCGCTGGAAATTCTCGGAAGGCGGCCGGGAGATCATGGTCGACGTGACGGGCAACCTGCGTTCCAACAGCGGTGTCGTGATCCACGGCGCCTGCATGGAGGGGCTCGGCATCGCGCGGCTGCCCCATTACATCGTCGAGCAGGAACTGCGCCGGGGCACCCTCACCGAGCTGTTCCACGGCCGCCACCTGTTCCAGCGCTCGCTCAAGGCGTTCTATCCGCGCAGCAAGCACGTCCCCACCAAGATCACCACCTTCCTCGACTTCATAGAGGCCCGGCTGCGGGCCGATTCCTCTGCAAATCCAGCCACTTCGCCAGCAATCACCAGCGCGCCGGGACGGCACGGACGCGTCGTAGCGGGCGGGGACTGAGCCCCCAGAGCCTGATCGGCTCAGATCGGAACGATCTTGAGCCGTGAATCAGGCTCTACACCTTGAATTTAGAGCAGGGTCGGTTCGGATCAACTCAATCCGAACCGACCCTGCTCTAGTCCCACCTGACAGGAAAAACAACATTTCCTAGCAGGGTGATAGGCGCCCCCTTCGGCGCGCTGCTAAGGTTTCCCAAAATCAAGAACGATACGGGGAGCGCACCATGGCCTTGTGCGAAGGCTTCAGCCATCTCGTCCTGCCGGTCGCGGACCTCGACCGGTCGGAAAAGTTCTACCGTGAGGTATTCGGCCTCGAACCGCTCGGCCGCGACCTGGTCACCGAGCGCGGGCCCAATGCCATCCTCAAGAGCGACTGCCGCCAGCTCGTGATCCTGGTGCAGCTGCCGCCCGAGGAGGTCCGGATCGAGCGCGAGGGCGCCAACTCCACCCACCATGCCTGGCTGACGGAGACGCCCGAGGAATACAAGCGGGTGCTGAAGCGCCTGCAGGACTTGGGCTTCGACGTCACCGACTACCGCGCGGCGTTCCGTGCCGCCGGCGAATATAGCGTCGACCTGGTCGATCCCGACGGCCACCGCTGGCAGATCCAGGCCCAGGGCCCCGAGGCCACCGACATCCGCGTCGAGCATGGCGGCGTGATCGATTGCGGCCCCGCGGACCAGTATTCGGTCGGCGACGTCAAGCTGTTCAAGGATCAGAAGTTCTTCCTGCTGCGCCTCGACGAGGGCTTCCTCGCCCTGTCCCAGTGGTGCACGCACCGCAACGGGCTCGTGAAGTGGCGCGGCTACTTCTACGACTTCTACTGCCCCAAGCACGGCGCCACGTTCGAACGCAACGGCCGCGCCACGTCGCCGCTCCAGGAGATGCCGCCCCTGCGCCTGCACCCGGTCGAGATCGATGCCGCCGGCAACGTCATGGTGGATACCGACCGCGTCGTGCTGCGGCGCGACTACGATCCCAAGCAGATCGTGCCGCCGACATGCGGCGCGCGGCTCAAGGTCGAGGAACTAAAATTCGCGAAGGAGGTCGTGTGATGGCCGACATGAACAGCATCAGCCACAGCGTGCTCAACGTCGATGACCTGCACGAGGCGGCGAAATTCTATTGCGACATTCTCGGCGGCGAGCGGCGTTCGGCCGTGTGCTACGAAACCGAGGACACGCTGAAGGGCCGCTCGGTTCACGAGACCTACACGGTCCACGATTTCGTGTTCTTCGTCGCCCTGTCGGAGCGTCCCCTGCCGAAGCCGCCCGCCGACCAGTACCGCGGCCTCAACGGCTTCCGCAACGGCTTCTTCGTCACCAGGGAGCAGTTCGACCGCACCGTCGCGGCGCTGCGCGAGTACGGCGTCGGTTTCGAAGGCCCGGTCGACCATCCCGAGAACGGCCCGCTCGGCCAGTCGATCTACTTCAAGGATCCGTCGGGGAATTTCCTCGAATGCGTATGGCGGCGCGACGAAGGCACGCCCGCCTTCAAGAAGCCGCACTTCCTCGGCATCGGCTGAGCTCCGACACCATGCTCCAGAAGGTCGATACACGGATCACGACGGACGGCATCGCCCACGCCATCGTGCGGGTCGCAGACCTCGCCGCCGCCGCCGCGTTCTACGGCGATGTTCTCGGCATGGCGCGGGCCGGCAGCGACACCTGGCCGGAATGCGGCGCGCACGTCGCCTTCACGCTACCGTCCGGCCAGCACGTGGTTCTCGCCGAGGGCGCCATTACGACGATCCGGCCGTTTCGGCGGTGCATCTCGGCTACAAGGTCTCGGCGGCGGCGCGCGAGCGCATCACGGCGGCGGTGACGGCGAACGGCGGCACGGTCCACGACTATCGCGAGGACCGGCCCGAGGAGGCCGCGAACAATACCTATATCGAGGATCCCGCCGGCAACCGCATCCAGCTCGTGGTTTCCGCCAAGGCGACAGGTACCGGCGCCGCCGCCATCGACCACGCCGCCATGGAAGTGAGCGACATCCTGTGGTCCGAGATATTCTTCAACGAATGGCTCGGCTGGCCGACCCTGCACCGGATCGGCTGGAACACCCAGGACTACCTCGCCGCCAAGGCCAAGGGCGAGGCCGGCATGAAGGAAGCCATGCCGGGCACGCGCTACTGGAACGAGCGCTATTCGCCGTTCGAGACCGAACGCAAGGCGCTCCGCCCGTGCCCCCAGATTTCCTTCGACGCCGGCAAGGGCTGCACGGTGGTGATCTATCTCGCGGCGCGGCACTACCAGTTGCCGCCCGACGACATGACGGTCGGCACGCCCCGCATCGGGTTCCGGCTGGCGGCCGGTACGCTCGGCGATCTCGCCGGCACGCTCACGACCCACCGGGTGCGGCATAGCGGGCCGATCTCTCACGGCGACAAAGGGGCCGACAGCGCGTCCCTCTACGTCCGCGATCCGGGCGGGAATTTTCTGGAATTCACGGCCGCCAACTGAGCGGCCCGGCAACCGGGAGCATACCCGGCACATGGCAGCCGCCCCCCAAGACGGGCGGCGCAGACAAAACAGGAGGCAGGAATGAAATCAGGGATTACGACCGCCGCAAGCATGTGCCTGACGGCGGTGCTGCTCGCCGGAACCGCCGCGACGGCGGGCGAGCTGCCCAAGTCGACCCAGATGATGGTCAAGGCGCTCAAGCTCGAGGGCAAGCCGTTCCTCAAGGGCATGGACGAGGAAGCGGGCGACGCGCCCGCCGATCTCGTCGCCGCCGCCAAGAAGGAGGGTACCCTGACCATCAGCGGCTCGATCGACGCCGACGAGTTCCGCAAGATGAGCGCGCCCCTGCTGGAGCGCTATCCGTTCCTCAAGATCACTTACAACAGCGCCGACACCTTCGCGCGCAACATCAAGCCGCTGATCGCCTTCAAGGAAGGCCGCATCCTCGCCGACATCGTCGAGGGACTCGGCGTCAACCTGTCCCAGTACATGAAGGCCAAGGCCCTCATGAAGATCGACGACATTCCCAACTGGAAGAACGTGCCCGGGAACATGAAGGACAAGGAGGGCTACTACGTCGGACCGCGCGTGCGCTACTGGTGCATGACCTACAACAAGAACAAGGTAAAGGAATCCGAGCTGCCGGCCACCTGGGACGACCTGCTCACCATCAAGAGCCTGCGCAACGGCCGCATCGGCATGGGCAACCGGCCCAACAACTTCATGATCATGCTGTGGGGCGCCAAGGGCGAAGCCTGGTCCCGCGACTTCCTCGACAAGCTGTTCGGCGTGGTCAAGCCGCAGCTCCGCAAGGAAGGCGCCGACGGCCTGGTCGGCCTGACCGCCGCGGGCGAGCTCGACATCGCCTTCCCGACCGCGGCCTACCGCACCGCGCAGTACATCGCCAAGGGCGCCCCGGTGGGCTGGCACTGCCCGGCGCCGGTGCCGATCTCGTCCTCGGCCATGGTGATCATCAACGGCAGCACCCACGCCCACGCGGCCAAGCTCTACATCAACTGGTTCCTGTCCAAGGAAGGCCAGATCGCCCAGCACTATGCCGACGGCTCGCCGCCGGTGCATCGCGACCTGCAGAACGAGAGCTTCCTCGCCTTCCCGAAGGAGATCGTGGGACGGCCGGGCGCGGTACGCACGCCGCAGCTGCTCGAGCACGACATGGCCAAGGTCGCCAAGCTGTGGGAGGACCACTGGCTCGGCGCGCAGGGCCTCAAGATGCAGACGGTCGAGGCAACCATCGCCAAGGTCGCGGCGCGGGGCGCCGCGGTCAGCTTCAAGACCGGCAGCGAGACCCATACCGTCTCCATCAGCGGCAGCCGCACCAAGATCCAGATCGCCGGTAAGAAGGCCAAGCGCAACGCCATCAAGGCCGGGATGAAGTGCTCCGTCACCTATCCCGGCAACAAGCAGGAAGCCAAGGCCATCAACTGCAAATAATACCGACAGGAAGAACGGCAAATGGCCACACGTGATACCTCCCTGCGGCGCACGGCATCCGATTTGGGCACCGTGCTCCGCCCTTCCCTCGCCGAGCGGGACCGCCGGCACCGCGCGATCCGCGAGGCCATGGCCCGGGACGGCCTCGACATCCTGATCCTGTCGCCGAGCACCGCGCGGTGGGAGCAGATGCTGGCGGATTCACGCTACGTCACCGCCATCGGCGGGTTCGCCACCGAGGTGCTGACGATCGTGCCGCGTGAGGGCGACATCACCGCCTACGTCTACAACCGTGCCGACTGGTGGCGCGCCGAGGTCGATTGGGTCGCGGACGTCCGCGACGGGCGCAATGCCTGGGCCGAGAACGCGGTCGAGCGGATCGGCGAGCTCGGTCTCAAGAAGGCGCGGATCGGCATCTCGGGCCTTGCGGGCCTGGCGCGGGCGCCGAGCGGCACCGTGACCTTCGCCACGGTGGATGCCATCGCCAGGGCCTTCCCCGACGCGGTCATCTCGAACGCCACGCCCCTGATGCAGGCCGTCCGCGCCACCAAGAGCGCGGAGGAAGTCGCCTTCCTGGAGTGTTCCGCGGCCATCGCCGAGAAGATGGTCGCCGCCTGCGCCGAGGCCGCCCGCCCCGGCGTCCGGGAAAAGGAGCTCTACGCCCTGATGACGGCGACGCTCCTGCGCGAGGACGGGGAGCTGCCGAACTTCCTGCTGTTCGCGACCGGCCCCGGCATCTCGCGCTCGTCCTTCGTGCCCACCAACCGGGTGCTGGCCAAAGGCGACCGCATCGTCAACGAGATCGAGGCGAAGTACGCGGGCTACGGCGCCCAGGTCGTGGCGCCCATGATCCTTGGCAAGCCGCCCGCGATCTTCCGCGAGATGGTCGAGCTGTCCCGCGCGTGCTTTGACGCCGTTCTCGGCACGATGAAACCGGGGGCGACCTTCGGCGAGTTGCAGGACGTCTACGCCGGGCTGGTCGAACGCGCGGGCAACGGCCGGTTCTCGACCGGGATTCCCCTGATGCATGCGCGTGGTCTCGGCGACGACGGCCCCGCCCTGCTGCGGCGCGCCGATCTCGACACCTACCGGAAGATTCCGCTTGAGGAGGGCATGACCTTCATCCTCAAGCCGCGCATCGTCGAGGTCGATGGCAAAGAGCGGACCAGCATCGGCGACACCGTCGCCGTGACGGCGACCGGCGCGAAACGGCTCGGGCGCCGGCCGCTGGAACTGCTCGTCCTCGACTGACCGGGAGTCCCCGTCGTGGCCGTGATCGCAAGCGATCCTCCCTGGCCGATCCGGATACGCGGTGCGGCCGGCTTCAGGCCCTGGCACTGGGTGGTGTTCGCCATAGTCCTGACGCTGGTGGGAACGCCGCTCACGTTCCTGGTGCTCGGCAGCTTCTCGACCGCCGACCTGCCCACCGAGTTTTCCCTCGCCCAGATGGGCTTCGCCAATTTCGAGGCGGTCTGGTTCGATCCGGCAACCTACGACCTGTTCGCCAATACCTTCGTCTACGTGAGCGGCGCGACCGCCATCGGCATCCTCGTCGCCGCGGTTCTCGCCTGGCTGGTGGAACGGACCAACGTGCCCGGCAAGATCTGGATCTATGCCGGCGTGCCGATGACGCTGGCGGTGCCGGGCATGCTCCAGGCGATCGCCTGGGTGCTGCTGCTCTCGCCCAAGATCGGGTTCATCAACACGCTGGCCCAGTCGGCGTTCGGCCTCTCCGGGCCGCCGTTCAACATCTATTCGCTCGGCGGCATGATCTTCATCGAAGGATTGCGGCTGGTGCCGACCGCCTTTCTGATGCTGGTGCCGCTCCTGCGCTCGATGGATCCGGTGCTGGAGGAGGCCGCCGCCATGTCCGGGGCGAACCCGTCCTCGACGCTCCGGCGCGTGACCATCCGCCTGATGCTGCCGGGGCTGCTCGCGGTGCTGATCTACCAGGCCATGACGGCGCTCGAGGTGTTCGAGATTCCGGGCATCCTCGGCATGCCGGCCGGAATCTACGTGTTCGCGACCAAGATCTACGCCGTCCTGCATTCGGCAACCGGCATCCCCAACTACGGCCAGGCCAATGCGCTCGCCTTCATCTACGTCGTGATCGCGATCGGGGCGACCTACCTCTATTCGCGGGTGATCGGGCGCTCAGAGCGGTTCACCATCATCACCGGTAAGGGCTACCGCCCCAGGGAAACCGATCTCGGGCGGTGGCGCCCGTGGGCCTTCGCCGCCGCTTTCCTGTTCCTGACCGTGTCCATCATCCTGCCGTTCATCGCGCTCGTGTACGTCTCGTTCCTGCCGTTCATGCAGGCCCCCTCGGTGACCGCCTTCGCCCACATGAGCCTGCAGAACTACCGCGCGCTGTGGGAGACCCCCCAGATCGGCGTCGTGCTGTGGAACACGCTGTGGATGGTGGTGCTGACCGCGACCATCACCGTCCTGTTCTCGTTCCTGGTGTCCCTCGTGATCGTGCGCAGCCGTTTCCGGGCTCGGAAACTCCTAGACCAGCTCGCCTTCATGCCCCACGCCATCCCGGGCATCGTCATGGGTCTCGCCTTCCTGTGGGTGTTCCTGCAGGCCGACAGCTTCGGAATTCCCATCTACGGCGGGATCGTATCGATTGCCATCGCCTTCTCGGTCAGCTTCATGGCCTACGGAACGCGCTCGATCAATGCCGCCATCCTGCAAATCCACAAGGACCTGGAAGAGGCCGCCCACGTCTCCGGGGCGCCCTATTGGCGCACCATGTGGCGGGTGTTCTTCCCGCTCATGCTGCCGACTTTCGTCGGCGTATGGATCTGGGCGATACTCCATGCCGTGCGCCAGGCCGGCGCGCCGCTTATTCTCTACGAAGGCGCCGAGAACCAGGTGCTCGCGGTGCTGATCTGGAACCTGTGGGACCGCGGCGACGCCGTGGTGGTGGGTGCCATCGGCACCCTCCTGATCCTGGCGCTGCTGCTGATGACGCTTGGCCTGCGCCTGATCGGGTTCGGCCGGGGCGCCGCCATCCAGCAATCGGGACACTGAAGCAAGGGAGAACGCCATGAAGCTGCCGGGCCTTATCGTGCCGCCGTTGACGCCGTTCACGGCCGACCTCAAGGTCGACTACGCCGCCCTCGCGCACGAGGTCGACTATGTGGTCACAGAATGCGGCGCCACCATCGTTTCCGCCGCCGGGGTCGAGACCCAGGAGTACCACTACCTGCCGTTCGAGCAGCGCAAAGAGCTGCTGCGCCGCACCGCGGAATTCGTGGGTGGCCGGACCGGTCTCGCCATCGGCGTGTCGCACCCCTCGGTCGCCACCGTAATGGAGCTGGTCGGGCTGGCGGTCGACCTCAAGGCCGACGCGGTACAACTACTGGCACCATTGCGCCCTTACGGCGGCGCGCCGTCGCTGGGCGAGTTGGTGACCTACTACAGGACCATCGCCGAGCGCTCGCCCCTGCCGGTCATCCTCTATATGAATCCCGGGCCGGGCGCGGACGTGCCGCCGGACTGGGCGATCGAGATCTGCAAGATCGACAACGTGAAGTTCGTGAAGGAAAGCTCGCGCGACCTGTCGCGGGTCTCCCGCCTGGTGGTCGAGATCGAGCACGCCGGCCTCGCGCATTACTTCACCACCATGCAGATGCTGTTCGCGACGCTGACGCTGGGCGGCTCGGGGGTCGCCCTGCCGCCGCCCGCGGCCTATATCGCGCGGCGCATCGTCGATGCCTATCTCGCCAACGATCTCGCCCGCGCCGCCGAGCTCCAGCTCCAGTTCGCGCTGTTCCCGGCCAAGTGGATGAGCAAGGGGCTCTGCCCTGTGCTCAAGGCGGCGATGGACGTGATCGGCCTGTCCATGGGCGACCCCTACCCGCCGTTCCCGGCGCTCACCGCCGATGAGAAACAGGCGCTGGCGGCTGTTCTCAAAAACACCTGCCTGTTCGACAAGGAGGGAGCCGATGCTCACCGTAAAGCGGCTATCGCGTGACGATGCGGCGGCGATGATCGCGGCGGCCGAGGAAAAGGCCGCGGAGATCGGCGTGCCCATGTGCATCGCCGTCGCCGACGAGAGCGGCGCGCTGATCATGTTCTCGCGCATGGACGGCGGCAAGTTCTCGAGCATCCGGATCGCCATGGACAAGGCGTTCACCGCCGCCGCCGCGCGCAATCCGACCGCGTTCTACAACGAGGTGTGCCGGCCCGGCCACCCGACCTTCGGCATCCACGTCACCAACGAGGGCCACTTCTCCATCATCGGCGGCGGCATCCCCGTGAAATCCGACGGCGCGGTGGTCGGCGCCATCGGCGTGAGCTCGGGTACGCCCGACCAGGACATCGCCGTGGCCCAGGCCGGGGTCGATGCCGTAACGGCGCGGCTCTAACGGGGACGACCTTCTTCCGACCGAACCGGGATTTCCGATCCGGCGCCATTGGCGATATGATTATTTAAAGCAGTCGTCGATCGGAGACTCTTCCATGCGCAAAGCGATAGCCTGGGCCATCCCGAGGATCGTGTCCGTCATCCTCGTCCTCGGCGTGCTCCACGCCACCCCGGCGCGGGCTGCCGACCTGGTCAGCATGCTGACCGGCCAGCTCGGCGTGACGCAAGCACAGGCCGCAGGCGGGGCCGGGTCGCTGCTGAATTATGCGAAGGGCAAGCTCAGCGCGACGGACTTCACCAAGGTCACCAACGCCCTTCCGGACGTCACCAAGCTGATCGCCAGCGCGCCGAAGGCATCGTCCGGATCATCCGGCATGATGGGACAGATGTCGTCGATGTTCGGCGGCGGCCCGGGGGGTACGAGCAGCCTTGGTGGGCTCGCCACGGTCGCCAGCCAGTTCAAGAGCCTCGGCCTGTCTTCCGGCATGATCGACAAGTTCATCCCGGTCATTCTCCAGTACGCCCAGTCCCAAGGCGGCCAACAGGTCATGCAACTGCTCAAGGGCGCCCTGCTCGGCTGAAACGCCGGCTCACTCCTGCGGCAGGAGCACGACCCTGCCGACGGCCCGGCGCGCGCGCACCTCGCCCATCGCCGCGCGGAACTCGGCCAGGGGATAACGTGCCTGGACGAGCGGCGCGATCCGGCCGTCCTGCCACCAGCGGACGAGCTGGCCCCACAGCGCCTGGGCGCGCGGCGCGTAGAACGTGCGGTTATCCCCCGGTGACCAGCCGATGTAGAGGCCCCAGTTGAGCCCGGCGACCGCGATGTTCTTCAGCATCAGGATGTTGGCCGTGACCTCGGGGATCCGCCCGGTGACGAAGCCGATGGTCACGAGCGTGCCGCCTTCGGCGAGGCAGCGCAGGCTTTCGTCGAAGATATCGCCGCCGAGCGGATCGAGAACGGCCCGGGCACCGCCCCCCGAAAGCTGCAATACCTCGTCGCGGAACGACGGCGCGGCGCTGTCGAGCACGGCATCCGCCCCGCGCGCCGTGAGCAGGCCGTGCTTGTCCGCGCCGGCGCGCGCGATGACGCGTGCACCCAGGGCCTTGGCGATCTCGACCGCGGCGAGGCCGACCCCGCCGCCGGCGCCGTGGATCAGGATCCAGTCGTTCTTGCCGAGATGCGCACGCCACATCAGGGCGGCGGCGGCCGTGCTGTAGCTGACCGGAAGCGCGGCGGCGGCTGCAAGGTCCAGCCCCTCGGGCAGGACCGTCGCGTGGATGGCATCGACGACCGCTTGCTCGGCCGAGCCACCCCAGTCGACCGGCGCGAACACCCGCATGCCAGGCGCGAGCCCGGTCACGTCGTCGGCGACCTCGATCACGGTGCCGGCGATGTCGGTGCCGGGCACGAACGGCAGCGGCGGCTTGCGCTGGTACTTGCCCGCCACCACGATCTGGGTCGAATAGCTGACGCCGGCGGCTTCCACCCGGACGCGCACGGCACCCGGCCTCAGCTCGGGCTCCGGAAAATTCCTGACGGTCAGATCGTTGTAGTCGCTCCAATGATCGCAAACGAGCGCACGCATGGCATCTCCCCAAGTCTTGAAGTCGTCCGGCATGTCATCTGTGGGATTATAAGCAACATGATTCGGCTATAGTGACCGGATTGGAAGGGGCCACCGCCATGCAGGTTCTCACAAGCAGGATCACCGCAGCCGCGATCGTTCTTGTCGCCGCGCTGGCGCCGGCCTGTTTTGCGGCCGATGCGGCGCAGGAGCACGCGACCGCCCGGGAAGTCGTCGAAAAGGTGCGCGATGCCACCGCGCTGCTCGACCGGAAGGGCGAAGCGGGCCTCAAGCTGCTGAACGAGAAATCGCCGCCCTACGTGTGGAAAGACAGCTACGTGTTCGTGTCCGACTGCGCGCGCGGCATCATCCTCGCCCACCCGTTCCAGCCCGACCGCGTCGGCAAGCCCATCGCCGACGGCCCGACTTACGGCGGCATGACGGCCGCGCAACGCGCCGAAGCCCAGTGCGCGGCGGCGCGCAAGCCGGGCGGGGACTGGTGGGCCTACAGCTTCTCGCGGCCCGGTGCCACTAGGCCCACCCGCAAGGTGAGCTACATGATGATGGTGCCGGGACGCACCTGGCTGGTCGGCGCCGGCGTCTATGACGCCGCGACCCCGATCGGGAAATTCGAGGCAATCAGCCGGGCCATCACCGTAAGACGGCCCGGCAAGCATTATGGGCGACAGGACCATGTCCGATACTCGCGAACCCGTCTCCAGCTTCCCCGACCACCTCCGCCGTCCGGTCGATCCCGCAAGCGATCACATCCGCGGCGGCACCGCACGCAACGGGATCGTGCGCGTGGTCGTGTACGGCGACTACCTGTGCCCCTATTGCCGCCGGCTCGTCGCCATTATCGCCCGCCTACGCGAGACGCTGGGCGAGCGGCTGGCCTATGTGTTTCGCCACTTCCCCAACGAGACCGCCCACCCCGGCGCGCATCTGGTGGCGCGGGCCGCCGAGGCCGCTGCGATGCAGGGCCGCTTCTGGGACATGCACGACCGGCTCTACCAGGCCGAACCGCCGCTGTCCCGCGACCACGTCATCGCCATCGCGCGCGACCTCGGCCTCAACATGGCACGATTCGAGGCGGACCTCGACGGCGAGGAGACCCGCACAGCGGGTCGACCGGGACCTGACTGATGCCCGGCGCAACGGCGTGACCGGGACCCCGACCTTCTTCATCGACGGGCTGCGCTACGACGGGGCGTGGGATTTCCATTCCATGCTGGAAACCCTGGAGCGGCCGGTCGCCCAGAGACTGGAGCGCTCGGCACGGGTGTTCGCGAGCCTGCCGGCCTCGGGCGGCCTGGTCCTGATCCTGGCGGCGCTGGCGGCCCTGCTCGCGACGAACACGCCGCTCGCGCCATGGTACCGGGCGTTCATAGAGGCGCCGTTCGGCATCGGCCCGCCGGGCAGCCCGCTCTCCATGAGCGTCGGGGACTGGTTCTCCGAGGGGTTGCTCGCGGTATTCTTCCTGATCGTCGGGCTCGAGATCCGGCGCGAGATGACCTCCGGCGCGCTCGCCGACCTGCGTGCCGCGGTCCTGCCGGTAGTGGCGGCGTTCGGCGGCGTCATCGCACCCGCCCTGATCTACCTCTCCCTCAACCGGGGCGCGACCGCCGGTGGGCTGGGCCGTCCCGACCGCCACCGACATCGCCTTCACGCTCGGCATCCTGGCGCTGCTGGGCGAGCGCGTGCCTATCGGCATGCGCGTGTTCGTGGCGGCGCTCGCCGTGGTCGACGACGTGATCTCCGTGCTTACGCTCGCGATCTTCTTCCCGCACGATTTCCACCTCCTGTGGCTTGCGGTCTCCTCCGTCGCCGTGCTCGCGCTCGTCGCGCTCAACCGCTGGCGCGTCTATGGCGCCTGGCCCTATCTGGCGGTCGGGCTGCTGCTGTGGTTCTCGCTTCATTCGGCAGGGGTGCATGCGGCGCTCGCCGGGATCTTTCTCGCCGGCCTGCTGCCCACGCGCCCGGTGCCGGCGGCGGCACCGCTGCTCGCGCAGGCGGCGACGGCGCTGGCCGCACTCGAATTCGCGGAAAGCGAGATCCGTCGCTCCGACCGGCCGGAACGGACCATCCAGGAGGAGCCGGTCTGGGACTGGGCGAGCCGCAACCTGTCCGCGGCCAGCGACCGCCTGCTGTCGCCGGCCGACCGCTTCGAGCATGCGCTGACTCCGTGGACTGCTTACGTGGTGCTGCCCCTGTTCGCGTTCTCCGCGACCGGCATCGGGCTCAACATCGACCTGTCCGCGCCGGGGGCATGGGACATCTTTTCAGGCGTCGCGCTCGGGCTGATCGCCGGCAAGCCCATCGGCATCCTGACCGCCTCCGGTCTGGCCATCGCCGTTCGCGCCGCGCGCCTCCCGGACGACCTGTCTGTCGTCAAGTTCGTGGGGGCGGCATGCCTGTGCGGCATCGGCGATACCATGGCGCTCCTGATGGCCGACCAGGCCTTCACCGGCGAGACGAGCGCCGCCATCGCCAAGATCGGCGTGCTCGCGGGATCGATCGGTGCGGCGATTATCGGCGCGATCATCATCGCGCTTTCGGGACGGTCGTCATCGCGCACGACCGCAACACCCGGCTAAAACACGTATTCGCTTATTCTCCGGTGCCGCCGACCCTGGCGCCCAGGACGACCGGCTGCCCCAGCGGCGATACCAGCGTCGAGGGATCGACGTGGGCGCCGAACCAGTACATCCCCCAATGGACATGGGGCCCGGTGGCGCGCCCGGTGGCGCCGACGCGGCCGATCTCCTGGCCTCGTTTGACGATCTCGCCGTCGTGCACCTCGACCTTGCTCAGGTGCATCATGTAGCTGTAGAGCCCGTGGCCGTGGTCGATGAACACGAGCCCGCCTTCGAAATACATATGCGGCTCGGCGAGCGTGACGATGCCGCCGGCGGGCGCGACCACCTTCGCTCCTTGCCGAGCCGCGATGTCCACGCCGTAATGCGGCCTCTTGGGGACCCCGTTGTCGATGCGCTGGCTGCCGAACACGCCGGAGATCGGCCCCGAGGCGGGCCAGATGAACCGCTCGGCGAACCACGAGCCGCGCGTGTCGCCACCGCGGGCGGCGCGCTTGAGCTTGCCCTCGCGCTTAATTTGCGGCAGGGCCGCGGGCGGGATGATCACCGTCCTCTGCGGCAGGCCGGTGATCCTCTGGATCGCATAGTCGCGCCTGGCGATCGTCAGCTTGCGATCGGTTTCCGTACCCGACGGCCAGATGATCCTGAGCGCCTCTTCGCCCGCAGAATCGCGATCGAAGCCCATGACGAAGCGGCCTTCGGGGTCGACCCGAAGTGCGTGGCCCTGGAGCCAGACCTTGGCACCGGGCGCCGCCGTGCCGACGACGACGCCACCTTCCATGACCATCCCTTCGAGCCGCAGCGTGGGCTCCGCGGCCCTCGCAGCCGGCGCCAGCGCCATGGCAAGGCTGGCCGCGGCGGCGACAAGAAACGTGTGTGCTTGCATCGGGTACGTTCTCACGAAGGCTTCACACCGTCAGGACGGTCGACATCGCATCCTTGATCGAATGGGCAAGCTGCGAGGCGAGACGGCGGCGAGTATGTCGCGGACCGCAACTGGCCTCGTCATGGCGGTTCGACAGGAAACCGCTTTCGATGAGTACGCCAGGAATCACCGGCGAGCGCAACACCTCGAAATTGGCGTGGCGGGCGGGGTTTTCCAGCAGACGAACCTTGCGCCCGAGATCGCGCAACAGATAGTGCTGCATGGTGCGCGAGATGTTCAGGGTTTCGCGCCGCGCCATGTCGAACAGGATCGAGGCGACGGCATGGTCGAATTTCCGGAGCTTGACGCCGTAAACCGCGTCGACGGCGTTCTCGTGCCTGGCGAGCGCCGCCGAGAAACGGTCCGACGCATGCTGGGAGAGGGTATAGATCGACAGGCCGCGCGCCGCGGCGGCAGGTGCCGAATCGGCGTGGATGGAGACGAAGAAATCGGCCTTGTGGGCGCGGGCGATAGCCACCCGATTTTCCAGCGGCAGGAAAACGTCGTCGGTCCGTGTCAGGTGAACCGACGCCTTCGTGAGTGCGGCGAGGTCGGCGGCGCAGTGCCTGGCGATGTCCAGCACCACGTGTTTCTCCTCGAGTCCGCCGTGACCGATGGCGCCGGGGTCGGCACCGCCGTGGCCGGGATCGACGACGATCACCGGTTTTCGCCTCTGGCGCGCCCTCCCGGCAAAAGCCGCGTCCAATGGACAAAGGGACATGGCACAGGAAGCTAATAGAGCGCTTGAGAACCTCTGTATAAATGTCCGTCTTTCCATGGCATTTTGAAATGTCATAGATTGATCGGAATGTCAAATTCCTATCCGGCAAATCCGCTTCTCGACCGGGCATTGCCGCCATCCATCACAACAGTCGTGCACACCAATCGGATTTTCTGCGCCGCGCCCCGCGACTAGACTGCCTGCGGCTCATCACACCGGAACCGGCGGCAACACATGATCATCGACTGGCATACCCACCTCATTCCACCGCCGGAATCGGAAAAGCCCGCCTGGAATGGCCGCTGCCAGATGGTAATCGAGAACATCCTCGGCGCCCAGGAAGAGGCCGGCATCGACATCACCGTCGTCAGCAATACCCACCATTACCTGCAACGGCGATCGCCGCCCGATTCCCTCGCGGCGATCCGACAGTCGAACCGCTATCTGGCCGAAGTCCAGGACCACTACAACGGCAGAATCTACGGGCTGGCCAGCACCCTTCCGGGCGGCGGCGACGAACACCTGAGGGAGCTCGAGCGGGCGATCACGGAAGACGGGCTCAAAGGCGTGCTCGTCACGTCGAGCCACAAGGGCATCTACCTGGACGATGCGGAAGCCCGGCCGTTCTTCGAGCTGGCGACCAAACTGGATATCCCCGTCATGATCCATCCGCCGACGGTCGGCTTCGGCGAGGAGCGCATGAAGGAATTCCGGCTCGCCTCCAGCGTCGGGCGCCCGTTCGACAGCTGCCTCACGCTGGCGCGCCTCATCCTCTACGGGGTCCTGGAAGCGTTCCCCAAGGTCAGGATCGTGGCGACCCACCTCGGCGGCGGAATCACCGAGGTCATCGGCCGGCTCGACTATAACTATGCCCTGCAGTCCGAGGGGTTCTACGCGCGCTCCGAGGACGTCGCGCCGATGCTGATCACGCGGCCCCCCAGCGAGTACCTGAAAAGCATCTATCTGGATTCGGTGTGCTATCACCTGCCGGCCGCGAAATGCGCGCTCGAGACGGTGGGCGCGGACCATTTCATCTTCGGTACCGACGCCCCGCCGCTGACGCCGCTCAAGCGCCAGGGGCTCGATCTCATTTACAACTTGCCCTTGAGCGAGAACGACCGGGACAAGGTGCTCGCGGGCAACGCGCAGAAACTGCTCAAGCTGGCCTGATCCGCCGGGCGGCGGTGTCTAGTCGTTGACCATTTCGGTCAAGGGCCGGGTCGGGATATTCCATTCGGTGACCGGGCGCCCCTCCATCATCGCCGACACCTCGCGCAGCCACATCCGGCGCAAGAGCGCGACCTTGACGTCGGTGCTGCCGAGATGCTCCTCGCTGCGCCCATTGATCGGCCCCACGCCCACCTGCGTCACATAGTCCTCGATCGCGAAGCTGGTATAGGCACTGAGCTCGGCGGGGATGTCCTCGGGAGTCATGTCTCCCGCAAGAATTTTCTCGGCGAGATCCCAGCGATCCTCAGCTTCGGCCTCCTGCTGCCCGAGGCGGCTGCGCTCATAGGCCCTGCCTTCCTCGCCGACCAGCGGGGTATGGGTCACGTCGAAGGACACGAAGGTGCGGTCGTTGACGGGCAGGGTCCAGGTCATCTTGGTATCGCCGAGATCGCGCCCTTCGAATCCCTTGGCGCGGGTCGGCGCCCAGAACTGCCGCGCATTGGGCATGAAGAACCAGGCGGTGTCGCGGAAGCCGACCTTCTCCCCGCCGACCTCGCGGGTGCTGATGTAGCCATACTCGGTTTCCTTGACGCGTTCTTTCCGGATCACGAGGTAATCGTTGCGTCCCTTGCGGATGGCGGTCGCGCGGTGAACCCACGGCACGTGGGCGTGATCGTTGTCGAGCTTGTTCCAGAAGGTGCAGGGGAGCACTTCCGGGGGATCGGCGACGATGATGCCCGGCCGATCGAAATCCGGGTAGTGACGGAACGGCGACGGCTCGCCGTCCCCGAGGAAGGCGAAGATCAGCCCCGCGTACTCGCGCGCCGGATAGGTCTTCAGTCTGATCTTGTCGGCAAAGGAAACGTCCTCGTTGGGCTGCTCCACGCATTGTCCCGTCGCGTCGTATTTCCAGCCGTGATAACGGCAGCGGAGGCTCTCGCCCTCGACCCAGCCCAGCGACAGCGGACAGCCCCGATGGGGACAACGGTGATCGGCGACATGTACGGCACCCAACTCGCCGCGATAGACGGTGACCATCTGCCCCATGATCTCGACCGGCCTGGCGCGCCCCGGACCCACGTCCCGGGCGCGAACGATGGGCTGCCAGAACAGGCGCAGATAGCGGCCGGCGGGCGTGCCGGGCCCGACGCGCTCGAGGTCCTCGAACCGGTATTCCCTGTTGAACGACACTCTCCCCTCCCGCCTGCTTTTCCGGCCGCGCCGTTTGGTTCCGCCATTCTAGAGACGAAACCGGCTCCCGCGAAACCCCGGCACCGAACTCGTGCAGATAGGGAAAAAGTCCCTGCGCGACGGAGCACAAGACCTGATTTGTTTCGGATATTTTCCGGCCGGGCCGTAAAATAGCAAACATCATAATTCGGCGCCGGTACTTAACGGCAGCCAATGGGGGAGGCAATCACATCATGCGCGGCATCACCGGTCTGATCGGAAAATTGGTACTTTGCGGCGCCTGCGTCGCCGGCATCACCAATACTGCGGCGGCGCAGCAACAGGGCAAGCTGTTCGCCGGCAAGGAGATCACGCTGCTGATCGGCGCCGGCGTCGGCGGCGGTGCCGACACCTACGCGCGGCTGTTCGGGCGGCATGTCGGCAACTTCCTGCCCGGCAAGCCGACGATCGTGCCGAAGAACATGCAGGGCGCGGGCGGCATGATCGTCGCCAACCAGATCTTCAACATCGCGCCGCGCGACGGTACCGCGCTCGGCGCCTTCGCCACCTCCGGCGCGCTGCAGCCGCTGTTCCACAATCCCAAGGCGAAGTACGACACGGTCAAGTTCACCTGGATCGGCAACATGGATTCCGAATCTACCGTGTGCGGCACCGGGAAGCACACCGGCATCAAGACCTGGCAGGACCTGAAGGGCCGCGAGACCCGCTTCGGGGCCGGGGGCGCGGTGTCGGCCACCGCCGTCCATCCCAAGGTCGTGGGCGCGCTGCTCGGGGTCAAGGTCAAGGTCATCCATGGCTACCGCGGCACCAAGGCCTCGAACCTGGCGATGCAGCGGGGCGAGGTCGACGGCATCTGCGGCCTGTTCGTGAGCACGATCCGCACGGCGTTCCTGCACCAGGTGCAGAGCGGCGACATGACGATCTGGATGACATTCGGCAAGAAGCGGGCCGCCATGTTCCCGAACGTGCCGACGATCTACGAGGTGGTGAAGAGCGACAACGACCGCATGCTGGCGGAGTTGCTGTTCGGCCAAGATGAGCTCGCCCGTCCCCTCGCGGGACCGCCGGGCCTGAGCGCCGAGGTCACGAACGCGCTCCGGCGTGGCTTCGACGCGGCCATGAAGGACAAGGCGCTGCTCGCCGAGGCGAAGCGACTGCGCCTCGAGATCGATCCGATGTCGGGCGAGGAGACCGCGCAGAAGTTCCAGAAGTTCTTCACTTTCCCGGCATCCATCGTGGATCGGCTGAACTCGTTCATGTCCGTCAAGAAAAAGAAGAAGCGGTGAACGGCGAGCTCGGAAAGCTGCGCGTCGACCAGGTCGGCGCGCTCAGGGCCCCCGCATCGCTGCGCGCGCTGTTCGCGAAGCGGGAGAAAGGCGAACTGTCCGGAGATGCGTTCATCGCTGCCCGCGAAGAGGCGATCGCCGATGTGATCCGCCGGCAGGAAGAGATCGGTATCCCGGCCGTGACCGACGGCGAATTGCGGCGGCGCAACTTCCAGGACAGCTTCAACGCCGCGGTCTCCGGGTTCGCCCCGCCCAAGGCGCACGGGCCGGGCGAGAACGTCAGCGCCAGGCCTTTCACCCGTACCGAATCGGCCGGATCGCGGCGCTGGCCGGTCACGGAAAGGCTGCGCCTCAAGCGCAACGTGCCACTCGAGGAGTTCCGTGCGAGCGCGACCGTCGCCACGAATCCCGTCAAGGTCACGCTGCTCAGCGCCGATCGCGTTGCCGACGAGTTCGACGACACCGGTGCGGTCTATCGCGACACCGACGAATTCATCGCCGATGTGGTGGCGATCGAGCGCGCCATGATCGGCGAGCTGGTGGCGGCGGGTTGCCGCTATATCCAGATCGACGCGCCCGGGTACACCGCCTACGTCGACGACGTGTCGCTCGCGGAAATGCGCGCCTGCGGGGAAGACCCGGAAAAGAGGCTCGCCCGCTCCATTGCCGCCGACAACGCGGTGATCGCCGGCTTCGACGGCGTGGTGTTCGGCCTCCACGTCTGCCGCGGCGGTGCGCGCACCATCGATCCCGCGACCGGCAAGGTGGCGCCGCAATGGCACCGCGAGGGCCACTACGACGCCATCGCGGAGCAGCTGTTCTCCGAGCTCAAGCACGACCGGCTGCTGCTCGAATACGACAGCGAGCGCGCCGGCGACTTCGCGCCGCTGCGCTTCGTGCCGAAGGACAAGATCGCCGTCCTGGGTCTCGTCACCACCAAGAGCCCGGACATCGAGTCTTCCGGCGCTCTGCGGCGCCGCATCGACGAGGCCGCCCGCTACCTGCCCCTCGAGAATCTCGCGCTCAGCCCGCAATGCGGGTTCGGCGGCTACCGCAAGATCGCCATCGAGGAAGACCTGCAGTGGCGGAAGTTCGAGGTCATCGTCGAGACGGCGCGTGCGGTCTGGGGAACCTGAAGCCGGCCGCCGTCATTTCATCGGTCCGAAATAGCGGTCGCCTTCATCGCGTCGCGTACGTCCCGTCCGGATCGCGCCAGCGATCGCCGGAACACGCCCGGGTCATCGAGTGCCCTTGCCAGGACCAACGCCCCCTGTATCCGGACGACGATGTCTTCCGACAAGTCCGAGCCGCACCCCCGCCGAGCCCGGCGCGTCGCAAAGCGAGTTCCAGGGCCTCCCGCCAGCGCAGGAAATAGTCGCGCAGCCGGATTGCAAAGCGGTCACGCGTATCGCTGAGCGCGAAGGCGCCGACAAGACAGATACGTTTTCCTGATGCAAAATAAGCATCGGTCTTTTCGAACATCCGGCTGAGGCTGCCTGACGGGGAATCGGCTTCGGCCAGAGGCGTAAAGATGCTGGCCTCGAACCAGCCGCCGATCTCATCGAGCACGGCCTCTGCCATTTCCGCCTTTCCGCCGGGAAAGAAATGATAAAGGCTGCCTTTCCCGAGGCCGGTCTTTTCCGTGATGATCGAGAGCGTCGCTCCCTCGTAGCCGTGTTCCCGGAAGACCTCTGCCAAGGCCGGCAATACATCATTGCGCTCGGCGACCGTCCGGGTCATCGCGCCTTACAGGCCAAGCTCGCTAAGGCCGGGGTGACCCGACGGACGGGGCCCCTTCGGCCACAGGAACTTCCGCGTCTCCGCCGTGATCGCTACGTCGTTGATGCTGGCCTCCCGCCGCTTCATCAGGCCGCCCGCAGTGAACTCCCACTGTTCGTTTCCGTGGGCGCGATACCACTGCCCGTCCGCATCGTGCCACTCGTACTGGAACCGGACCGAAATGCGGTTCTCGCCGAACGCCCACAGCTCCTTTATGAGGCGATACTCGAGCTCCTGCGCCCACTTTCTTTTCAGGAAGTCGACGATGGCGGGTCGCCCGGCCAGAAATTCCGAGCGGTTCCGCCACCAACTGTCCTCGGTATAGGCGAGCGCGACACGTTCCGGGTCGCACGTGTTCCACGCGTCCTCGGCCATGCGCACCTTTTGCCTGGCGGTCTCCGGGGTAAACGGCGGAACAGGGGGGCGGTCGGACATGAGGGACCTCCCGTTGTATACCAATTGGTACATAATATACTGATCGGTACAATAATCAATATAAGACCAGGTGCGGGACATTCCTCTCCCCGCGCCTTGTCAAATCAGCTTGCCCTCCTCCAGCATCGGTCAGTTTCTCCAGATGGAAACCCTCCAGAAATTCTATGTACTTGCGAACCAGCCGTTTTCGGACGTGCCGCTCGTCATCGTCTGCTCGATCGCCGTGATCTACTTCGTTGCGTTCCTGGCGCGCGGCGCGTTGGGGTTCGGTGCGATAGCCCCGGCTGTCGTCATCACGTCTCTCCTCATTCCGCCACACCATGCCGTTTTGCTGGCGCTCGTAACCGGAGCGCTGCCTCAACTCCAGATGATGCCCGAAGGCATTCACGACGGCGACTGGCACATAGCCCGGCCCGTCCTGCTGGCCATGGCGATTACCATTCCTGCCGGGGTATGGGTATTCGCTGAGCTCAGCTCCGACTGGTTTACCCTGGTCCTCGGCAGCATCATTGCCGTGCTTATGGTTCTTGATCTGACGAAGGCACTCGAACGAATGCTCACCGGCGTGGACCTCAGGTCCGTCAGGGTGGCCTTCGGCCTTTCCACCGCTACCGGCTTCCTCAATGGTCTGGCCGGGTCCGGCGGCATCGTCACCCTCGTTCTCTATCTGAAGCATGCCTGCCGCGACCATGTCTCCCTGAGAGGCACGTTGATCCTGCTCGGCACCGCGATGCTGATGTGGCGCTTGGTGGTCACGGTCGCAGCCGGTCTCATCACCCTGAAACTTGCCGCCGAGGCCGTACTCCTCATGCCTGCTGTCTATGCCGGCGTGTGGGTGGGCAGACGCTATTTTCGCACCGTCACGCCGGCGTTTTACCAGCGCCTGCTGCAAACCATCATTCTGCTTTCCGCCGTCATGCTGCTCATAGACGGCATCAAGCGCGTGACCTGAATACCCTATCGACAAACGACATGGAGGAATGCGTCATGGCCCTGACGGAAAAAGAAAACCAGCACCTCACCCGCCCGTTGGCCCGGGAGCAATGCTATCTCTGCGTGATGAACCTGGTGGACCCGCCGCCCGCCGGTGCGAATCGCCACGACCTTCGCGCCGAACATAAGAAATTCCTGGCAAAGCTCGAAAGCGAGGGGCGCATTTTCGGCGCCGGAAAGCTCGAGAACGCGGCGGAGGGCGAAAAGGCCAGCCTCGGCTTCGGCATGTTCATTCTCAGGGCCGCCACCCGCAAGGAAGCCGAAAGCATCGCCTTTGAGGAGCCCTACACCAAGGCCGGCATCCGGCGCATGACATTGATTCCCTGGCAACGCACGGAAGGCGATATCACCATCCGCATCAGCTTCACCAACGGCACGATGCAGATCGACCGCCGCGATTTCATCTTCGGGGGCGCATGAAGCCGGCCGCTCCCGATCGCAAAAGGCGAAGTCCGCTGCGCTGGCTCAGGAGCACGTCGCGGCGGACGTTCGTCGTCTACCCGATCGCCATCGTCGGTCTGGAGCTTGCCGTCCGGCACGGCCGGCTTGCCTTCGTGCCCTGGGGCCTGCCACTGTTGCTGTGGGGCTATCTGCAGTACCGGTTCGGCGGAAACTACCGTACCCGGCACGGTGGCGGCGGCCCCGGGCTCGACGTGCCGCCCGAGCGCATCGTCGATACCGGCATATACCACTACATCCGCAATCCCATGTACCTGGGACACATGATCTTCATGGCCGGCCTTGCCATCACTTTTCAGTCATGGGCAGCGGTGGCGTTGCTGCTCTTCCATCTCTATTGGTTCGACGCCCGCGTACGTGAGGATGAGGTGCACCTCGAGCAGTTGTTCGGTGACGCTTACCGTGCCTATATCGCGCATACGAAGCGGTGGATTCCGTTCGTTTACTAAACCTTACCCCTACGTCACCCACTCCCGCCGGCTCTGATCGAGTCCGAGACCCTTGAGGTGTCCGAACACCGCAACCAGACGGTCGACGCTGGCTTCCGGCAGAGGCGGCTTGAGGAGAGAGGCGATATTGGCCTCGAGATGACCCAGGTCGCCGGTGCCGAACAGGACGACGTCGGCGCCGGACTGGTGACGGGCAAAGCGGTACGCGGCATCGAGCAGGCTGTCGGCGCCCCCGTCACCGAGCAGGAAGCCAAGCGGATCGTCGCTTTCCCCGAGCGCCGCCGGCAGGGCGCCTTCCGCCGCGAGCGCCTTGATCGCCCGTGCCAACTGGCCCGGTGTGCTGACCTTGAAGCGGGCCGGCGCCATGATCAGCGTGCCTACGTTTCGCTTTCTCGCCGTCGGCAGCACATGGGCCAGCGCGCCCTGATGCATCATGTTGAAGGACACCATGATCACGTCCCAGCAGTCGTCGTCGAGCGCCCGCGTCAGCGCGACGTGTTCGAGGTCCGTGGAGGTCGTCTCGGTAATGCCGAGAAACCGGAACTTGCCGCGCTCCCGTTCGCGCAGCAGCGCCGGCACCAGCACTGTGACGGCATGGTCGTAATCCTGCGGCAACACGCCGTGGAGATGAAAGATATCGAGATAGTCGGTGCCCAACGCGCGCAGCGAGTCGTCGAGCGCCTGGACGATCCCGTCGGCAGAGACCCCCTGGGCGGCGTGTTTCGTCGACAGAACCACCGAATCGCGGGGCACGTCCTTGAGGGCGGCGCCGACGACGCCCTCGGTCCCGTAATTATGGGCCGTGTCGAAGAAATTGATTCCGAGATCGACGGCACGACGGATCACGGCCATCGCATGGTCGTCCGGCAGACCGGCCTTGCGGCCCAGCCGGCTGGGCCCGCCCGATCCCAGACCGGCGACGCTCACCTTGAGCCCGGTCCGTCCCAATGTCGTGAAGTCCATATGTCCCCCCTTGGCGGCGTTCTTGACCTTATCGCCGCTCATCCGCTCAGTATTTCCACACGTCCGATTATACTGGAGCCGGAACAGTGCCCAACACCTCCCGCAGACGGGAATCGATCCATTCGGCCACGGCCAGGGTGCGGCCGTCGCTGTCCTTGGGCCCGATCACCTGGAAGCAGACCGGCAGCCCGTTGGGCCCCGAGAACAGCGGCAGGTTGACACAGGGCGTGTGCATCTGGGTCCACAGGCGGGCGTAGGTGCCCGAGTACATCTTGGTAATTCCGACATGCGCCTCGCCTGGCTGGCTCGGCGAGATGAACACGTCGCAATCGTGGAACAGGTCGTTCATGGCAGCCTGCGCTTCGGTGAGATTCCGCCTGGCACGCTGATAATCGTCGGCCGTAAGAGTACGGACGAATTCGGTCCGTTCGCGGTTATGGCGGTTGAAGCTGTCGAGATGATCCCGGATCTCCGCCGCCAGTGCCGTCGCCGCTTCCCAGCTGTTGCTGACGGTGAATTCGGGAACGACGTCGCTGAAGCGCTGCGGCAACGGCACCTCCGTAACGATGGCGCCGCATTTGCCGAGCAGTTCCGCCGCCTGCGCCACGGCCGCGCGCATGCACGGCTCGGCCCGATCCCACTGGTCGGGATAGACCACGCCGACCCGCACCTTGTCAGTGCGGCCGAGCGCCGGCGCCGGTGTAGCGCCCGTCTGGACCGTGCGGAACAGGATCACGTCGGCCATCGAGCGCGCAAACAGGCCGATGGTATCGATCGACGGCTTGCAGTGCCGGAAGCCGCCGCGGTCGATGCCCTCGAGGCTCGCCTTGTAGCCGTAAACCCCGCAGCAGGCCGCCGGGCCGATGACCGAACCGCCGGTCTGAGAGCCGTTGGCGAGCGGGATCATGAAATCGGCCACCGCGGCGGCGGAGCCGCTGGAGGACACGCCGGGGGTGCGCTCGGGGTCGTGAGGATTTCGCGTCTGGCGGGGCAGCGGGCAGGCGAATTCGGTCGTGACCGTCTTGCCCATCATCACCATGCCGGCCGCGCGCAGGGCCGCGACGCAATTGGAATCGACGCCCCAGCGCCGCCCCTTGTAGGGCGGAAAGCCGTGCGCGGTCGGCATGTCCCCGGTATCGAAAATGTCCTTGATGCCCACGGGAACACCGTGCAGCGGACTGCGTCGTGGCGTGGCGTCCAGCGCCCGCGCCTGTTCGATCGCGTAACCCGGATCGAGATAGTCCCAAGCCTGCACATCGGGCTCGCGCGCCTCGATCCGTGCCAGGCAGTCGCGCACCAGGGACTCCGACGTGAGCGTTCCGGCCTCCAGCCGACGCGCGGCCTCGGCGGCGGAGAGCCCGTTGAGGCCCATGGGACCCTTGTTCGCGAGATCAGCCACGGCCGGGAACCCCAACCGGATCAGGAAGTTTGCTCATCTTCGATACCTTGTCGGTTGGCTCTACGATTCAGATAGAGCAGCATGATAGCGGTAAATGCGGCGCCGAGCGTCACCACGCCGCCGATAGCGATCCCGTACCGTCCGCCCAAGTATTCGCTGATCGCACCGACGATCGGCCCGCCGATGGGGGTCGAGCCGATCATGGCCACCCCCCACAGCGACATGACGCGACCGCGCATGGAGGGCGCCGCCTCGAGCTGGAGCGTGGTGTTGCCGAGCGAGATGACGTTGATGGAGAATATACCCACCGCCACCATGAAGAACACGGCGAGATTCAGCGTCGGCGCGAGCGATGTCGCGATCATCGATCCGCCAAACAGGGCGAGGAACGTCACGAACTGGGGCCACGACGTCGTATGCCGGCCGGCGGAGAACAGCCCGCCGATGACCGAACCCACGCCGAGCCCCGTCATCAGCGCCGCGTATCCCTGCGCGCCCGCGTGGAAGGTGCTTTCCGACAGGATCGGCAGGGAGACCTGAAACTCGTAGGCGAAGGTGCCGACGAGCGCCAGGATCGTGAGCGTATTCCTGATGATCGGCGTCTTTGCCGCATAGCGCAGCCCCTCCATGAACTGTCCCGGCTTGCGCGGCGCCAGTGCCGCACTGCGGAGCTCGTCCTCGCGCATGCGGAGCAGCATGCCGATGACCGCAAGGTAGGAAAGGGCGTTGAAGAGAAAGCAGAAAGCGATCCCGAAGATGGAAATGATGCCACCCCCGATGGAGGGACCGACGACACGCGCCAAGTTGTTTTCGGTGGCGTTGAGGCTGACGGCGTTCCTGAGAGATTCGGGCGGCACCATCTCGGCGACGAAGGCCTGACGGCTGGGGTCGTCGTAGATGCGGACGAGTCCCAGCGCCAGCGCGAACACATAAATCATCCATGTCCGGACGAGATCGAAGAAAACGAGCCCGGCGATGACCACGGCAACGATGGCGAAAACAGACTGGGTCCAGAGCAGGATGCGGCGCTTGTTCAGACGATCGACGAGCACGCCGCCCCAAGCCCCGAAGAACAGCACCGGCAGGAATTGCACCGCCGTCACGAGACCGAGCTGCGATCCCGAATGGGTAATGTCGAGCACGAGCCAGCCCAGCGCCACCGTCTGCATCCAGGTGCCGGAGAGCGAGATGCCCTGGCCGATGAAGTAGAGGCGATAGTTGCGGATCGCAAGGGAGGCGAACGTGGAACGTCCGAAGTGCTGGAAGCCGTTTATCCGCAAGGTGAAGCCTGTCCCGGGTTGACCCGTCCATCGTAGACGACATGGGCAAGCCGGTCACCGGGAGGAAATAACCGACGGTCGTGGTCATTCGCGATTGACGTCGGCCTACGGACGCGGCGCTCTGTTCCAGAGCGCCCGTGATCCCGGGCGCAAAGAGAGCGGGACGGGCGGGGCGACGGCCCTGCCCTCCCGCCCGTCACGCCAAAGCGAGCGTCAGTCGCCGCGGCCTTCCATGCCGTTCGGCTCGCCGGGGTAGTTGTAGTGCAGCGTCTTCGAGGTCATGCGCGTCTGCGGACCGATCCCGACGCGGCGCTTGGAGCCGTCATTGGCGGACGCCACGACCTGCAGCAGATGCAGCTCCTCGTCACCAACCTGATTGAAGCTGTAGCGCGCATAACGCGGCACCATGATTCCCTCGCCCGGGCCGAAGGTACCGATCACGTCGCCATCGACGTTGCGCCACTCGACCTTGCCCTTCAGGACGAACCAGAAGCCGTCGGCATCGGGGTGGCAATGGACGTTGGTGTCGCCGCCCGACGGCAGGACCTGCACCGTGCCGCGCACGAGGCTGCCCTTGCACAGGCGCACATGGGCGCGCCGTCCTTCGGGAATGTCATCGGGACGCTTGAACGAGAACGGCGTGAACTTCTTCTCCTTCTCGCGGAAGAAGGCTTCCTTCTTGGCCGCGCCGCGCAGTTTCTCACGATCGTCGATGTTGAGCGTGTCGTGGTCCGTCAGCTCGGACGGAACGTCACTGGTCTTGATCTGGGTTGCCATGCATGCCTCCTCCGTCGACAGGGACCGGTTATGTGGGCTTTATGGGCGGAGGGCCCTGCCTCTCCTCGCCATTCTTTCGGACAAGCTTACGCCCACGCGACGGGCGCGCCAATCCCGCTTGTCGCCCCGGCCTCTGCACCGGATATCCCGGCACGGAAACGGCCACGGGTCAGCCGGTTACTTGCAATCCACGGCGCTCGCACGATCAGCCGCAAATTTGACGCTGCAGCTCATGCCGGCCTTCAGTGCGCCACGTTTCGCCGCCTTGCCGGCGATCGTGACTTTCGTGTGGGAGCCGCTCACGCGAAGGGTCGTGTCCTTCCCGCCCGTCCTGATGACGATGCGGCTGCCCTTCTTCTTTACGCCGGCGAGCGCCCCGCTGAACGACTTGACTTCGATCTTCGCCATCTCCAGCTTGACGTCGGCGTTATAGGCGTCCTTGGCCTTCTGAACGATGGCCTTGGGCGTGGCATAGATCTTGACGAGGGCCGCCTGCATGGCCTCCCCGCTCATCGGACTGAGGTCCAGCTTCATCTTCGCCGCTTCGGCCCGGTACGCCTTGTCGTCAAACGTCGCCATGAAGCTCTTGCGCAGGTCGGCGAGCCTGTCGGCGGGAATTTTCGGAGGCGCCAGGAACGGGCGGCCCATCTCCATCTTCGCCGCATGCAACTCGAGGATCTGCTTCTGCTCGTCCGTCGTTGCAAGATCGAGCGCGAGCGGGATATCGGGTAGATCGGGATGACGCGCGAGACCGAACTGCATCAGGATGGTCACCTTCTTGTCGCGCAGCCATTCTGTCTCCGTCGCCCGCAACGTCGTCCACGGAATACTGCCGCGGCCCTCGACCTCCCCACGCTTCATGGCGAGGTCGATGGCTTCACCTGACGGATAGCCCGCGACGATCCTGAACTTCGTGCCGATGACATTGTTCAGCAGCACGGCCTGGCGAACGCTGTCGTTGGCGCTCGCCGTGCCGCCGATCAGCAGACCACGGGTCTGCAGATCGCGCGCGGTCTTCACCGGCACACTGGCATTGGCGATCACCAGCGATGTTTCCCGGTTCAGGCTGCCGAGCCACTGGACCTTGTTGATGTCGAACTGGTAACCCTGCCCGCCCATCAGCGGATAGGTCAGGATCGAGCGATTGACGACGCCGATGTAGCTGCCGTCCTGCGGTGCCTTGTTGTAGAGAAAATTGAGGGCAATGATGCTGCCCGCTCCCGGCCGGTTCTGCGACACGATATTCGGCGTGCCCGGGATGTGCTTGCGCCAGTAGCGGGCGAAGACGCGCGCATACGTGTCGTTGCCGCCGCCCACGCCGGCGCCGATGATCATCCGGATGCTGTTATGCGTCTTGTAGAACTCGACCGTGGTTTCTGCCGATGCCGCAGTGGCCGCAACGAATATGGCCGCAGTCGCAAGGGACCGCAGGAAAAACCAGCCCATCAGATTGCCTCCCCATGAGGGTTGTATTTATTGCCGCCGGATTTTTTCTGTATCCGTTACGGAAATTAGGCCATCGTTCCCGTTCTCCTGGCAAGTAAATTGGACCCGGCAAGTATTCGTCGGCGTGCCCGAGGGAGAATAACTGCCCGGAATTTAACGGGCCGGGCACGTCTGTCCTTGGGAAACGGGCCCGGCCGGACGACCGGATCAACAGGAGGCAAATCGATGCTGAAGGGGAAAGTCGCCGTCGTGACCGGTGGCGGACAGGGTATCGGCAAGCATGCCGCAAGGACGCTCGCCGAGAACGGCGCCAGGGTCGTCGTCGCGGATCTCAACCGGGATACGGCCACGGGCGCCGCGACGGAGCTTGGCGCGTTTTCGGAGACGATGGCCGTCGCCCTCGATGTCCGCAACGAAGACGACGTGCGGCGTGCATTCGAATCCGTGACGGAGAAATTCGGCGGGATCGATATCCTCGTGAACAACGCAGGCTTCGTGCCCCACTTTCGCTGGGGCGTGCCGCGCTGGCCGCATGTTGCCGACATGCCGCTCGAATTCTGGGATCGGGTTATCCGCACCAATCTTTACGGCACGTTCTTCTGTACCAAGCATGTCACCCCGCATCTGAAGAACCGGAGAGGCGGTCACATCATCAATCTTTATGGCGGCGGCGGAACCAAACCGCCCGGCGCCCTCGCCTACGTCGTGACCAAGGATGCCATCAGGACGTTCACGCGCTTCGTTGCCGAGGAAGTCAGGGGGTCGAATATCTGCGTCGTCTCGATTTCACCCCGCGTTCCGATCGCCACCGAAACGGCCCCGGACACCGCCAAGAAGGCCTTGCCCGGACCGGAAATACTCGGAAATGCATTTGTGCTGGCAGCACAGTTGTCCCTGGAGTCAAGCGGACGGTGCCTGGCCTACGAAGAGGGGCAACTCGTCAACGAAGGACCCATGGAGAGCTAGCGTTTTCGTCCGATTGCGCGCGGAAGCGGAGAATCCGGCGAAGCGGTCGAGTGCCCCGAACGTCGCCCCCACCGTCGCCGCACAAGAAACCATGGAAGGCGTGGATTCGGTTACGGGCGAAATGGCCCCAGGTGCGGAAAGGGTGACAATCCGAACCCCCTGCGGGCGATGGAGGTGCTACATTGCCCCGCGCCGTTGCCATGCCGATGGCACGCGCGGTGCGCAACACGCTTGAGACCCTCCATGAAATTGCCGTCCACACCCCTTCTCGTTCTGCTCGGTTCCATATTCATGATGCAGGTCGGAAACGGCATGGTCTGGTCCATGATCGCCGTTTACGGGAAGAGCATGGGCGCGAGCGCGGCGTTGATCGGGCTGATGGTGTCGGCGTTCGGCGGCGCGCGGTTCATCGTCAATATCCCGGCCGGCTATGCTTCGGAGAGATTCGGCCGCCGCCGCATGATGAGCCTCGGCTGCGTCGTGACCGCGATTTCCTCGTTCGCGGTCGTCGCGACCTTCGGTATCGGCGCCTTCTTCGCCGGTCTCCTTTTCATGGGCGTCGCGTCGTCGGTGATCATTACTTCCGCCCTGGCGGCGGTGACGGACCTCGGCGAGCCGGAACGGCGTCTGCAGGACATGTCGATGTATCAGGGCGTCAACGTGATCGGTATCAGCATGGGGCCCGCGGTGGGCGGCCTCGCGGCCGGGCTGTGGGGATACAGCGCGGCATTTCTCGCCAATGGCATCATTGCGTTGTTCGGCATCGTGGCCTTCGCGCTCATGCCCTGGCCCAAAGGCGCATCGGAAAAGAAAGGTCCGCGCCCGGCACCGGTTCGCTTGCGCACCCTTGCCAGGGAAGGCTTCTACATCGGCCTGATCTTCTTCAGCCTTTTTTACGTGCGCGTGTCGTCCAACTGGATTCTCATGCCTCTGATCGCGCAATCGAGGTTTCACCTGAGCGTCTCGACCATCGGACTGATCCTGACCAGCGGCGCCGTCTCCAATTTCTGTGTCCTGTTCTTCACGCCCCACCTGGCGCGGCTGTTCGGGCGCGTGCGGGTCATCGTGCTGTCCTGCGTGCTGACGCTGGCCGGCTGCGCGGTCCTGGCCTTCGCCAAAGCGCCGGAGTTCATCTGGCTGAGCACGATCCTGTTCGGGATCAGCGGTGGCGTGGCGTTTCCGAACATCACGACCTACGCCGCCGAAGTCGCGCCCGCGGGCCAGCGCGGGCCCGTCATGGGCCTGCTCCGGACCGCGCAGGACCTGGCGCTGATCGTCGGCCCGTTTTTCACGGGCCTGCTGGCCGATCACCTGGGCCTCGGCTTCCAGGGCGGATTGCTGGGATGCCTGGTGCTGCTGACGCTGGCCACCGTCGCCTTCGCCTGGCGCGCCCGCGGCATCTAGGGCGGGGCGGGCCCGCGTAGCGGTGCTTGCAGTCGGCAACGAACCGCTTTCCGCCTACAATTCCTCGATAATATGGAAAACGCCGGGAATTTCCCCGGATTCAGGCGGCTCTCGGCCAGTCAACAGTCATTATATCTTTGGAATGCAAAATATTTTTTCCATTTCCCGCTACCTGTAACAGGGAATCTAAATAAGACATCAGGGAATTATGCCCCGCAAGCAAGCATACCGGCTCGGCGGGGCCCTGCTCATTCGATTGCTCCCTAGCTACACCGGATTCCGGCAACGATGCGGACCTTAAGGACGGTCCATTGAGGGAGCCGGCGGGCAGGTCGGCCCAACCGGTCAGCGTTTCTTTTTCTTCTTCGACTTCTTCCCCCCGGTGTCCGAGCCGCCCCAATAGCCGCGCCAGACCTTCAGCATCTTCTTCTGCAGGTCGCTGCCCAGCATGGCGTCGTCGCGCAGGCTGACGGGCTTGCCGAGGATGGTATCGGCGAACGGCACGAAGCTCGCCGACTGCAGCGCCTTGTGGACGGGAACCTCGTACGTGTTGGCGTACTGCAGTATCTGCCCCTCGCGGCTCAGCATCCAGTTGATGAAGATGCGCGAAGCGTTCTTGTGCGGGGACTTCTCCAGCATCACGATCTGGGACACGGTGACCGGCACCGGTGTCGGGCAGTGGTAGCCGACCGGCGCACCCTTGACCACGAACTTCTTGACCCGCCACTCGGGCGCCGGAATGTTGGCATCGAATTCGCCGGCGACGGTGAGCGCCGACGCCGCGCTCATGCCTTCCTTGCGGTGCTGCGGCTTGACCACGTCGAACAGCTTGTGCGTGAAGCTCTCGCCCCATTTCTCGCCCTTGGCCGCCCACAGCGCAAGTAGCCAGGCATTGGGATGGTTGGTGACGGCGAGCTTGCCGCCGCGCCAGTGCGGATTGGTCAGGAGATCGTCCCAGGTCGCGGGCAGGTCGGTCTTCTTCACCTTTGTGGTGTTGTAGGCCATGCAGCGATAGGAGCGCTTGAAGCTCGCCCAGGTGCCGTCGGGATCGACGTATTCGGGGGGCAGGTTGTGGAACCCGGGCAGCTCGCGCAGGTCGGCCAGCGCCTTCATCTTGATGAACTGGAACGTGGCGTCGGCGATGCTGGTGAGCACGTCGGCGGTGACGCGCCCCTCGCCCAGGGCGATCAGCACGCGCATGCCGCGCCCGGCCGTTCCGGTGCGGCGGTAGTCCAGATTGATGAAGGGATAGCGCTCCCGGAACGGCGCCGATAGGGCGCGGAACTGGCGGTCGTCCCATGTGCCGAGGATGATGGTCTTCTTTTCCTTGGCCGCGCCGTCGAGCCACGCTTGGGGAACCTTGAGCTCCTGGTCGAGCCCGTCCATGACCGAGGCGTCGAGCTTGAGCCTGGCGAGCACCTGCTGGGTCGACTTGAGCAGATCCGCCGCCCTGGCGCCTGCCGTGCCGGCCAGCATCAGGACGGCGGCCGTCAGAAGAAACATCTTGCGCATATTGTCTACCTCTCTGTGTTTCGCCGACCTGGCGATCCCGCTTTCTTGCATACGAGGCTCGCGGCATGTGACGCGTGTTCCAGCTTGTCAGCCTATTTCAAAGAACACCTCATCAAACTCCGCAGATAAATACCTTCTACCGCCAGTAGCCGAAGGTGAGGCCGTGTCCGGTGCCGGCCACCGAGCGATAGCACGGCAGGTAATCCACCAGCGTCATCCGGACCGGCGCCATGGCCCCCGCGACCGCAATCCAGTTGAGGATCTCGGGCGTCCCGGGGCCCCGGTTGAGCCGGTCACGCGGCAAGGCACCGAGGGTCTCGATGTCGCCGCCGACGAGGGCGGTGATGACCTGCCGGTCGAACTCCTCATCCAGGACCTGGTGGCTGAGGCCGCCCGAGGCGATCAGCGCGACGCGCGATGTCTCGGGCCAGGATTCGATCGCACGGCGGAGCGCCACGCCGAGATCGTAGCAGCGCCGCGGATGGGCCTGGTTGGGAAGGTCACGGCTGAGCAGGAACGGCACCATCGGCGGCGACGCCCCGTCGAGCAACCAGTCGTAAGCGAAGGCGAAAGCATCATCGAGCGTGGCCCCCTCGGGCAGCATGTCGGTGCAGGCGACGTCGAAGCCGTCGGCAATAAGGGTGTCGATCAGGTGGCCGGCAAGAGCCGCCTCTCCCCGCTTCTCGATCGTTTCCTTCGGCCTGGGGCGCTTCGCCTCATCCTTGAACCTGGCGTCCGGGTCGAACGGCTGAAGCGAGCGATGGACCACCGGGAAACCGGCGGCGCGCAGCACGCCGAAAACCGGGTGGCTGTCGGCCGGCCGGATACGATGCTGGTTGCTGATCACGACGATCACGTCGATGCGCGCCGCGGCGATGATGTCGACCAGCCGCCTGATCGCCTTGTGGGCGGCGGCGTGACGCTGGCGCTGGACGTCGATCGCGATCTCCCGGTCGAGCCCGGGCTTCGCGCTTCGCAGCAGCGCCTGATAATCGAAGCGCGGATCGCGCGTGTCGCCGTCCGCGAGCCGCGCCCAGTGCTCGGGCGGGCTCTGGATGCTGGGCCCGTGCGAACTTCCGATCCCGAGGACGACCTGCGCCATAACATGTCTCCCTACAATCCCGGCCGATTCAATCGCGATGGGAAACGCCGGTGCACCAGCCCACCATGTCCTTCATCCGGCAGGTGGCGCCGGAACGCTTGAGCTCCGCTTCGAAAATGCGATGGATTTCCTGATCCTCGTCGGCATATTCGATCTGCGCGCCGCCGTCGCGGACGCTGGTATCTGTCGAGCCCTCCATCTCGCCCGGGCCATCGGGCCTGAAGCTGTGGCGGTTGCTGCCCCAGCGCAGGGCGAGATAGCGCGCCGGAACGTTGCCCGAATTGAAGTGCTGATGGAACCACTGGGACGGCGGCACGACGATGCTGCCGGGCTTCCAGTCCACCTTGACGCGCTCGTCCCATTTCCCGTGCTCCCACAGGAGGGTGAAGCCCTGGCCGCTCAGGATGATGACGTTGGCACCGGGGCCGTGGCGGTGGGCCTTCTTATAGGTGCCGACCGGGAATTCGGAGATATGCGCCACCATGGTGCCCTGGGCCAGCTCGAAACACAGGTAGGAACCGCCGGCGCCGCGGTTGTTGCGCCGATAGAGCTCATGGGTGTCGGCGTTCGGAACGAAGTTAGTTTCCCAGATCCGGTAGGTACCCCGGCTGTTGCTGTAGAGCGCGCCGTTGCCGTCGAACTGCGCCTCGCCGTTGAAACGGTCCTTGAAGTCATACGGCGTGTTGAACACGAAATCCGTGTTGTGGAACATGTTCATGACCACCGGCGCAGTGATGACGGCGACATAGCGCGCGGGCTGCGCGCCGCTGGTGTTGAAATGCTGGTGGAACGCGTTGAGCGGCACGGCGAACAGGCTCCCCGCCTGCCATTCGAACGTGTGCTTGTCGCCGGTTTCATTCCAGACCGTCGTCGCCCCGTTCCCCTGCAGGATATAGACGAGCTCCTCGTAGAGATGGCGCTGCGGCCTGGTGGAAGCGCCAACGGCGATCTCCGCGATGTAGCAGTTGTTGGATTCGCCCGCGCCCTCGAGGTTGACGAAGGCGGCCTCTGCCCCGATCCGCTCCCACGGCTCGAGTTTCAGCGTCTTCAGGTCTTCGACGAAAAACGTGTCATAGACCGGAATGCCTTCCCCGGCCTGCCATTGGCCGTAGGCACTCCGCCGGACCATCTTCGGAAGTTCTTGCTGTTCGGCAGTCATGGACGATGTCCTTTCCTCGCGTGTGTGTGCCACGTCAGCGGTCCCTGAGGCCCACCTGATAGCCGAACCATCGCGCCGTCAGCGCGACGCCCGCCGTCATGGCGACGATGAACAGGCTGATGATTCCGGCGACCTCGCGCGCGGCGCCGACGCTGGTGGTCATGTATTCCAGCGCCAGCAGCGACAGGGTGACCGTATTGCGGTCGGCCAGCAGGATCACGCTGCTGGTGGCGCCCGCCGCCAGCACGAAGTTGAACGTGCCGAGCAGCACCAGAGTGGGCGCGATCAGCGGCAGCCAGATGCGGAAATAGGTGTAGAGCCAGCCCGCACCCGACGTTCGGGCCGCCTCCTCCATGTCCTTGCCCATCTGGAGGAACACGCTCTTGAGCGTCTGCGTGCTGGTCAGCTTGCCCTGCAGGATCGACACGATGATCAGTATCCAGATCGTGCCGAACAGCCAGTTGAGCCCGGGCGTGCCGAGAACGACCCAGAGCAGTCCGAGACCGGAAAGCATGCCGGGGATGCCGGCGCTTACCCAGAAGATGGAATCGAGGATCGTCTTGCCCGGCCAGTTGCGGCGGACCAGCACATAGGCGACCATTGAGAACAGCACCGGCGAGATCACGGCGGTGGCGCTGGCGAGGATGAAGGTCGTCCGGAGCGCCCGGAAGAAAATCGGATCCGCTAATACTTCCCTCCAGTGCGCGAGCGTATAGGTCGGCGTCGCCTGGAAGAAACCGGCGCGCGTCATGAAGCTGCCGCCCAGGAGCGTCAGCACCGGCACGGCGGTAAGCAGCAGGACGACGGTGAGGACGAGGGCGAAGGCGAACGGCTGGACCGCGCCGAGATGCGTCAGGCCCGCCCTGTAGTCGCCCGACACCGTCGTGTACTGGCGGCGCGACAGGAGCCATCGTTGCAGCGGAATGAAGAGCAGGATGATGAGCAGCGTGAGGCTGGCGAGCGCCGTCGCCTCGCCGTAGGCCGGCGGTTCCATATCCCGCACCAGATCGAAGATGCGCGTGGAGTAGACGTAGAACTTGATCGGCGTGCCGAGAATCTGCTCGATCTCGAAGGAATTGAACATGCGCACGGTGTTCAGCATGAACACCACGACCATGGGCGGCACCATCACCGGCAGCGTGATGCGCATCATGGTCCGGAGCTTGCCGGCGCCCGACACGCGTCCGGCCTCCTCCAGCGTCACGTTCATGTTGCGGAAGGCCGGGGTCAGCAGCATCACCTTCTGGGACAGGGCATTGCCCATCAGGTGAGCAAAGACGATCCCCTTCACGCTGTATATGTCGAACACGGGGCCGGAAACGAACGGCAGCTTCTTGAGCCAAACGTTGATGAAGCCGAAGTAGGGATCGAGCAGCAGCGTCCAGCCGATGGTCGTGGTCAGCGCCGGCAGCATGAACGACACCCAGAACATGAACTCGAAGCCGCGGCTGAACCGGATCGGGGTGCGGGCCAGTATCCAGGAAACCAGAACCGCGAGCGGAAAGCTGATCGCCGTATAGGAAAAATAGACCAGGAAGGTGTTGCCCAGGCTCTGGAGCGTGCCCGGTTCCTCGAATGCCTTGAGCCAGTTCGCGACGCCGAACTTGTAGGTGCCGACCACGACCCCGGCCACGTTGAAGCTCTGGATGAAGATCAGGATCATCGGGTAGATGACGTAGAACCCGAACAGCAGGATCAGCACGGCCATGATGAACGTGCCGGTCCCGGGCATGCGCATCCGCCGTGGCGGCGTCGCTACAGACTGCAGGCTGGACATGAACGTCCGTTCTCCATACTCGGTGATGCGCGTGCCGCGAAGGGAGCACCGCTGCCCCCTTCGCGGACCGCTGAAAACTTACTTGTAGCCGGCGTCCTTCATGATCTGCCGGAGCTTGGCCAGGGCCTCGTCCTGGTGGTTGATGTAGTTGTCGTCGGAAAACGGCACGTAGTAGTCGGCCTTGGGGTCGATCCGGTACTGCGGCTCGATCGTGTCGTCCGGCACGTCCCTGCGCAGCGAGTCGGTCTTCTTCCCGATCTTGATGAACAGGGCCTGCGCATCCTTGCTGAGCGCCCAGTTGATGAACAGGTCGCGCGCGTTAGGGTCGGGTGCGTGATCCATGCCCATGATATTGGCGGCCGAGGCCGACAGAACGGCGCCTTCCGCCATCTGCCAGGGCAGCCATCCCCGGATCGGCAAGCCCTGGGCGGCCATGCGCTCGGCCTGGGTCGCGGTGCCGAACAGGCCGATCGGGAAGCGCCCGATCGCAATCCATTCCGCAGCCTGGCGGGCATCCGTCACGATCACGGGCTTCATCTCCGTCGCCCAACGCCTGAACCACTCCGGCCCGATCTTGGGGTTGAGAAACATCGGCACGCTCGAAGCGCCGGTCCCCTGGCGGGCCGGCGACCACGACACGATCTTGCCCTTCCACTTGGGATTGAGCAGGTCGTGGTACGACTTGATCTCTTCCGGCTTCACCATGTTGGTGTTGAAGCTGATGTTCTGGGTCGGCGAGGCGCCCCAGGTGAAGATGTACTTGTGCTCCGGGTCCGTGTAGTGGTGCTTGCCCTTGTACCAGAGCGCCTGATTCCTGACGTCCGGATCGACCAGATGGTCCGGCAGCGGCGTCAACGCGTGATTCGGCAGGAGCTGGACAAGCGCGGTATTGGCGCCGCCAAGCCAGACGTCCACGGTGTAGCGACCCGCCTGCCGCTCGGCGAGGATCCTTTCGGCGTGCTTGTGGCCGCTGCCGGTCTGGAAATTGACCTTGATCCCGTACTTCTTCTGGAAGACGGGCATGGCCTTGCGCAGGATCCGCGGTACCTGCCCGGAGAGGATGACCTCGACCTTGCCTTCCTTTTTCGCCGCGGCGATCAGCTTCTGCATCGCCGGCGCCGAATCGTCGCCGTAGGCAAGCCCGGGCAGCAGCACCGCCGCCGCCAGGGCCGTCGTCGCAATCAGTTGTCGCATCATGTCCAGCACTCCCTTCGTTATGTTCTCGCCTGAATGGAAACGTCAGGCTTCCGTGTCCGCACCGTCGGACCAGTCCGTCGACCACACGCTGTGGCCATCGGGCAGGATCCTGAGCCAGATCTCGCTTCCTTCTTGGACCAGGCTGCGGCGGTCCGCGTACAGGACAAGCGGGCGCTGGCCCGGAATCTCGATCTGGCATTCGACATGCTCGCCGATGAACAGCGCCGCACGCACCGTACCGCCGATCATCCCGGCGGGCGCGTCGCCGCCCGAGGCCGGGACAAGCTCCACGTCCTCGGGCCGGACGCCGATGAAGACGGCGGCACCCTCCTCCACCGGCACGGCGGCGCAGGTACGCCCGCGGAGACTGCAGCGAGACGCTCCTTCCACGGCGACCTCCACCAGCCCGGATGGCGCGGTGCTTCTCACCCGCCCCCGGAACAGCAGAGTCTTGCCGACGAAATCGCGCACGAATTCGTTGCCCGGCGCCTCATAAAGTTCCCGCGGCGTACCCTGCTGCTGGATCACGCCGCCCTTCATGATGGCGATACGGTCGGACAGGCTGAGCGCCTCGACCTGGTCATGGGTGACGAACAGGACCGTGATGTTGAGGCGCTTCTGCAGCAGCTTGACTTCGAGACGCATGTGCTCGCGCAGCTTGGCGTCGAGATTGCTGAACGGCTCGTCGAGCAGCAGGATGTGGGGCTGGGTGACGAGCGCCCGCGCCAGCGCGACGCGCTGCTGCTGACCGCCGCTGAGAAGCGGCCCCGGCCGCTTTTCCATTCCGGCCATGCCGACCAGTTCCAGAACGTCGGCGATGCGTTTGCGTATCCCGGAACGCGGGAACCGGCGCGCCCTGAGCGGAAATCCCACGTTTTCGCCGACCGTCATGTGAGGCCAGATCGCGTAGGACTGAAACACCATGCCGAGATTGCGCTTCTCGGGCGGCAGCGAGAGGCCGCGGTCGGTAAGGACCACCGCCTCGTCGCCGAAGTGGATAGACCCTTCATCCGGCGCTTCCAGCCCGGCCACCATCCGCAGCGTGGTGGACTTGCCGCAGCCGCTCGGCCCGAGCAGCGTGAACACCTCGCCCTCGGCAACCTCGAGCGAAAGGCCATCGACGGCCTTCTGGACGCCGCCGGGATAGGTCTTCGACAGGCCCTCCAGCCGGATCGCGGCCTTCCGTGCCGGCGCGCGACTCGGCGCCGGCGGCGGCTTGCGATCCTCCCTGTCATCCATCATGACCTCCCGACGGTTCGATGGCGCGCCAATGCGCGCGACCGGGCCCATACGCCTTACATCTTCCGCGGTCATCGCCGCCCACCCCCGCACCTAGACCTTGAGATTGAAGGCCTTGCGGGCGTTGTCCTCGAAGATCTTCTTCCTGTCGGCCGCCGTCAGCGAGGCAATCGATTCGATCAACGGCCGGGTATCGTCCATCCACTGGCCTGTCGCCGGGTCCTTGGCCGTGCCCGCGCCGGGACGCTCGGTCCCGAACATGCAGCGGTCGGGGGTCGCCCAGTGGAACAGCATCTCGAGCGCGTCCTTGGTGTAGAGCGCGGTGTCGAAGTAGAGCTTGCGGAGGCTTTCCTCGAAGGTCTCCTTGGCGCGGCCGCCCTTGATGCGGGCCGCCCGGAAGCGGCCGATCTGGTAGGGGATGGCGCCGCCGCCGTGGCAGATGATCAGCTTCAGCTTGGGGAAATCCTCGAACACCTTGGAGCTGAGCAGCGAGATGATCGCGATGCTCTCCTCGATGATGAAGTTGAGCGTGTAGTTGTGGCGGTGCGCCCGGCAGCCGGCGCCGTGGACCATGGCCGGCACGTCGAGCTCGACCAGCTTTTCATAGAGCGGATACCAGTATTCGTCGCCGAGCCCCGGAGGCGGCTCGAGATTCTCGCTCGGGTCGGAGTTGAGCAGGCAGCCGACGAAGCCGAGCTCCTTGACGCTGCGCTCGAGCTCAGGGATCGAGTTCTCCGGGCTGACGCCCATGTTCTGGGGCAGGGACGCCATGCCGATGAAGCGGTCGGGGAACAGCTCCACCTGACGGGCGGTGAGGTCGTTGCAGGCCTCGCAATAGGCGTGCACCAGGCGCTCGGGCTTCTCGGAATGCATCATCTGGTACGGACGCGGCGAGATGATCTGGTAGTCGGTGCCGACCTCGTCGAGCTGCTGCAGGTGCGACGTGCCGCCATGGACCGGCTTGTTGAGGGCGGCGATGATGAGCTCGTCGTCGAGCTTGAGGCGACCGCGCGGCCGCGACCGGGCCGCCAGCAGGTTCGCCTTGTAGGCATAGAGCTCCGCCGGTGCCGTGAAATGCGCGTGAATGTCGATGATCATGGTTCTTCCCTTGTACGTATGCGTTGATCGTTTGGTTACCCATCGGCCGGGCGGACTATCCGCCGAGCCAGTCGCCGAGCAATGAGTCCGGCCAGTAGACGTGCATGATCTGGTTGTAGACGCCGAAGATGAAGGCGGAGATCAGGGCGGTCAGCAGGACCGCAACCTTCCAGTCCGCCCCGTAGAAGAGCGCATAGGTGAGCACGAACAGCGGAACCGCCACGGGAAGACCGACAATGGGTACCGCCAGGACCAGCCCGATCATCCAGGCCCATATCTCCAGCACGCCCCGCACCTGTAACCTGACGTCGCGTTCATCGAAGCCGGGCAGCTCATAAGTCGGCTTGCGGGCGGAACGCCCGACCGCTTCCCGTCTGAACATGTCCAGCAACAACTGGGCGGTCGCCATGACGACACCGAGACTTCCGAGGGCCAGGATGATGATCGACGCGCGCAGGGGCCAGTGCGACGCCCAGATCACCGCGCCTCCCAGGACGAAAATGACGAATACCGTGAAAAGATCGGCGGCACGGAAGCGCATCGCCATCACTCCGCCGCCGCAGGCGCCGGCCGCGCCTCGCGGTACGATTTCCACACGGGCCACAGCAATGTAACGGCGACGAGCAATCCGATCAGCATCACGCCCGGCCGCCACACCCAGCTCATGTCGTAGCGCGCGACCGAGAGCCAGAGGTAGAGCTCGACCTTCTTGCCGAGAACGAACCCGAGCACGATGGGCGCGCGAGGCCATCCCGTGATCTTCATAATGTAGCCGAGCAGCGCCAGGACCAGGACGGCGACAATATCGAGCATGGAGAAATGCGCGGAGAAGGCGCTCAGGAAGGTCAGCGCGACGATGAAGGGCACCAGCACGTTGAAAGGAAGGAAACAGACCTTGACCGCCGGCTTGACCATGGCCCAGCACAGCAGGGAGGCGAGAACCTGGGAAAACGCCAGGGCGAAGATGATCGCGAAGATGTAATCCGCCTCGCTCCTGACCATTTCGGGGCCCGGGTTGAGACCCACCGCCGCGAAAGCGATCAGCAGCAGGGCGGTCGAGGTCGATCCGGGAATCCCGAATGCCAGCGTAGTGAGGAGCGCGCCGCCTTCCTTGGCGTTATTGGACGACTCCGGCGCGATCACGCCGCGCACGTCGCCCTTGCCGAAATTCTCGCTGTTCTTCTCGGTCTGGCGTGCATGGGCATAGGCGAACCAGTCCGCCACGTCGCTGCCGAGCCCCGGCAGGATGCCGACCCAGGTGCCGATCGCCGCCGAACGCACCACCAGCCACTTGTGCCGGAACGTATCCTTAATTCCTTCCAGCAACCCTCCTTTCCCAAGCTCACCGACCTCGGCAACCCGGCTCTTGCGGCTGGCTAGCGCGATCATTTCCGGTATCGCGAAGATGCTGAGGGAGATCAGGACGATGCTGATACCTTCCCACAGGTAGGGTTGGTCGATATCGAATCGGATGACCCCCGACTTGTCGTCCTGTCCCACGGTGGCGAGCAACACGCCGAGCACACCCGCCGTCAGCCCCTTGAGCGGCGCGCCGGCACTGATGGTGCCGATCATGCTGAGTCCCCAGATCGTGAACATGAACAGCTCGGGTGCCCCGAACACACGAACGATGCTGCGCATGACCGGCAGGGAGGCGCACAGCACGAAGGCGCCGATCAGGCCCCCCAGCATGGAGGCCATGAACGAGGCGCTGAGGGCCCGTCGCGCCTCGCCTCTTCGTGCCATGGGATAACCGTCGAGCACGGTCGCCTGGGATCCCGATCCGCCCGGCACCGCCACCAGAATGGAGGTGAATGTGTTGCCGGTATTGCCGACCGTCGTGACGCCGATCAGGAACGCGATCGCGTTGATCGGCTGCATCAGCATGGCGAACGGCAGCAATACCGCGAGCTGGGCGGGACCGCCCACGCCGGGCAGGGCCCCGCCCCAGACGCCCAGCGCGACACCGAATACAAGGAGCGCAAGGGGCACGGGCGCCGTGATCGCCACGAGCCCGTGCAGGGCAGCTTCGATCATGGCGCCGTGCTCCTTACGCCGTTTTCATTGTCGTTCCGGATGTTCAAGGACACACCACCTGGCGCGCCTCGAGGCCCTTGCCTTTCTTGGCCCAGCCGACCTGGCAGGTCATGCCGGTCTTGAGCGCCGAGCGGGGCGAGAGCTTGCCGCCGACCGTGATCTCGGACCGGCTGCCGCTCACCTTGAGCTTCATCTTCTTGCCGCCCGACTTGAACAGCAGCACGCGGCCTTCCTTCTGGACCTCCAGGGTCACCTTGACCAGTTTCGGGGCACTCGCAACCTGCATCTGCGGCAGACCAAGCTTCGCCCTCATCTTCTTGATGAGATCCACCGCCGCCGGGTTGGAATCGATTGCCTCGACGATGAGCTCGCCTGTCTTCGGCCCGTCGATGGGAACGTAGCCGCCGCCCAGCACGTTGTTCGCTTCCTTCTTGAAGGCCGCCTCATCCGTCGTCGCCATGAACGACTTCTGAAGAATCTCGACCCGGGCCTTGGGAGTCTTCGGCGGCAGCGCGAAGTACTTGTCGACGGCGCCCGACGCGTTCCATTGGCGGAAGCCCGCCCATTGCTCCTTGGTGATGCCCTTCTTGGTCAGCAGGTCCGAAAACACCGGCACGCCGGGAAAATCGGCACGCGCCTTCTCAATCACCAGTGCGACGGCACCTTCATCCTTGGTGAACCGGTCGAGGATCTTGTCGGTCCCGGAGCCGAACATGTCGACCTCGCCACGCCCATAGGCCAGGTAGATCGCGTTCGAATTGGGATAACCCGGGATGAACTTCAGGTTCCAGCCGAGGTACATCGCGCCGAACGCGGCGATCGCGTCCTGGGTACGATCCGTCGAAACGGTGCCCATGGCTATGGGCGGCTTGCTCGGGTCCTTGAGCCGAGCAAGCGCCGATTTCCGGATCAGCTGCACCGACGGCCCGCGGTCGATCGAGCCCACGTATTCCCATTGCCTGAGGTTGAACCGGACGGAATGCGATTGCCGGATCACGGGCCCAAGCGTCCCGCCGCCCGCGAACACGCCGACGGTCAAGCCATCCGGATGGACCCGGGTCTGCAGATCGTTGGCACCGAGCACTTCCAGCGGCTTGTTGCGCACGAGGATCTGGGGCTTGCCCGGGATATGGTCGCCCCAGAACCGGGCGACCAGCCGGCCCGTGGTATCGGTGCCGCCGCCCGGCTTGGAGGCGATCATCACCGTCAGGGTCTTGCCTTTGTAATAGTCATCGGCCGCCTGCGCCGTGGCACAGGCCACGCCGGCAAGCAACGCAATTCCCGTTATCGACGCGACGAAGCGGCAAGCCCCAAGGGCCGGATTCCTGAGTACGTTTCTCATGATACTGCCTCCTCTGCTTCGTGAACCCGTCGCGTTATTTTTTGTTGGATGCGACGGGTGGGGAAAACTCGTCTCCTTCAGCGTGATGTCGCGACAGCCCGCACCATGTCATCCGGCCTTGGCGGCCGCATGCGCGGTACAGAACGGGTGGTAGCTGCCCATCTGGCAGGTGGCGCCGGCGCTCGCGAGCGCCGCCTCGAAATCGCGATGGACCTGGGGATCCTCGTCCTCGAACTCGATCTGGCTGCCGCCCTTCTTGATGCTGGTGAAGGTCTCGCCCTTGCGGCTCGCCGCCTTCATGAAGCGATAGCGCCAGTTGTTCCAGCGCAGCGCGAGGTAGCGGGCGGGCATGTTCCCCGAGTTGAAGTGCTGGTGGAACCACTGGTCGGGCGGCACCACGACGCTGCCGGGCTTCCAGTCGACGCGCTGGGGCTCCTTGCCGTCGGGCCACAGTACCGAATACCCTTGGCCGCTCAGGATGATGACGTGGGCGCCGGGACCGTGGCGGTGGCACTTCTTGTAGGTGCCGACCGGAAACTCGGAGATATGCGCGCCCATGGTATTGCCGGCCAGGTCGAACTTCATATTGGTGCTGCCCTTGCCGCGCTCGCCGTAATCGGCGAGCTCGATCGCGCGCGTGTCCGGCACGAAATTCGTGGTCATGAAGAAACGGCCGTAGAGCTCGGTCGAGCCGAAATAGTCCTCCTGCTCGGGATCGAAGCGGTCTCGGAACACGTGCTCGCTGTTGAAGATGTAGTCGACGCTGTGGAACAGGTTCATCACGAAGCAGCAGTTGGTCACCGCGTAATAGCGGACCGTTTCGCTGCCGCTCGAGTTGAAGTGCTGGTAGTCCGCGTTCAGCGGGATCGCGAACAGGCTGCCCGGCCCCCATTCGAAGGTATGCTTGCGGCCGTCCCGCTGCCACACGGTGGTGGCGCCGTGCCCCTTGGTGACGTAGACCATCTCCTCGTACATGTGACGTTGGGGCTTGGTCTTGCCGCCGGCCGGGATCTCGCAGATGTAGGCGTCATTGGTGCCGCCGGTGCCTTCCAGCATGACGAATGCCGCCGGCACCCCCTTGACGTCCCAATAGGCCAGCTCCGCGGTGCTGACGTCCTCGATGAAAAATCCCGAGATGACAGGAATGTCCTGCGCCTTCTGCCATTCGAGATAGGTGTCGACCGGCTGCGGCGTCCATTTCTTGTCGCTGGGGTCCAGAACCTTGTCCATGCGTTTACTCCCCTTCGAGCGGCGCGCCGTCAGGCCGCGCCCTGACGTTCCGGCCGGTTGAGGCCGATTCTTTCGTTGATGACATCGAGCTCGATGATGCGCTCGTCGCCGGCGGGACGGAGTCCCATCGGCGTCCCGCCCCTGGCGACGGTCTCGATCTGCTCCTTCAGCAGCCGGCGGAAGATGACCAGCCCCTTGTCGCCGCTCCCCAGGTGCTCCTGGGAGCGATCCAGCACCGGACCCTGGGTCTCCCAGGCCATGACGTCCTGGGCGAGCACCATGTCGAGGCGGTACTCGTCGTTCTCGTCGCGCATGGAGACGAACTCGAACGGCGCATCGGCATCCGCCGGGGAGCGTTCCTCCGCCGTCGGCGTGAAGAAGGCCAGGAACACCTGGGTGTGGGTGTCGTCGATCGGCACGCGGAACTGGAGGTTATGGCGCAGGCCGCCGCCCTGCTTCTTGTTGTGCGCGACGTGACGCAGGATGTTCGGGAACAGCAGCGGATGCTGGTCCACCTGCACGCCCTTGCCCTTTATCGGGGTCGAGCGCCGCTTCATGATGCCGTGCTCGAAGGTGATGAAGTCGTGGGTTTCCTCGTACTCGTCCATCAGGGCCGCGAGATGGGCGGTCGCGCCGTGCAGCCAGTAGAGATGCGACGGATCGACGGAATTCTCCATCGCCTGAAGCCAGTTGCACTGGACTACTGAATGACGCTGGACCCAGCGCCGGCCATGCTCCCAGGTCAGCACGTCCCAATGCGGCAACGCCGGCGCCGGTGCCGGCCCCATATAGGCGAACAGCAGCCCGCCCAGCTTGCGCACCGGATAGCCGGGGTGCTCGATGCTGTCCTTGAAGCTGCTGCCCTTGGGCTCCGCCGGGGTCTCGATGCAGGTACCCCGGCAATCGAACTTCCAGCCGTGATACGGGCAGCGGATGCCGTCCGCCTCCACCCGGCCGTAGGCGAGCGAGGCGCGCCGATGGGGGCAGCGTTCGCCCACCAGGCCGTAATTGCCCGACGTGTCGCGGTAGACCACCAGCGATTCGCCAAGGATATTCACCTTCTTGATCGGCTTCTCGTCGGTCAGCTCGGCCGCGGCCGCGACCGGGTGCCAGTAGCGCCGCAACAGCTCGCCGCCCGGGGTTCCCGGTCCGACGCGGGTCAGCAGTTCGTTGTCTTCGGGTGTCAGCATCTGGCATCTCCTCCGTTCGGAAGCCCCGGCCGGGTTCAGCCGCCGTGGCCCCGCAGCATTTCGGGATGATCCTTGTAGAGCGCGCGTATAAAGCCGGAATCCTCGATCCGGCGCAGGAAATGGAAGTCCCACAGCGCCAGCGGATGGATATTGGCGGCGTCGCCGTTCTTCGCGTCCTGCCTCAGCGCCTCCTGATAGACGTTCTCGATCGCCTGCATGCTCGGGAACAGGCGCGGATCGAGCTTGGGCGCGAGATCGTTGTAGAGCTTCTCGGCGATCTCGCGATCGAGCTTGCCGTCGTTGTCGTAGCGGTCGACGAGGATTCGGAGCGTGTCTTCCTTCCGGGTCTTGAAGAAGGCGATGCCCTCGATGATCGCCTTGAGGACACGCTCGACCACGTCGGGCTTCTCGTCGACCATCTTCTTGCTGGTCGACATGGTCATGTAGAAGATCATGTGCTGCGGATCGAGATCGATGACCTTGAGCCCCATGCGCCGTGCGAATTCGGCGTTGGGCTGGGTCGTGAAACAGGCATCCGCGTCCTTGTCCCGGACCATCTCGATCAGGCTCTTGCGGCGCGGCTTGCCCGGCTCGGTCACGTCCTGCTGGGCGCGGCGGACGATCTCGACCTCGTCGCGGTCCTCGTCGAGGCCATGTTGCTTGAGATAGAGCCAGGTATTAAGCGACGGGTGCGTGCCCCGGGTCGCGACCTTGCGCTCCCGAAGGTCCGCGAGGCCGCCGATGCCGGTATCGGCCCGCGTCACCAGCGCCACGTTATTGCTGCTCATGGACTGGCCCACGTAGGTCCAGGTGTCGCCCCGCGCCCGCGCGGCATAGGTGGACACGTGGTTGCCCGAGACGAACTCGATCTCTCCCTTGGGCACGAGCTCGTGGGCATCCTCGCGGCTGATCACGCGCTCATAATCGACGTCGAGATCGTGGCGCGCCCAGGCCCCCGACTCGGCGATGACGTGCATCAGCGCGAGATGACTGTGCGCCCGGTACGGAAAGTGGATATGGTCCAACGCGTGTCTCCCCGTTTGTTCTTCGTTGTGCCTATGGCGCGGGAACCTGATGGCTCATCTTGCGCAGCCTGCCGTCGCGCGACGACGCCATGATCGCGAGGCACACTTCCAGCGTTGCCTTGCCCCAGCGTCCGTCGGGAAATCCCGGTCGCCCCTCGGCGATGGCGCTGGCGAGCTCCTGCAGCTCCTCGCTGCGGCCGTGGCTCGGCGGGCACGTGATCTCTTCCCGCCCCTTCTCGGAATAGATGTAGAGCCCGTCGGGCGACTGGCGGATGACGCCGCGCTCGCAGAACACCACGGTGAGGCCGAAGAACGGCTGCTTCTTCTGGGAGCGGTCGCGCGCAGGCTTGGCATTGCGCGCGGCGGCGACGGTGCTCTTGCGGTTGGGATCGGCAGGACCGGTGAGGCGCGGCTTGTCCGCGCGCGGGAACGAGCGCGCCTCGGTCTGCGGGAACCCGGATTCGCCGATGTTCCAGGTCAGCTCGGTCACGTCGAAGTAGCCGTAGCCGTTGAAGGTGATGGTCGCCGACGCGCCGTTCTCGAACTCCAGCAGCGCCGAGAAATGGCCCTCGGTGTCGAAATGGGGATCGGCCCGGCCCGAGATGCCGCGCACGTTGCGCACCATGCCGCCGCCGATGAAGCGAACGATGTCGACGATATGCGGCCCCTGGCGGTAGACGATGCCGCCGCCGCGCGTGGTGTCGAGCTCCGGCGCCAGGCGCGGGCGCTGGAGCCAGTCGTTGAAGTTGGCAGCCTGGATCTGCACCACCCGGCCGAGGCGGCCCGACTTGATCACGTCGCGGATCGCGCGCATGGGCGCCTGGTAGATCTTGGAGTGGCCCTGCAGGAAGCGCACGCCGGCATCGTCGCAGGCCCGGATCATGCGATCGCACTGGCGCAGCGTGACCGCCATCGGCTTTTCGCAGATGACGTGCTTGCCGGCGCGCGCCGCCGCGACCGTGTGGGACATGTGCAGCGTATTCGGCGTCGATATCCATACCGCGTCGACATCGTCGCGGCGGCACAGCGCCGCGACGCTCGCGACCGCGGGGCGCCCGTAGCGCGCGGTGAAGGCCTCGCGCGCCTCGGCGCGCACGTCGGCGCCTGCCGCCAGCACATAAGGCTGACCTTCGCGGAACGAAGGCAGCACCTGGCTGGAGGCCACGCCGAGCCCGGCAACGCCGACCCCGAGGGGACGCGCCGCGGTGCCCGCCACGGTGGCGGCCGTGTCAGGTCCGGGCGGCAAGGCGCTGCTCCCGGAACGCGGCCTGCTGGGACGAAAGCTCGATTGAGATGCTCTCGTTCAGGGCCGCATCGCGGACCACACCGACCGGATCCTCGCCCCGCGCGACCGCGTCGATCTGCTCGCGCAGAAGGCGGCGATAGAGCGCGATGCCTTTGTCGGTGGTGGCGAGGTTCTCGCGCCCCCGGTTGGTAACGTCGCCCTGGCTTTCCCACGCCATGGCATCCTGGGAGCCGAACGTCTCCAGGTGATACTGACCATCGCCGTCCTTGAACGACGGCGTCTTCACGATCGGCACTTGATTCTGCTCGACCGGGGTTCCGTCTGCCGACGGCGTGAACTGGCAACGGAATATCTGGGTGTGGGTGTCGTCCACCGGTACCCGGAAATGCATCATTACGTTGGGGTGCGGCGGCAGTAGCAGGATGTTCGGAAAGATCACCGGATGGCCTTCGTTGTCGTCCAGAGATTCGCCTTCGTAGATGCGCTTCTTGATGATCCCCGCCCAGTTGGATTCCTTCCTCAGGACGAAATCGAGGCCCTTGATGTCGCGGTAATGGAACGCACCGTTCTCCTTGCCCTGGAGGGCGAGGTTGTGGCCGTGCAGGTAGTAGGTGTGGGTCGGATCGACCGAGTTTTCCATCACCTGCAGCCAGTTGCAGTCGAGCACGGGCAGGATATGGATGATCCGCTTCACGTCCTTGCGTACCAGTGCCTCGTAGCGCGGCAGGAGCGGCACCGGGTCCGGGCCGAGGTAGGCGAACACGAGACCGGAGAGCTCCTGCACCGGATAAGTGCGCGCCTTGACCGACTGGAGCAGCGGCGTGTCCTTGGGCTCGAACGGCATTTCGAGGCAGGTGCCGGTGCAGTCGAATTTCCAGCCGTGATAGGGGCAGCGGATTCCCTCGGGCTCGATGAAGCCGTAATAGAGCGAGACCGAACGGTGCGGGCACTGCTCCTCGATCAGGCCAAGGCGGCCCGATCCGTCGCGGTAGAGGACCAGGTTTTCGCCGAGAACGCGCACCCGCTTCTTGGGCTGGTCCTCGGTGAGCTCCGCCGCCGCCGCGATCGGCATCCAGTAGCGCCGCAGCAGCTCGCCGGCCGGAGTCCCCGGCCCCACCGCCGTCAGTTTCTGGTTTTCGTCATTGGCCAGCATGGCTGTTCTCCCGCAAAGAACCTAGGCACCGGACAGGTCGACGTAGTAACGCCAGGTGGACTGCAGATGCGGCGACGGCTGCTTGCGCTTCGACCAGCGCCGCTTGAACTCGGCGATATCCTCGTCCGGGATCGGCCGGGCGTTGCCGAGCAGCCGGGCCCGGTAATTCATCTCCGCCAACTCGTTGAGACGGATCACGGTGACCGTCGCCTCCTCGACCGTGGCGCCGGCGGTGGTAACGCCATGCCCGCGCATCAGGCAGACGTTGCGGTCACCCATGGCGCTGCCGAATTCCTTGGCGAGGTCGGCGCTGTTGATGGTGATGGAGCGGCCGTAGGTGGAAAAGCCTTCCAACAGCAGATCGAGGCTGCCCGGATCGTAGCCGCCATAGAGCGGCTCGAGCGGCACATCGCAGATGGTGAACAGCACCACCGTCGGCGGATGCACGTGCACCACGCTCTGCACCTCGGGCCGGTTGCGGTAAAGGACGGTATGGAGGTGCACTTCCTGGGGCGCGGCTAGGCCGTCGGCGCCATCGACCTTGTTACCGTCGAGATCGACCATGATGATCTGATCGGCCGTGGTGTAACGCACGCCGATCTCGTCCCAGCCGCGCGCCCGGATCAGGACGTGCTTGCCATCAGGCGCGCGCCGGCTGACATGCCCGGTCGCCGCCTTGGTCAGGCCCAGGCCGCCGAGGATCCGGCAGGATTTCGCGACCAGTTCACGCGCGTCGTGGTCCGCACTGTCGGGTGCCATATCCCAGAATTTCCCCGCCTGCGGGGGACGGCCCGTTATCGCTACCGGCCTTCATCCCCCTGTTTTCATTCTTGATTCGAAGCTTACCGACAGAATGACGGGTTGATTACCCGCCAAAGAGTCAAAAGAGATTTTATTATTAGACCTGCCGTTCCGAATATCGACACCCGGATACACACCGGTTCCGGCCGGATTTCCTAGGCCAGGCCCCGTTTGCGGGGGCCCGCGGTGAACACGGACCGGTGGGCATCCACCAGGTCGAGACAGTCGAGGAACGCCTGTACCTTGGCCGGCAGATGACGCGAGCGGGGATAGTAGGCCTTGAGCAGCCGCTGCGGTGCCACGCAATCGTCGAACACCACCTGCAGGTCGCCTTCGTGACGGTGGCCGTAGAGCACGTATTCCGGGACATGGGCGATGCCGAGGCCGCGCGCCGCCGCCGTGGAGAGCGTGACCGCGCTGGAGCTTCGGAAGCTGCCCGCCACCCGCACCGCATAGGACCCTTGCGGGCCGAGGAAATACCAGTCGGTGGGCGGCCTGCGCCCGTACTGGATCAGGCACTCATGGTGCTGGAGCTCTTCGGGCGCGTGCGGCGTGCCGGCGCGGCGCAGGTAGTCGGGGGCGGCCACGATGACATGGCGGATGTATCCGAACTCGCGGCATTCGAGGCTCGAATCCGTGACGGTCGAGGTCTTGAACACGACGTCGTAGCCGTCCTTCAGCAGGTTGACCCGATGCGAGCCGACGTGAAGGTCGATGGTCATGTCCGGATAGGCCTGCTTGAAGGCGATCGCCGCGTCGGCAACCAGGCTCTGGCCGACGCCGACCGCGGCATGGACCTTGAGCGTGCCACGCGGTTCATCGGACAGGCCGACGGCGGCGCTGCGCGCGGCGTCGATCGCCGCGAGCGCCCGGGCGCATTCCTTGTAGAAGGCCTCGCCCGCCTCGGTGAGGCCGATGTGGCGCGTCGAGCGGTTGACCAGCTGCACCCCGAGCTCTTCCTCGAGGTGGCGTAGCCGCCGGCTGACGAGTCCGGGCGACATGCGCAAAGCGCCAGCCGCGCTGGAAAAGCCGCCAGCTTCGACCACCTTCACGAAGATCACAAGGTCGTTCAGGTTCTCCATCGAGCCGCTCCGGCCTGCGTGACGCGTCAACGAACCTGCACCGATAGTAGCGCCACCGGCGCGATTCCCTGACCCCGAATCGTACCCCTGCACAATCCCGCCAAGGCTTTGTAAAACAATATTTTTCCGGGCCGGGGCGTCAGCCGCCGCGGTAGACCGGCCTGGCCTGGCGCAACTCCACGCCCTTGGCGGCGAGCTCGGCGGCATAGTCCGCATAGATCGCGGGGTCCTCGTCCTCGAAATCGATCTGGGCCCGGCCGAACTGGGTCATGCCGTCGCCGGAATCGCGGATGCGCGGCATCCCCATGCGCAGCGGGTGCTCCGGGTTGTTGTTGCGGATGGCGAGATAGCGGGCAGGCTCGCGCCCGGTATTGAAGTGCTGGTGGTACCACCACTCCGGCGGCGCGAACATGGTGCCGGCCTTCCATTCGACGCGGTGGCGCGGCTTGCCCTCTTCCCACAGCAGCGAATAGCCCTCGCCGTCGAGCATCACGACATGGGCGCCGGCGCCGTGGCGGTGGGCCTTCTTGTAGGTGCCGACCTCGAACGACGAGATATGGGCAGCGATGGTATTGCCCGACAGCGACATGAACGCCGTCTTGGCTCCCTTGCCGCGCATTTCCCAGTCGTAGAGTTCGTACTGGCCGACGTCGCGGATGTAGTTGACGCGCGACAGGCGGCTGCCAAGGTACTCCGGAACCCCGTCGAAGAAGCCGTCCTCGCCCTGGTAACGGCGGCTGAAGGCGTAGCCCGAGCCGAACACGAAGTCCTCGTCGTGATAGAGGCTCAGCACCAGCGGCGCGTTGTTGACCACCAACAGGCGCGCGGGCTTAGTGGGATCGAGGTTACGGTGCCGGTAGGTGGTGTTGAGCGGCGGCGAGAACAGCGACCGCGCCTGCCATTCGACGGTGCGGGACGGCGCGCCAGGCTGCTCGATGACCGTTTCGCCACGCCCGGAGATGACGTAGGTCGTGCCCTCGAACAGGTGGTGGACCGGGTTGAGCGCCTTCCCGGGGGGGATTTCGAGCACGAACGAGCCCACCAGGAACGAATTGGTCAGGTTGATGAAGCAGCCGTTCCCGCCGAAGCGGTCCCATGCCCCCACGTCGACCGTGGCGAGGTCGTCCACGTGGAAGGTGTCGTGGACCGGAATCCCTTCGTTCTCCTGCCACACGAAGTAGTACTGCGGCGGGCGCTTGTGGACCTTGGCTTCGGGATCGTTGGGCGCGCGCACCGCCGCGGCCTTGGCGTCTTCGGACATCGTTCCGGTTCCTTCGGCGTCAGTTGTCGGCGAGCGCACGGGCCATGCGGCGCTGGCCGGTCGAGACGTCGATGCGGATATAGTCGTTGACCCTGGGATCGCGGATCACGCCCTTGGGATCGCGCCCCTCCTCGACTTCCTTGATCTGCTCGCGCAGCAGGCGCCGGAACAGCGCGATGCCGGCGTCCGACGTGCCGAGGTGCTCGCGCGCGCGGTCAGTGATGGCCCCCTGGGTCTCCCATGCCATGCCGTCGTGGGACGCGAAGGTATCCATGTGGTAGACGCCGTTTTCGTCGCGCAGCGGCGGCACGTATTCCACCGGCACGATATTGGGCTGCGGGACCGCGCTGCCGTCGTCGTTGGGGGTGAACTGGTAGCGGAACACCTTGGTATGGGTGTCGTCCACCGCGAGACGCATGTGCATGACGAGATGCTCGCGCTGGGGCGTCAGCAGCAGGTGCGGGAAGATCACCGGGTGGCCGCCTTCCTCCTCGCCCTCGTCGCCGCCGTAGATACGCTGCTTGCGGAGGCCGACCCAGGCGGGTTCCTCGACGATCTCGAAATGCATCTTCTCGATCGGCCGGTAGTAGTAGGCGCCGCGGCGCGCCTTGCCCTTGAGCGCAAGGGTATGGGCGTGAAGGTAGTAGGTGTGGCACGGATCGCAGGCGTTCTCCATGATCTGGAGCCAGTTGCAGTCGAGCATCGGCAGGATGAAGACGCGGCGCTCGCCGTCCTCGCGCAGGAGCTGTTCCCAGCGCGGCAGCAGCGGCACCGGCTCGGGCCCCATGTAGGCGAATACCATCCCGCCCAGCACCTGCACCGGATAGGCACGATGCTGCACACTCTCCCTGAGGGTGTTGTCCTTGGGCTCGAACGGCTGCTCGAGGCACTTGCCGCTACAGTCGAACTTCCAGCCGTGATAGGGGCAGCGCAGGCCGTCGTCCTCGATGAAACCGTAATAGAGCGAGGCCGAGCGATGCGGGCATTGCTCCTCCACCAATCCGAGCTTGCCCGATCCATTGCGGAACAGCACCAGGTCCTCGCCCAGCGCGCGCACGCGCAGCTTGGGGGTCTCCGCCGTGATCTCTGCTTCGGCCGCGATCGGCTGCCAGTAGCGACGCAACAATTCGCCCGCGGGCGTCCCGCGCCCGACCCGGGTCATCGCTTCGTTGACTTCATGAGACAGCATGGTTTCCTCCGATGGCACCTGCGCTCCGTCATGCGACGGAGTTGTCTTCTCCTACGAGGGTGGCGTAATAGCGCCAGGACGAGCGTACATTGCCCATGAGCGGCGGCAGTCCGCTGGATGCGGCTTCGTTGCGGCGCTCGAGCCCGTATCCGGGAATGAACGTCCTGATGTCCTCGTCGGATATGGGCTTGGGATCACCCAGAAGATACGCCCGGTAGTTCATCTCCGCCACCTCGTTGATCTTGATGGCGGCAAGCGTCGCCTCCTCCACGGTGGGGCCGACCGTGGTGATGCCGTGGCCGCGCATCAAGCAGATGCGCGCCCGGCCCATGGCGGCGGCGAACTCCTTACCGAGCGCGTCGTTCTTGATGAGGATGGCGCGGTCGTAGAGGCTCGGCCCCTCGACCGTGATGCGCAGGCCTGTCGGGTCGTAGGCGCCGAACAAAGGCAGCAGCTTTTTCTCGGTGATGGTGAACAGCACCACCGTGGCGGGATGGACGTGCACGACGCTGTTCACCTCGGGCCGCGTCCGATAGAGCCAGCTGTGGATGTAGACCTCCTGAGGCGGCGTCAGACCGTCCGGCCCGTCGAGCTTGTTGCCATCGCCGTCGACGGCGATGACCTCGTCGGCGCTGGTGTAGCGCACGCCGACCTCGTCGCGGCCGCGGGCGCGCACCAGGAATCCGCCCTCGGTGCGCCGGCTGATATGCCCGGTGGCGGCCTTGGTCAAGCCGAGGTTGCCGATCATGCGGCAGGCACGCGCCACCATCTCCCGTCCGGAGGCAAGATCGCCCGTCATGCCGAATACTCCGCTGCCATCACGCCTTCCATCGCTACACGACCGCCATGAATTCGAGCTGGATGAACAGCTTGCCGGGAAGCTCGCTCGCCACGGTATGGCGCACCGGGCGGTCGTTCTCGTCGGGAAACATCTTCACCCATTCCACGTTGACCAGCTCGCGGTCGTCGCGGTCGCGCAGGTATACCACCACCTTGCCGATATCGCCGACCGTGCCGCCGCCGGTTTCCACGATGGTGCGCATGTTGGCGAAGGCCTGGGCGATCTGCGCTTCCTTCCCTTCAGGCGCCTTGCGCGTCTCAGGATCGTGGCCGCCGACCGCGGAGGAAAAGATGACGTTGCCGACCCGGACGGCCGTCGGGAACGGCTGCGGATGGGAGGGAATGCCCTTGCCGGCGATGACCTGACGCTTTGCCATAAGTGCGTTGCTCCTGTGGTGAAGGGTTATCCCGCAGCTTTGCGGCCGGGCACCGGGACCTGGTGGCGCATGCGGCGCACGCGCCCGTCCCGCGACGATGCCAGGATGGCGAGGCAGACCTCGAGGGTCGCCTTCCCCCAAGTGCCGTCCGGGAACACCGACCGGCCGGTACGGATCGCGGCCGCCAGCTCGGAAAGCTCCGCCTCGCGGCCGAGCGCGCGCGGCACCGCCACTTCCTTGCGGCCTTTCTCGGTGTAGACGTAGAGACCGTCGGGCGACTGGCGCACGACGCCGCGCTCGCAGAACACGGTGGTGAGGCCGAAGAACGGCTGGTGGCGCTTCTCCGGGCGCCTGTGGCCGCCGGTCTTGCGCGCCTGCGCGCCGCTTGCCTTGCGCGTGGGATCGGCCGGCCCGGTGAGGCGCGGCTTGTCGGCCCGCGGGAAGGCGCGCGCGCCGGTCTGGAGCGCGCCCGATTCGCCGATGTCCCAGGTCAGCTCGGCAACGTCGAAATAGCCATACCCGTTGAAAGTCAGCGTCGCCGCCGCACCGTCCTCGAACTCCAGGAGCGCGGAGAAATGGCCTTCGGTATCGAAATGGGGATCGGCGCGGCCCGAGATGCCGCGCACGCTCCTGACCAGGCCGCCGCCAATGAAGCGCACGATGTCGACCATGTGCGGCCCCTGGCGATAGACGATGCCGCCGCCCTTGGAGGTATCGAGCTCCGGCGGCAAACGGGGGCGCTGGAGCCAGTCGTTGAAGTTACAGGCCTGGATCTGCACCACGCGGCCGAGCTTGCCTGATTGCACCACCTCGCGGATGCCCCGGATCGGCGGCTGGTAGATCTTGGAATGGCCCTGCAGGAACCGGACGCCCGCGTCCTCGCAAGCGCGGATCATGCGGTCGCACTGCGGCAGGGTCACCGCCATCGGCTTTTCGCAGATGACGTGCTTGCCGGCACGCGCCGCCGTCACCGTGTGCTGCATGTGCAGGGTGTTGGGGGTCGCGATCCACACCGCGTCCACGTCGGGACGGCGGCATAGCTCTTCCACGGTCGCGAAGGCGGGACGGTCGTACGTCGTCTCGAATGCCTGCCGCGCCTCACCGCGCAGGTCGGCGCCACCGGCGAGCTCGTAGGGTGCGCCGTCATGGAACGCGGGCAGGACCTGGGTCGAGGCGACGCCCAGCCCGGCGATGCCGACGCGAAGCTTCCCCTTGGGTCGTTTCACGCCGCCCTGCTTTCCCAGCGGGCGAAGCCCATGGCACAGCCGACGCCATTGGCCTGGCGATAGCACGGCACGTAGTCGACCATCGCGCCGCCCGCGCCGGCGGCGCCCGCGACGATCATCCAGTTGCGGATTTCGGACGTGCCGGCGGTCAGGGTCTCGTTGCCGATGGACGCCATGAAATCGAGATCGTTCGATTCCAGCGCCGCAATGAAGTCGCGGTCGAGGCCCTCATCGATCTTGGTGTGGCTCAGCCCGCCCGATCCGACCAGCACGGCGCGGCGCGCCGCGCCGGACGCCCGGATCGCCGCCCCGAGGGCGCGGCCGAAGGCGACGCAACGCGCCGCGCTCGGCGCCGGTGGAAAGTAGGTGTTGACCATGACCGGCACGATGGCCGTGTTATTCCCGGGCGCCAGAAATTCGAGCACCCGCCCGAAGGCATGGCCGAGCCCGCCCTCGAAACGCGTCTTGCGCGACCATGCCGGATCGAATCCCGCGTCCATCAGGTCGCCGATCAATTCCTGTGCGAGTGGGGCGTTGACCTTGTAGCGCGTCACCTGGCCGCGGGTCTCGGTGCCGAAGTAGCGGTACTTGCGGGTGGCGTCCACCTCGTCCCCGATGAAGATCGAGAATGGCGGCATGTTGTCGTCGAGCAGGTTTTCGTGCTGGTCGTCCCCGACGATCACGATCGTGTCCGGCGCCCACCGCGCGAGCTGCTCGCGCAGCGCCGCGATCGCGCTGTCGCAACGCGCCGCGTTGGTCCGCATGGCATCGGACGTCAGCTCGGTTTCGATCCCGGGCCGGGGACGGAACGGCCCCCTGGCGCGGTCGGGCAGGCTCGACCATTTGTCTGGCGGCGTGAGCAGCTGCGGGGCATGGGACATCGCCATGCATCCAACGATCTCGGCCAAGCCCGTCCCTCCCTCTTCGCCGCAGTCGTCTCGCGCGCGTCCGCGCGATTTTCGCTATTCGGCATGCTTTATTGATTGACGAAATTGTGCATCCGCCCTTACGTGAATTCAAGCGCCGCATGGCCGTCGCCGGGGGTTCGATCGCGACAGGCGATTGCCCCGGCACGGGAAAAATAATTTTTGCGGCCGGGGAGGACTTGGTGACCGAGACGACGGCGAACGGGACTGCCGCGGGCGACGACCTGCCGCTCAAGGTCAAGCTGGCCGTCTACGGCGCGGGGCTGTTCTCCAACAGCATCTCCAACATGATGAACATCGTCGTGCCGCTGTGGGCGCTGGCGCTCGACCCGACACCGCTGACGCTCGGCCTGATCCTGGGCGCGCGCTCGTTCCTGCCGCTCCTGCTCGCGATCCACGGCGGCGCGCTGATGGACCGGATCGGCACGCGCCGGGTGATTCTGTTCTTCGCCGGCGTCGCCATCGTCACGACGCCGCTCTACCCGGCGATGCCGTTCATACCGGCCCTGATCGCCCTGCAGATGCTCAACGGCCTTGCCGCCTCCATGGGCTGGGTCGGCGCCCAGACCCTGATCGGCCAGATCATGCGCGGCTCCACGCGGCACGCGGGCCGGCTCAGCTTCGCGAGCCGCATCGGCTCGATCGCGGGTCCGCCCGTGATCGGCGCCGTCTGGGACCTGCTGGGGCCGTGGCCGAGCTTCGCGGTGCTGGCACTACCCGGCCTCGCCATGTGGATGACGGCGCGCGTGCTGCCACCCGATGCCCCACGCACGGACGACGGCGGCAACCCCCGCCCGATTGCATTCCGCGACCTCGTGCCGCGCCTCAGCGACTACATCGAGGCGTTCCGGCTGCTGGCGGTGCCGACCATCGCCTTCGTCATCCTGATGGCCGCCATCCGCATCTCGGGCAACGGCATCAAATCGTCGTTCTATATCGTCTACCTCCAGCATATCGGCATGACCGGCACGATGATCGGCCTCCTGTCGTCGGCGAACTCGCTGACGGGCAGTTTTTCCGCGCTCACGAGCCGCGCGGCGACGCGTATCCTACGCGCGCCCATCTTGCTGTTCCTGACCGTCGGCATCTCGATCGCACTGATCTCCGTGACGCCGCTGTTCTCGGCTTTCTTCATATTCCTCGCGCTGACCAGCCTGCGCGGCATCACCATGGGCATGAGCCAGCCCCTGATGATCTCCATCATCGCGAAGTCGAGCGGCAACCGTCAGGGCCGCGCGGTCGGGCTCCGCACCACGACCAACCGGCTGATCCAGGTGATCGTGCCGATCACTATGGGCGGCCTGACCCAGGCGGTGGGAATCGAATGGAGCTTCTTCGTCACCGGCACCGTGCTGGCGGCGATGATGGTCCCGGCCTACCTGGCGATGCGACGCGCCGGCCTGCACCGTCCTTCGTGACGCAAGCGACTATTGCCGGACCTGAGGTGCCAAGCGTCACCTGACAGGTTCGACAATGGGGCACCGGTCGGATATAAAGTTGTCAATAAACGAAACCGCGTTGCGAATTCTGCGGGAGGCGAAAAGATGTTTTTCTCGAAGCCCATAATGGCGGGCGCGCTCGGCGCTGCCGTAATTGCGTTCACGGCCGGACAGGCCGTGGCACTCGACGACTGGAGCACGGTCCTCGCCAAGGCCAAGCAGGAGGGCATCGTCGTGGTGCACGGCGCGCCCGGCAAGCGCTACGCCGAGGCCCTGGTGAACGCCTTCGCCAAGGTCCATCCCGACATCAAGGTGCAGTTCTCGGGCGCATCCAATCGCACCGACGTGCCCAAGCTGCTGCGCGAGCGCAAGGCCGGCATCTACGCCTGGGACGTCTGGGTATCGGGCCCGTCGACCGCGCGTCGGCAAGCTCAAGCCCCAGGGCATTTTCCAGCCGCTGCGGCCCTACCTCACCAAGGACACCATGGACGACAGCCATTGGCACGGCGGCTTCGATGCCGGCTGGATGGACAAGGAGAAGAAATTCTTCTATGCCTTCGACGGCACCACCCAGAACCCGATCGCGGTCAACTGGGACTTCGTCAAGAAGTCCCAGATCACCTCGATCAAGGATCTTCTCAAGCCCGAGTTCGCCGGCAAGATCGTGTGGGATGACCCGCGCTTCAACGGCTCGGGCAACGGCGCTTCGCAGACCATCTACGAGAACCTGGGCGAGGATTTCCTGCGCGCGCTCTACCGCCAGAAGATCGTCTATTCCACCAACCGCCGCCAGGAGGCGGAATGGATGGTGCGCGGGCGCTACCCGATCGGCCTCGGCATCGGCGAGAACGACCTTGCGATCTTCCAGAAGCAGGGGCTCGGCAAGAACATCGCCCCGCTGCCCGACAGCTTCTACAAGGTGCAGCAGCAGAGCTCGGGCTTCGGCGCCCTCGGTGTCGTCGACCGCGCGCCCCACCCGAACGCGGCGGCCGTCTATATCAACTGGCTGCTGAGCAAGGCTGGCCAGGAGGGCTGGGCGGCGGTGCCGCGCAATTCGCGCCGCCGCGACGTGAAAGCGGGCGACGCGGAACTGGCGCCGCATCCGGGGGTGACCTATTTCAACGGCCAGCAGGAGAAGTTCTTCAAGACCCGCATCCGGCTGCAGGAGATCGCCAAGGAAGTGATCACCAGCAAGATGCCGGAACGCAAGCGCAAGCGGTCGAAAAAGAAGAAGGCGGAATAGGCGCCAGCAACGGAGTGGGCCGCGGCCTGGGCCGCGGCCCGAACGGGTCATGACGGAATCCCTCATCGAAGTCCGCGGCCTGCGTAAGACCTTCGGCAGCGTCGTCGCGCTCGACGACGTCGGCTTTTCCATCGCCAAGGGGGAAGCGTTCACGCTGCTCGGTCCGTCGGGCTGCGGCAAGTCCACGACGCTCCGCATCATCGCCGGACTCGAGAGCGCCGAGCGCGGCGAGATACTGCTCGGCGGCCGGCCCATCTTCGACACGGCGCGGCGCATCAACGTCCCGCCCGAGAAGCGCAACATGGGCATGGTGTTCCAGTCCTACGCGATCTGGCCCCACATGACCGTAGCGGAGAACGTCGCCTATCCCCTCAAGCTGCGCCACGTGCCGCGCGCCGAGATCCGCGAACGCGTCGCCCACGCGCTCCGCCTGGTCGATCTCGAGGCCCAGGCCGACCGTGACGCGCCCAAGCTGTCGGGCGGCCAGCAGCAGCGCGTGGCACTGGCGCGCGCGCTGGTCTACGAGCCCAACGTGCTGCTGCTCGATGAGCCGCTCAGCAACCTCGACGTCAAGCTGCGCGAGCAGATGCGCTTTGAGCTCAAGGTGCTGCAGGAGCGCCTCGACCTGACCCTGATCTACGTCACCCACGACCAGACCGAGGCGCTCAGCCTGAGCGACCGGATCGCGCTCATGAGCCAGGGCCGCGTCGAGCAGATCGGCACGCCCGACGCGCTCTACGAGCACCCGGAAACGGAGTTCGTGCGCGACTTCCTGGGCAAGACCGTGACCCTGCCCGGACGGGTGGCCTCCGTCGACGGCCGCGCCGCCCGGGTGACTCTCACCACCGCCAGCGGCACCCTCACCTGGGCCGCGGCCAACGGCGCGGCCATGCCGCGCGAGGGCGCCGAGGTCGTGATCGCGATCCGGCCCGAGCGCATCGCCTTCGCCCCCGACGGCGACGGCGACGGCAACCGCCTGACCGGGCGGGTCGAGACCGTGCTCTACCAGGGCGAACGCGCCGAATGCATGGTGCGGGTCGGCAATGAGCTCATCACCATCTACGGCCCGCCCGGCTCGCGTGGCCTCAAGGGCCGCGAGGTCACCCTTACCCTGGCGCCCGACGCCATCAGCCTGTGGCCGAAATAGCGCTCTCCCCTATCCCTGCGCCCGTGCGCCGGCTGTTCGAGCTGCGCACGATCCTGTTCGCGGTCGTGCTGCTGGTGACGCTGTTCCTGGTGCTCTATCCGGTGCTGCTGATCATCTTCTACAGCTTCTCGTCGGCCGAGGCCGGCGCCGATTTCGTGTTCGGCCTCGACGCCTGGCACCGCGCCCTGTCCGAGCCCGCGATGTTCGGCAGCATCGTCAACACCATCAAGTTGCTGGTGGCGATCCACGTGATCGCGTTCCCGGTCGCGGTCCTGATCGCCTGGACGCTGGCGCGCACCGACATCCCGTGGCGCGGCGGCCTCGAGTTCATGTTCTGGATCTCGTTCTTCCTGCCCTCGCTGTCGGTGACACTCGGCTGGATCATGTGCCTCGATCCGCAATACGGCGTGCTCAACCGGCTGATACGGCTCGTGCTGCCGTTGGGCGACACGGGGCCGTTCAACATCTATTCGTTCTGGGGAATCGTCTGGGCCCATCTCGCCGCCAACGCCATCGCGGTCAAGGTCATGCTGCTGACGCCGACCTTCCGCAACATCGACTCCTCGCTCGAGGAAGCCTCGCGGGTCGCCGGCGCCGGGCGCCTCGCCACGCTGGTCCGGATCGTGGTGCCGGCGATGCTGCCGGCCCTGATCGCGATCCTGCTGCTGGCGATGATCCGCGCCATGCAGTCCTTCGAGATCGAGATGGTGCTGGGCCCACCGTTCCAGTTCTACGTCTATTCCACCAAGGTCTATACCCTGATCTCCCAGGAGCCGCCCGACTTCGGCACTGCCTCGGCGCTGGCCACGCTGGGCCTCGCCGCGATCCTGCCGCTGATCTTCACCCAGCGCTGGTTCGCCATGCGCCGCCAGTACACGACGCTGACCGGCAAGCTCCAGACCCAGCCGGTGCGCCTCGGCCCGTGGCGCATCCCGGTGTTTCTCGCCGTGCTCGCCGTCGTGCTCACGCTCACGGTCATCCCGCTGGTGTTCGTGGGGCTGGCGTCGACCATGAAGCTGTTCGGCTTCTTCAGCATCCCGTCCCCCTATACCCTCGACCACTGGCGGACCGTGTCTGAGCGACGAGACCTTCCGCGAATCCGTGGTCAACACGCTCGAGATGGCGGGCGGCGCCGGCATCTTCTCGGTGGTGCTGGTCTCGCTGATCGCCTACTTCACCGTGCGCACCACGTTCCGGGCACGTGCGCTGCTCGACTTCGTCTCGTGGCTGCCGTTCGCGGTGCCGGGCATCCTGTTCGGCGTCGGCCTGCTCTACGTGTTCCTGGACTCGCCGCTGTTCCGGCCGCTCTACGGCACCATGGTGTCTGCTGATCCTGGCCACCACCATCTCCTCGCTCACGCTCGGCACCCAGATCATCAAATCCAACATGATGCAGCTCGGCAACGAGCTCGAGGAGGCATCGCGCGTGGTCGGCGCGAGCTGGTGGCGCACCTTCACGCGCGTGGTCCTGCCGATCATGGTGCCGGTGCTGCTGCTGGTGGGCGTGATGAACTTCATTCACGCCGCGCGCGACATCGCCAGCGTCGCGCTGGTCGCGACCGCCGACACCAAGACGCTGGCGCTGCTGCAGCTCGACTACATGGTGGAAGGACGCTACGAGGCGGCTTCGGTGGCATCGTTCGTGGTGATCCTGATGAGCACCGGCATCGCCCTGCTCGCCCGCGCGCTCGGCCTGCGCATCGGCATCCGCAGCTAGCGGCACGCCTTCGACAGATTCTCTCTACAAGGACACGGGGGCGTGGTCGCATGTCCTTTGTCGGACATGCGCGGGCATCGGCGCTGAAACACCACCTTGGCGCCTGGAATCCCTGGGAGGTAAGGGGTGGGTCGGGGAGCTGCCGCGGGGTGTCCCGTTCGGATTTCAGCGTTTAGTCCGCCCACATCTTTTAAGCCTTCCTCCCGCCGTCGCTGCGACGCGCGGTATACCGGAAAGAGGGTGAAAGCGCCGCAGCTTGGCTGGGAAGCGCCCGCGCACTCTCCGATGCCGATGACCCCGACAGGGAGCCACCGGGCCGGATTCTTGGCCGGCGTCCTAGGATTGCCAGCGAACGAATTCGACGATAGCCACACTAACATAGGAACGTAACAAGAACAAGTGGAATCTTGTGGCCTGTGCGAAAAAGCGTGCCGGCGTCAGCGCCGCGTCGTCTTCTTCGCCTTCTTCGGCGGCTTCGCGGCCTTGCGGCGCCGGGCGGCGGGCGCCTTCGCCTTCTTCTTCCCCGGCTTCTTCCCCGGCGCCTTGGCGGCGCCCGGCGGCATCCCGGTGTCGCCGGTACGCGCCATCATGCCGACATGGCCCCAAGTATCCGTGTAGTTGCGCTGGGCGTCGGCGGTCAGGAAGCGCGCCTCGATCTCGGGGATGTCGTAGTAGCCCGTCAGGCGCCGCACCTCGGTCCGTCCCCACGGGCTCGCGTTGACGCGCACGGCGTGGTCGCGCAGCGCGTCGGTGCCGCGCGCCTTGAGGTCGTGCAGCACGTGCCACGCCGCGTTGAGCCCGGCATTAGCGGCGATGGTGGGATAGAGCACGATGCGCGCGCCCAGGTCCTCGTACTCCTTCAGGGTCGGCTGGGGATCGCCGCCGCCCCAGATCACCAGCAGCGGCGCCGGAATGCGCTTCGCGGCTTCGGCGATCTGCGCGCGCGTCTCGACCGAGTTGAGCCACACGAAGTCGGCACCGCCGTCGGTCACGTAGGCGACCGAACGGTCCAGCGCCTCCCCGAACGAGCTGCCTTCGGCGCCGAGCACGTCGCAGCGCGCGCAGATCACGAAATCGGGGTCGGTCGCGTCGCGCGCGGCGGCGGCGGCGCGATACTTGCCCACCGCCTCGGCGATCGGGATGCAGCGCCGTCCGGGCTGGGTGCCCGACTTCTTGGGCGATTCCTGGTCCTCGATCTGGAGCGCGGCGACGCCGCTCCGGATCACCTCTTGCACGGTGTAATGGACGTTGACGGCGTTGCCGAAGCCGGTGTCGGTGTCGAGCAGGATCGGGATGCCCGAGCGCGCGGCGCAATGCCGCGCATGGTCCACCACGTCGCGCAGCCCGATGATGCCGGCGTCGGGCACGCCGAGCAGGTAGGCCGACATCTGCGAGCCCGCCACGAAGAAGCACTCGAACCCGGCTTCCTCGGCGATCCGGGCATAGACCGGGCTGAAGCCGCCGGGCATGACCGAGAGCGTCCTGCGCCCGAGCAGCGCGCGGAACTGGCGGCGCTTGCGCGTAACCGACTGCGCCCATGTCTCGCGCGCCTCGGACTTGTTCGCGCCCTTGCGTCCCGCCGCTTTCGCCATCGCCCCCTCCCCGCCGTGCCGCGTTATTTCGGTTCCGCCGACCAGCCGTAAAGCTCGATGGTCGACTTGCCCGACTTGATGGAGGCGATGGTGTTGGCCTCCTTGTCCTCGCGCGTCTGGGAGGCATCAAGCGCGGCCTTGGCCTCGGTGCGCGGGATGACGACGACCCCGTCGCGGTCGCCGTTGATGATGTCGCCGGGCGCGATGCACGCCCCGCCGATGGTAATGGTCTTTGCGAGCGAGCCGCCCTCCTCCTTGGTGGTGCCCTGGATGGCGAGGCCGCGCGCGAACACCGGAAAATCGATCTCATCGAGCAGGTCGGCATCGCGCACGCAGGCGTCGATCACGAGCCCGCCCAGCTTCCGCGCCTGGCAGGCATGGGCCATGATCTCGCCGAAGTAGCCGGCCTCATAGCCGCCGCCGCAATCGACCACCAGGATGTCGCCCGGCTTCGCCTGGTAGATGGCGCGGTGGATGTTGATGTTGTTCATCGGCTTGGCCACCACGGTGAAGGCAGGCCCGCAGATCTTCCAGGCCGGGTTGACCGGCTTGATCACGGCCGGCAGCGCGCCCTTGCGGCCCATAGCCTCGTGGATGGTGGCGGACGGAAAGATCGCCGCGCGCTTGAGCGTCGCCGCGTCGGGGCGTTCGAAGTCGTAGCTCATCGGCGTCACCTCTTCGTCTGCAGGTTGTGATAGCCGTGCTTCTTGCGGGCATCGACCAGCTTCGAGCCCGCCTTGACCTCGGCGACGATGCGCGCCTCGGCCTCGGCCACCCCCTTGGCGATCTCCAGCACCTCGGCTTCCTTTTCCACCGGCACGACGAGGATGCCGTCGTCGGAGCCGACCACGATGTCGCCCGGGCGCACCTGCACGTCGCCGAGCGACACGGTGACGCTGGTGCCGTCCACCTCGACCCGGTCCTTGCCGGTGCGCATGAAGCGACCGCGCGAGAAGATGGGATAGCCGACCTCGAGCGAGCCCGCCACGTCGCGGCACACGCCGTGGATCACGGTGCCGGCGACGCCGCGGCTCTTGGCGGTGGTGGTGAGGATGTCGCCCCACACGGTGCAGTCGAGCCGGCCCGCGTTGTCGAGCACCACGACGCCGCCCGGCGGTACGTCGTCGATGTAGTCGCCGACCGTCCCCTTGATTGATGCCGCAGGGCCGGTATTTCAGGGTGAAGGCGCGGCCCACCACGTGGTGGCCGTCGGTGAGCGGCGCGATGCCCTGGGCCATGCCGTGGATGCCGAGCCGGTCGAGCGCGTCCGAGATCGAGGCGCTGGCGAGTGTCTTGAATCCTTCGACGATCTGGTCGCTTGCCATCTATTTCTTGTCCTTGTTGAGCATCTGTTCGTAGCCGCCCTGCTCCATCACCTCGACGATCGAGGCGCCGTTGCGGACGGCGTCGGCCATGCGCGCCTCGCGCGCCGCGATCTCCTCGCCCTTGGCGATCACGTCGGCGGCACGCGCCTGGGGCACGATGATCGTGCCCGACCCGTCCGCCACCACGTAATCGCCGGGATGGACCTGCACGCCCGCGAACTGGATTTCCGCGTTCACCGAATCCTGGATCACCCGGCCGCGCGCGGTGATCGGCACCACGCCCCGGGCGTAGACCGGGAAGTCGGCCGACTGCGAATCGTCGATGTCGCGGCAGGCCCCGTCGATGACGATACCGGCGAGCCCCTTGGTGGCGGCGGCGAGCGAGAGCAACCCGCCCCAGCCAGGCACGTCGGTGCGCCCGGCCAGCTCCATCACCAGCACGTCGCCGGGATCGGCGGTCTCGATCGCCTCGGTGCCGAGGTGGCGGGTCGGCTTCTCGACCCCCTGCGGCTTGAGCTTGACCGTCACGGCGCGCCCGGCGATGCGCGGGCACGGCCACTGCGGCCGGATGCCCAAGGTCGCTCCCTTGATGCCGAGCGCGTCGAGCGCGTCAGAAACGGTGCAGGCGTCGAGCTTGGAAAGCCGCTCGACCAGTGCGTCACGTGCCATGTCTCCTCCCCCTCAGACCTTGAGCTTGAACAGCTTGATCGCGTTGCCGGAGAAGATCTTCTGCCGGTCGGCGTCGCTCAGCCAGTCGAAGCCGTTGATGTAGTCCTCGACATTGTCGTAGGACCGCCCGTCGGGACGCCGCGCCATGCCCATGCCCGGGCATTCGGTGCCGAACAGCACCTGGTCGACGCCCACGACCTTGATCAGGCATTCGAGGCCTTCCGGCGAGTACATGCAGGAATCGAAGTACATCTTGCGCAGGTTGTCCACGAAAGTTCCCTCGATCGGGATGCGCGGGCCACGATCACCCTTGAGATCGGGGCAGGTCGAGGCCTGGAACCGGCCGAGTTGATAGGGCACCGCACCGCCGCCGTGGGAGCACAGGATCTTGAGGTCCGGGAAGCGCTTGAACACGTCGCCGTAGATAAAGGTGGTGAGGAACTCGGTCTCGCCGAACAGGAAACCGAGGTGCAGCGCCAGCGAATACTTCTGGTGGCGCGGCAAGGCCGACGAGCCCGGATGCACGAACAGCGGCACGCCGAGCTTGCAGGCTTCCTCGTAGATCGGGAACCAGTACTCCTCGTCGTTGGTGGGGGCCTCGCCGCGGCGCGAGATATCGACGTTGAGCATGCAGCCGATCAGGCCGAGCTCCTTGATCGCGCGGTTCATCTCCTTGACCGAGGCGGGAATGTCCTGCAGCGGCAGGGAGGCGACGGCGCGGAACTTGCCCGGGTGCTCCTCGACGCATCTGGCCATGGAGGTGTTGAACGCCTTGGCCTGGGCGATGCCGAGGTAGGCCTTCTGGTCGTGGACCTGGGTGAACGGCGGCTGGGAGATGATCTGCATGTCGTAGCCGCGCTCGTCCATCAGCTTGAGGTGCAGCTCCTCGTCGCCGTGGGCCGGGCGGATCGCCGCGTAGTTATGGCCGTAGAGATGGTTGAACACGGCATTCAGGATGCCGTGCGCGTGGTAGTGGGTATGGGCGTCGATGATCATGTGCGTTCCCTTCGATGGTCTTTTTCGTTATGCGGTTTCACGTTTGGCGAGACCGGTGAAGCCAAAGCGCGCGCTGATATAGCGGGCGACCGCGGCCACGGCCAAAGTCAGCAGGACGATCAGCACGCCGGCCACCGAGGCGGCCTCCAGCCTGCCGTCCACCATGTAATCCACCTGCAGCATCGCGAGCGGCCGGTTGTCGCCGGTCACCAGCATGGCGATGCTGGCGACGTTGCGGGCTGCCGAGACGAACGTCAAGAGCGCGACCGCGAGCAGCACCGGCCCCAACAGCGGCAGCACCACCCTGCGGAAGGTGTAGAGCCATGAGCCGCCCGCCACGAACGAGGCCTCCTCGAGCTCGCGCCCGAGCTGGACCATGTTGCTCTTGATGAGCTGCACGCCGGTCGAGATGCTGGTCAGCATGCAGGCGATCACCAGCACCGCGGTGGTGCCGTAGATCGGCCGGAACAGCGGCACGTTGAGGAACATCCACAGGAGCGCGAGGCCGAGGATGATGCCGGGCAGGCTCGCCGGCAGCCAGCTCAGGAAATCGAGGGCGGCGCGCGCCCGGTAGCGGGTCCGGACCGAGATGTAGGCGACCAGGGCGTACCAGAACATGCCGATGCCGGCGGCGGCAATACCGATGGTGAGCGTGTTGATCATGGCCCGGATCAGCGGCGGATCGCGCAGCACCGAGACCCAGTGCTCCATCGTCCATACCGGCGTGATGGTGAAGTAGCCGTACAGGTTCATGAAGGTGCCGAGCAGCAGGAAGATCACCGGTATGACGGTGATGAAGCAGCCGAACGCGCAGATCGCGGCGAAGATCGGCGTGCGCCAGCGGCCAAGGCGCAGGACGTTGGTCGAGAAATGGCTGGTAACGGTGACGTAGCTGCGGGTGTGGGCACAGATGCTGCTGCCAGAAATCGAGCGGCAGCATGGAGCCGAGGATGGCGAGGCCGAGCACCGTCGCCGCGCCGAACATCGGCGGGTCCTCGGCGATCAGCTGATAGATCTTGGTCGAGAACACGTAGAAGCTGGTCGGCGGGCCGAGGATCAGCTCGATCTCGAACGATTTCAGCGAATGGATCACCGAGATGCACAGCGTAATCAGGAGCGCCGGCATCAGCACCGGCACCACGATGCGCATGACCGTCGTCAGCGGATTCGCGCCCGAGACGCGTGAGGCTTCCTCCATGCTGGCGTCGAGGTTGCGGAACGCGGGCGCGAGGAAGATGTACTTGGCCGCGACCGAGCGGGCGGCGAGATGGGCAAAGATGATGCCCCAGAAGGTGTAGATGTTGAACGGCCCCTTGTCGGTATCGAACAGCCACATCCAGACCTGGTTGACGAGGCCGAACTCGGGATCGAACAGCATGATCCAGCCCATCAGCACCGGCAGCGCCGGCAGGAAGAAGGCGATCCAGAAGAACCCGTCGATCAGCTTCTTGCCGGGCAGGTCGGTGCGCGTGACCAGCCAGGCGATCAGAATCGCGGCCGGGAACGCCAGCACCTCGGTCGCCGCCACGCGCCGGAAGGTGTTGATGATGGATTTCGAGGATGCCGGCCTGGTCCCAGGCGGTGAGCCACAGGCCGAAACCGAGCGCGTTGCCGCCCGTGGGCTGGGGCACGAGGAAGCTCGAATAGACCAGAAGCGCCACGGGATAGAGGATCACGAGGCCCATCACCAGCAGCACCACCGTGCACAGGGCCGGCCCCGGCTTCGGCAGGCGCAGGCGGCGCGCCGGGCCGGGAATGGCCAGGAGCGCGTCCGGGACGGGCTTCAGCTGGGCCATAGGGTCAGGGCCTCTTTGGGGAGCTGCAGGCGCACGGGCTGTCCTTCGCGCAGCCGCATCCCGCGCGGCGCGTAGGCGATCAGCGTCTCCCCGGCGAAATTCGAGGAAGCACTCGTAGCGGTCGCCGACGAACAGCAGCGCTTCCAGCGTCGCCTCGATCAGGTTGCCGTCCTCGGCGCGGATGTCGTCGCCGAGCACGATGCTCTCGGGGCGGATGCAGGCGACCCCGGCCGTGCCGGGCGCTGCACCGTCGAGGCGCGACTGGCCGCTCGCCAGCCGGACCGGGGTGCCCGTGACCGCAAGCGCGACGCCATCGCCTGCCGTTCCGGTGACCTCGACCGGGATCTTCGTGGTCTGGCCGATGAAATCGCGCACGAACGGCGTCGCCGGGCGCTCGTAGAGCTCGAGCGGATCGCCCACCTGCTCGACTCGCCCCGCGTTCATCACCGCGATCCGGTCGCTGAGGCTCAGCGCCTCGGCCTGGTCGTGAGTGACCAGGATCACGGTGACGCCGACCTGGCGCTGCAAAAGCTTCAACTCGACCCGCATCTGTTCGCGCAGCTTGACGTCGAGGTTGCTGAACGGCTCGTCGAGCAGCAGCACGTCCGGCTTGTAGACCAGCGCGCGGGCGAGCGCCACGCGCTGTTGCTGGCCGCCGGATAGCGTGGTCGGGCGGCGCTGCTCCATGCCGGCAAGGCCGACATGCTGCAGGATGGTGCGCACCGCCGCGTCCGCTTCCGCCGCGGGCGTGCGCCGCAGCCGGAGCGGATAGGCCACGGTCTCGAAGATGCTGAGGTGCGGCCAGATCGCGTAGGACTGGAACACCATCCCCATGTTGCGTTTCTGGGCCGGCACGAAGGTGCCGTCGGCGGAATTGAACAGGACCCGGTCGCCGACCGTGATCCGCCCCTGGTCGGGCTGGTCGAGCCCCGCGATCTGGCGGAGCGTGGTGGACTTGCCGCATCCCGACGGGCCCAGCAGGGCGAAGATCTCGCCCTGCAGCACGCCGAGCGACAGCCCGTCGACGGCGCGAAACCTGCCGAATAGCTTGGAAATGCCATCGAGCCTCAACAGAGGCTCCGGCGTGCGTGACGCTGGAATGCCTGCCTCCCCGCCTTACTTCGTTCTTTCGCGCCCGCGGCATTATCCGCCAATTCTGCGGGGCGAGGGCGTTCCGCCTCTCTCGAAATTTGAAAGATATTTTCAAAATAAGAGAACAGGATGTCAAGGACTGGCAGGGTTTCCACGGGGGCACTTGACCAGTGCCGCCATTTGCCGATAGCCTGAAAATCAAAAAGCGATATCATATGATCGCAAAATCACGCCGCGAGGACGGAGGGCACGCCATGACCACCAGAGAAGAGAATCAGATCCTCACCCGCACCGGACCGGGCACGCCCGCAGGCGCCTGGATGCGCCGCTACTGGCAGCCGGTCGCGCTGAGCGAGGAGGTCGGACCGGGCAGGCGCCCGGTGCCGGTCCGCATCCTGAACGAGGATCTGGTGCTGTTCCGCGACGAGGACGGCCGCCTCGGCCTGATCCAGCGGAACTGCCCGCACCGCTGCAGCGATCTCAGCTTCGGCCGGCTCGAGGACGGCGGCCTACGCTGCCTCTACCACGGCTGGCTGTTCGACGTGAACGGCAACTGCCTGGAGCAGCCCGCCGAGCCGCCCGAGAGCAAGTTCAAGGACGAGATCAAGGCGGTGTCCTATCCAGTGTGCGAGGCCGCCGGCATGGTGTTCGCCTACCTCGGCGCGGGCGAACCGCCGCTGCTGCCCGACTACGAGCCGTTCCGTGCCCCCGAGGCCCACGTGCTGGCCAAACGCTCGGTGATCAACTGCAACTACCTGCAGGCGCTCGAGGGCGGCTATGACCCTGTGCACCTGTCCTATCTCCACCGCCCGCTCAAGCGCAAGGACAGCCGCGCGATCCCCGGCAGCGACAACAAGTCCGCCGATTTGCGACTATACCGGCGATCGCCGCCCGCAGCTCGACTTCGAGCGCACCGACTACGGCATCCGCATCTATTCGGTGCGCGCCTCGGGCGAAGACAAGCAGTACGTCCGCACAACCAACTTCATCATGCCCGACATCGTCGCCATCGTCGGCCAGGAGGGCCGTATCGGCGAGGGCTACCAGATGCACTGGCACGTGCCGATCGACGACCACCACAACATGCGCTACGACCTCGTGTTCAACCGCGTGCGCCCGCTCGACAAGGAACGCCACCGCGCGCGCTGGGCGGCGGACTTCGCGCCTACCGGGGAGCGCCGGACCTTCGAGAACCGGTATTTCCAGGACCCCGAGCTGATGCGCAGCTCAAACTTCACCGGCATGGGCGATTCATTCCAGGTGCACGACGCCTTCGCCACCGAATCGATGGGGCCGATCCAGGACCGCACCCAGGAGCACCTCGCCACCAGCGACCGCATCATCGTCCAGGCGCGGCGCCTGATCCAGGAGGCGATCAAGGACACCGAGGCGGGCAAGGAGCCGCTCCACGTGATCCGCGATCCCGCCCGGCAGGACTGCACGAATATCGTCGTCACCTCGGAGGTCATCTCCAAGGACGTGCCCTACAAGGACCTGTGGAAGATCAAGGCGGCCAAGCCGCAAGCGGCCGAGTGACGCGTCCGCGCCGGGCGCCGACCCGGCGAAAACCCAAAAGCCAAAGGGAGGCTTCAACATGAGCAAAATGCGATTCCACCTGCGCGCACGCGCGCTTCTCGCCGTGGCCGGCGTGGCGGCGCTGGTCGCCGGCACCACCTCGGCGCAGGCGGCCGACGGCTGGAAGGCGAAATGGGACAAGGTCGTCGCCGCTGCGGAAAAGGAAGGGAAATTGGTCGTCTCCGGGCCGTCCGGATCGCTCTGGCGCGACGAGTTGATGAAGTTCCAGAAGGCTTATCCCAAGATCAGGATCGAGGTGACCCCCTTCGCGGGCCGCGACTTCTGGCCACGCGCCATCAAGGAGCAGGAAGTCGGCAAGTATTCTCTGGGACCTGCGCATCGGCGGTGCCGAGACCCAGGCCTACGAGCTGATCAAGAAGAACGGCCTCGCGGACGTGCGCAGCATGCTGATCCTGCCCGAGGTCGCCGACGAGAACGTCTGGCACGGCGGCTTCGACCACATGTTCCTGGACAACGACAAGAAGTACATGCCGTCGTTCACCGCCTACGAAAGCCCGCTTGCCTACTACAATCCGAAGTTCGTCAAGGCCAACGACCTCAAGTCGTTCAACGATCTGCTCGACCCGAAATGGAAGGGCAAGATCGCGCTGGCCGATCCTCGTGGCGGCTCGACGGCGGTCAGCATGGCCATCGTCTACAAAAAGTACGGCCCCGAATTCATCCGCGGGCTGCTGACGACCCAGAAGCCGGTGGTCGTAAAGAACAAGCGCCAGATCATGGGTTGGTTCGTGTCCGGCAAGTACCCGATCGCCATGGGAATCCCGAATTCCTCGATCCAGAGATTCAAGAAGAAGGGCGTCAAGTTCGAGATGGGCAAGGTCTCGGAACTCGACATCTGGAGCGTCGGCGTCGGCGGCATCCAGGTGCTCCAACCGCATCCCCATCCCAACGCCACCATCGTGTTCGTCAACTGGCTGCTCACGAAGGATGTCCAGGCCCGCATCATGAAGGCCGTGAGGCTCAACAGCCGGCGCAAGGACGTGCTGCTCGGCGATCCCGACCGGGCGCTGGACTGGAGCCATTACAAGGACTACGTCTCCGGCCAGACTTCAGGAGTACACCCAGCCCATGCGGGAGTTCAAAAAGCTCGCGCGTCAGATCCTCAAGTAGCCTACCCGCCGGCCGTGGTTCCTCCATGGCCGGCGTTTCACCGCGAGTGCAGGCCATGGCATCTTCCGACGTCAAGCTCACCACCTACTCGAACCGCTCTGTCCTGACCGGCGCGTCGCTGCTGCGCATCGTCGCGAGCCTGCCGGGCGCGGCGACCCTACAGGAGATCGCCGAGGCGAGCGGCATGCTCACTGCCCGCACCCACCGCTATCTGTTGAGCCTGGTCGAGGCGGGGCTGCTCGAATACGACCGCGACCTCGGGCGTTACGATCTCGGCACGCTGGTGATCGACCTCGGCCTGACCGCGCTCGGCCGGATCGACGCGGTGCGCGCCGGTTCCGATGCGCTGGCGCGGTTCTCGGGCGAGACCGGGCTCCTGGCGTTGCTCACCGTGTGGGGCTCCAACGGCCCGACCATCGTCAAATGCCAGAGGGGCCGCTTCGCCGACGCCACCCACATCCGCGAGGGCCTCAACCTGCCGCTCCTGACCTCAGCCACCGGGCGCATCTTCCTCGCCTACATGGCGCCCGCCGAGACCCACGAATTCCTCATGCGCGAGCTCGCCATGGCGCGCGAGGGGCGCCCCAAGACCGTGGTCATGACGCCCGAGCAGATCGAGGAGATGCGCCAGGAAGTGCGCCGCCAGCGCCTCGCCCGCAACCTCGGCATCACCGCCCACGACGCGCTCGCCGCCCCGGTGTTCAACCACGAGGGCAAGCTCGCCATGGTGATGGCGACGCGCACCGTGGTCGATAGCTCGGACATGTCGCTCGCCGGCCCGGTCGCGACCGTGCTGACGCGCGCCGCCGCGCAACTGTCCGAGCGGCTCGGCGCCCGCGACGCGCCGGGCCGATCCGTCGATTCCTGAATCCCGTCCCGGAGAACCATCATGTCCTCACCCGCGTCCAAAGGCCCGTTCCGGGCCGACCATGTCGGCAGCCTGCTGCGTCCCGCCCGGCTGATCGCCGCACGCGACGCATTCGGCAAAGGCGCGATCGGCCGCGACGCGCTCACCACGCTTGAGGACGAATGCATCCGCGAGGTAGTGCATCTGCAGGAGGACGTCGGGCTTCGCGCGATCACCGACGGCGAGTTCCGGCGCAAAGTCTGGTACGCGGATTTCCTCAAGGGCTTCGACAACATCGAGGAGGCCGGCCGCAGCTTCGAGATCAGCGTGCCCGCCGGCGACGGCACCGCTACGGCGGTGCGCCTCAATGGCATGCGCGTCACCGGCCCGATCCGTCGCAGCCATGGCGATCCAGACCGATAGCTTCGAATTCCTCAAGGCCGCGACCGGGCGCGTCGCCAAGGTGTGCGTCCCGTCGCCGTCCATGGTCCATTTCCGCGGCGGCCGGGGCGCCATCGACGCCGATGCCTATCCCGACCTCGACGCGTTCTGGGCCGACCTCACCCGCGCCTACAAGACGGAGGTCGAGGACCTCGTGGCGCGCGGTCTCACCTACCTCCAGTTCGACGACACCAACCTCGCCTACCTGTGCGACGAGAATTTCCGCGATGCGGCGCGCCGGGTCGGCGAGAACCCCGATTCCCTGCCTGCGACCTATTGCAGGGTGATCAACGACATCGTGCGCGACCTGCCCGACAGCGTGACGGTGTGCATCCACCTGTGCCGCGGCAACGCGCGCCAGACCGGGGTCGCGGCGGGCAGCGTCGCGCGCGGCGGCTACGAACCGGTGGCCGAGACCCTGTTCGGGACGCTCGATGTCGACGGCTATTTCCTGGAATATGACGATGCGCGCTCGGGCGACTTCGCACCCCTGCGCCACCTGCCCGCCGGCAAGAAGGTGGTGCTCGGCCTGGTCTCGACCAAGACGCGCGAGATGGAAAGCAAGGACGCCCTCAAGCGCCGCCTCGACGCGGCCGCGCGCTTCACGCCGCTCGACCGGCTGTGCCTCAGCCCGCAATGCGGGTTCTCGTCCGGCGTCGGCGCCAAGGCGCTGTCACAGGACGACGAGATCGCCAAGCTGCGCCTGGTGGTGGAAACCGCCGCCGAGATCTGGGGCGAGGCCTGAGCCCGATCGCTATTTGACGCAGGCCACCGCCTTGGCGCTCGCCCCCGGCGCATAGGTCACCTTGCACGACATGCCGGCCTTGAGCGCCGAGCGGCGCGCCTTGGCGCCGTCGATGGTGATCTTGGTGCGCTTTCCGCTGATGCCGACCTCGGTCTTCTTGCCCTTGAGATCGAAGGTGATCACGCGCCCCGACCGCTTCACGCCCGTGAGCTTGACCGAAACCGTCCGGAGCTTCAGGGCGATAGGCCCCCCGGCGCCCTTCCACAGGGGATCGTAGGCGGCGATCAGCTTGGGATATTCGGTGATCAGCGCCTCCTCGTCGCGCACCGCGAGCGGCTTGCCCTCGATCTCCTCGGGATAGGGCATGAGCTCCTTGTGCCGTGACAGGTCGGGACGCACCGAGATGGCGTTGTCGGCGTGGTACTGGGCGATCTGGCCTTCCTTGGACAGGAACCAGTTGGTGAAGATCAGCGAGGCATAGCGCTGCGGGTTGTTCTTGAGGACGATCAGCAGCGACACCGCCATCGGCACCGGCGCGGGGCAATGGAAACTGACCGGCGCACCCTTGTCCTGATACTGCTGGATGCGGTACTCGGCGGTGCCGACCGCGGCGTCGAACTCGCCGGCCACCGTGAGCGCGACCATGGCGTTGGCGCCTTCCTTGCGGAGCTGCGGCTTGACCACGGTGAACAGCTTGGTCATGAAATCCCGGGTCCATTGCGGCCCCTTCTTGAGCCACAGCATGGAGAGCCACAGGTTGGGACGGTTCGGCACGCCGAGCTTGCCGTTGCGCCAGCGCGGGATGTTCACCAGGTCGTCCCAGGTCTTCGGCAGGTCGGCCTTCTTCACCAGGTTGGTGTTGTAGGCCATGCAGCGGTAGGCGACCTTCTGGCCGACCCACAGGCCGTGGGGCTCGTGCATCTCGGACGGCAGGCGCTTGTAGTTGGGCAGGATGCTGAGATCCTCCAGCGCGTTCATGTTGCGGAAGTTCACCCAGTCGCCGCCGGCGCTGATGATGATGTCGGCGAGGTACCGGCCGCTCTTGAGCGCGACCATGGTCTTGACGCCCCGGTCGTAGAGCCCGCCGCGCACGTAGGACAGCTTGATGTCGGGAAAGCGCGCCTTGAATGGCGCCGACAGCTTCGCGAACTGGGAGAAGTCCCACGAGCCGATGATGGTGAGGGCTCCCTCCCCCCTGGCCTTCCGGCGCCACTCGGGCGGTGTCGCCAGCTCCTGGTCGATACCCGACATGATGTCCGCGTCGAGCTTGAGGTCCTTGAGGATCGCGCGGGTTTCCTTGGGCAGCTCGGCAGCGCCGGCTGCTCCCGCCGCCAGCGTCACGGCCGCGGCCGCGCCCCACAGGGCTCTTATAAGCGCATGCATGATCGCCTCCCCCTCGCGGAAATTCCGCCGATGACGCGTCTGCCGATTACTTCTTGTGGTATTGCGGCTTGGGCTGCCGGCTTTCGACCCCGTTCTTCGCGAGCTCCGCCGCAAACATGTCGTAAACCCAGGGCGCCTCGTCCTCGAACTCGATCTGGTGGTTCTTGGCGAAGTCGGGATCGGCGTTGGGGCCCGGGGCGCCGATGCGGATCGGATGCTCGGGCGCGCCTTTGCTCTTGAGGGCGAGATAGCGCGCGGGCTCGGTGCCGGTGTTGAAGTGCTGGTGGTACCACATGTCCGGCGGCGAGAACATCGAGTTCTCCTGCCAGTCGACGCGCGTGGGTTCCTCGCCCTCCTTCCAGTTGAGCGAATAGCCCTGGCCCTGGAGGATGATGACGTGGGCACCCGGCCCGTGGCGGTGCGCCTTCTTGTAGGTGCCCGGCGGAAACTCGGAGACATGGGCGCCGATAGTGTGCTCGCTCATGCCGGTGAGGAACACCGTGCGCGCACCCGGGCCGCGCTCCTTCCAGTCGTGGAGATAGAAGTCCCGCACGTCCTTCACCATGTTGGTGCGGACGTAGCGCTGGGCGACGACGTCGATGGTCGGGTTGAAATAGCCCTGCTCGCCGCCGTAGCGGTCGTCGAACACGAACGGGTTGTCGAACACGAAGCGTTCGTTGTGATAGAGGTTGAGCGTCAGCGGCGCGTTGGTGACCATCAGGATGCGCGCGGGCTCTTGGCTGTCGGTATTGCGGTGCTGGTAGGTGCAGTTGAGCGGCGGGCCGAACAGCGAGCGCGGCTGCCACGGGATCACGTTGTCCTTGGCGCCCTCGCGGCTCACCAGGGTCTCGCCCTTGCCGCTGATGACGTAGACCCAGGTCTCGAACATGTGCTTGATGGGCCGCGTCTTTTGGCCCGGCTTCAACTCGATGATGATCGAGGTGACGATGAACGGGTCCTCGAGGTTCATGAAGCAGCCGTCGACGCCAAGCAGGTCCCAGTGGGCAAGTTCCACCTTCGCCATGTCCTGGACGTGGAAGGTCGAATAGGTGGGGATGCCCTGGCGCGCCTGCCACAGGTCGTAGAACGGCTTGGGCCGCTTGAACGGCATGGCCTCGGGCCCCGCCCCTGTCGCGTTGAAGGTATCGATGGTCGCCATACACCTCCCCCTGGACCGGCCGCCGGCCGGCTGTTATCGGCCGATGGGGCCTTGCTTGGCGTGAAGCGTAGCAATCCCGAACTGTCGTGATTACCCGCCGTTTCCGCAACAGACAGTTTCCGCCGCCGGCGTGAATATGAACATGTTCTACGTCGAAATAATCGCCGGAATTAGTGAGCTGGCCGCCCCCTCATTCACACCAACCCATGCCGTCAAAAACGGCAAAGGTTATCGCTATTACGTCGAACGGGATGCCACGCAATCTGTTGGTCGCAGGACAAGAGACTGCGGCGCACGCTCCCGCCACCGCCGCATCGCCGATGGAGCGCGGAGCCATCGCTATGGTAATCCTGAAAGTCAAAAGATTCCCCGACTCGGACGCAACGTACACCTGTGTGGAAGTTCGCGACGGCGTTGGGGTTATTAATCCGAGTCGCCCACGCTAAGCAAAAATGCATCGGTGTCATATACCTCCGCGAAAGCGAAAAAAGGCATTCTCATCATTTCTTCCGTGTCGCCGATTATGCGATTTTGGCCGAGCACCGATGATTCTTCAACCAGACCGGAATAATACGATTTCTCGCCCGCCGTTTCGCGATACCACTCACACCTGGCCGGAGAGATCGAAAGCCCCGAGGGACGCCATAACCTCCTCCGCCAGTTGATCGCGCGTCGTATTAGGAGAACATTACGTCGCGGTCGACCTTACCCGGACCGCCTTCCTGCAAATCCTGGGCATCGAACCGACGGAACAGACCGACGATCCAGGAACCGTCCGGCTCAACGTCGCGGCCCAACTCAGGCCGCGCAGCACCGAGCTCAAGTTCGTGATCATCGATCCAGGCTTCCGTCAGCCCCCGCGAATGGACACCAGGCTCATTATCGCGGCCAGCTGCGCCTATGTTTGGCTCGACGACCTGATGAACGGCGAGGTGCGATCGCTCCGCGAGATCGCGATCCGCGATAATCTGCACGAGCGCTATGTGCGCCGCATCCTGGAGCTCGCGTTCCTGGCACCCGATATTACCGAGATGATTCTGGACGGCCGCCAGCCGGCCGATCTGATGCTGCAAGAGATCGTCCCGGACGGGGCGCTCCCGCTTGACTGGACAGCGTAACGCAAGCTGTTGTGCATCCCATAGCGCCTAGGCGGCGTGCTGGCCCTCGGACGACGCCTGTCCCAGGATCCGTTTCACATCCCGCCATACGCTGAGCGCGTAGTTGTCCTCGGCCTTCTGGGCTTGCATGACACCGGCCAGAACTTCCATGCGTGCCCTCTCCAGCCCGTGTTGCTGGACCAGCCAGGCCGCGATCTGTTTGGGATCGTCGTTCGGAAGGGGCATAGAGATCACCTGAAGGAGCTGGTGTCGGCGTCTACAATCGGTCGCCGCGAACACCGACATTATAGCGTGTCCGCTCATCGTGCGCCGGTTGGTTTGCAGTCGGCCCGCCGGAAAAGCGTACTTTTGGATCGGGCAACGGAGAATTGCGGCGACGGCGGCCGCCAACAGGCGCCGTGTCTGCTCTCCCTGCGTGCTCCAATCGACACCGGAGTCCCGAAAAGCCCCGCCAGGCGGGGCTTGTGCAGGCACACCCGAAATTCAAAATAACACTTCAATATCAATTGATTTAAGTCGTGGCGGTGCTGGCAGTCTGCCGCGAACCGCTCTCTGCTCAAATTCCCTGATAACAGGGAAAATACAGGGAATTTCGGCGATTTGGGGCGTGAAATGACCCTTCACGGTCAACTAACTCTATGGAATTAAAGGGGTTTCTGGTTATTTCTCTATGCAAGGGAACAGGGAAGGTTCTCGTCCCTAACAGGGAATCCGGACGTAAGCGTCCAGGGAACGCACACTTGGCGCGGGTGGGCCGGTTGCGATCTGTTCTCCTTTTCGTGTTTGGAACGGAGAGGAGATTGAAATGGCGGAGGATGCGGTGCCCCGGGCGCGCTACGGGGAGGCGTTCTGGCGGGCGCATCATGACGCGTGGCAGCGCAGCGACCTGAATCAGCGGGAATATTGCGAAGCGCACGGCCTGTCGCTGAAGGCGTTCGGGAACTGGCGAACGAAGTTCAGGGCCGAGCCGCAGGCGCCGGCGCGCAAGCTGCTATGGCGGCGCGGCGGCGTAAGTCACAGCTTAAGTCACACCCTAAGTCACATGACTTATCCCAGTTCCGCGGCGTCGCCGGGTCCGATCGTACCGCCGGCGCGGACGGGCCATCGGCGTCGCTTCAGCGCGGCCGACCGGCGCCACATCCTGGCCGAGGCGGACAGGCCCGGGGCGAATGTATCCGAGGTGGCCCGGCGCTACGGCATCGCGCGGCGCGTGTTGTGTCGCTGGCGGCAGGAGGCGGCAACGCCGGTCTTCGTCGACGTGGAGATCAGCGATGCGCCCGGGGCCGATCGGGAGGGAGCGCGATGACCGTGTTGCTGCCTGCCGGCGTGAAGGTGCATCTGGCGCTGGGCTACACGGACATGCGCAAGGGAATGGACGGGCTGGCCCTGCTGGTCCAGGAGGTGCTGCGCCAGGATCCGTTCACGGGTCATCTGTTCGTGTTCCGCGGGCGCAGGGCCAACCTGATCAAGATCGTGTTCTGGGACGGCACGGGCCTGTGCCTGTTCACCAAGCGGCTGGAGCAGGGCGTGTTCCTGTGGCCCTCGAACATGGAGGCGGGACAAACCCTGTCGCTCACGTCCGAGCAGCTCGCGGGCCTGCTCGAGGGGATCGACTGGCGCGTGCCCGAGCGGGTATGGCGTCCCGCCGTGGCGGGATGAGACGCCCCTGAAAAGGCACGCTGAATCAGACAAATATCTTGGTCGGGACGCCGGGGCTGACTAGAATCACTCATGCGTCTCGACCTGGACGATCTGCCGGCCGACGTCGGCCTTCTGCACCGCCTGGTGCGCGACATGGCGGCCGTGGTCGAGGCCCGCAACGACGAGATCGAGCGGCTCCAGCGCCTCCTCAAACAGCTTCAGCGTGGGCAGTTCGGCCGCCGCTCCGAGCGCCTCGATGCCGATCAGCTGGCCCTGGGGCTTGACGACCTCGACGCCGATCTGGCGCGCATGGAAGCCGATCACGTCACGCCTTCGGTCGAGGGTCCCGCGCCCGATGCCGACGCCGTGTTCCGGCGGAGGAACTCTTCCCGAGCATCTGCCGCGCGCCGAGATCATGCTCGACCTGGAGGGTGACGCCTGCCCGGCCTGTGGCGGGCGTCTCCATCCTGCCGGTGAGGCCGTGAGCGAGATGCTCGACTGGGTCCCGGCGCAGCTTCGCGTCGTGCGCCTGCGCCGCCCCAAGTACGGCTGTCGCGCCTGCGGCACGATCCACCAGGTGCCGGCGCCGGAGCGGCCGATCGCCAAGGGGCTGGCCACGCCCGGGCTCCTCGCCCAGGTGCTGGTCGGCAAGTACTGCGACCACACGCCGCTTTATCGCCAGGCCCGGATCTTCGCCCGCCATGGGCTGCAGATCGAACGCTCCACGCTCGCGGGCTGGGTCGGCGGCGCCTGCTGGTGGCTGGAACCGCTGCAAGCCCGGCTGGCCGCCCAGGTGTTCGGCTCGAGCAAGCTGTTCGCCGACGACACGCCGGTGCCGGTGCTGGACCCCGGCCGCGGTCGGACCAAGGTCGGACGGCTCTGGGTCTATGTGCGGGACGACCGGCCATGGGACGGGCCGGAGCCACCGGCGGCAGTCTACCTCTATAGCCCCGACCGCAGGGCCGAGCGGCCCGCCGCGCACCTCCGGGGCTTCCGCGGCGTGCTGCAGAGCCTGCCCCCGCGAAGGCGGGGGTAGACGGTTATGCCGGGTTCGAGGCGCTGACCGCGGACGGGAAGGTGGTCCTGGCCGCGTGCTGGGCTCATGCCCGGCGTAAGTTCTACGAGTTCTATCAGGCGACCGGCTCGCCCATCGCCGAGGAGGCCCTGCGCCGCATCGCCGAGCTGTACGCCGTCGAGAGGCACATCCGCGGGCAATCCGCCGAAGCGCGCCGAACGGCGCGGGAGGCCGAATCACGGCCGCTCGTCGAAGCCATGAAGCTCTGGCTGGAAGACCAGCTGCGCCGGCTGCCCCCGCGCGGCGGGCTGGCCGAGGCTATCCGCTATGCCCTCGCGCGCTGGGACGCTCTGTGCCGGTTCCTGGACAGAGCCTGCCCCCGCGAAGGCGGGGGGCCGTGTCGAGCTCGATAACAATCCCGTCGAGCGCGCCATCCGGCCCGTGGCGCTCGGGCGGAAGAACCACCTGTTCGCGGGCTCCGACGGCGGCGGCGAACGCTGGGCGATGATCGCGTCCCTGATCGAGACCGCCAGGCTCAACGGTGTCGAGCCCTACGCCTGGCTCACAGATGTGCTCGAGCGCGTGACCAACGGCCATCCCATGAGCCGGATCGACGACCTTCTCCCCTGGAACTGGACGCCACAGCCCGCCACGCCCTAACCTGCGTGCGAGCACCGTACGCTTACAGTAACAGGGAATTTGAATTAAATCAGGCGCTCACATCGTCCTTCACACTCGCAACTACGCCATAGCGAACCCGGACCGAAGAAGTCCCTTCCGAGCCCCATTGATTGTCTCCGCACGAAAGCGCACGGTTGTTCAATGGACAGTCCAGCCGATCCATTGGTTTTTGCGGGAACGGTCGCCCAACTGAGGGCGGCAGGGCAGCTGACGGTACGTGGGCGCCATCGCCCGCTTCTCGTGCTGCCCGACGGAGACGGCGCCCGGGCCTTGGATAACCGCTGCCCCCACATGGGGTTCCCCCTGGACCAGGGATCGGTGAATGACGGGATACTGACCTGCCATTGGCACCACGCCCGGTTCGATGTCGCCAGCGGTTGTACCTTCGATCTCTGGGCGGACGACATTCCCGCCTACCGGGTCGAGCTCCGCGGCGATGAAATCTGGGTCGATCCCCGACCAGGGGATGGCGATACCCGCGCCCACCACGAACAGCGCCTCGCCGATGGAATGTCCCACGGCATCGGCCTCGTCATTGCCAAATCCGTCCACGGCCTACTGGCATCGGGTGCTCAGCCAGAAGCAGTCGTGCGACAAGCGGCGCTCTGCGGCGCCCGTAACCGCGATGGATGGAGCAGCGGCCTGACCATCCTAACGGCACTGGGAAACCTGGTGCCGGCTCTCGAGAACCGGGATGTCTACGTCGCGTTGTTTCATGGAACCAGGCGCGTCGCTCGGGACTGCGAAGGCGAGGCACCGCGCATCGCGCGCTATCCGCTGGAAAGCACGCCGGGTCTGGTCACGCTCAAGCGGTGGTTCCGGCGGTGGTGCGAAGTGCGCCATCGCGAGGGCGCCGAACGCACATTGCTGACGGCTATTTCAGCTGGCACCAGTCCCGCGGACCTAGCGGATATGTTGTTTGCCGCCGAAACTGACCGCGTGTATTCCGGCGGCGGACATACGCTGGATTTCACCAATAAGGCTTTCGAGTGCCTCGACATGATCGGCTGGGCCCATGCGGAAGCTATCCTACCAACGGTCGTGGGCGACATTGTCTCCGCGCGCAGCGCTGCGGAATCGACCGCGTGGCGTCAGCCCGAGGACTTAATAGAACTTGTCGAATCGGCCTGCGGCTATGTGGCCCATCTTGCGAGCGGCGATCGGGGGCAATGGACGCGCCACGAGGCCCTGGGCCTGGAATTGCTGGCCGACAGCCCGCAAGAGGTGATCTCAGCGCTTACCATTGCGTTGCACGAGGGCGCCTCGCCGGTCGATTGCGCCCGGGCCCTCGTCTATGCTGCGGCCCTGCGCCTTGTCCAGTTCAGCGAGTCCAACGAGCAATCGGACTGGGAGACGGCACACCACACCTTCACCTACTGCAATGCCGTGCACCACGCACTCAAGCGCATCGGCGAGAACGCGCCGGGTGACAGGTTACCCGACGCAGTACGCGGGGTGTTCCACGGAGCAATGGCGGTCTATCTCAATCGCTACATGAACGTACCGCCAGCACCCATCCCTGAGGGCGACGGTGCCCGCGCGCAATCGCTGCCATCGGACAGTGCGGCACTTCTGCGTGCATTGCTGGAAACGTTCGATCGGCCCCGACAGGTCGATGCCGCCGCCGGCCTGGCGAGCCGTTATCTCGCATTGGGATTTCCGCCGGAGGCCCTGATTGCGACCTTGGGCCGGGCCCTGCTGCGCGAGGACGCCGGGTTTCATGCGTACCAGTCCCTCGAGGCCGGCGTGTGCCAGTTCCGTGAATGGGGCAATACCCGGCCCGGACGCCACATCCTGATCGGCGTGACCCGTTACCTGGCGGCGCACAGCCCCACCACCCGAGCCATCAGTCAGACCGCGCGTATCGCCGAGAAGCTGATGCGTGGCGATAGCCTCGATGCCGAAGCGTCCCATGGTGCCAATGCCAGTTAAGACGTCGGCCTCAACCATCACTCCCTCGACGCCAGAGTAGTTCAAGGTCGGCTCAGTCTACCAGGCTTCCTTATGAAGACATGGTGCATGCGAGATTCTCGGGGAAACTACCCCCCTCGAATGGCCGATTCAACGACACTTCGCAATTCCACAACGACGTCGACAATCGCCGGCTCTGGCCACGGCAAATGTAGGGCCTGATCAAAAACTTCTACACGGAACGCCAATATCAGTCGCCCCCCTCGACAGAGGTATTTTCAACGTGAGGCACTGAGGAACTCGAGCGGGGCCGGTCACCGTGTCCCAACCGTTTCCATCCAGCAGATTTATGCAAATTTTGGGCGCGCAGGGGGCTCAAATCGCGGCCCCGAGGTCACGGGCAAGGAGAGTGCAGCAATGGGCAAATTGAGCGCTCTACCACGGGCTGAGAACGACCCGCAACCGACAGTCGGTATCCATAAAACCAAGTCAGAATTCTCAATACCTTTTCACGCTGGCGGGTACCGAGAATCGATGAAGTGGTAAGCCGTGTGACTCAATCAACACCCGCTATACTGTGCTCACGCCCACGCCTGCCTCTCGGGCGATTTTAAGTACACCCTTACCTGCCTTCCTCGCCTCACGTATCGCGGCCTCAACGTCCTCGCTCACGCGTGGCCTACCGATAGCCCTCCCGGTCTTTGTTCCGATCAGTGCTGCTTGTGCTTGTGCTTCTTCTTTCTTTTCGTTGCGACAACCTTCAGGCCCTGCTTGTTCAGCAACTTGGTCATATAATGGATGGCTTCAGGAGACACCGCCGCGAGATTGTGAACAGTTGTGGTCAGATCTGCCGCAGAAATCTCGGAAAAGCCCGGCGTGATCTTCTGGCCCAGCGCCACGAACTCGGGGTCCGCAATGGCCTTCGCGAAAGCACCACGATAGGCCGCGACGACGGCCTTGGGCGTCTTCGGCGGCAAGGCCATCCATTTAAAGACATAGCTGAGGTTGCGCCAATACTCGTACGCCTCCTTGGCCACCCGACTGCTGATCTTGCCCTTCATCACCTTGGTGAATAGTGGCGTTTTAGCCAAGGCAGGGATAGCCGAAGGCGCGGTGCCACCCTTCAGGCCGGTCTGATATATAATGGTAAACTCTTCCTTGTCCATAAGGCGGGGCGCGCGCAGAAACCACGCGTTGGCCAGAGATGTCATGTCGATCTCGCGGCGCTCCAGCGCAACGGTGAGGTCGGAGTTGTTGCCGTAGCCTGAGATCCATCTGGCATGCCATCCCAGGTATTCTATGCCCCATGCGGTCATCAGCATGCCGACATGTGGATAGCCGCTTACCGTGCCCATGGTCACAGGTTTCGCATTATTCTCGGTGAGCCGCGGCAGCGCGTCATTCCGGATAATCATCGACGTCCCGCCGATGTTTACACCACCGACCATCGCGAACGTGGTCGGATCATAATGGGATTGTGGCACGCGATAGTTTATCGGGTCTGTCTGCGAGCTCGAGCCCACGACCGCTGTCGTCCCGTCCCGCGGGGCTTGTGTGACGAAGAAATTCATAGCGATGAGGGAATGGGCCCCCGGCATGTTCTGCACGACACTGCTCGGGCTACCCGGCAGGTACTTGGCAACGAACGGCGCCATAAGGCGCGCCGAAAGATCGCTGCTTCCACCGGTATGACTTCCGACCAGCACCGTAATGGTCTTGTCGTTGAATGACACTGCCTGCGCCGCTATTGCTATTGCAGGCGCCGCCGCCGCGGAGAGCACAACCGCCGCGACGATAGCGTGCAGTGACAACGTACGACCGAAGGAAAAAGTTTTCATTTTCGCTAGCCTCCCGCCCGTCCGCTAAGGCGGGCCGTTGTTGTGTTGTCGAGGTCACGCGTAATCTGATTATCAGAACGAATACCAATATATGCTAAAACTAACCCCTGAAACCGCTCATTACAAGATTTGTTGTTGCGCCTGCCTTATTTGGATGAACTCTCGATCGCACGCATTCCATGCGCTATGGCAGCACGATAAGCTCGATCGATCTGCTGCGCCTCCCAAGCGCCCTGTCGCGCCTGTCTGTAAGCCTCTTCGTCGACAACGTGTCGCAGCAAGACGTCCTCGATCAGGTCCGAATGCTCCTCGTCCGCAACCGCATGAATGTTAGACGAACTCAGAAGAGCAGGATCAACCGCAAGTTCATTGACAAGACGATCACGCCAGCGAACGGTCGAATTGCGGCCATCCGACACAGGAGTCGGGTTGTTACGCCTCTCTAGAAAGTGCGATGCGGCAAGCGCGCCGATCCAGTGCAACTGACTGGCGAGATGCGCAAAGGAAAGAAGTGCGGCTCGTACCAGCGGCGTCGGTTGCGCGGCTTCCAGCTCTTCCTGGGTCATCCCCAAAGCAAGTGCCTCGCGGCTCATGAGCGTGACGTGGTCGGTCCCTGCCCGTGGGCCGTGGGTGAGCTCGTCCTTTTCGTAATGCCAGATCACCTGCTTGACATCATGGAGCGCACGCACATGGACGAATGCCCAGCAGTGGCGGCGGTTGTTGCCGTATATGGCGATCATCGCCGAGTAAAACTTCGCCCGCTCCAGGGCGAGCGGGGTCTCCGCCAGCAGGCGGAACTCAGAGCTTGAAAACTGTTCATTGACCATCCGGTTCAGGTCCGCAACGAGCCTGGAGGCCCATCCCGACCGAGGTCCGGCCTTCACCCCGAATGACTGGTCAGCATGCTGTACACCCTCCGCCCATAATCTTGGAACATAAAACACTCTCCGACTTGGGCCGAACGACCTTCCATCGATACGCAGGTGTCGTGCCCAGCGGTCGTCACTCCTTCTTCCTTCTTTGTCTTTCGCTTTTTGACCTTGCGGTATTTGATGCCGGCCATCGCATGCGCGATGTCTTAGTGCGCCTTCTTCTTGCCCTCACGGCACCTTCACACACAGAAGAGATGTCTATACATAAGCTTGTGCCAACTCATAGCAGCCATAAATGCTAAACAGAGATCGGTCCCGGTTGCGCGGCGGAAGGTTATGAAGCGCAATAAATAAAATTGCGTCCACGCCACGGATGCGCCAAGTCCAATTCTCCCGTCCCTGTTACAGACGGCAGATCTTCGACGAGATAGCATGGGGAAGTCACCGCCCCGTCCTTCTGTAGGGATCAATATGAACGGGTTCTGGTCAACACTGTTCACTGTCCTTCTCGGCAGCGGTATCGCCGTCACTATCGTTGGGTTTGAGCAGTTTCAACGATCGAGGTCCCAAAAGGACGACCGTCGTTACGGCGCCTTCAAGCTCGCGATCGCGTTTGAAGGTTTCTCGATTGCATGCGCCGAATGGACCACAAAGCGTGGGAGAGTGCTGGCGGCCATGCTGGAACACGTATCGGTTCGATCTCCTCCCCGCCCGACCTCCCGGTTTCGGACGGATACGGGTTCTTCAATCACTCGACGCCAACGCAAGGGCGCTCTACGGCCTCGCCTGCGCATCGGCGTTCGATCGGCGCCGTCAGTGCACTTGCCATCGACGCGGCGCGAAGTTAGAACGCTACGAAGCCGAATAACAGGAAGAGGGAGACATGTACGGATACCGTGCCCGGATCGGTTATTGCTCGCCGCCCTTTGTGACCGAGAATTTCTGCCATGAGTTTTATCGCATGGCACCGGACGGCGTGACGTTGATGATCACCACGCTCTCTGTCAAAACGCTTGATCGCGAGGTTGTTAAGGAGGAAATGAGCGGGAGTCACGCCAAAAGCCTCGAAGCGGCGAAATACATGGCGGCGGCCGGCGCAGATGTCGTGGTCCTCGGCGGAAATCCGGTCAATCAGTCCGTCGGGGTCGAGAACCTGCCCGCGATCTGCGCCGATCTGTCACGCGAAATCGGGACTAGGGTCATAACCTCGACACAGGCGCAACGGGACGCGCTGTTGGCGCTTGGCGCCCGCAAGGTTGCCACCGTCCATCCGTTTATGTCCGTTAAGAATGGCGATCATGAGAGGTCCATGGGGAATCTGGGGTTTAAGTCCGCAGGTGTAATCGCATGCGAGTATTCGGTCCAGGATCTTGGCCGTGTCCCGGGGGAGCTTGCGCTCACTCTTTCGCGCAAGATCAAGGAACAACACCCGGAAGCCGACACCATTCACCCGAGTTGTGCGCATTGGGCCACAGCACATGCCATCGAGCAGATCGAGAACGAGCTGGGCGTCAATGTGATGACGTCTCAACAGGCGATCCTGTGGAAGGCGTTACGGACCGTTGGTATCGACGATAAAATTCATGGCTATGGCCGGCTTCTCCGCGAATTCTGAAGGGCACGAAGGTTCCTTCCAAGGTTGGCCGGGCGCATGCGAAAGGCGCGGTCCAGCCAAACCATTGAAACGGTCATGCGGGACGCCTAGCATGTGTACCCAGTAATGCTTTCCACGTTTTTTTCGACAACAGAGGAGTTTTTGCGAGCTCCGGGCGACACAGCCAAAAACATAACAACAGGGAGACAGTCATGGATATGACACGCGTTGCGAGCCTTATCCTGGCCTGCGGGGTCGCGCTGGGGCTATCGGCAGCACCGTCCCATGCGGAATTTTTGGCCGACTTCTACAAGGGCAAAACACTCAAGATCGTTGTCGGCTACGGGCCCGGCAGCGAATACACCGCGGAGACCCAGCTGGTCGGGCGCCATATCGGCGATCACATACCGGGCCATCCGACCGTGATCGTGCAGAACATGCCGGGCGCGGGCACCCGCAAGGCGGCGAGCTGGATCTACAATGTCGCCCCCAAGGACGGCACGGCGATGGGATGCTTCAACCAGAACATCCCCATGGATCAGGTGCTCGACAAGAAGAAGCTCAAGTTCGACGTCCGCAAGTTCAACTGGATCGGCACGCCCACCCACAACAACAACGTCCTGTTCCTGTGGTACAGGACCGGGATCAAGACCCTGGCCGAGGCGAAAGGCAAGCCGCTCGTCATCGGGGCAGGCGCCGGCGGCAACACCCCCGCCACCATCTATCCCAGGATCGTGAACAACTTCTTCGGCACCAAGTTCCAGGTGGTCTCGGGCTACCATTCCCAGGAGGCTCTGCTGGCCGTCGAGCGCAGCGAGGTCGCCGGGCTCGGCGCCCGGTCCTGGGCGGGCATGGAGCGCGAGAAGCCGCACTGGATCAAGGACCACAAGCTCAACGTCCTGTTCCAGGTCGGCACCGAGAAGGATCCGGATTTGCCCAACGCGCCGCTCCTTACCGATCTCGCCAAGAACAAGGAGCAGCGTGAGGTGCTTGAGTTCATCTCCGGTTCGGTCGGCGTCGGCCGGCCTATCGTGGCCCCGCCCAACGTTCCCGAGGACAAGGTCGCGGCGTTGCGCGCGGCCTTCGACGCGGCCGTCAAGGACCCGAAGTTCCTGGCCGATGCCGAGAAGCAGAAGCTGGCGGTCGCGCCGACCTCGGGCCAGGAGCTTCAGGCGCTGGTCGACAGGATCGTGAGCGTTTCCCCGCATGCCGTGGCCATGCTCAAGGAAGCGCTCAAGGCCAAGGTCGGCAAGCGCAAGGGCGGCAAGAAGCGGAAGAAATAGCACTCCTGAAACAGGCCCGGACGGGGACTTCCAAACACCAGAGCCAGTCCCTAGGCACGGGACACCGCGACATCGACCCCGCACCCCACCAATGACAGGATCGCCCGCGCGCTGACATAAGTCTCGCCGGTGCCGGGCGGCCCCTGAATCGGAAGGACCGTACCATCCATAGCGGCGATGTCAGCGACGGTCCCTTCGGCTGGATCAGCCCCGCCGAGGATGTCTGAGCGGGGCCCACCATTCAGGCGAGGAGCTGTACGAGCCAGCGTATCCGCGATCGCTGTGAAACGGCGTGGGAAACATTGGTCGGCGATGACGTCACGAAGAGCCGGGGCGATGACGTCGGTGTTCAACGGCCAATCCGGATGCAGCGTCAACCGGTCGGTCCATACGCTGCAGCGCTGGGCAGATGCCCAAGGGATCCGCGACGCCCCTAAGCAATAACCCCGAGACACATTCCGCCCCGCGGAACTACGTCCAGGACAACCCGCCAGAGACGGCCTTTACTGTCAACTTTTTATTGACACCGTTACAAGCGAAGCTTGCATTGCTACCAAAATCGGTGGGCGCGTACCCTCATGAGGTTGTCTGGGATGGAGGCAACCGAGCAGAGACGCAGCCTCGCGGATTTCTCATGAGGGGGACATCTAAATCATAAACAGAGCGTTACGGAAGATATTACCTCCCACAACGGCGATCACCACAACAACAGCCGCTTACCTACAGAGAAGGCAACGACAACTCAAGGGAGACAATAATGAAATTCACCAATATGGGCATCGGCCTGTTAGCGGGCTTCGCTATCGCTTTTCCTGTTTCCGCGAGCTCGATCTCCGATTTCTACAAAGGCAAACAAATCACCCATGTCGTCGGTTACGGAAGTGGCGGCTCTTACGATACCTATTCACGCCTCCTGGACCGACACATTAGCCGCCATATTCCCGGCCATCCAAGTGTCATCACACAAAACATGCCTGGAGCAGGAGGACGCAAGGCAGCCGACTGGCTCTATAACATCGCCCCCAAAGACGGTACAGCCCTGGCGACCTTTAGCCAGAACATCCCGATTGACCAGGCCCTCAATCGGAAAGGGATCAATTTCAACGTCACCAAAATGAACTGGATCGGGAATCTCTTCCAGAGCAACAATATTCTCGTCACTTGGCATAGCTCGGGCGTCAAAACGATCGAGGATGCCCGTCAAAAGGAGATCACCATCGGCGGCACCGGCGTGAATTCGCCTGATACGTTCTATCCCCGCGTGGTCAATAACGTGCTCGGCACGAAGTTCAAGATCATAGCGGGTTACAAGGGCGGTTCGGCTATCGATCTGGCCATGGAACGAGGCGAGGTGGGTGGCCGCGGCAGTACCTCGTGGCTGGTCGTAAAAATGCAGCACCCCGAATGGATTCGGGACAAGAAGATCAATATCCTTTTTCAGGTCGGCAGCAATAAAGAGCCCGAACTACCGGATGTTCGCCTTCTTTCGGAACTGGGGAAAACGGCGAAGCAGCGTCAAATCCTGGAGTTTATATCCGCCAACGTGATGTTGGGCCGCCCAGTCATAACCGGTCCGGGTGTCCCGTCCGAACGTGTTGCCGCACTCCGCAAAGCCTTCGACGAGACCGCAAAAGACCCCCTCTTGCAGGCCGACGCAAAAAAGCTGCACATGGAAGTGAACCCGGTATCGGGTGAAGTGCTGCAAAAGCACGTTACCAGCCTCATCGCTATGCCGGCTCAGGTGATCGATAAGGTTAGAACTCTCAGCGCGAAGAAATAACGAGATCAAGGCGCCGCCTCCCCATCACCGGTGGAGGCGGCGTCACCGAGTACGGCAAAGACGCAGTTCGGCGCTTAACTGCTATCACGACAACGGCCCTTCTTCGTCTTGCCATTTATGTCGCGGCAAGTGGACCGCGAAGCAAGCGGCCCGGCAATGCACCGGTATGATTGTTCCGGCGAAGCAACGGCTGCCCCCCGACAATGGTTGCCAGAATTCCATCCGCCATCTGCTTCAACCGGGGCGCCCCGGTCGGCAGGTCGTTTGCTGTAAACGGCATCTGCGGGCTAACGGTCTCCGGATCGAAAATCACGATATCTGCGTGATAACCTTTTCGGAGCAACCCCCGGCCCTTCAGTCCCCAGAAGCAGGCAATATCATGGGTCATGTTTCTGATTACGGACTCCAGCCTAAGGGCCCGCCGTTGACGCACCCAATAGCTCAGCATGTGGCTTTGTGTGGACGAATCCATGATGTAGGTCACATGTGCCCCTGAGTCTGAAAAAGTGACCACGGACCGCGGATGCTGGATCATTTCCAACAAAGTAGATTCGGTTTCATTGAAATTCGGCTCAATGAAAAACTGGGACATTTCGGTCGCAAGAGCGGCATCGAAGATCACATCGAAAGGATCCTTACCCTCCTCCCGTGCAATCGCGGCGATCGATTTGTAAGGAGGGTTCGGCTTGTCCATCAGGAACAACCAGTCGAGGGCAACAGCTCGTCGACGCCCGCCGCTGAATTCCCCCTGCCATTCGTGACCGGCCTTGATCAGCCTTGCCCGCATTTCAGGGTTCCGCATAGCAGCGGCCTGCGCTTCGATAGGCTGCCTGCGGACGTCGGCCCAAACCGGCGCCGAATCAGAGTCCAAAAGGCATGGACGTCTTGAAAGAGCGCAGCAGGCTGCCCCAGCGACCCGTGCATTGGAGGATCACCCTTGCCCCTTCGGCAACGGCTTCATCCGCCATCTCGAAATAGGGCCGCCAGTTATCGGGCTCTCTTCGCTCACTGAACGTCACGCCCATGGTCAGTGGTGCCCTAAACTCGATCGCCAATGCCTTTAACCGCGATACGAATTCGACAACGCGTTCGGGATCGGTCGACGTGTTCTCGACTGCGAGCTCGAAAACGCCCGCGCCGAGTTTTCCCATAGCTCCGACCAGGGTTTGCACCTCTCCCCAGGAAGCGAGCCGGCTGGCGACAGGACGGCCCTCAGGGGTCTCATGCACCCGCGACCGGGAGGTCGAAAAACCGATCGCACCGGCACGGACCGAATTTTCAACTTCGCGTGTCATAGCCGCGAGGTCGTCCGGATTGGCTTCCTCCTCGAAGGCGCGTTCCCCCATGACATACGTGCGGAGAGGGGAATGTCCCATATACGCCGCGTAGTTAATTCCCTTGGGCAGACGATCTATCGCATCGAGATATTCGGGAAACGTCTCCCACTGCCATTTGATGCCTTCATTCATGGCTTCCGGGGAAATATCCTCGGCCCGTTGCAGGTTCTTCATCACCAGGCTCTTCTCGGGCTCAGCACACGGGGCAAGTGTAAAGCCGCAATTGCCCATCACAGCCGTCGTCACACCATGCCAGCATGAACAGGTGCCGAGGGGATCCCAGAAAATCTGGGCATCCATATGAGTATGAGCGTCTATGAAGCCCGGGGCAACCACGTGCCCCCCGGCATCGATGGTTTCCCGGGCACTCTGACCTGCAAGATCACCAATTTCAGCGATGCGACCATCCATAACGCCGACATCAGCCAGATATCCCGAGAGACCGGAGCCATCGACAATGGTTCCACCACGAATCACGAGGTCAAATGCCATTACATGGTTCCTCCTTACTCATTCGATGGGTGGAAGGCGCATAGCGCGTATCTCCCCGGCATGGACACTCCCGGACAAGGGGGCCCACGCCCATTTCTTTCTGCCGCACTCGTCCCACTGCAGAATTTTGTTGAAACGCGGTATCTGGCCTTGGTCTAGCTTAAGATGGTTTCGACCATCCCCTGAAGTTCTTCGCCAAGGCCACGCTCAGACCTCACCGGTCTCAGCCTATTTTAGTTCGACAATGTCATAGCGGCAGATACATCAAGGACGACTAAGCGGATTGCAGGATTTGATAATGGCCGGATTTTGATACAGGTGGCAGTCCAGCCACGATCCGCGACCAGGACGTTCCCTCGTTATCGCTGCAATAGACGTCGCCATTGGTTGTCCCGGCGAATAATTCGAAACTATCTTGCCAGCTCGCCAAGGACATAGCCTCCACGTTCCCACTCATAGGGGTGGGGAGGCCATCGGAAGAAAATTCCCAGGTCTTTCCTCCATCCCGGCTTCTGCCAATACGCGAGTCCGCACGGTAAGTCTTCCGCCAAGTGCCGGGCGCGCCACGAGCGCCAGCCATAAACAAAAGATTCTCCTGTCCCGGCACAACAACCATGGCGTCAGGATAAGCTATGGGTAGCGAGAGATCTGTCATGCGCTTCCAGCTCCGCCCACCGTCTCCGGTATGGTAGAGGCCGTCCCCCGTGGTGATGTAGATGCTGTTCGACGCACTCCTGCAAATCACGATACGGTGCACATCTTCGTAGAAACCTTGAAGTTCCTCCCAGGTCGCACCTCCATCACAACTTTTCAGCAGGCCTCCGACTTCAACCGCCGCGTAAATCACGGCGGTGTCGCGAGGGTCCACGGCAATGAATTTTACATGCGCCACATGAGGCGGTGCCGGAAACGTCCATCCAGGAAGGCTGGGGGCGTCGCGAAGCGAACGAAGCTCGATCCAGGTGACGCCCATGTCAGTGCTCTCGAAAAGATGGGCCGGTTCTGTACCGGCGTAAACCTTCTTTCCGGAGGCCGATCTCACGAACGTCAACGAGAACACGTTCTCACTGCCCAAGCCCCTGCCCCGAGATTGCCAGGTCTTGCCATTGTCCTCGCTGGCAAAAACTCCGCCCCGATAGACGCCAGCAAACAGGGCCCCGCTATCCGAGTCCATATCGATCGAACTGATGTGATGCCCCTGCAATGCGGCCCAGGCAATACGCCATTTTCGAGCATCCGCGCGTTCAAGGCTGTAGATTCCATCCGCGGTGCCGACAAGCATCTGGGCAGCGGGTTCCATGCCCGTGAAAATTGGGCGACCACCTTGAGAAAGACAAATCCGCATCTGGGCCTCCTTCAATTCTATTGCCGCATCGTCCTCATAAGGCAGTTTTGTATTCGTTCTACTTCTTCCTGCTTCTGCCCCGCTTATCCCATTGGAGAATCTTGTAGAGGCGATTGACCTCATTTGGATTGAGATTACCGACAGTTTTGACCATCCCTTGCAGGGTCTTCCCGTCGATCGGCCTGAGTGCTATCCGTTGCTTATGCGCGTCCGCGATAAACTGCGGATCCCTAACCATAGCCGCATAGGCCTTGCGCAAGATGGCAACTCGCGCCTTGGGAACCTTCGGCCCCATCACCATCGGTCGCCCCATATTTGGAAGGATCGTGTAACTCTCGGCGAGTGCGCGATCTTCAGGTTTTACAACGTTGATGAACTGCGGGACGTCCTTGAGGAGGGGATCGTCAACTCGGTGCAGGGTTAGCTGCATAAACGGTATGATCTTTCCATCGCGGATCCAGTCGGGATGGACCGCCTTCCAGCCGGACCACGCTTGGGCGAGACGTGCCTGCGTCTCTCCCTGCTGCATCGAAAGATCGATTGCAGCGCCACCTTTATAACCCAGCACAACCTTGAATTTCGTCCCCAGGAGTGCGTTGTACATCATTGGATCCATCGCATCGAAGCCGCTAATACCACTCGATGCGACAAGAACGACATGCTTTTTGAAGTCATTGAGCGTCTTGTAAGGGGCGGTGTGCCAGACGACCGCGACCGGGGACCCATCCATTGCATTTCCAATCCACTGCATCTTGGCGGGATCGTAGCGTGCGGTAGAATCCTTAAACAGCGCAGTGAGGATGATACCTGGAACGACACATCCCAAGACTGAACCATCCTGTGGCGCCTTGTTAGAGAGGTAATTTGTGGCGACAAGGCTTCCCGCACCAGGCATGTTTTGCACGATTACCGAGGGCTTACCTGGGATGTAATTCGCTATGTGCCGGGCTGTCATGCGGCCCATCAGGTCGTAGCTTCCTCCCGGGGATGCGCCGACCAATATCGTCAACGCCTGCTTGGCATAAAAATCATCAGGAACTGCCGCGTCGCTCGGACTCGGCGTGAGTTCGCCAGCGATAACGACAGTCGCTAACGTCATAAGAAAACGTGCTGATTTTTGCATTGAAGCCTCCAGTCAGGTTTTGTTGGTCCCTTCGATTTTATCATTCTTTTTCTACTGTGCTTCTTCTACTATGCTTCCTATTTTCGAACGGTGCGTCTCCAAGAACAAGTCATAGGGAAAACATACGGCCTTCATTAGCCGCTTCCTTGGTGCAATCATCTCTTCGGTGGCAAGTAGTCGCCAACTGCCACTGTATTGACCGCATCCTCGTCAGCAATTCGTCTCCGGCATGGACTATTTCTCTCGTGCGGCGTCACCACCGTTGAAAGCAGCTCCCAAAATCATGGAAAAATCGCCTTCAGCTCGGAGACGACTTCCGGCGACGTCTCCTTGATAACCTTGCTATAGAATGCCTCGAGCTTCTCATACGACGTCGGCACGAAGTCCCATTTGCGCTTCTTCACGTCCGCACGGAAGTCCTTGTCCTTCAGCATCTCATCCCAGGCCGCGCGCAGCACCTTCAGATTTGGGGCCGGCGTTCCCGGCGTGAGAGCGTAGGGCCGCGCCACGGAGAGGCCCTCACTGACCGTCTCGTAGAACGGACCCGGATTGGGATTGATTTCCTGGATCGTGCGGACGTTCGGGACGAGCGGATCCCGCTCAGAGCCGCCGATGACGAGAATGCGCGCGATATCCTTCTTGATCCATTCGGGATGCTTCAGGACAACGCTCTCGGCCGAATTTGTGCGCGCATCGACCTCGCCACGCTCGAGTGCCAGGTCCTGCTCATTGCTGCCGTATCCGGTGATCAGGTGGAACTTGAGCCCGAGCGCCTTCTCCCAGACGATCGTGTAGAGGTAGGTTCCGGTGCCGATGCCGGACGTCGCGAAGCGCACGGGTTCCTTGGACTTCTGCATGTCCTCGATGCTCTTGAACTTGTCGGAGCGGGCGACGAGTGCGTACTGGGTCCGGGTCCACGCCCCGAGAATCGGCATCTTGCTGACGTCGAATCTCACGACCTTCGAGCCGGCGAGCTGCTGAAGATAGTGCCCGCTTCCGAGCTGGTAGATAGCCATGCCGTCGGGCTTCGCCACGTTGTAGGCGTAGTTTGTCGCCGCGATGCCACCGGCGCCGGGCATGTTCTGAACGACGATGTTGGGATTGCCGGGAATGTGCCGGCCGATGTACTTGGCCACCAGCCTGCCGTCTGCGTCTGCCGTCCCGCCAGGCTTGTAACCGATGACAAGCATGATGCGCTTGCCCTGATAGAGCTCGGCCGCGTTTGACGCCGCGGCTGTCAGCGCGGCAGCGCACATCGCCGCGGCCAGAGTCCACTTCATAGGCTTATTGCTTCCCTTAACGTATTGCATGATCTTACCTTTCCCCTGGGTATGGGAGGCTTGTACTTCGGCGCCTTCCCTAGTGTTGAGCCGACTTGCGATTAGTGGGCTACGTTTGCCGTGATGCCTTGCCATCCTAGGTATATAGCCAGCGCGTCCCGTCGAGTCCCGGCCGGTCGGGATACTTGGCCGCCACCGCCTGGACGCGCGGATCATCGGCGACGCCGAGCCGACCGGCGTCGTGCAGCACCTTGCCGCCGATCTCAAGGGTGGCGCCGCGCAATTCGGCAGCGGTGTGAAGGTTGTACGGGAAGTCGCGATTGTGTCCGGCCTGACCGAGATGCATGTGCAGGCTCGATGTGTGGAACGAAGCGATGAATTCGCGGTAATCTGGCTCCGGGCACTGCGCCGGCGAGACCTGCGCCGAGGGATGCACGCCGCCGTGGGGCGCGCGGATTTCGTAAGCGCCATCCTCGCCGATGACATCTGCGAGCGCCGCCAGGAACGCGCGCAGCGTCTCGGCCTCTGCGCCGCCCTCGATGCCGGCCACCTTGTTTTCCTTGACCGTGAGTCGCACCGGCTGCTCGAAGACGCAGGGTACGCCGATGTGCCGCGCCCAGACCGGCATCATGTGATCGAAGATGAAGACTCCCTCGGTCCCGACCGGATTGACTGCTGGGTAGATGCCGTCCGGGAACGGCCGGTAATAGCCGTTCTTGCGCCAGTAGGGATACACCGCCTTGCCGCCCGGCGCCGGCCCCACGGTACCCTCGAGGCGGGTACCGTTGGGATGCGTGAGCACCCAGCGTTCACCCGGCACAACCAGTTCCCCGGTACGGTAGCGGATTTCCGCGATCAGCTCGTGGGGCGTGCGCGCCCAGGCACTCATCAGGAGCGGAGCCGTTGTCGCCATGTTGCGCACCATCGGCAGTTTGTACTCCTTGAGCGTTTCGGGCAGTTCGCGCAGTTCTTCCTCCGAAGACAAGTCGAGCACGTGGTTGATGAGAAGGTCTGCGCCCTTCATCGCCTGCTTGACGATCGGAGGGATGCGCCACACGGTCTCGCGCGTCGCGAATTCGGGCCAGATCACGTTGCGCCGCACCGGCATGTCCACCCACAGCACGGACGGATGTGCCCCGCGGGCCTGCACGCCGGCCTGAATCCATGCGATGGCGGTCGCATCGACCATGTTTCGGCCGCCATGCAGCCCGTCGCTCGCCGCCAGGATCAGGACGTGCTGGCCCGCTTCCACGCAGGCGCAGTTGTCGAGCATATCGTTGACCGATTGCGCCGCTTCCGGCGGCATGGGAGGAAATGCGGTCACGGGCGGAGCTCCTTTTTTGCGGGGTCACGTCGGCGCCCGCCTTCGCGGACCCGACCGGCGGTCGCGCCGCCGTCAAGGACGATCACCGAGCCGGTGAGATAGCGTGCGGCATCGGATGCGAGATAAGAAACGAGATGCGCCACGTCGGCCGGCGTGCCGGCGCGGCCGATCGGGATGTTCGACGGAGGCGCCTCGTCGACCGGGCGCGGGCCGTGCCGGATAGCGCCCGGGGCGATGCAGTTCACGGTAACCCCAAACTCACCCACCTCGATCGCGAGCACCCGCGTCAGCATGGCCAACGCGGCCTTGGATGCGGCGTAAGCACCACCACCGGCGTAGGGGACCTTGCCGCTAATGGAACCCATGTTGATTATGCTGCCCGCGCACCGAGCCTTCATGTGCGGCAGCACGGCCTGGCTCATCATCAATGGCGCATCGACATTAACGCGAAAAGTCCGATGCCAATCTTCCAGGTCATGTTCATCAATTCGCTGCATGGGGTGGAATGCGGCATTATTGCAAAGGACATCTATACGGCCGAAATCCTGGACCGCCGTGCCAACGACCTTCTCCACGCCATCGGACGTGCCGACGTCAGCAAGAACGAAACGGAGGTCGGCACGATCCCCGCCGAGTAATCGGCAAGCGGCACTGCTCGCGTCCTTATCGCAGTCGGCCACAACGACAGATAGGCCTTCGCTCAAAAGATGGCGAACAATCTCCAACCCGATACCGGATGCGCCACCTGTGACTATGGCAGCGCGACGCGAATTATCCAAAATGTCCCCCTGCGTGGACATCACAGCCGAACTATTTTCTGTTCAGTCGATTCGGCTAACGCTGACGTCTCAGAAGCCTACCCTTTCACTATGACACATGAAAAAGGCGAGCAAATGAACAACGGCGCACCAAGGCATTACCCTGATGCGCCGTCAGTATTCTTTAGGCCGCCTTCTTTTTGACATCAAAGGTGTATGGCTGACGACCGTTCAGCGACGGAGCCTCCAAGCCGGAAGCCTCAAACGCCCATGCCCCGATCTGATCAGACCAGATTCGGTTGACTTGCTGCCGCTCCTTCATGGTCGCGAGACAGGCATCCTGGTCCTCACGCGTGGTGGCATACTCCTTAAGGAACTCCAACGGCGCATCGCCGTGCCCGCCTTCATCCGAATCGGCCTCGTCAGCGGCATCCCAGTGGGCCAAAGCGTCATCGGTAAGACCGAGGCGCTCCCAAGTCTTGCGCGACGTGCGGGCGCGCTCGCCAACACGCGCGATCATTGCCTTGCCCCGCGCGACCTCATTACCGGCAATAGCCGCAAATGCAACAAGCCAAGGCTTCTGACGGCTGACCCATTCGCAGTAGGCAATGCGCATGGCTGTGATCGGAGCGCCATTATAGCTGTAGATAAAATCCCGATCCCCACCTAGGGCGACCGCGAAATCAACGAGGCTTTCGTAGTGACCTGTCGTGATGGTGGGATCCTTCACCTCCTCCACGAACATGTTCTCGATAAGATATTTGCGCACTTTCAAGTGCGGGCAATTGCCGGTGATGTTCGCAAGCCACCGCGGGAAGTTGGCAGCAAACACGCAATGCTCCATGGCATAGACGAGCGCGCCTTCTTTGCTCAGATGGTTCCTGTTGTACTCCTCCAGCAACGTCGGTGTGCCCCAGCGAAATTCCTGAAGCAAATCAAGAATTTCCGTTTCAAATTCCTGTGGCGAGCGCGCTTTGGCCATAGCGACCTTTCCTTTCCGCTGAGGTGTTCAATCTCGATGCAGGGTATGCGCTATAAACCGCGTCGCCTACGACCTTTCCACTTGCGACTGTGTCAACTACGGTTTGACAAAGAGGCGCATAAAATGCCCAATACGCTTAGAGATAGTCGACAGGGGACGTGGCAATGGACCGCTTTAAGCTCATGGAGACGTTCATCGTGGTCGTTCGGGAAGGCAGCTATACGCGGGCGGCTCGCAAGCTGGAAGTCACCCGAGCGATGGTGTCGAAACGCATTCAGGAACTTGAAGCCATGCTCGGAATAGGACTTATGCACCGCGACACACACGGCATTAAGATCACCGGCATCGGAGCTGAGTACTACGAAAGCTGCGTAAAACTGTTAGCCCAACTGAGCGCCAATGAAGAGCGTGCAAGGAATGAGGTAATAACACCAAGGGGCGATTTGAAGATTCTAGCCCCGAAAACTTTCGGCGATGTGGTATTAGCCCCACTCATTGCTGGTTTCTGCCTCCGGTACCCGGAGATTTCTCTTCAATTCACACTTGCCGATCGGCATCTTGAGCCTGACACCAGCGCTTATGATTTTGTGCTCGGTTCGTTGCCAAGCCGGGACTCGGCCCTCATGGCACGCGCCATTGTGAGCCTGCCTCGCATCCTTGTCGCGTCTCCCGGGTACATCGACATGCACGGTCTCCCGCAAGCACCAGCCGACCTAACGGATCACAATTGTCTGGATCCTAGCGGATCGGGCCGAAACACCTGGGAATTCCGCGCAAAATCCGGCCGCAAACGCGTCCACGTCTCGGGCACGCTCCGCACCAACACCTCTGCTGTCGTGCATCATGCAGCCCTGAGAGGGGTGGGGATCGCAATCCTGCGCCAATACCTCGTCGCGGAAGACATTAAAAGGGGCCGGCTCAAACAGATTCTTTCGAAGTTCGAACTCGACAAGCGAGCTCTGTACGCTCTCTACCCCAAAGATCACCACATGCCGATGCGAATGCAGGTTTTCCTTGATTATCTGGACGAGACATTTAAAGAGCAGAAGATGTCAGTGAGCGATGGTGACGCGCCGTCCCGACCGAACGCGAAAGTAGCGGCAATCGAGACCGTCTGAAACAGGCAAAGCAACACCTAAGCTCAGCTATCAACGTTATTCCGCTGCGACGTTGGCTGCGGCACGGTACTTTTTGCAGAGTCCCGCCCATTTTTCAGCTTTTGCCTTTTGCGCGGCATCGACTTCCGGAGGGATCTCGACAAACGGCGGCCGCAGCGGCCCTGGATCAACATAGCCTGCATAGCGAATGGCGATCTTCGCGGCAGTTTCCCGCCATGAAAGATTCGGCGGCGACGCCCCAACCGGGAGCGCAAGGTCGAGGGTAATTTCCTTTGCCCGCTCCATGTCGCCTTGCGCGACGGTATCCCGCAAGGCCAGGAGTGGCCATGGCCCCATCCAGGAGTCAATCGACCAGAAGCCCCGTGCTCCCAATGGCGAGAACGCAGCATATTGAAGCTGATTTACGAAGACAGCCATTTTGCCTTTAGTCATTTCGGAAAGCCGAAGGAATTCGGCCGGCTCTCGATGGCTATCCTTCATAGCCACAACGTTCGGAATCTTCATGATCTCCTGCACGATTGGCAAGGTCAGCTTGACGTTATGAAGCGGTGGATTGTGATAGATCATAATGCCGAGGTTTGGGAACATCTCGGCAATGTCATCGAAAAAGCGGATGGCATTTCGAGGAGACGACGGAAAATAAAAAGGCACCCCAACCAGAACACCCGCAGCCTTGGTCTCCGCGACCACCTTCATCTTGTGTACGACATCACGGCTGTTAAGCCCCGTAACCCCAACAAACATCGGGATCCGGCGGTTGTTGATTTCCGTAGCGTGGCGAGCAAGCAATTCGAATTCATCGGGCAGCAGAGTGTGGAATTCCCCAAAGCTGCCGGTCGTAGAAATTACGTTTGCTCCGTCTCCAATCATGCGCTCCAGACCTGCTTCCAGGCGGTCGAGTGCTACAGTATCAGTCGCGCGGATGTCAGCGGCGTCATCGGTAGAAAACGCGGGCATCATCGCCATGACCCCGGCGAGGTCGGAATACGTGATCATGAAGTCTCCTTTATTGCAGCGCACTTGGAGGAGAGGTGAATGCACCATTCCTCAGATATGCTGTCAGAAGAATTGCGTCTTATTTCTAGAAGAATCTCACCAGCTTTTTGGCACGGGGTTAGCCAGTGCCTCTTCCAACGTACCTGCCCGGATAAATTGCTCCTTAGGTCTAAGCCTGTTCAATTCGTCAATCTGGTCCATATTGCAGTAAAGCTCGAACTCGTAGCCATCCGGATCGAGAAAATTAATGGCGTAATTGCACCCCGCGCCCTTGCGGCCCTGAAAAACAATGGGGATGTTGTTTTTTTCCAGATAGTCGCGGGTGAGTAGCAGTACGTCCGTATTCTCAACTTCCATGGCGAGGTGCTCAACTTGGAGTCCGGCTTCCATATTTCGAGTGGTTTTCCCCTTCACGGGCTTGAGACCGATTGCATGATGGTCCGCATTGCATCGGAAGAAGACCATCCCTATCTCGTTCCGGTCTGTTTCTTTGAACCCCATCACCTCTTTCCAGAATCTTACGGAACGCTCCATGTCGCTGACCTCATACACAAGGTGACCGAGCTTCTTCACCTTTATCGGCGACTCCCCGGCATAGGAGGCGGGATGAGCAGAGGATGCGCTTTTCGCAGCTTCGACTCTTCTATCTTCGGTGATGCTATGTGCGTCCATCAAACTCTCCCCGTCTTCCATATTGGAATGCGCACCAAGTAGGATCTTCCTTACCGTCCGTCTCTTAAACTCTCTAAGTCAATAGAATATGGGGCAGAAAAGTTAACACAACGAACGGTTTGGTATTCAACGTGTCAATTATAATTTGACATGTCAGCGGCCAAAGAACGGGCAGCTATTGCTACCGACAACTCTCGGGCCTTGGCCGCATCACTCTGATATTGGGGAACTCAGATCAGTTTGTTCGCACGGCTGCTGCGATCCTATGTGGATCACAAAAACGCCAGTGACGCGGGCAACAGACCGTATACACGTGCCTTTCGCAGAGCATGGAGAGGACTTCGCGCTGATCCACTGGTGCTTCTTGATCCTGGTCGAGCTGAACCGGCTACAGAAGCTGCCGAACTCTCTGCGCTCGACGGCGAGCCACATGCCGGCCATGCCGGAACAGCCTGTGAGGACCTTGATGTTATCCGGGAGCAGAGCGGCGAATAGCCGCGCACATTCAGGATGCTCTCCGCTCCCTCAAGGTATAGAACCCAATGCTTCAATGCTTCTTGTGGTGGTGACCCGATACTGCAATCGCCTCACGCCCAATGGCATCGAAGTGGGCCCAACGCATCTGCATCGATTCCTCAAGCACATCGAGTACGCGCGACCGCTTTTGGGGCGTGTCCGCAAATTTCGCGAGAATCTTAAGGGTCATATCGCCGTGGCCGCCGTCCGGGAGGTCAGCCTCATCGGCGGCCTGCCAATGCTCCATAGCCTTACCTTTGAGACCGAGTTGCCCCCAAACGGTAGCGTTCATGGGCCGGGTGCGCCCCATTTTCTTCACCAGCGGCCCGCGTGCCCCCTCAAGGCCAGCAACCGCAGCGAAGGCCTCAAGCCAAGGCCATGCGCGACTCGCGCGGTCCCAGTAAGCGAGGGCCATACGGGTGTACACCGCTCCATTGTATTCATTCACAAATTTGCGACTGAGGCCAAGCGCGACGGCAAAATTCACCATGCTCTCGTAATGCCCTGTTGAAATGGCAGGATCCTTCACTTCCTCCACGTACATGTTCTCGATCATGTACTGGCGAGGCGCCATTTCCGGACAGTTACTGATGATGGCGCCGAACCAACGTGGGAAATGCCGAGCAAAGACGCAGTGCTCGCGCGCAAACACCGCCGCGCCCGCTTTACAGAAATGATGATCGATCCAATCGTCGAAGGCGCTAAAATTCTTCCAACGGTTATTCCATATGACCCTCGCCATCTTTTTTTCGAAGCTTTCACGATTTCATCGTCTCATATCTCCCTTCACGGTCGAATTTCTCATTTTCGGCGGCCCCCTCGCTTTTTCGGCCTCCTGACAAGGCTCAGGGCGTGGGTTCCCCCTTCCAGGGTGGAAGTTCTTTAGCACCGGCCGCCACACCCGCCGCAGCGAGGGCTTCACGGCCTATGCAGTCAAAATGATATGAGCGAACTTGCATGGTTTCAGCGAGTACATCGAGGACACGCTGCCGCTGGCTATCAGTGTTCGCATGCTCGGAGAGGATCCTTAGAGCCATGTCACCGTGTCCCTCGGTTCCGTAATCGGCAACTTCGGCAGCCGACCAGTGAGACATCGCTGACTCTGGCAGGCCGAGAGGCTTCCAGACGCTACGGTTATTAGGAACGCAATTACCATGCTTCAGCACCAACGGGCTGCGCGCCGCCTCGAGCCCGGCGACCGCAGCGAATCCCTCTAACCATGGCCAGGAACGCGTGGCGCGATCCCAATAGGCGAGGCAGAGCCGCGTGTAAATCCGGCCCTGGTAGCTACGCAAGGATTCTCGCTCGAGCCCAAGCGCCTCGGCGAAGTCTAACAGGCTCTCATAGTGGCCGTTGTCGATGGTAGGGTCGTTGACTTCCTCAACGTACATATTCTCTATCATGTAGCGGCGCGCGCTCAGAATTGGGCAGTTGGCGACGACATTACCGAACCAACGGGGGAAGTGATCAGCGAAGACAGAATGCTCACGCGCATAGACTTGGGCACCTTCCCGATTCATATGCTTCGTTACGAACAGCTCGTATGCTGTGTGGTTCTTCCAGCGGTTCTGCCAGATAACAAACGCCATGTGCTTTTCAAACGCTTCGCGAGATTCCACCTCGTCCCCCCCCTTGGTGTTTAGTGTATTTCATGCTGATCGATCGCCGGTGAACGCCCGTTTTGCGTACGCTGTAAACGGCGTATTGCCCTGGCCAGCATCGGCTATTCGGGGAGGACCGTACGTTCGGAATCGGTATCAAACAGTACTTCACCGTAGCTGGCACCGAGCATTTCCCAGTTCACGCCATGGTGCGACGCAGCGCCGATCAGGTTGCGGTACTGCCTTTCTAGCGACGTTCCAGCAAACAATGCACGCCCGCCCGCGGCGTTGAATAACTTGGTGCCCGCCTCCAAAGCCAGCCGGCAGGCATAGCCAACATTGCGCCGTGAGATCGCCAATTCCAATTCACTGAACGATTCTCCCGCTTCGAGCTTGCGCTGGGCGTTGACGATCTGAGTGAAATAGAGGAGGTGCGCCGCCTCGATCATGGCGCTCGCTTCGGCGGCGATGATCTGGACGCTCTCCTTCTTGGCGACCGGGATACCACGTGACTTGCGGTTCTTCGTATAGTCGTACCAGTCTTCGAGAACGCCTTTGGCGATACCGACCGTCAGCGCGGCGAAGCCGGTGATGGTGATGCCGCCGCGCGGGGTCTTGTAAACCGGTGCCGTGTTGATAAGCGTGCCGGGGCCGTGGCCGTCACGGGCCTTGCGCACGTCGAGCAGGCGGTGGGCGGGCACGAAGACGTCCTTGACCTCGTAGCTCTTCGATCCGGTGCCGCGCAGCGCCATCGTATTCCAGTCGTCGATAATGGTGACGTCGGTGCGCGGGACGAGGAAAAAGTAGGGGCCATCCTTTGCATCGCCATCGACGATATACCCGCCACAGATGTGCCAGTCGCAGTGGTCGATGCCGCTGAGAATCCGTGCCGGCCGGAGTAGATAAAGCCGCCGGCGGCCGGCCTTCCTCGTCCGACGGGATCGAAGGAGGCGGAGATCAGCACATCATGGTCCTTGCCCCAGACATCTTCCTGTGCCTCAGGCGGAAAGGTCGCGAGAATCTGCGCATGGCCACAACAGATACGCTGGATCCACGCCTGTGAGCCGCAGGCAGCGGAAAGAATCTCGGTCACCTGGCACAGCACGTCCCAACCCATTTCCTGGCCGCCGTAACGCTTCGGTTGAATCATGCGGATCAGGCCCGCCTGGCGGAAATCCTCGATGGTGGCCTTGGGCACGCGGCGCTCGGCCTCCGCCTGCGCAGCGCGCTCGCGAAGGTGGGGGGCGACTTCCCGCGCCCGGGCAATGATTTCGGCATGACTGACCGAGGTGTCGTTAGCGGACGTGGTGTATAGCATTGAGCGTTTCCCGGTGTTGTTTTGGAAGCGGCGGAGCTCCCGCTTCGGCTCGCGGAGAACAGCCGCAGGTAATTGTCAGGACCTGGCATCGGCATGGAGCCGGCTCGCTGCTACGAACCACCTCTTGCAGAGCCGGAGATGATCGTTGCTACTTCTTTTTCTTGTTCTTTTTGCGGCTCGGCAGTTTCATCGCCACGATCTCTTTCATCGTCGCAATCATTGCCGGGGTCAGGTCGCCGCCCTCGAGGACGATGTTCGTGAGATCCTTGCCCGGCAACGGGTTGATATCGAAACGCATGCGCTTGGCCTCGGACAGGAACTGAGGGTCCTTGACCATGGCGTCGAAGGCGTGGCGGAGGGCGGCGAGGCGTTCGGCCGGAATGCCGGGCGGCGCCACGATGGCGCGACCGATACCGTTGGTGGAGGAGAGCGACTGATAGATCTTGCGAACTGTATTGTCCGGGGCGAGCTCGGTGAGCAGCGGCGCACCCTGGAACAGCGGATCCTTCTGAAGGGCAACCTGGACGAGGACGTGCACCTGCCCGCCTTTTATCCAATCCATGTGTTCGGCCTTCAGTTGCATCGCCGTGATGCTGGCGGTGCCGTCGACCTCGCCTTGCTCCATCGCCAGTACGGCGGCCGCCGAGTGATAGCCCTTTATGGGCTCGAACTGGTAGCCGTTGAGCTTGTTCATGAATGAAATGAACAACGTCGAGCCGGAGAGCGTGCCGCCGACAGCGATTGGCACCTTCACCGACTTAAGATCTTTGTAGCTCTTCGCGGGAGAGCGGTTCCAGGATACGACGAGGCTGTTGACGTCGGTGAGGCGGCCGATCCAGTTGAATTTCCGAGCGTCGAACTTGATACCTGGCCGTTCAAGGAGCTGCATGAAATAGACGCTCTGGCCGACGACCGCCATGACGGAGCCGTCCTTTGGCGCCACATTGTAGAGGTAGTTGGTGGCGACGAGGCTACCTGAACCGGGCTTGTTCTGGGGCACGATGGTCGGCTTGCCCGGAATGAACTGGCCCATGTGACGCGCGGCCAAGCGGGCATAGCCGTCATAGCTGGCGCCGGGGGCGTAGCCGATGAGCAGGACAATGTTCTTGCCTTTATAGAAGGCTTCTACCGATTGGGCGTGGATCGCCGGCACCGACAGCGTAAGTAGCAAAGCTGCTGACGCAACAGGTGCGAGCACCTTCCACGCTGCCTTGGCCGTATAATGGCGGAGATGATTCCAGGTCATCAAGGTCCTCCCTCAGCTCTATGATTGCGGCTTTTCGATACGTGACGCTAGTTCCGCTCCTTTTAGCCCCCTAGAGTATAAGGAGGAGCGGTTAACACAATGGGCGGTGCAGTATTCATCGTGTCAATTAAAATTTGACGCTCGATCGGCCGGACAACTACCGCCCCCCAACTCGAAGGTCTTTAGGGTATCCACTCGATTATCTTGCTAAAGGCCTCATTCCAGCCTTCATACAACGATGAAGATTTGTCCTGTTAACTGCCCGCCCGGGGTCGCGACCCCATATAGAGGCTCTACCTTTGGACCTAAGCGCCGATCGCACGCATTCCATGTGCTACTGCGGCACGGTAGGCGCGATCTATCTGCTGCGCCTCCCATGCGCCTTGTCGTGCATGCTCATAGGCGCTCTCATTAGCAACATGTCGCAGCAGCACGTCCTCGATCAAATCTGAATGTTCTTCGTCCGCAACCGCATGAACGTTAGAAGAACTTAGACGTACAGGATCAATCCCAAGTTCATTAATAAGTCGATCCCGCCAACGGACAGTCGAATTGCGGCCGTCCGACAGAAGAGTTGGGTTATTGCGCCGCTCAAGAAAGTGCGACGCCGTGAGTGCTCCGAGCCAATGAAGTTGACTAGCAAGGTGTGTGAAGGATAGCAGTGCTGCTCGTATAAGAGGCGTCGGCTGAACGGCCTCTAGTTCTTCTTGTGTCATCCCAAGAGCAAGGGCCTCACGACTTATCAACGTCACATGGTCAGTGCCCGCACGTGAATCATAAATCAACTCATCTTTTTCATGCTGCCAGATCGCTTGCTTGACGTCGTAAGGAGAGCGTGCCTGGACAAAGGCCCAGCAGTCACGGCGATTGTTTCCATAGATAACGATAACCGCGGAATAAAATTTCGCGCGCTCCAAAGTCAGGGGCGTTTCGGCAAGAAGACGAAATTCCGGCGATTCGAACTGCTCATTGACCATCCGATTGAGCTCTTCGATGAGTTTGTCAGCCCATTTGGATCTCGGACCAACTTTTGCCCCATAGTGACTGGTAAGCATGCCGATTATCCTCTGTTACGCGCTTGGCACGCGAAATTTCCACGGACCACAAGACAGAGATTATCCAGTTTACGCAGCTTTGGCGCGTAGAACGGCACCAGCTGCATCAAGCACCTCACGAATTTTTTCCACACCTTCTTCGGGCACTTCCACTACAGGCCGAGGCAGCCCCCGGCCACAGATTTTATGCAATGCCGGAGAGATCAGCCCTCCCCTTGCGCGTTTGCTTTGTCGGCACGTCTATGGTTGCGCGTCCTAGCAATGCCATCATTTTTGGTGGATGCTTTTAGGAGGCATCGTGGCGGCTTTGAAGTTTTCGATCACTTCCGGCGGCGTATTGGCAATGTCTTCGACCAGCTTCTGCAGCTTAGTGCCCTCTATTGGCTGAATAGGAAGACGTTCGCGCCTTGCGTCGGCTAGCAGCTTAGGGTCATTGACGGTATCCATGAATGCCTTGCGCAGGGTGGCAACAACGCTAGGTGCCAGGCCTGGCGGCCCCATCAAGGAACGGCCCATACTTTCGGTCGCCGTCGAAAGGGAAATGACCCGACGGTCATCATCTTTACGCGCCAGTTCCAGCAGCGTCGGTACGTTCTTCAACTGAGGATCGCGCGTGAATGTTATCTGAAACAGCGGAATGATCTTTTTTTCTTTTATCCACTGGGGATGCTGGAACTCGTACGATATCCATGAATTCTCGCCGCGGCCGAGGACCTCGCCTTTCTCCATGGCCAGATTCACGTCGGCCCCACCCTTGTAGCCAGTAACGACCTTGAACTTGGCGCCGAACAGACGCTCAGCCATTAGGGGATACCATGCCTGAGGGGCATACGGCGAGGTGGCACCAATGGGAATTGGCTTCTTCAAATTCCTGGCGTCTTCAAGGGTCTTGATACCGGCGGTGTGCCATACGACGAGCACGTTGGCGGGACTCGCCACGGTACCGATCCAGTTGAACTTGCCCACGTCGAATTTGGCTTTCTTGGGAAAGAACATCTTGAAGACGGCAACTGTGTTGATCGTGGCACCGAGTTCGGTGCCGTCCCTGGCTGCGATGTTAAAGATGTAAGCGGCAGCGCGGGCACCACCAGCGCCCGGCATATTCTTCGCCACCATGGTCGGGCTACCGGGCACGTGCGAGCCCATATGACGAGCCATCAGCCGCCCATAGGCGTCGTAGCTGCCGCCAGCAGCTGAGCCGATCGTAACGGTAATCGTCTTGCCATCGAACCTATCCTGCGCGCCGGCCGACTGTGTGGCGAGCGCGATGCAACAGGAAGTGGCTAGCAGAAGGCTATTTTTCATCGGTTGTTCCCTCGTGTTTTGGCAGCGTTGGCGGCCCAATATTAGGCTGCCGCCCCATCGTCGACAGATATTCTCCGCTTACCGCACGCGCTTAAATGCTAAAAGACAACAAGCAACCATTTTTCCGAGACACGCCCCCTTTTCCATATGGCATTTGATCAGGGGCACCTGATGCCTATGATCGAATTCCTTCCTGTTTTATCTGTTCGCTTTCTTGTGGCGATTGGGACGGCTTGTCGCCCTGAAGTACCACACGCCTCAAAAGCCGCCGCGCCTTGGGATCGAAATCGGTTCTGGCGTGAGCTGTACATCTGTTATCCCACGCCAAAAGATCGCCCGGGCGCCAGACATGCCTGTAGACAAATTCCGGTTGTTCAATTCGATTGAAGAGCATCTCAAGCAACCGATCACTTTCCTTGGGCTCGAGTCCTTCGATTCGGGAAGTCATTAACCTGTTAACAAAAAGCGATTTCAATCCTGTCTCCGGATGGGTACGCACCACAGGATGACTGAAATGCCTACTTTCGCCATTTAGGGTGTTGGTATCGCGCGTTGTCACCGGCTGATCGTAGTAATGCGTCGCCGAAGCCCCGACCAGCCGTTGCTTAATCTCTTCGGGTAAAGAGGCAAATACTTTTACAAGGTTGCTGAACATCGTGTCGCCACCCTCGGGGGGGACTTCGATAGCGTAAAGAACTGCGCCAGCAACGGGCCGCTCGATGTAACACATATCGATATGGAACTGCATCTCACCATCGGGCAAATAGCCGATGGGTCGGCCGTTCTCCCTGATGTTGGAGACGTACATCGTACCTTGCGGCAAACCGTCGTCGCTTTTCCGCCCATCAACTTCGCTAGTTCTTTTACCAATCTCGCCGAGATAACTGGCGAAACGGAGTTGATCCTGGACTTCTAAATTCTGATCCCTGAGCACGATAACATGATGATTGAGCCACGTTTCTCGAACGGCCCGAACGGTTTCGCGGGACAATGGCTGGCTTACATCCACACCAATTATCTCGGCACCCAACGCATCCGATAGTGGTCGTACCTGGACGTGACTCTCTCGAAATTTCCTTATGTCCTCCCCCATTTCACCGTCCTCGTTGCAGAGCACAAGACCACTCCTCACGAGAAAATCACTTCTTCTTGGTCTTCCTGCGACGCTCAACCTTGATGTCGCTGACAGCTTGCGCCTTCTTTACGAGAGGGGCCGGAAGATCACTAATTTCCTCCACGAAATTTTGCATCTGAATTCCAGACTTGTAGCTGATGAGGAGATTTAGATGTGCCGCGTCCTTACCGCACAAAAACTTTCGCGCACATTAGGCGGAAGCACTGGTGACTGGTATCGACCACATACTCTCACGTAAAAACGACGTGCAAGGGCAGCGCATCGATACCAATTTCCCCGCTTCGCCTAATTTCCGTACTACCGTTGCGAGAGTAACGTCTGGCCGCATCATTGCCCGGGCACAAGGAATCACAGCTTGTCGGCCCGTTTGCGGCGGATCTCGTCCGCATAGGCGGGGTCTACGGCATTAACCTTATAGAAGCAGCCGCCACAAAGAAATGCCCGCCCGCCTGACCACCGATACGCAAGGAAGATGTTTTTTTGGTCGACATCGTGTGCGCCTTAGGGGCAAAGATTTTCGCGGCCGACGAAGTTTCCTTATAATGTTAGGCGATCGACACACGGTGGAACGAGCGCTACTAGGGCACGGGGAGAGAAACGGCAATGCCAGCTGACCCAACACCGCGCACTATAGGTGCCGGCACGATGCGGGCGCGGTTCATCATGGAAACCGCGGCGGCAATGACTGCACTTGCCGACGAACCATACATCGAACCGGAACTCAGCCTTAAGGCCAAAGACGGGTCGTGGATCACCCTCAGCGCATCGAGCACCCTGGACGGTATCCAGCGGGTCGTCGCGGGAAAGACGGATTTTGCCTTTCTCAATCCTTCATCGGCGTTGACTGTCGCCTATCGTGGCAAAGGGTCGCATTTCCCCACGCCACAACCCGTTCGCGCTATCACGGTGTTGCCATCGCGTGATCAATGCCTGTTCGCCGTCCACGGCGCGACTGGCCTTGCGAGTGTCGAAGACATCGGTCGCGCTAAATATCCTCTCAGGATCGGCCTGCGTGGGCGCGAGGAACATTGGCTTCACCTTATGCTGGAAGATATCTTCAATGCCGCAGGTTTTTCGCTTGCCGACATACTCGCGTGGGGCGGAGAGGTGCACAAAATCGGCCACATTCCGTATCCGGGCACGGCAAAATTCGAAGCCCTCGTTCGCGGCGAACTAACCGGCGTTTTCGACGAAGGCGTTCATGGTTGGGCCGATGCCGTCGTTCCCGCCGGGCTGCGCGTGCTGAAGATCGAGGACCAAACTATGACGCGGCTCGAGGCGATGGGCTACCGACGCGACTATCTATCCAAAAGCCTCTATCCGACGCTACCAGGGGACATTCCCACTCTTGATTTTTCCGGCTGGCCCGTGTTCGTCCACGCAGATGCCGACGGCGATATGATTAGCCGATTTTGTGCCGAACTCGAGGCCCGCCGCGAGGCGATCGCATGGGAAGGAAACGGCCCGCTGCCGCTCGACAGGATGTGCCGGGATACGCCCGAAGCACCGCTCGGAGTCCCGCTTCATCCCGCCGCCGAATCGTTCTGGCAAAAGCGAGGTTACCTGTAGTACGTCGCGTGCAGATGCGCTTCAGGTTTCCGCTATAAGGTGACCTCGTGAACAGGATGGCTGGTGTCGCCGACACCGCTCACCTGGGACAGTCGATCTGGGTCGGCTGATGCCGACACCGAATACCCAACCTAGGACCGCCCGGAAGCTCAACCGAAAGCTTCCGATGCCTGATTTCCACAATGCCG